>JAXMFZ010000038.1:0-41308 GCA_046347515.1 Gammaproteobacteria bacterium | reverse complement strand
TTGCTGTACCAATGGACTTTATCAGTTCATAACAATATGATTTTTAATATTAAAGATGTAGGTAATCGAGTGGCTTTTATCTCGACTGGCTGAGATGTGGGTAATCGGGTGGATTCAAAGGGGGCTTCCACTCCATATTCCATATTAGACTCCACGGGCATTCTGGCTAAGATTGCACGAGCACTTGGTCTACCGGGCGACGTAGAGAACGCGGCATAGGGGCCGCATAGCCAAAGCGCACCAGCAACTGCGGTAGAGCATTTCCGAGTCCTACGGTACTCTGGAACTGCCCGCGAACATCTGCCACTTCGATCGGTTGGTTCAGGAAAGCCGATTTGATGTTCAAGGAAGTCATCTTGAGCGCCATGCGCTGGTAAACCTGTCCCGTGCGCACCCAGTCCGTCTTGTCATCCGATTCCGAAGCAATGACAACTGCACCAGCAGAACTGCGCAGTTTCCTGGCATCGGCTTCGGCTTGCTGCTGCGGCTTAGCGCCAGCCACAAACACCTGTCCTAGCCAGCGCGGCACTTCTGGATTGCCTGAACAACGCGAATACAGGCCATCGAGTGAAGACAAGGCTTCCTTTTTGTTGAAACGCAGCCAATGAATCAATTCTTCGACAAACGCTTTATTGGCATACTGATTCAGATTGCCCTGATTGACGTACTCTAACACTGTCTTCAAGCCAGCGGGATTTAGAACAAAATGCACCACTACGCTTGGCTCCAGTGGCAAAACCCGCACTTGGTCAAGGTCATCTCTCTTGATGATTTGGCCGTCATATTCCAAGCGCGTGTTCTGGCGCAGCGGAATAACGTCGAACAGCGGGCTATCCTTCGGGGTATCCGCTATCAAACGAATGTGGATGAAATCTGCTGCATCCGGGTAACTGACTTCTGGTTCGTATCCTGCGGCACGGGCGGCAATCAACAAATTTTCTAGCGCACAGCCCAAGCTGATCCATAGTTCCCGATCATGAGGATCAACACCCGGCAAGCGGCGTGTATAGTCCGGGTGGATCTCGATAGCATCTTCCTTGAGGGCAAACTTCCACGGTTGAGTGTTATGGCTATTCGCCGCAAGCGTCGCATAGCGGACGATCTCCCGCATTCGTGCTGACATCGTGGCATCCTTCCCAAAAGGTCTCCGGATTTGATTGGCTTGTTCATCATAATCCAGCCACGGGGCATATTCGAAAAGAACATATCCCGCTGCTGCGGTTATTCCAGCAGCCGCTAGAAGTTTCAGTAAACCACGGCGGCTGGGAGTCGGGTGAGATTGAATTTTGCTCATGGACTAGCTCCTTGTGAGTAGCAAGCACGGGGTTACGTGTGCCAGCTCAACGGGTGTCGCGCATCGTCAACCGCCGAGGGCGCCCGCCAGAACTTGCGCCAGAAGTGCCAAGCGAGGCCGAGGATACCGACGATGGCAGCGGAAAACAGCCACGGCAAGGCCGGATTGTAGTCGATGCGATAGCCCATCCATAGGCGCAAGCCGTCGAAGCGCAGCACGCCGCCGGCGGCGGCAAGGACCTGCCCCGGTTCGAGTTCGATGGGCTGGCCGGCGCCGCTCACCAAGATACGGCCGTGGACACCGGCGCTTGTCAGTGTCCAGGCTTGTTCCAAGGGTGGCTTGGGTAGTTTCAATTCGATGTTGAGATCCTGGCCCGCCGGGCTTCTCCAACGGTTTTGTTGCTTCCACTCCAGTAGCGGATAGGACGGCATGTGTACGGCGCCAGCCAAAGCATCGCCGCGCTCGCCGAGCCAGGTCAGCAGCACAGCGTAGCCTTTATTGAACGTAGTTACAAAGCGATAGCCCGCGATCTGCAACGATTCCGTATCCCCGATCTGCGCCGTATGAAACTTACCCTGGTCGTCCGGCACCGCGAGCTGGCTGCGCGTGCTGCCGCGCACCCATTCGGGTCGATAGCTCACCTGGATCGGCCCTTGCAGGAACCGTACGGTCTCCAAGCGCCACGGATGCCAAAGCCCCCGTTCCGTAACCACGACGCTTGCGGAATCGAACGCCTGGCCCTCGGCGATTTCGACGTGGCCTTGCAGGCGCGTCAATAGGCCGAACGCCGTCAACAGCAGAATGGCCAATAGGCAGAGATGAAACGCCAGCAGTCCGCCCTGGCGGCGAAACTGTGGCTTTGTGACCAGCGCCGCCAGCAGATTGATGGAGAGCACGATGAGCGGCAACGCAACCCAAGACGCCGACAACCCAGCAAAGCGGTAACTGAGCAGCACCATCGCCGCCAAGCCGGCCATCCCCACCAGCGTGAGGCGCAACGAACTCAGCATCGCGAGCCACGTTTTCACGGTGGATTTTCGCAGACGTTCTTCATCCAATCCTTACCCACGCCACCCTCGCCGCTCAGCGAACCGCAATTGGACGCCTGCCAGCCGCCGCTCGGCGCGAACGTTCTCACCTTGAGCTTGGCATTCAGATAGTAAGGACCTTGGGTGTAGGTCTGGGCGCTGGCGCCGATGCTCACTTCGGCGCCGGCAAGGCCCGCTTCCGGCCCCACGTTGTTCAAGTTCACCAGCAGCGCTTTATTCTTCCAGCCGTGCGGCACCGCCGTATGGCACCAACTGCATTGCATCCGCCCGATGCGCTTGGCATGGAAAGCGTGCAGATTGGTGTCCTTGCAATCGAGGTCGGGGAACAGGTCACGGTTGCAGCCAAAGCCACTCTCGAATCCGCTGCGGTTGCCTTCGTTTTGTTCGGTGGCGTAATTGGTGAAATTATGACAGCGGAAACAAAGGCCGGTGTTGTCTCGGCCAGTCGTGTTGTTCCAGGCGCCCTTCAGGATGAAGTTGTTGGTCGAGCCGTGCGGACCCCAGGGATTATTGCCGGGCGGCACGACGGTGCCGGCGGCGGTGCCGGAGCCGTGGCAATCCGAGCAGTATATGGTCTGATTGCCGATGCTGGCGCCGTTCCACGGCGCCAGGAACAAATTGGTCGACGCGCTCATGTGGCGCACCGCGGCGGTGCGCTCGGTACGCTCGATCACCGGATGCCAGGAACGATGGTTGCCGCCCGGTTCACCCCTGTCGCCCAGTGGCGCTTGAAACTCCATGGCTTGGTTGGTGAATTGCTCCAGGCCGTTGCTGCCGCCGGTGTCCCGCCACCCGAGTCGCCCAGGCTGGGACGACTACCGAGTGGGTAGACATTGTCGTCGTCATAGGCGAAGTCCGAATGACACTTGAGACAGATCTGATACTCGCGGGTGACATGGCGACTATTGACATTGGTGCTGGCGCCGATGCCAGGGTCGCCTTTCTTGACGAGGTAAAGAGCTGGGCAAGGCGAGAAACGCCGGATCGCCGTACAAAGGCTCCACCCCCCAGGCGCCGCGTAGCACCCCGGAGGCGATGTTGCTATGAGCGCCGGTGTGGTTATGGGTGCCTTCCGTGCTGGCGCCGGTGCCATTGAAGACTTGGTTCTTCATGGCCCGATGCGGATTGTGGCAGTCGGTGCATTCGGCGTGGCGGTTCTGGAGGTCGCTCTTGCCGAGCAGGGCCTGGGTTTCGCTAAAATCGGCATTGGTGATGTCATGAACTTCGACGCCCGCTGCCTGGTCGCTGCTGGTGATCGGCATGTGGCGGGGTTGATTGAAATCGGTTTTGATATCTGGAACTTCTCCGCCGGGATTATTGACTACCGGATTCGGCGAGTGGCATTGGTAGCAAGTCTCCTCGATGGCGGTCGCACCGCCGCTTTTCGGCGTGGCCGCGCTATCCGTGCCCTCGCGCAGCAGTCGGCGCGCGCCATGCACGGTATGGGTGTCGTGGCAGTTCAGACAGCTCGCCTGCCAGACCGGTAAGCCTGAGGGCAATTCACGCAGATTCGCGCCCGCCGCCGTGTAGGTTTCGTTCGCGGCGCTGGAACTGGCATGCGCCGAAGTCGCCCAACCCGCTTTGTCGTGGCAAGCGAGGCACACGATGTCACGGTTCTGATCGAAGCTGCCGCCGCCCGGCGGCGTTTCCTGGAAACGGCTCAGACGCAAAAATTTGATGTTCTTGCTGAGATCGATGTCGTGGACGTGCGGATCGTGACAGGAGCCGCACTGAAGCTGCGCCCCGCCGCCCGCGCCGGTCGGCTCCAGCGGCACCGGCGGGCGCACGCCGGGCCTGGGTATGCCGATGTGGGCGGCATTGGCGGGGTCGACGAGTTCGCCGTCGGCGCTGGCGAGCGCGCTGTCGTAAGTGAACGATATCGGATGATCGTTGCTGAGGTCGATTCCCAGATCGCGGGTGAAGCCGGTTTGCGTACCCGCGCCGGGCGGCATGGTGCCGCCGGCGGCGGTGCCGGTCATGGGGATGGTGACGTTTTGTTTGCCGCCCAACACGTTCACGGCGCCGATGGCGAGGGTGCCGTCATGGCAGGACAGGCATATCTTGGAACTGCCGCCCGGCTGATCCAGTTGCCCGCGGATAGTACCCGCATCCAGCGACGCCGAGGTATACGTGGTATAGGTCTGATTGGAGAGTTGGCGATTCCACAGCGGCGCGCCCGGGTTGCTGGTGGCACCGTGGGGGGTGTGGCAAAACACGCACACCTGGTCCTCGCTGGTGGACTTAACCGTGCCCGTACCGCTGACCGAGAGGTTGTGCTTGGTCCTGGCAATATCGGACACGCGCTGCGCCGCCGCGCCACCCGCGAGCAACAACCAAGCGAGGACCAGGCAACAAAAGCGCAGATAGGGCGTCACCGGCTACGCTCCCAGATACTGCAAGATGATCACCCGGCCATTGAACATATCGGCGACGTAGATGCGGTCCTGCGCATCGCTCCACACCCCGGCGGGAAGATAGAACTGGCCGATGGCCTTGCCCGTGCCACCGATGGGCAGCAATAATTCGCCATGTCCGTCGAACACCAAGAGATGGTCGTAATAGGACTCCACCACGTAGATATTGCCATCCGTATCCACCGTCACCCCTTTGGGCCGGGTGAGGTTCCCCACGTACAGGCCGCGCTTGCCGATCTCCCGTAGAGGTTGGCCTTCCGCATCGAGTACCTGTACGCGCGCGTTCAGCGTATCGCTCACGTAGAGCCGCCCGCCGGCAAACGCGAGGTGAGTAGGCGCATTGAATCGCCCCGGCTCGACGCCGGGGCCGCCAATGTGTTGCAGAAGATTGCCTTGATTATCGAATACTTTGATATCGTGCGCAGCGGTGTCAGCGACGTAAATACGCTGGGTGCCAGCGTCCCGCGCGATGCCAGTCGGGCGCGTCAGGACGCCGGCGCCGAAGCTCCCCAGCGGATTGCCTTGGCTGTCCAGGTGAAACACGCGGGCGAGTTCCGAATCGGTGACCAGGATTCCCCCCGCTTCCGCGAGGGCCACACCGACCGGCGAGCGAAATCCACGATGGGGCTCGGCTTGATCCCAAATCTCCAGCCTGCCCTGCAGGCCGTCGAATACGAAAATCGCCTGCCGCCCCACGTCGGCCACGTAAGTGCGCTGGCGGCTGGGGTCCACGATGCCGCCTTGCGGGCGCAGCAACACCAGCGGGTCGATTTTATGTTCGCCCAAACCCACGAGCCAACGCAAGAACCGCCCGCCGGCGCTCGGTTCGTGCGGCTCGGCGGCGACGAAATTGGCCTCGCCCGTGAGCTGGCCGGCGTACCGGTAACGCGGGATTTCCGGCGGCTCGGGCCACACTCGCGCCGCTTCGGCGCCGATGTCGTAGCGCAGAATCTGCGGTTCCTGGGCGCACGCCGCCAACAGCAACAGCAACGCCAAGGGCGAAAAACTGCGCATCGGTATCATGTAGATTTCGGCGACGCGCGCTGAAAAGCTACCAGCGGCCCGGCCCGCTGGTCTGGTTGCCGCCGCGGATGCCGCTCTTCAGACCTGGCAACCCCGAATGACACAGATCGCAGTTCTCGGTAGACCAGGCCGTTTCGCCGTTGTGACAGGCGCCGCAGAACTTTCCGTCGATGATCGCGTTCATGGTGATGTCGTTGGCGCCCGCGCGCATCTGAAATCCGAGTTCCGAATGGCAGACTTTGCAACGAAACCGGATACGGTGAAACCAGTGGGGAAAGATCACCGGGCGCACGCCTTCTCGTTCGGCGTGCTTGTTGATCACCACGTCGCCGTATTCGGCGCGCACCGCCATGACTCCCAGCACTGCCAAGCCGGATACCGCCGCCAAACCACTGATGCCGCCCCGGATACGCATGCCGCTGTCACCGGGTGGCCGGTGGAACACTATCCACCGGGACGGTATGGCAGCGATTGCACTCCGTCAATGGAAACGACACCGCGCCGTGGCAACGTCCGCAGTATTCGCCCTCCAGGATGGCCGCCATCGTGACCGGCGTAGCCCCTGCTTTCGCTTTGAAGATGCCATCGTGGCAATTGACGCAATCCAGCCATTCGCTGTGCGGTTTGTGGGGAAAACGCACATAAGGCAGTGAACCCGCACCTTTCATGACCACGTCGGAGTCCAGTATTTTGGACGCTTTGTCTTGCCACAAGCTGGTGCGCGGCGCGATGTAACCGCCTTGCAGCGCTTGCACCCAATTCACCTTGTTGCCGGCGCCGTCGGGCGGCAACACTTGCAGCGCTTCGCGCGGCTCTTGCAGCAATGGCAATGTCGCGACGTTCGGATCATGCAAGCCGTCTTCGCGCAATGTCTGCCAATTCTCGGCCTGCGCGGCGCCGATCAAGACCCCGAAGCAGGCGGCCAGAATTCTCCACCGCCTTTTGCTATTTCCGTATCTGCGCCACATTTTTGCCTCCTTACCCTGGAATATAAATACCGGCGCTGCGAATGGCCCGCGCGATTTCCTTGGTAGACGTTTCCAACGTACCCACCGCGCCCGCGTAATCGCCGCGCGCGGCTTGCTGCTCCGCTTGGGCGCGCAAATCCGCGGCCTTGTCCATGTATTGCTTGACGGCTTTGCCGACATTGGCGTCTTTCATCTTTTCTTCCAGCAATACCTTGACCAGCATGCGGTGGGTATCGTTGCGGTCCAGTTCATAGCGGTATTCCTCCTCCTTGGAGGCGAATTTCAAGGAGCGCACCAGGGTATCGCCACCGCGCAGGTGCTCGATGGCCGTCTTGGTCGCCACATAGGTTTCATCCAGCACTTTGCGCGCCTCGTCGAGTTGCCCGCTATCGTACAGGCTCTGGGCCTTGGCCAGTTTGCCATCGACGATACCGCGCAACGCGCCGATCTCGGCGTTCTTGCCTTTTTCGCGGCTGATCCGTTCGTGCGCTTTCAGTAGCGCATTGACGCTCTCAAGCCGGTTCCTGAAATCCGCCTCCTTCTTGTCTTCCACCACCGCCTGCGGATTGGCAAGCCGCACCGCTTCCACCATGGTCTTGGTGGCTCGCGCCAGAGCGCCGTCCGCGGCCTTGCGATCCCCTGCGTTGAGGGCTGCCTCGGCCTGCCGCAGCAACGCGCGCGCTTCGTCACGCTTGGCGTTGGCCTGTGGATTGCCGCTAATCTCGATTTGCTTGGCGCCCGACGATTTCTCGATCAAGGTCTCGACCGCCTTGAGGCGGGCATCGGTATTGTTCGCGGCCAGCGTCGAGCCAGGTACGGCCAAGCTCAACCCCAGGCTCAGAAAGACGGCATACAGTTTAATCATCACTATCTCACCTTAGCTTTTCAGGATCAGGCGCGTCAAAGCGGCATTCCACCCAGGCGCAAAGCCCGCACCAACTGTTGAGTGCCTTCCTCCAGCGCCTTGATCGCGGCGCTGGTGTCGCCTGCGCTCAGCAAGGTCTCGGCCCGAGCCCGCAATTCGCGATTGCGCGCTACCAATTGCTCGATGGGCGCGCGGCTGGATTTGGGCAAGGACTGTTCGGCGTTCATCAACTGAATCAACATTTCATGGCTGCGGTTGCGCTCCAGTTCATATGCGTATTCCTCCTGGGGCGATTTGAAATCGAGGGTTCGGATCAAGGTTTCCTTATCCCTAGCCTTGGCCAACGCCGCCTCCAGAGTATCGAGCGCGGGGGCAAGCGCGGTATTGGCTTCACGGTAACGGCCTTGGTTGGCGAGAATCTCGGCCTGCTGCAACCGCGCTACCACCTCTTTTTCATTGAGGGCTGAAGCGGTTGCCGCGCCTTTTTCGGCGAGCACCCGCGCGAAGGATTCGCGAAAGCTCACGATCCGATCATGCAAGCCATCGTAACGCTGATGTTCGCTCTCTTGTTCCTGCGCGGGATCCGCCACCGACCGGGCAGCGATTCCGAAAGCGCGCAGTCCCTCGTCGAGATAACGCGTCGCCGCCTCCAACTCTGCGCGCTCCAAGCTCTGGCGCGCCTGCGTGAAAGCATCGCGTGCCGCGGCGAGCAAAGCCTTGGCTTCGCTGCTATGGGTGGATTGGTCGATGCGCTGCGCCGCGGGTGAACGCTGCACCATCGCTTCCAGCAATTTCAATTTATTCGTCAGTTGGCGCTGCTGCTCGGTTGTTTTCTGCGCCACGGACGGCGCACTTTTACCCACTTCCGCGCCGTTGCCGGAGGCCGCGACGATCAACATGATCAGCGCGGCCGCGGTTGTCTTGAAGCAAAGACTTGGCGTGCGCATGAGCGCGTTCAGTTGGTCTTGGCTGGAGCGGCGGGCGGGGTCGAAGTCTGCATCGTGCCACCCTTGACCTGCGAATGACAGCGCCGGCATTCGGCAACCGGAAACGCCACTTTGCCGTGGCAGACCCCACAGGCCTCGCCCAGCAGTATGGACGCCATGCTGATTTTGTTGGCGCCTTTCTGGGGAATGAAAATCGCCGGGTGGCAATTCGAGCAGTCCAACCACTCGGTATGCTGCTTGTGCGGATACACCACGTTCGGCATCGTGCCCTTGACCTCGCGCACGATGTTCAAATCCATGATCAAGGGCTCGGCTTTGGGATCGACCCTATCGAAGCGCGGCTGAATCTTGCCGTCTTGGATGGCTTTCACCCAATCCACGTAATTTCCCGACTGACCCGGGGGCAGATCGGCGAACGATGTTTTCGGCGGCTGCAGGGTTTGTACGGCAGGGCTGTTGGGATCATGGATGCCGTCCTGCGGCGGCGGGCGGTTGCGCTCCGACGGCGGCGTCATGAGCCGATTGAAAGAATTGGGATTGCCCGCCTGTTGGGCGTTCACCAACAATACGGGCAGCACGACGGCGGCGAGTGCGGACAACGCTACGCGCCAAATGCGGCTTGGAATCAGCATCGCGTCTTCCTCATGGTTTGCTCTTGCCGCCCGCCGGCATGATCAGTTTTTGCAGCGTGCTTTCGTGAACCTGGGTCGGGGTGCCGGGTTTTCCCGAATGGCAGAGGTCGCAGTTTTCCACCGACCAGGCGATTTCTCCGTTATGGCAGGCGCCACAAAACTGTCCATCGATGATTTTCACCATATTGATTTCATTGCCGCCAGCCTTGAATTTGAAACCGAGGTCGGCATGGCAAACCTTGCAGCGAAAACGGATGCGATGGAACCAGTGCGGGAAGATCACCGGGCGCATATCGGCCTTGTCGGAGTAATTGTTGATCACCACATCGCCGTACTCGGCGTGTACGAACCGGCTGCTCACCAGCGCTGCCGCGGCAATCAACAACAGCATGGATAGCGCCAGCATCAACGGTCTTCGGATACTCGGGAAGGCCATAAAACCGACTCCTTTAGGCATGGATGAATCGTTGGGGTTCCAGGGTAAGGCAACCTCAGTACAGGCTGTCGAAATGCCTCCGCACTTGGAAAAATCAGGCTGCGCATGCTGTCGTCGATATCCGACAGGCGGCCAAGCAATAGGAAATCCAACCGCCCGATGTTGTACTCCAAGCGGTTATCCCACACCTGGCCGCGCTGCTCGTCTACCGCATCGGATTCCTGCAATAACGGCAGGTAGTCATCGCTGTAGAGCTTCAGAGTGGAGCGGAACCGCAAGCGCGGCACGCCGAACAACCGCTGATGCTGATATTCGAGATCCACACTGGCGAAGGGCTGCCATTTGCCGTTGTTGTCGTCGGCGCCGGAGTCATCGTCAACGGGATCGACATGCCGTACGGCTTGCACGGTCAGGTTGCCGGACCACGATGATGACCGCCCGAGTTGCTGGTTACGGGAAATCTGCAAATTGACGAATTGTGATTCGCTGTCTTCATTGCCTTGCCTCGCCGCCGCCACCCAAAGTACGGGAATCGCTTGCATTCAAGCCTACGAAAGTGCTGCTGGAATCGCTTTGCCGGTTCCAGGTGAGAGATAGATTGTGATCGAGCAACTGCGTGGAACGGCCGAGGTTGTCTTCGATGGCCGATAGGCTTTGGCTGAATCGCAGCCCAACCGCGGAGCTATCGCCGATGCGAAACGTGCGGGAGATGTCGTGCCCCAGGCTCGCGGTTTCCGATATGACGCTGTCTTGCTCATCGTCCTCGTAGCGTAAACCGACGCTCCCGAACCAGTTGTAATTGAAATTGCCGAGTTCCAGGTTGTCGGAGGTGTAGCGCGCTTCGAGGTTGCCGAAATTGTTCGTGGTATTGCCGTTGCGCGTTTCGGTGAGGGTGGCGCTGACATCGCCCGTGATCTGCCAGCGTGGGCTGATCTGATAGCTGATCCCCAGGCTCCCGGTCATCGACCGGGCGTTGATCTCGAAAGGATCGATCCCGGCAGTCGTGTCGATGTAGCGCAACGCGCCGGTCACCAATAAGGGCTTCTGCGTTTCGGGCCGCCAGAACGCATACTCGCTCAACTCCCAGCGATCAAAGCTGCGGGTCACGCCGCGCTCATCGAAGTCCTCGGTGAAGTAAGATAACTGACCATCCACCGAGAATGTCGGCCCAGGAAAGTAACGATGGCGCAGAATCGAGTCTATGCGCGTGGACTCATCGCCGCTTTCCTCATCCTGGTGGCGATTGTACAGATTGTTCCAATCGATGCTGAAGTTGCCGAAACTGCGCGAGAGATCCAGTTCGGCGATGTCGTCGTTATCGATTTCTTCCAGCTGCAAGTTGTCTTGGTCGAACGTGCGCTCACTGTGTTCGTAACGAAACCGATAACCCGTTCCGCCTTCCGAGTTGTAACGCTGGATGACGCCGTAACGCGTCGTTTGCGCATCGCTGCCGAACAAGTCTTCGTCGATATTGTCCTGGGTACGCTCGACAAACGCCTCAAAGGGAAAGCGACTGAACGGAAACAACCGAATCCGTGCGCTGCCCGATACGAAAGTGCCGCTGCGCTCGCGGGATTCTTCGTCGGTCTGGGTGAACTCCAAGCCCAGGCTGGCGTCGAACAGCGCGACCCAGGGTTCCCATACATAAGTCGAGGTGTTGACGCGCAAGAACTCCGAATGCTCCATCACGTCATTGCCGCCTTCGACTTGGTCGAACCGATAGCTGTAGCCCAGATGTCCCCACACTCTGAACGGCGGCCACTCGGCCGCGCTCGAATCGAACGCCAGCAACCCCGCGATCAATACGGCACCTTGCCTTGCCCAGCACGCGGCGCTTCGAGCCATAAGCCATTATCCCAATGCCCATCGTTCCATGCCCCTCAAATGGCCTAGTTTCACTGAGGGATATCTCCGGCAAGCGGGTCGCGATCAACTCTTGCGGCGCTGCTTGAACAGCAGCGGTCGCAAGGCGGCGTCATAAACCTCGATCACAGTCATCTCGCGCAACCGCCGCTGTAAGGCTTGCCGAGGCGTCGTCGCCCTGTTCCTGACGCCAGAGCGCACGCGCGCGCGCGCCTCGGTAAAGGTATTGCGCCGCGCGGCTGGCGCTCGTCCAGGCGAAAGATGGCGACGCCTTCGAGCACCGTGACCGGATTGGCAACCTCCCCAGGGGCGAGCTTGGCGTCCGCTTGCTCGGCCTGCGGGCTGAGCATACCCGCGTGCAGGATAGCCCATGTCCCCACCACGTTGAGAAGTCGCTGCATCGCCGGAGCGCAGCCGCGCGAGTTCCGCGAAATCGGCGCCGCGGCGCAAATCTGCCACCAATTTTTCGGCCTCCTCGCGAGCCGCTTGCCAGGTCGCGGCCGGCGCCGAGGGATCCACCGCCAGTAGAATCAAGGACACGCGCGCGCGCGGCGGCTCCGCGAATTTCTGTGGATTCGCTCGGTAATACGCCAGCAACTCGTCGTTGGCGGGCGGTTCGATCCGCCGTGCCCGTGCCTCGAGCTGTCGCAACAAATCTTCTTCTTCGGCGTGGCTGCGTATCAACGGCAACCAGCGCTCGCGCTCCTGCTTCCACTTGGGGTTGGTAGCGTAACGCTGATCGTATTGCTTTAATGTTTCTTCGATCGTGCGGCCGTCGGGATTCAATCCTTGCCGTCTCGCTTCCTGTAACAGCAGGACGCGCGTGATCAAATCCTCGGCGACCTCGCGCCGAAAATCCTGCAGCTGATCGGCGCGTGGCGCGCCGTGATAATAATGTTTACGGCGGGCGCTTTCGTAGGCGCTGCTGAACTCATCCAGAGTCACGATCCGGTCGCCGACCTTGGCGAAGGCTTTTGCAGGGGTCTCGGCGGCGACGGCTCCGACCCACAGAGCCGTGACCACGAAGATGGAAAAGACAACCGAAGCGGGTGAGTTCATGAATCGATGGGCCACTCGCCCCACGCCATCATCTCTCGATGTTGCTCATGCTGGGCGCTGCGCGCTCACTTGATGTGACAGCTCGTGCAAATTCGGCTAGCCGTATTGGTCACGCGCAGGAATGCCACTTGGGTGGGCCCCTTGGTGGAGCTGTTATGCGGATCATGGCAACTGCCGCACTCGACGAACGGTTGCACCGTGCCGAGGTCATTGCGCGCGTACAGCAACATATCGGTCTTCTCGCGCGTATTGGCCGCGCCTACCGGGCTGTCTACCCACCAAACCGGCTGACCGTTGGAAGTACCCTTGATCGGTTTGACGAAATCGGGGTCTTTGAGGGTGCCCGAGAACTGGCCATCGGGATCAGTGACCAAGGCGCCGCCGCCGCCATACTGCATACTGATCGGGTGATCGTTGCTGAGGTCGGTGCCCAGATTGGGAACCGGCGTGCCGGTCATCGCTTCGATCGCGACCGGGTCGATTTCGCTGCCGGCGGCGTTATAACCGCCCGACCCTGGTTTGTTGATCACCACATCCATCGCTTGGGTGCCGTCGTGGCAGGAAAGGCAGGCCAACGACACCGAACCGACGGGCGCCTCCGCCGAGTCAAATGAGGGTATCGCCAAGGAAGAATAACGGGTGAAACTGCCCGGTGCGTGCAAGGTCTTGTTCCACAGCGGCACGGTAGCGTTGGTGTTGGAGCCGTGCGGCGTGTGGCAAAACACACAGACTTCGTCGGTATTGGCGGTTTGACCCTGTGCCTGACCACCCGTGGTCAAGTCATGCTGGCTGCCCACCACGCCGGTGGTCGCAGCGTAGCTACCAGCACTGCTCAGACCTGCAATGGCCAGTCCAAGTACCAGGGATCTTTTTATCGCTATCCAACTAGGGGAGATTATCCGCAAACCAGAATGCTGATTCATCGCATTGCCTCCTGATCGTGTTCCAGAGTGATTACCCAGATTAAAGAATCGATTGCGCCCGCCCAATCTCGGTTTTGGCCGCCGGATGGCGCGGAAATTTGGATTAAGCGAGTCTTTATTGTTCGTTTTATAGGTGCACTCTTGTATATACTCATTCAGTCGGCCTTTCAGTGACTATGTCACATAGCAGCGTTTACAATGGCTCGTTGCTGATGGCTCGTATCGTGGTTTCATCGTGCAAAATGATGTGCCCGCGGGCGAGTTTTATCGCTCCTTTCGATTCGAAGGTTTTCAGCATGCGCGTGATCACTTCGCGCGCCGATCCCAATTCCTGGGCAATCTGTTCATGGGTGATTTGCAGCACCGGTGGGCGCGCCTCGAATTCATCGAAGTGACGAAGGAAATAATCCGCCAAGCGCCGGTCTATCCTCTGGAAAGTGATTTCCTCAACCCGCCCGAAAACATCGTCGACCAGGCGCTCGGCCAGCGCCGCGAATACGAATTGGCGAACGCTGGGCTGCTCCGCCACCCAGCGCTGGAACACGTCGATGGGTATGGTCGCGCCTTCCAGCGGCGCTTCGACAAAAGCGTAGGCCGGTGCTTTCGATCCAGTCAGGGCGCACAACAGATTGACTGGACAGCTTTTCCCCGGCCCGACGTGATAAAGCGTCACTTCACGGCGGGTCCCCGCGTTCAGGAAAATGCGCAGCTTGCCCTCGCCGATGAGCACTACGCTCTTGCAGGAAGCCCCCTTGCAAAAGAAATAGCTGCCTTGATTCAGGCGGCAACGCCCGACAACCCGCCCCATTTCCTCTCGCAATGACAGCGGTGCTTGCTGAAAAAGAGAATACTTCTCAAGCGTCGACAGTGTCGATGAAATCATCCTGGCCCCTAGTTCACTGAATCGTTGATTGCCGATTTCTTAACTTACTTAACACTCCAGAGCTATTTTGCTTCCATGCCTATCGCACCGATTTGACCTAGGTCATATTTTTATTAACAATTGATATTAAAGAATTATTTGTTAATTCTTGATGAATAAATTGTTTCTTTGAAAAAAATGATGACTTCTTCCATGAAGAATAACGGCCATCAGTGGATCGCAATGGCGCTCCATTATCAATTTTCGTTGAACAAATTATTTCTTTATTTGAAATAAATAAAGCGCATCGCCATTACGCTCGAATAAACGCCTCAACAGGGCTGCCAATCGAAAGTGATTACCCTTGGCTTTTCTCATGCCGAGGCAACGGACAAGACGGTGGTAATCAGCGGTGCCACGCGCGCAATACCACGGGTGCCGGGCGGGTCAATCCGAGTTGATGAGGATGTCCCAATCGGAGTTCGCCAGAATATTCTTGCGTATCGCTTCTCTCAGCCAAGCATCGTGAACGTCGATGGGATTGAAGTCATCGCTCAGCACGATGGCGGGCGCTCCTGGGTCGAGGAGCAAAGCGCGCTGCCTGAGCAATGAGTCGACTTCTGGCCGCGCCAGCGCGTGGATGGGCGAAACCCGCAGTGGGGTCAAATCAGCGTTGCGACGCGGACCGTCATAGGCGATCAGGATCAGATTGCCGATGCCGCCGCCCTGCTCGGGGTTGAACAAAGGATAGACCTCGACCTGATCGAACACGCTTTCCAGGGTACGGGCTATGGACGCGGTCATGAATGACTTTCCCGCGAGGCTTCCGGCAATATTGCCAGCCAGCACCGCGCCCTCGTTCATGCGCATCTTGAACAGCCGCAGCGCTTCCACGCTGAGGATATGGCTGGGCGTGCTGTCGCCGTTGAACACGTCGAGAATGATGTAATCATAGCGGCGTGAGGTATTCGTCAGAAATTGCCGGGCATCGGCAATCCACACCTCGCCGTTGGTGCTGAACCCGAAGTAATGCTTTGCCAATTGGACGATTTGCGGGTCTATGTCCAGCACATCGGTGCGTATGCCACGCGCCGCATACCATTGCGGGACGATACCGGCGCCCAAGCCCAGGACCAAGCAATCCCGCCCCCTGGGGTTGAGCGCATAGGGGATCATTTGCAATGCGTAAGCGTAACCGTAGATCGACAGCCCGCTTTGCATGTCGATCCCACCTTGAATGAGGCCGTCGATGAGGAGTTCCCGGGTATGGCGGTCGCGGTAACGGTAATCGACCACCTTGAGCTGGCCGTAAAAGCTCTGCAATCGGGCGATGAGTTCGGAGCGCGTGCCGCTCGCCATCAGAGCCTCGGTCACCGCTGGCGGCGCCGGCGCGAGCAGTGGCAAGACCAGTAACCCCAGGGCTTGCCAGCGTTTACGAAAGAACGCGGCGTAGATCACCGCCATGCCGATGAGGAGAGCACCAGTAGCAAAGTATATGCGACCGATACCCAGGTGGCCGATCAAGAAAAAACCGGTCAGCAGGGTGCCGAACACGCTGCCGAGGGTGGACAGCGCATAGAGACCGCCCACGGTGCGACCAAGCTTGCCCATTTCACGGGTGGCGATCTTGGCCAGATACGGCGCCACGCAACCCAACAGGAACAAGGGCAAGCCGAACAAGAGCAAAGCGCTCGCGAACGACCCCGCGCGCAAGCCGAGCGGTAGGCAGGCTTTGAGCACCGCGCTCTTTCCATAGGGCAGGAGCAGCAATGTGAGCCCCGCCAGGAACACGATGGCATAGAGCACATCCGGCGAACCGTGACGATCGGCGGCGATGCCGCCTAGGGCATAGCCGCAGGCGAGCGCGATCAGGGTAACGGTGATGAGCGAGGTCCAAACGAACAAACTGACGCCGAAGAATGGGCCGATCACCCGCGAGCCGAGCACTTCGATGATCATCACCGCGGCGCCGGAAACCACCGTGGTCGCCAGCAGATAAGCGAAAAATCCGCGCCCCGGCGGCACGGGTCTGCGCCCCGATCGCGCGCTATCGTTCTTGGCGCTGCGCCCAAACGCCCAGAAAGCCCTCGGTTTCGGCGAGGCGCGCGGGCCGATAAATGTCGACCTTGCGGAAGAACTGATCCACCATGTAAACCCTGCCGTCCTCGTCGATGGCAAGGCCCGCCGGTAACATATATTTCGCGCGCTCGAATTTTTCCGAGCGGTCGCCGATAAACAACAACAGGTGGCCTTGGGGATCGAAAATCTGGAAATTGCCGTGCGAGGAGTCGCTCACATAGACATTGCCGTCATGGTCGATGGCGATCCCCTTGGGCCGTGAGAATTGCCCGAACTGGCGACCCACCGCGCCAAACGAGCGCACGAAAGTACCGTCTTGCTGGAACGATTCCACCCGAAAATTGCCGCCATCGATGACATAGAGCAGCCCATCGGGGCCGACTTCGGCGTCGCGCGGTAGATTGAATTGCCCAGCGCCCGTTCCGCGGCTGCCGATGTCATGCAGATGCTGGCCGGAGACCGCGTCGAACACCCGCACCCGATGCGAGTTGCTTTTCACTCCGCCGGTGTCCACGGCGAAAACTCGTGTGCCCTCGCGGTTGACCGCCACATGCGAGAGGCGCTCAAACCACTCCGTGCCACCAATCGCGCGCAAGAACTGGCCCGCTTGGTCGTACACCGCCACCCGCTTGGCCGTCGCGTCGGCGACATAGACATTGCATGCGCCATCGCTCGCCAAGCCCAGCGGTTTGTATAAATGTCCAGGCTCGCTTTCGCCGATCTCGAAGAAGCGTCCGGCGGACACGTCGAACACCATCACGCTGCGGCGCACCGAGTCGCTCACGAAAATCTTACCCTGGCAAACCGTCACGTCGAATGGCTTGTTGAAACCGGTCCCCGTGCTGCTTTCGCCGGTCAGCATCCGCCGCAAGCGCGTGTTGCGGTCGAGTAATTCGAGGTCGCCGCTGCCAAGCAGGGTGCGCTCGAACACGAATCGCGCGGGCTCCGGCGGCGGCGGAAAGAACAAGGGCTGGAGCGGCGCGGCCGCGCGTGGGGCGGCGCAACCGGTCAGCAGCGCGACCGTCCAGCCGAGCAAAAACAGAGGCAGGCGGGCGCTGTATCTGAGGCGCGCGATTCTATGATATATGTAATCCATCAGCCGCAACTGACGGGTGAATGACGGTAGAGCGTTCATGATGATCCGGATTCCCTCTTTTTCTCGTGTCTTACTCGCGACACTCGCATTGGCAGTGGGTTGGAACAAGGCGGCGGCCGATGCGCCGACGCCCGACAAGCTGTATCGTCAATACTGCGCGGTGTGCCACGGCGACCATGGCGACGGTCAATCCCATGCCAACCGCGGCTTGCAACCGCCGCCGCGCGACTTCACCACACCCGAAGCAGCGGTCGAACTCAGCCGCGAGCGGATGATTACGTCGGTTCGCGACGGCAGGCCGGGCACGGCAATGGTGGCGTGGAAGAATCGGCTCAGCGACCGTGAGATCGCAGCGCTGGTCGATCATATTCGCGATCATTTCATGGCGCGACCGCACACGCCGGGCCGCGGCAGCGCGATCTACGCCCGCAACTGCGCCGTCTGCCACGGCGACCGTGGCGGCGGCGCAGCCTGGGGGCAGTCGTCCCTGGATCCGCCGCCGCGCGACTTCACCTCCGTGCGCGCCAAACGCGAACTGAGCCGCGAACGGATGATCGCCGCAGTCAGCTTCGGGCGGCCCGGCACCGCGATGGCCGCGTTTGGCGCGCAGCTTGGCGCGGACGACATCACGGCGGTGGTCGATTATGTGCGCAGCGAGTTCATGGGCCTCGCCGCCACCGACTCGCAGCCGAATTCGATCACCGGGGCGGGACACGACACCGCGCTGACAGACATGGCGCTGCCCCTGCCGGATGGGCTGGCGGGCGACGCCGCCGTGGGCCAAGCGTTTTATTCTCAAAACTGCGCGACCTGCCATGGCGTCAATGGCAATGGCGATGGGCCACGGGCGTATTTCATCGTTCCCAGGCCGCGCAATTTCCTGCATCCCGCCGCGCGGGCAATTTTCAACCGCCCTGCGCTGTTCCGCGCGATCAAGGACGGCGTCATCGGCAGGGAAATGCCAGCCTGGGGCAAAGTGCTGAACGACCAGCAAATCGCCGATGTCACGGAGTTTGTTTTTCGAACTTTCATCCAAGAGTCCTCGAATCGCTAGCTTTGACCGCCGAAATCGGGAACGCTCAACCATGAACAAGCAAGCCGTCGTCATGACCCTCATGGTGTGGATGGCCGCCTGCCAGCCCGGCTCCGGTTCCAGCGTGCAAACGCCAAGAGCCTCGCCCGCGCCTGAGTCGGCGGTCACCACGGTGCCCAACCCCGCCAGCACGCCGCCATCCGCCGCAGACCAGATCGCCGCCCAGACCGACGCAATCGCCGTAGCGCGAACCTCCGAAAGCCAGCGCCAACGGCCGCCGGCAAAGTCCACCGGAGTCAGGAAATCGCCTACCCGCGCCAGCGAAGCGTTCGAGGGGATGAATCAGTTTTATGACCGTAGCAACCCGCTTTACGGCAAACTGCAAAAAGCGAACGAATCGATGACGGGGTTTCCCACCGACCGGATGGGGCGCGTCGATTGGATCGCGGCGTTGCGCAAGGGCATCATCAACCCGCGCGCCGATATCAAAGGCGCCGGCCACATGCAGGTACTCGGCTCCGAGGTCATCATGACCCATACCCGCGAGATGCCTTACGTGAGATTCCCCCACGCCACCCACACCGAATGGCTGGCCTGCAAGAACTGCCATGACGGTATCTTCAAGGCCAAGAAGGGCGCGAATCCGATGACGATGACCGACATCTTTCGGGGTCGCTACTGCGGGCAGTGTCACGACCGCGTCGCGTTCTCGACTTTCATCTGTGAACGCTGCCACAGCATCGCCCAATCTGACGCAAGAACGTCGGGGCAATGACGATGTGAGCGATCCGCGCCTTGCGAGCATGAGCGTTCACGGCAAGCGATTGATGCGGGCGACGCCGCCGAAGCTCCCTACCCACAGGCTGCCATCGGCGGCGGTCGCCATCGCGAACACATTGTCCGAGAACAAACCATCCTTGGTGGTGAATACTTTATATTTGCCATCGTCTTCGCGTCGCGCCAAGCCGTTGCTAGTGCCGATCCAGAGCCGGCCTTGTTGGTCTTCATAAAGCATGAACACATGGTTGCCCGGCAGTCCGTCGGCAACCGTGAAGTTGGTCCAGGCGCCACCGTCGAAGCGCGCCAAGCCGCCGCCCCAGGTGCCGCACCAGACGATACCCTCGCGATCGACCAGTAACGAAACGATGTAATTGGGGTTGTAGGCGACATTGACTTTTTCCAAGCCCATTTCGGCTTTCTGCCGGGCGTGATGCTCGGAAAACTGCGCCGGGTCGTTCTTGAACTGAATCTGGTCGCGCACCAGCTCGTAGGCCGCGCCGAGGCCGTCCTCATGCTTCCAGTGTTGCCAAGCGCCATCCTTGAAACGCGCGAGCCCACCTTCGGTGGCAAACCAGATAGTGCCGTCCCGACCTTGATCCAGGCCATAGACCCAATCGTTGGGAAGTCCGCCCTGGGTGTTCTCCACGGTGAAAGTCTGCCACTTCGACGCCTCTTTGAGCGCCCCGCCCTGGACGCGGTTCGCGCCCGACCAGGTGGCGATCCAGAGATCGCCATTGGCGGCTTTTAGCACGTCATAGACGAACGCATCGGCCAGACCGTCGGGGATGTTGTACAAATCCCAGCCCTCGCCGTCCGGTTTCATCAGCGCCATACCGCCGCCATAAGTGCCGGCCAGCAGGCGTCCATCGAGCTTGCTGAGATGAAAAATGCCGTTCGCCAGCAGGCCGCTGCGCACGTCGAATAAGCGATATTGATCGGTCTTGAGGTCATAGCGTATGACCCCGCCGGACGTCCCCACCCACATGAAGTCGCCGTCGGGGACGAGCTTTTTGACGTTGCGGTCGCCGACCCGGAAGTGAATAAAGGGCGCGCTGCGATCGGCCCCAGCCGATCCTGCTTGCGGCGGCGCGGCTTCGGAAGTCGCTTGCAGCGGCGGATGATTGGCCGGCATGGCCGTGCTCGCTCGCAAGGGAGCCGCGGGGGTTTGTTCGGCGGGCGGTTGCGAAGCCGGCGCCGGAAAGCGAATGGCGGGCTTGAATGCGGACTGCGGCGCGGCGGCTTGCTGCTTCGCGCCCTGCATTACGCCATACCAGTAGGCTCCGGCCACGGCGGCGGCGCCGACCACGGCAATCAAGCCGATCATGATCCCGTTTTTCATGCGCTCACCTCGCGGGCGGCTGATCGTGATGGCCGAGGCGCACCACCGCCCCTTTGAATCCCGCCCAAACGTCGCCGTCCGCAAGCGTGGCGATGGCGTATACATCGTCTTCCGGCAACCCATCCGCAACGCCATAGTTGCGCCATTCCCCGGCATCAAAACGACTCAGCCCGTGGTTGGTGCCGAACCACAAAACGCCCGCGCGATCCTGGGCAATGCTGTACACGATGTTGCCGGCGAGGCCGTCGGCCACGGTGTAATTGCGCCAAGTCGCGCCGTCGAAGCGCGCCACACCCCCACCCCAAGTTCCCGCCCACACCGTATCGTCGGGCGCGACATGCACGGCGAACACGTAGTTGGGGTTGTAGCTTTCCCTGCCCTCTACCATCACGCTGAGGTCATGGCGGGCGCGAGTGCCGAGGCCGGTGTTGGAACTCGCCGGCAACTGGCTGGTATTGGGGGCGCCCAGGCCGTCGGCATGGGTCCAATGCCGCCATTCCTTGCCGTCGAACATCGACATGCCGCCCTCGGTGCCGAACCACACGCGGTCCTTGGAATCGACGTCGATGCCGTAAACCCACACGTTAACGAGTTCTTTCGCGTAGTTGGTGAACCGCAAAGTGTCGAGGTCGAGGCGGCTCGCCCCTGCCCAAGTACCGATCCAAAACGGTCCGCTGCGCTGCTGGGCAAACGCATAGATCCAATAATCGGCGAGCCCGTGCATCGGAAAAAACGTCTTCCACTCGCCGTCGCGGTAGCGCGTAGCGCCGCCGGCATTGGTTCCGAACCACTTATAGCCATTGCGGTCCAGGCCAATGGCAAACACGTATTCATTGGCCAAGCCTTGCTCGCGGGTGAAAGTATTGCGCAGATTGCGGCTGGCGAGGTCGATCTCCATTACCCCCGCCGACGTGCCCACCCACAGCGTGCCGGCCTCGGCGAGCAGCGAGCGCGCGTACACATTGTCCCCCACGCGGAAAGTTTCGAGCGCACGCGGAGCCTCGGCCGACGCCGACGTGGCCTGAGCGACGAGCAGGGCCGCAAGAACAACCAGCGAGCGCATCAGCGCAACGTTCTCATGTAGGCAATCACGTCGAGGATTTCCGCGTTGCGGAGCACCCCACGGTAGCCCGGCATCACACCCTTGCCGGCCTCGATTAGGGTGAATAGCTGCGCATCCGGACGCAGCATCCCACGACCGCGGGTGAGGTCGGACGTGCCGGGCATCACCCCCTTGCCGTCGGCGCCGTGGCAACTCTGGCAATGCTTGGCGTAGATCTCGCCGCCCTTGAAAATGTCGGCGGCGCGCACCAACGGAACGCCGCTAAGAAAGGCGAACAAGCAGATCGCGACACAGCGTCTTAACATGAAGAGAGTCCTCCACGATGGTATAAAGCTAATTGGCGGGCGTCTGCGCCAGGTGCTGTTTTGCCCAACGATCGCCATGCTCGGCGGCACGCTCCAGCCACGCGTGGGCTTGGGCCGCATCCTTCGGCAAACCCATACCGCCTTGTTCGTAGCTGACCGCCAGGGTGCGCATGGCGGCGGTCAGACCGCCTTCCGCGGCCTTGCTGATCCACTCAAAGGCACGTGCCTCGTCCTTGTCCCCGCCTTCGCCGATCCAATACATTTGGCCCAGGCCGAACTGGCCGTCGGGGTTACCTTGTTCCGCCGCGCGCTGATACCACTTACGCGCTTCCACGTTTTGCTCGGACTCATCCAGAATATAGGCCAAACGCACCTGGGCCGGCGCATAGCCCTGCTCCGCCGCTTTACGAAATACCGCGACAGCGCTCACCACGTCACCGCGATCATAGGCCTCGATGCCACGTTTCAGATCGTCTTCCGGACCCGCATCGGCGGCCATTTGCCACAGCAATGCGGCCAGTATCGCGAACCATGCTTTCTCAACCCTCATCTCTCGACCTCGGCTAGTTCACTCAGCCCTGCCGCGACGGCCGTCCGATTTCCGCGCGGCTAGGGCACAACTTGATTGATGACGACCTCCAGCGCGCCGGACGCACTCACCGGGATCGCTGCGCTCAATCCTTGCAGATCACCGCTCTGCGGCAGCGCGTTACCGCTTTTCGACACGCGCGCGCCGACCACGACTTCCGTGAAATTCGACAATTTCATGTTGGGCGCCATGGCCAATGAATCATCCAGCGTCACCGCCAGCGGCAACTCCCGCGCCTGCCTGCGCACCATCGCCAGCGGCATCGCCGGCCCGCGAGCGGCGCGCGCGAATACAAACAAGGTATCGCCGGGCGCCACTTGATCCGCCAGCGCTGGCGCGAGGCTGACGCGCACATCCAGAGCCGGCGCGACGGCGGATGGCGCCACCGCATTCGGCGCAGCGGCTTCGGCAGCAACACCAGTGCCTTCCAACTCGGCGATCTGCTGGCGCAGGGTTTCAGCTTCCTGGCTAGCCGCCGGCAACTGCTTCAATAACCGCTGCCAATGCTCGTCAGCTTCCTGGCGGGCGCCGCGGTTCGCCGCCTCCACGCCCGCCAACCACAATGCCTGTTGGTTGGTGGGCGCGAGCTCTAGGGCGCGCGCCACCAGTTGCGCGGGCTTGCCTGCCAGTTCCTCGCCATTCGCCAGCGCCAGCGCCTCGGCGTAATCCGCGAGTAGTTGCGGCTGATCACCGATCAGCGCATGCGCCTTGCTGAACGCCACCACAGCCTCGCTCGCTCGATTCAGCGTGACATAAGAACGCCCTAGCATGGCCCAGCCCTCGCCGTCGTTCGGTTGCTGTTGCAAGCGCGCGGCGAGCCGCGCCACCATCTCATCGATGGCGTGCATGGGTGAATCGCCGTGCGGAGAATGGGCATTTTGCGCCGGCGGCGCCAGCGTGATCAGTTCCGGAGCGCCCAGTAATCCATACAGCGTGAGGGCGAGGACAGGTAACCCCAGGGCCACCGCGCCCGCCGTCCATCCGCGCCGGCGGCGCCGCTCGGCGCCGACATCCACATGTCGCGCACGGGGGATATCGTGCAGCAGATCGCGATCCAGTTCGTACCGCGCCTGCTCGAACTGGGCGGGAGACAGTACCCCAGCGTCACGCTCGGCCTCCAACTCCGCGAGGCGATCACGGAAAACCGCGAGATTGGCCTCGTCCGCCGGCGCAACTCTGGCCTGGCTGCGACCCAATAACGCCGGCAAAAGCGCGCCTAAGGCCACCAGCAACATCGTCGCGCTCGTGCTCCAGAACACGATCATGGCCGCTGCTCGCCTGGCGGCGTGGCGCGCAACAGCTCGGCGGCAAGCCTCCGTTCGGCGACGCTCAGTTCAGGCGCCACGGCGCGGCTGCGCCGGCGCACGATGCGCAGCGCCGCCCAGCCGCCCGCCAACAATAGTACAGCCGGACCCAGCCAGAGCAGCAGCGTCAGCGCTTTGAACGGCGGGCGATACAGTACGAAATCGCCGTAACGCGAGACCAGGAACTCGGCAATCTGGCGGTCGTCTTGGCCACTGGCAATCATGCGCTGGACTTCACGGCGCAAATCCCCCGCCAGTTCGGCATTGGAGTCGGCAAGCGATTGATTCTGGCAAACCAGACAGCGCAGTTCTTGGATGAGGTGGTCATAGCGCTGTGCTTGCAGCGGGTCGGCGAACTCCAGCGGCGGCTCGACCGCGGCACATGCCGCCCCGCACAGCAGCGCCAAACCCAACAGCGACAACCGTACGTTCATCGTGTTTGCGCCGCCAAGCGTTCGACCAGGGGCAGGATGGTCTTGTCCAAGTCTTCCTGGGTGATGGGGCCGATATGCTTGTAGCGGATCACGCCTTGCTTGTCGACGACAAACGTCTCGGGCACGCCATATACCCCGAAGTCGATCCCGACCTTGCCGTTTTCATCGCTGACGCTGGCGCGGTAAGGATTGCCGTAGAAGGCTAGCCAGCGCAACGCATCGTCGCGGCCATCCTTATAATTGAAGCCGTACAGCGCGGCACGCTGCGAGCGCGCCAGTTCCATCAGCAATGGATGCTCCTGGCGGCAGGATACGCACCACGACGCCCATACATTGATGAGCACCGCTTGGCCGCGCAAATCGCTCTTAGCCAGCGTTTTTTGCGGATCTTGCAATTGCGGCAGGACGAAATCCGGCGCGGCCTTGTCGATCAATGGCGACGGGATGCGCTTGGGGTCGAGCGCGAGGCCCATGCCCAGCAGGATTGCCAACAACGCAAAAATGCCCAGCGGCAGCGCATAGCGCCCCATCATGTCGCCCCGCTCAGCGTCGGTACGGCGGGCGCAATCGGGGCCGGCGCGTGCTCCCGGCGCCGTAGCGCCAGTCGATATCGGCGATCACTCACCGCCAGCAGCCCACCCAAAGCCATCAACAAGGCACCGAACCAAATCCAGCGCACCAACGGTCGGTAATAAATGCGCACGCTCCATGCGCCATCCTCGCCGAGCGGCTCGCCCAAGGATGCATATAGGTCATGGGTGATACCCGGCAGAATGTCGGCTTCCGTCATCGGCATGGTCTGTACTCGGTAGTTTCTTTTCTGTGGCGCCAGGGTCGCGATCCAATCGCCGTCGCGAAACACGCCGATGGTGGCTTCATTGGCCTGATAATTGGGCCCCTGGACTTGCTTGACCCCGTCGAAGCGGAACGTATAGCCGCCGAGATCGACGCTGGCACCCGGCGTCAGGCGCTTGAATACGTCGGTGCTCAGGGTACTGACGACCGCGACACCCGCCAGCGTCACCGCCAACCCCGCATGGGCCAGAGCCATACCGTAGAAACTCCGAGACACCTGGCGCAGTGCCGCCCAGGGATGGCGTTTGCCGGCGATTTGCGCATGCAACGCCACCAGCGTACCGCACAGGATCCAAGCCGCCAGCACGCTGCCCAGGATGGCTTTTGCCGCGCCATGATCAGCCATCATCATCCAGATCAGCGCGCCCGCCACCGTCACGCCCACAGCGGCATAGCGCAATTGCGCCACCAGCCGGCGAACCGTATCCTGTTTCCAGCGGGTCGCCGTGCCCACTACCATGATCAACGCCAGCACCGCCATCAGCGGCGCGAATACGGTGTTGAAATACGGCGGCCCTACCGACAGTTTGCCCAAACCGAGCGCGTCTACGGCCAGCGGATACAGCGTTCCGAGCAAGATGCTGGCCATCGCCACCATCAGCAACAAATTGTTGAGCAGGATGAAAGCCTCGCGCGAGACGGGCTTGAAGTTCGCGCCCTCCAGGGTCGCGGGCGCGCGCCAGGCGTACAGGCCCAGCGAACCGCCGATGACCACCGTCAGATAGCCAAGGATGAACACGCCGCGCGCCGGGTCGTTGGCGAACGCATGCACCGAAGTGAGCACACCGGATCGCACCAGGAAAGTCCCGAGCAAGCTGAGTGCGAACGCACAGATGGCGAGCAGCACCGTCCAGCTCTTGAACGCGCCGCGCTTTTCGGTCGCCGCCAGCGAGTGGATGAGCGCGGTGCCGGTAAGCCAGGGCATGAACGAGGCGTTCTCCACCGGGTCCCAGAACCACCACCCGCCCCAGCCCAGTTCGTAGTAAGCCCACCAACTGCCGAGCGCGATGCCAAGCGTCAGAAACGCCCAGGCAACGGTAGTCCAGGGTCGCGACCAACGCGCCCAGCTCGCATCCAACCGCCCGCCCAACAAGGCGGCGATAGCGAAACCGAATGCCACCGAGAACCCGACATAGCCAAGGTAGAGCATGGGCGGATGGATGATTAGGCCGATATCCTGGAGCAGGGGATTGAGGTCGGCACCGTCGAGCGGCGCTGGAAACAGCCGTAAGAACGGATTGGAAGTGAGCAGCAGAAACAGCAAGAAGCCGACGCTGACCAGACCCATGACGCCCAACACGCGCGCCACAAACGGTTCCGGTAAGCCGCGGTTGAATACGCTCACTGCCAGCGTCCATAACCCGAGGATCACACTCCACAGGAGCAGCGACCCCTCATGGCCTCCCCACACCGCGGAAACCCGGTAAAACAGCGGCAATGCCGTATTGGAATTGCCAGCCACGTAAGCCACCGAGAAATCGTTGCTGACGAAAGCATACGTCAACGCCGCAAACGCAACGACGAGGAACAGGCTCTGGGCACGCGCCGCCGGCCTCGCCACGGCGATCCAGGCTGTATCGCCGCACGCCGCGCCGAGGATGGGGAAAATGGCCTGGATCGCGGCCAGGCATAGGGCGATGATGAGTGCGAAATGTCCCAGTTCAGGAATCATCGATTGCCGATATTGAAGAAAAGCGTTTGCCGGAATTCCGAATCGTCTATAGTGTGGGCCATGCCTGACCGCCGCTTCCGTGACAAAGTCACACATTGTCCTAACCGGTGACGAGATACTGCGCGCATCGTCAGGCGCTGAAAGAGTATGTAAGCCATGAAACGGTCCGCTGTCCTCGCCCTGCCAATCCTGTTGGCGTCGATCCTTGCCGGCGCAGGCGGCGGCTTGGCCCGCGGCGCGGACACGCCGGTGGAAACGGTGAAGCTCGGAGAAGTCGTTGCGCCGGTTCCATCGGCGTGGCTCGCCGAACAACCCTCTAGCTCGATGCGCTTGGCGCAGTTTCGCATACCCGCCGCCGATACTGGTGATGCCGAACTCGTGGTTTTTTATTTCGGCCCCGGCCAAGGCGGTACGGCCGACGCCAATATTGCCCGCTGGCGGTCGCAGTTCAGCGGCGCGGGCGGCGCGCCGGTAACCCCCACCGTTCACGCCTATAGCGTAGCGGGAATGGCGGTCACCGAGGTCGAATTGCAGGGCAACTATGCCCGCGGTGTCGGGGTCGGCCCGGTAGGAACGGCCAAGGCCGATCAAACCCTGCTGGCAGCGATCGTCGAATCGCCGCAAGGGAAATTATTCGTCCAATTGCATGGCCCTACCCCCACGGTGACCAAGCAGCGCGACGCGTTCGAGCATTTCGTTCGCGATATGCGTCCCGCGACACCCTGAGTGGATCAGACCGTGATCGTCGCTTCGTGTCCCAACGTGTGCGCCACGCTCCGAATGATCTCTCTGGTGCTCTGCGCCAGCCTCCTCTACGGTTGCGCAACCGTAGCCGGCAACTCCGGCGTGACTCCATCGCCCGCCCTGGCGGCGAATCATCCCTTGCTCGGCAGGATTTTCGGCGGCAAGCCGGCGCGCGAATTGACGGCAGCCGAGCTATACGAAAGGATGGCGAACGCACAAGTTGTTTACCTGGGCGAAACCCACTCGAACGCGCGCCACCATGAGCTTGAGCTTACGGTGTTACGAGCCTTGCTCGAAAACGGCAAGCGCCCGCTCATCGGTTTCGAGTTCTTTTCTATGGATCAGACCGGCTACCTGATGGACTTCACCGTTGGCGCGAACCGCACCAGCGAAGAAACGCTACGGCAAAAATTAGGCTGGGGCAAACATCGGGATAAGGAGTGGAATGACTATTTCCCCTTGCTCAGGACGGCGCAAGAACACAAGCTGTCCGCTTTTGGAGCCGACCTTCCCGCCGGCATCGTCCAGCGCCTGACACGCGTAGGGCGCACGGGCCTCTCGCCCGTGGAGAAGCGGTTCTTGCACGATACGGCTTTCGACAACACCGCCTACCACAAGCTGATGCAAGACACGCTCGTCCATGCCCATTGCGGATGGAACGATCCGGTGCTGATCGACCGGCTCTACCAAACCTGGCTGGCGCGCAACGATGCAATGGCGACGGCGATTGTCGATATGGTGCAAGCAGCGCATGGACAACCGGTATTGGTCGTGCTGGGGTCGGGACATGTGCGCCACAACATGGGCGTGTTCGAACGCGTGGCATATCGGCTACCAGGCGTCCAACAAGTCAACCTCGCGTTTCAGGAGACCGACACGGATCGGCGCGAACCGCAAGCCTATTTCAGCGGTTCTCCCGACCTCGCAGCCCAGTTCGCGCCGTTACACGAATACTTGTGGTTTACCGAAAGCGGTTCGGAGGGCGATCCTTGCTTGCGCTTCAAACCGTCGTTGCAACGCAAACCCGATCTGCCTTGAAACCGGCCGTCGAACCCGACTCGACGCGCGCCGAAGCAGGACGCTATCTCGCTCGCGGCTTAGAGCGAAGCACCGGTTCCGCTCCGACATAGCTGGCGCAACCATTTCCTTGCGCGTGCCAGGCTTCCACCCTGCCGCCAGGGCCGGTGATCATACTGAATTCGCATGCTTCTTCGTAGTAAGCAGGTGGGAAATAAGCGCCCGGCGAGATGATAGTGTCGCGCAACCTGTTCGATCCGAATGACTGGATCGTGGTCGGCGTTTCGTATCCAGGGCTGACGCCGCTCCGAGACCAATGCCAAGTATAGGCCTTGCCGCCCTCAAGCTGGCGTTCGATGTAATGGTAGCCGAACGCTTCCCGCACTTCGGCTATCGGCTTGCCGATTTGGCTGTCCATGAGATTGCGAAACGCTTCCAGCGAAGCGCAGGCAGTCATCAGCAGGCAACCACCGAGCACCGCGACTAACCAACATCCACGCTTCACGAATTTCTCCTCGTCAGCGATCAACACTCATTTTTGCGCAGGCCAGAACGTTTCCTGCATTACATAATGGAGTGCCTGGCGGATTTCAGGTTCCGAAGGCCAATGATCATCGACCGGTGGATGCCCGGGAAATCCTTGCGTCACCCGCTCCGCCAGCCGGTCGATCCCCTCGGCAAACAGCGCGCTCCAAGCCGCCCGATCACCGATCCGGGGCAACCCGTGCCCAGCCCGATCGTGGCAAGAACCGCAAGCGCGCCGGTACACGCCAGGGTCTGCAACGGGTGGCGGTTGCGCTGTGACCACGGAGGTTTGGGGCTTGCCGACTTCCTCGCCGGTCTGCTCTGGAGCGGGCTGATCCTGACGAACGATTTCCACCTGGCCTATGGGGCGAATGCGTTCCGTGACGTTATCTCGATCCGCAACCGGCGCGAGCTGAGCGGATGGTTCCGCGGCTCGTGAAGCGGTATTCAGAACGGGGGCGGCGACGAAATCCTGAGATCGAAACGCCACCAGCAAAAAAACCAACGCTAGCCCAGGAATGAGGAAAGTCAGCGTGAGCGGATGCCGTAACACCGTTCCCAGGCTCCGCCGCGGCGATGGCTGTTTCATAATAGGGTGGCCCCCGGAAATGGCGCTAGTCGCGCTGCCAGCGCAGACTCTCTGCCGGTTTCGCTTGCTTGGAGTCTCGTTCTTGTCTCATCCCTTTCTTCGCCAAGAAAACACGCTTCAAGTAAGCGCTAATGTCATCGATCTGCTCCTGTCGAAGTATTTGCTTCCATGCTGGCATCGACGTCCCCGTCAGCCCTTTTTGAATCACTTCGCGCAGGGATGTATCATCGCCTTGCAGTAGCGAAAAGTCTCGCAGATCAACAGGATGTGGGCGCAGAAAATGGCCGATCCAGTTGCTGCCCGAACCATCCGCCGCGTGGCAGAAAGCGCAATTCTGTAGATAGAGCTGTTGGCCATGTAATTCTTGCGCCGTGGGATCGACCAAGACCGCGGGTGTATCGTGCGGATCGGGCTCCGCAGCGCCAAGCGCATGGTCACTGTCGCCGTGAGGGTAATACTCATCCGCTTCGGATTCCTCCGCTTGCCAAACCGCCGTCGAACCGGCGCCTGCGGCATTGCCATGGTCGTGACAAACGATACAAGACGACAAATACAGCTTCTTACCCGCCTGTTCACCGGAAGTGAGCCGCTCGGAGGCAGTCGCCAACGAAACCGTTCCGCTCACGAACGGGAAAGCAAGCGCAAAAGCGCCGTGGTCGACCCAGCCATTGGCGGCCGTGTGATAATAAGCGGCCGCTGGCGTCGGTGTCATGAATCTGGCGCGCACGTAATCCACGACCGCTTCGATATCTCGAGCCACCAGGGTGCTGCCGAATGCCATCATCGCTGTGGCCGGGCGGCCATGGCTTACCGCGTCAACCATCTGCGCGCGTGTCAAGACATCGGGCGCGGCTGCGGTAAAATCGCGCGGCCTGGGAGCTAGGTAACTGCTGGCTAGAGTGCGGGCGTCGCCGCCATAGCCATGGCACTGATAACAATAATAACCATAGAGCGCCTGCCCACGTTCGAAGCGCTCGTTTTGGGCGGCTTGCTCATGCGCTTTCGAGGCCGCGAACGCCAAGTACATCAGGACGCCGATACCGGCGGAAACAAGAAAAACAGCCCCGTGTTTCATGCAATCTCGTTGCGGTTTGCGGCCACCGAATGGCCTGCGGGCGATGTTGCATTTTCAAGAGAAATACGGCATGCCGTCAGTGACTTTGTCACACAAACCAATGGCCCAATACGCGCCGGGATCTACGCGCTGGCAGCCGGTTCCGGGCTCTGGCACGCCGCCAGTAGATCAAAATAATCGCTTGCGAGGCGTAGCTGATCGATTACCGATTCCGCGCGGTTGATGGCCTGGCGGAACCGCTCGTTTTCGGGCTGATCCCGTGCGTACCATCCCAGGTGTTTACGCGCGATTCTCACCCCTTTCTCTTCGCCATAGAACGCGTAAAGCCGCTCGAGATGACTCAGAAGAATCGCGCGGATCGCACCCGGCCTGGGCGCGGGCATTAGTTCACCGCAGGCCAGAAAGTAGGCGATTTCGCGGAAAATCCAAGGTCGTCCCTGCGCCGCGCGTCCGATCATCAAGGCGTCGACACCGGTCTTGCGCAGCACCGCGCGCGCCTTGTACGGACTGTCGATATCGCCATTGGCCACTACCGGTATGGAAACGGCCTGCTTGATCGCGGCAATGGTGTCATACTCTGCTTCGCCGCCATAGTGCATGTCACGCGTGCGGCCATGCACGGCGAGCGCCTGTATTCCCGCATCCTCGGCGATACGCGCGATCTGCAAGCCGTTCTTGTTGTCGCGATTCCAGCCGGTGCGCATCTTCAATGTGACTGGAACGGCGACGGCTTTCACTACCGTGGTGAGAATGCGCACGACCAGCGCCTGATCTTGGAGTAGCGCCGATCCTGCCCAGGCACGGCAGACTTTCTTCGCCGGACAGCCCATGTTGATATCGATGATCTGCGCGCCGTGGTCTACGTTGTAGATCGCCGCATCGGCCAGAGCACAAGGGTCCGCGCCCGCGATCTGCACCGCGATCGGCTCGGGCTCGCCATGATGATCCATGCGCAAGCGGCTTTTGCTGGTTTGCCACAGCTTGGAGTCCGACGTGGTCATCTCCGACACCGCGTATCCTGCGCCCAACCGTTTGCACAACAAACGAAAAGGCTTGTCGGTGACGCCAGCCATGGGGGCGAGAATGAGCGGCGGGTCGATGGGATACGGACCGATGCGCATGGGACGAGATGGGTACACGAGGCAGGGCAGTATAACCGAGCGCGGCGGGTAATGTCATACGGGTAAGGCTGATCCAAAAAGCCGTGCTGCGGTAAGATTCTACAAGTGATCCACTCAGCCAAACCGTTATCATGAAGTTGAACGCCTGAACGGCATCTTGCGCCAGCGCGTGTCTCGCTGGGTTCATGCGACGTTATCGTTTTCCAACAAGTTGGATCGCCGCATCGGCGCCATTACATTCTTTTTATGCCATGATCATCTTTTGATTAGATCAGCCCTACCTATATAACGAACGCTACCAATCCGCACGCCACGTTCTGTGAGAGCCGGCGGTAGGTAAACACCGCCGGCGACCCCCGGTAGGGGTCATGGCGACATGATCTCCTTACCCAACCCTTAGGACATTCTGTGGAAGCACTCTTCATCTCGACCGGAGTCGTGGCCCTCGCTGAAATCGGCGACAAGACCCAACTCCTTGCGTTCATTCTCGCGGCGCGGTTCAAGAAGCCTTTTCCGATCATCGCGGGCATCTTGTGCGCCACCCTCTTCAATCACACCTTGGCGGGTGCGCTGGGGGCGTGGATCACCGCCGCGGTGAGTCCCGGGATACTGCGCTGGGCGCTGGGACTCTCGTTCATCGGCATGGCCGGGTGGACGATGATTCCCGACAAGATCGAAGAGGAAGAGACCCAGGTTGCACGGAAGCTCGGGGTCTTCGGGGCAACGCTGATCACGTTTTTTCTCGCAGAAATGGGCGATAAGACCCAACTCGCCACGGTCGCGATGGCAGCCCACTATTCGACCCCGCTCCTGGTAGTCATTGGAACGACGCTAGGGATGCTGCTGGCTGACGTGCCGGCGGTTTTCGTCGGCGACCAACTGGCTTCGAAGATCCCGATGAAGCTGGTCCATTCGATCGCCGCCGCCATCTTCCTGATGCTTGGCATCGCGACGCTGCTTGGCGCCGGTGCCGGGTTAGGGTTCTGAACAAGGTCAACGGCCCTGCAAGGCACAACCGCGATCATTGCAGCGGCTACAGCGGTAAACCGTCACCAACCGCCCTTGTTGCACATCGAACGGCTTTTCCTGGGCGATGGCCCATTGATGGAAACCGTTCGCGCACAGCGAGCAGGCGGCGTGGCTGATTGGGCGGAAAATCGACCCATTGGCCCGTTGATTAATGATTGACAGCCTGAATCGCCATCATTCGATTTGGGCTATTGCGCCTCAAGTTTCACTTCTCATCGCCTAGCAGTTGCCTATCCCCTTTTTGCAAACGGGGGGATTAGGCAGGGTTTCTGGCGCTGGTGGCGCAAACGCCGGATGAATTTGTGCGTAACGTCGATGGCGCTTCATGCGCTTAATTCTCCAGCCCCAGCTTTTTCAGCAGTTCGATAAAGCGCGGCTCGGAACGCAGTGGATCGAAGAATGGAAAGCTCTTAGCGAATACTAGCACCCAGCCGCCTGCGTGTTCTTCATAATTCTTTTCAAACCAGTCCAGCGCTTGCTGTTTATCCCCCAAGCCGAGATACACTCGAGCAATTTCGGCGGATTCGACCTTTTGTGTCTTGGCTCGCCGCGTTAGCACTTCGAGTATCTCCAGCGCCGCGTCCTTCTGACCAGCCACCCCGTAAGCCCAGCCGAGCGATGCCAAGGCATAGGGCGTGCTTCCATAAACATCCACCAGTTTGTGCATAGCAGCGATGGATTCCTTGTACCTGCTCTGGTAGCCGTAAAGCTCACCAAGCCCTCGGTAGACGTTGCCATAGTCTGGCGAGACGGCGGCTACCTTTTGAAACTCTTCAATGGCCCGGTCGTACTGCCGCGCGAAGGTGAGCACCCACGCATAATCATGCCGGTAAACAAGGGAAAGCGGGTCCAAGGCAAGGGCCCGTTCCATTTCCACCAGTGCTTCTTGGTAGCGGCCCATGGCGCCAAGATAGGTAATGCCATAAGTCTCGCGAGCCCAAGCCGAATTGGGGTTGAGTTGCAAGGCACGCTCCAGGACGTTTTTACAGGCTGGCCGATTCCACTCATGCCCATACACATCGCCCATCACGCCGTAGGCTTCGGCGTTGGTATCGTCCAGCTCCAGGGCTTTGAGCGCGGTGGCTTTCGCTTTGGCGAAACCCTCCTGTTCGGGCAGCAACCCATTCCACGCCATATTGTCGTAACCGGTGGCCATCCAAGCATAAGCCTGAGCATAGCGCGGGTCGATGGTGATCGCGCGCTGGAAATACTCGATGCCCTGGTTCATCTCTTCCGGCGAATACTTCCTGAGATGATAAAGACCCAGCAAATAAAGATTGTATGCTTCTAGGCTCTCGGTGCCGCGCTTTTCGATCTGGCGCTGCTCGGTAGCCAGCAGCGACACCTGCAACGCATCGGCTACCTGTTGGGTCACATCGGTTTGGATCGTGAAGATATCCTTGAGGTCGCGGTCGTAGTCTTGCGACCAGAGATGGGCCTGACTTTCGACATCGATCAACTGGGCGGTAATGCGCACTTTATCGCCCGCTTTGCGCACGCTGCCCTCAAGCACGGTGCCGATGTTGAGTTCCTGGCCTATCTCGCTGATCTTTTTGGCGCTCTTTTTATAGGCCATGACGGAGGTGCGGGCGATTACCCGCAACTCATTGATTCGCGAGAGTTTGGAAATCAATTCTTCGGTGATGCCATCGGAAAAATATTCATTTTCGGGATCAGCGCTCAAATTGACGAACGGTAGAACCGCGATACGATGTTTGGCGGAAACCGCCATGCTGGCTGTGGGCAAAGGCAGTGGGGCGCGCGGATAAAAATACCAAACAGCGCCGCCCAGCAGGAGGATCACCAATGCCGCCGTTGCCGCCCAGCGCCGGTTTTTCCAGCGGGGCGATTCGATGGGGACGGGATTCACGGCTTGGGGTTCTGGCGCGATAGGTTCTTCGCGCGCCGATGCGGCGGGTGGATCAAACGTGACGATTGTACTAGCGGTGTCGGGCGTCGGTGCAGCGGGCCGATCAAGGATCACTGGCAGAGCGACGGGCGGAGGAGCTTCAGTTCTGATCGTGATGGCGCCGATGAACCGATAACCCCGCCCGCGCACCGTTTCGATGTAGCGCGACACATCGGAATTATCGCCCAGCACCTGCCTCAGTTCCTGGATGTAATGGCGTAGCACTTGCTCTACCACATAGACATCCGGCCAGACATTCTCCAGCAAAGCTTCCTTGGTGAGCAGGACATTGGGGTGCTCGACCAGGTAGCGCAGCAACGCGAACGCTTTCGGGGTCAGCGGAATCTGCTCGTCGCCACGCCACAGCCGCTCGTCGGTGAGGTCGAGGAGCAGAGCAGGAAGCTTGTTGGTTGAGTTCATCGCGACGCCGTCCTCTGTCGCGTTAAGGAGCTTATTTTATTGCTGAATAATCTACCGTAATCGCCGTGATTTTTGTTGCGGTTCTACAAAAAATTTACCGACGTATCGCCGCTACACAAACATTCTACGAAAATTCTACCCATTTTTTACCCAAGCCGAGGCACCGCTCGCTAATCTCTTGGGCATCGCCACCGGGAGAGTGACAGGCTCTTTGGTCGATCCAAATGAGCACATCGATTCTATGTCACCGTGTCACCTTTTCTCGGCTCGTTGTCCGTCAACTTGATCCATTGGGTGTGCGGGACTTCCTGCGGCCGCACGTTCCAACGTCAAACACACCGCAGAAAAGAATGACCAAAGGAGACCAACATGCAAAACCTGAAGAAGATATTGACTGGCTGTGCTGTCGCCCTGTTTTTACCTGTGATCGGCGGCGCCGAGCCGCTTGCCAAAACGGGAACCTATTCGGGAAAGTTCTTATGGTCTGAGCATGACAGTATCATTGAGATTGAGAAGGACCATATGTACCTGGTCGGTGTGCAGCAGGGAGTATTTCTCAACGACGCGGGCAGTGGGTTTCTCCATCGCGCCGTGGGAGTTTGCTCCGTGCAGGGGATGATCGAGAAGGACAAGTTCACATTCTCTGGGTACTGTCATGCAACCGACAAAGATGGCGACAAAGCCATCCTACAATGGGCCTGCCCCCCTCCCCAGAGTGGCGACCGCTGCGTGGGCACTTTCGACTGGATCGGCGGCACCGGTAAGTATGCTGGGATACAGGGGCGATCACAGTTCGACGGCGTTAACATCGGGAAAGGACCACTGGGCGATGATGTCGGTGATTCTAACTGGAAGGGAGAGTGGAAATTGCCATAAGCGACTCGACCACGACCGATTTAGATTCAAAGCGGCCCACGGATCGACTATGACCGTGCACTGAGGTCGGTCGTCAAGAATGGACGCCAGTGGGATCCTCTTCCGCAAGGGGGGCGCCGCTGGCGCTCCTAGATTAACTCGCTATCCAAGATAGCCTCGTATGAACACCATCAATGGCAATCAAGCTGCTGACATTCTTTACCGTTTCTTGGGCGAGGCAGGCCTTGCCGCCAACCGCCAAGACCTTCACACCCGCCGCGACGAACTGTTCCCGCAAGCAGTGGCGATGTTGCGCGCTTTTCACGCCGATCCAGCGCTGGAGTTATCAGCGTATCCGCCAGCCGTGCAGCATTACGCGGTGCTGCTGATCAACTTGATGACGGTCGAGTTGATGCAGGAAGCGGAAGCGTTTTCGGCGCGTTTGCCGGACAACCTGACGCTACGCGAGCAGGCGGCGTGGCTCATTGGGCGTGAATTAACTCGTGATGACCGGTGGAAATTGGCAGCATTGTAAAAGCAAGTGCGTTACCGTAGTCGAACGAGATTGGCGTTCAGGAATACTCCGTCCGGCAACGGCGGTGGCTCGCCCGCATAAATGAGGGCGACGCGCTTTGGCAAGGCGGTCTTTTGTTCTTTCAGCAACATGTTCTGCTCGCGCTTTGTCTGGCAGTGGTGCAATACCACGCCTTCACGCGGGTGAGGATGGGCTGTCTCCCAAACGTGATCAGTCAATACGATCCATTCACCCGAATAGCGCGCATTAATTTCCGGCCATAACAGTTTTTCGGTCATAGAGTGCTCCAATTGACCTGGACTGTGTTGTCAATCCGCGCTCATTTTCTGCGCCCCGCAGCGGCTACAGCGGTAGACCGTCACCAACCGCCCTTGTTGCACGTCGAACGGCTTTTCCTGGGCGATGGCCCATTGATGAAAACCGTTCGCGCACAGCGTCTTGCCGCTGGCCCGTGCTTGGCGTTTGGCCTTGCGGGCCTTGGCGAGTGAATGGATGGTCGCCATTCAGTCGGCAATCGCCTGATAGACCAGTTGCTTGAACAGCCGCCGGTAAAACTGCCGGCTCGGCCCCGGCGCTTGGGTCATCAGCACGCCGACCAATTGTTCCTGGGGGTCGATCCAGAAATAAGTGCCGCCGTAGCCGCCCCACATGAATTCACCCGCCGAACCCGGCACGCTGGCCACGCCCGCACCCTCGCGCACCGCAAAGCCGAGGCCGAAGGTATAGCCGGGCGTGCCGAGCAAGAGTTCTCCCGGCGTGGTGGCCGCAGTGATGCGCTTGCCGAGGTGGTCGGAGGTCATGAGGTTGACCGTAGTGCGGCTCACGATGCGCGCGCCGTCGAGTTGGCCGCCGTTCAAGAGCATTTGCGAAAAGCGCAGATAATCCAACGCGGTCGAGACCCCGCCGGCGCCGCCGGAATCATTTTTCGGCTGCGCGCTCACGTCGATGAGTTTGTTGGGTTTGTTGGTCGCCGGGTCGGTGGCGAAGGGCTGGGCGAGGCGGCTGATTTTATCCGCTGGCACCCAAAAGCCGGTGTCATCCATGCCGAGCGGTTTGAACACGCGCTCGGCGAGGAAATCGGCGAGACGCATCCCGGACGCGGCTTCGACCACCCGCCCGAGGACGTCGGTGGCAAAGCTATATTCCCATACCGTACCGGGCTGGTGGGCAAGCGGGGCTTTCGCTAGGCGTTCGATTTCCTCGGCGGGGGTGAGCGCGCGGATGTCGAAATCCATGTCCGCCGACCACAAGCCCGCTTTGGTATAGGCATCTTTCACCGGCGTGTTGGCGGTCAGTTCGCCGTAGGCCAGACCCGAGGTATGGCGCAGCAAATCCTGCACCGTCATCGGGCGATCGGTGGGAACCGTGGTGTAGGCCACTTTGGCGAACTCGGCGTCGGTCTTGGCCGCGCTCACCTGGAGTTTGTCGAATCCGGGCAGGAATTTACCCACTGGGTCGTTGAGTTGGAGTTTGCCTTCCTCGGCGAGGATCATGGCGGCGACCGAGACGATGGGCTTGGTCATCGAGTAGATGCGGAAGATCGCGTTTTTCGGCATCGCCTGGCCGCTGTCTTTGCTCTGCACGCCCAGGCTCTCGAAATAGGCAATCTTGCCCTTGCGCGCGACCAGCATTACCGCGCCCGGTAATTTGCCCTGGTCGATTTCGTTCTTGAAGACCTGGCCGATGCGGATGAGCCGCTCGGTGGACAGGCCCACTTCGTCTGGCGTTGCGGTTGGCATCTCGCGCGCCCAGGCGGCGACGGCAAAAAGCAAGGCGGCGACGGTGAAGGCGAGGCTGGTGCGAAAGCGGACTGGCATGGCGATGACTCCTATCGGCGGACGGCGGGTAGCGGCGGGTATCGGCTACAATAGCGACGCCGCGCAAGCGAGATTATAGTAGTCAGGAATCCGCTTGGTGATGTCGGCGTCCCCGTAATCGACCGATGGTGAAAAAATGAAACTGTACTTCAGCCCTGGCGCCTGCTCTTTGTCGCCGCATATCGTGGCGCGCGAAGCGGGTTATGCTCTCGACCTTGAACAAGTCGATTTGAAAGCCAAGAAAACCAAGAGTGGCGCCGATTATCTGCAAATCAATCCGAAAGGCTATGTACCGGCGCTGCAACTCGACGATGGCCAAATCCTGACCGAGGGGCCGGTGCTCTTACAATATTTGGCGGATAAAAGACCGGAGTCCAATCTGATCGCCAAAGCCGGCGCCATGGAGCGCTACCGCACGCAAGAATGGCTGGTGTTCGTCGGCACCGAGTTGCACAAGGCTTTCAGTCCGCTGTTCAATCCGGCCACACCCGAGGAATTCAAGAAGATGACGATCGAGCGCATCAGCGGGCGTTTCGATTTCCTCAACAAGCATTTCGCCAACAATGATTATTTGATGGGCACGCAGTTCTGCGTGGCGGATGCGTATTGCTTCACGGTGTCGCGCTGGTCACAGTTCGTCGGTATCGACCTCAATCGCTGGCCGAATCTGAAAGCCTATATCGAGCGCGTCGGCGCCCGGCCCAAGGTGCAAGAAGCGATGAAGGCCGAAGGCTTGTTGAAGTAGGCGCGACGGAGCCGCGCCAGCCATGGACGCCAGCGTCATTGCCGCGATTCAGGGCGCGGTACAGGCCGATCCGGGCAACCTCGCGCTGCGCGCGCATCTCGTATCCCTGCTCGCGCAGGGGAGTCGTTGGGCCGAGGTTGCCGAGCACTGCGCGCTGATTCTGGAGCGCCAGCCCGATCATTTGGAGGCGTTGCGCTACGCGGGTGACGCCGCCGCGGCCCTGGGCGATACCGCACGCGCCGAGGGCTTGCGGCGCTTGCACAGGGCGCTGGCGGGCGCGGCGCCGCCACCGGCCAGCGCGCCGCCGCCCGCGAAAGCCAAGGTCGTGCCGCTGCGTGTGGTCGGCAACGACCGCGATGACGAGGACGATGAGCCCTGGGGAGTCGAAGGGCCGAGCGTCACCCTGCACGACGTGGCGGGCATGGATCATGTGAAGCGGCGCTTGAATATCGCCTTCCTCGCGCCGATGCAGAACCCCGAATTGCGCAAGATGTTCGGTAAATCGCTGCGCGGCGGGTTGCTGCTCTATGGCCCGCCCGGTTGTGGCAAGACCTTCATCGCGCGCGCCACCGCCGGCGAATTGAAGGCGCGCTTCCTCTCGGTGGGGCTGGCCGATGTGCTCGACATGTGGCTAGGCAACAGCGAGAAGAATCTGCGCGAAATCTTTCAGACCGCGCGCCGCAAAGCGCCCTGCGTGCTGTTCCTCGACGAGGTGGACGCGCTGGGGCGCAAACGCAGCCAGACCCGCCATGCGGGCGCCAACGTCATCAATCAATTGCTGGCCGAAATGGACGGTGTCGATCAGGCTAACGAGGGCGTGTTCGTGTTGGCCGCGACCAACCATCCCTGGGACGTGGACACCGCGCTGCGCCGTCCAGGGCGGTTGGATCGCACCGTGCTGGTGCTGCCGCCCGACCGCCCGGCGCGGGTGGGAATATTGGCCTTCCACTTGCGCGATCGCCCGGTGCAGGACGTAGACTTGGAATGGCTGGCCGGGCGCACCGACGATTACTCCGGCGCGGATTTGGCGCATCTCTGCGAAAGCGCCGCCGAGTTGGCCATGGAAGACTCCATTGCGCGTGGCGGCGCGCGCCCGATAGGCCAGAGCGATTTCAAGCGCGCGCTCAAGGAAGTGAAGCCGAGCACCCGGGCGTGGTTGGAGACCGCGCGCAACTACGCGATGTTCGCCAACGAGGGTGGGGTGTATGACGACCTGCTGGAATACCTGCGCGTCAAGCGCCTGCTGTGAGCGCTAGCGCCGATGCGCCCGCCGTCGCCGGCGGGGTGGACGCCCAGCGCGCGCTGAGCGAGCGTGCGGCGGCCCTCATCGAACTGGGCCGCCATCGTGAAGCTTTGCCCTTGCTGCAACGGCTGATCGCCCAAGCCCCGGATCATCATTACGCCCACTGCCTGCTGGCGAGCGTCTTCTCCGGCCTCGATCAGCCCAAGCAGGCGCTGGAATACGCCGAACGGGCGATCCACCTCGATCCGCAAGAGCCTTGGGCCTACTACAAGCGCGGTCTGCTGCTCCTCGACGCAGGCCGCAAGCGCGAAGCCCTGCCCGCGCTGGAGCAAGCGGTGAAACTCGCGCCGCAAGACTGCGACTATCTGCATGCGCTGGCGGTGGGCCAGATCGTGCGCGGCAAGACCAAGCTCGCGGCGCAAGCAGCCGAACGGATGGCAGCCTTGGCGCCCGATGCGGCGCTCACCCATACGACCCTGGCGCGCGTGAAAATCATCCAAAAGCGCTGGCAAGAAGCCGAAGTACACGCCAAGACGGCGGTGAGAATTGACCCCGGCTCGGCGAGCGCCTTGGCGTTTCTTGGCTTGGCGATCATCATGCAACGCGGGCGCGAGCGCGAGGGACTGGATCTGATCCACCGCGCGATCAAACTGAGCCCCAATGACAAGATCGCCAAGATTGCGCTGCAAGAGGGCATGAAGATTTATCTGCCCAAGCCGTCGGCGCTGGGATTGTTGATCGCCTTCGCCGCACCGGGCGTGTTGGTTTGGTTAGCGATCCGCTATGTGATCGATACGGCG
>JAXMFZ010000037.1:0-41444 GCA_046347515.1 Gammaproteobacteria bacterium | reverse complement strand
GGCGAGCAATACCGCGAAGGGCTGCTCGCCCACCACCGGTTTGGCGCACAATACCGCGTGCCCGAGTCCAAGCGCCTCGGCTTGCCGGATGTAGATACAGTTCACAGTGGTGGGTACGACATCCTGTACGACTTTGAGCAGGTCTTGCTTGCCGCGCACCTGCAATTCCGCTTCCAGTTCGTAGGCTTTATCGAAATGGTCGAGGATGGCGTTCTTATTGCGCCCGGTAATGAACACCAAGGTGCTCACGCCCGCCGCTACCGCTTCTTCAACGGCATATTGGATCAACGGCTTATCGACGATTGGCAGCATTTCCTTGGGGCTTGCCTTGGTAGCCGGCAAAAACCGCGTCCCCAGGCCCGCGACCGGGAACACGGCCATGGTGATCTTGCGTTTCACAGAGGCTCCTACTTGAGTTTAAGCAGTAATTTCACGTCCAACTGGCCGTACAAGCACTGCCCAACGCCAGTGCTGAACCGTTTGATCCAACGATTCTCCGCCAGCATTTTCGCCAACCGCAGGCGCTCTTCTTCGTCGCTGATATCGGCATAGGTGGTATAGCCCATGCGTCGAATGGCGCCGTTGATGAGGTTGAGCGATTCCAGGGCGGTTTCGCGCGATTGCAGATCGCTCGCCGCTTCATCGAAAGGATCGATGCAGCGTGTGTAGTGCGAACTTTCCAGTTCGGCGTGCGGAAACAGATCGCGCGCCAACCGTAACAGCGTGCGTCCCTCGGCTTGGGTCAGATTCTTCAGATGCGCCAGCCAGACGCTTTCATCGGCAGCCTTGCCGGCGGGCGTGAACGCCATTCCCCCCAGCGCGCAGGCAACCAAAATGCCGCGCAGCGGGCAGCCACAGCGCGCAAACATCAGGGCACCCATCGATCTCTCCAAGCGGTAATGCACCAGGAGAATCAGCGTACTGATTAAACCGCGCCGAGACAAGCATCATGGCTCATCGCTTTGCGAGTAGGGGCGCCTCTCGGGGGCGCCCCTACGGTGAGGGCAAAATGGAGAAGGTTAGGCTGCCGCGCGCTGCTCGGCGCGGCGGAACGCCAGTTGATCGCGTTCGAGATCGACCACGATGGCGTCGCCTGGGCCAAATCCGCCGGCCAGGATGCGCTGCGCCAACGGATTTTCGAGCTGGCTCTGGATCGCCCGCTTGAGCGGCCGCGCCCCATACACCGGGTCGAAACCGGCGGCGCCCAGATGATCCAGCGCGGCGGGCGTGAGCATGAGGCCGATGTCGCGCTCCGCCAGACGCTTGCGCAGATACTCGATTTGGATCGCGGTGATCGCGCGAATCTGCTCGCGGCCCAACGGGTGGAACACCACTACTTCGTCGATGCGGTTGATGAATTCCGGGCGGAAATGCTTACCCACCACTTCCAGAACCGCGTCGCGCATCTCCTGATAACGGCGCTCGGCCTGGAGTTTTTCATAAAACTCGTCGCCGCCGCCGCGCTCGGTTCCGGCCAGCTTCTCCTGGATGATCTGCGCACCCAGATTGGAGGTCATCACCACCACCGTGTTGCGGAAATCCACCGTGCGCCCCTGGCCGTCGGTGAGGCGGCCGTCGTCCAGCACCTGCAGCAACACATTGAACACATCCGGATGCGCTTTCTCGATTTCATCCAGCAGGATCACCGAGTAGGGTTTGCGCCGCACGGCTTCGGTGAGATAACCGCCCTCTTCATAGCCGACGTAACCGGGCGGCGCGCCGATCATGCGCGCCACCGAATGCTTCTCCATGAATTCCGACATGTCGATGCGGATCATCGCATCCTGGGTGTCGAACAGAAACTCGGCCAAGGCTTTGCAGAGCTCGGTCTTGCCCACGCCGGTAGGCCCCAGGAACAGGAACGAACCGTTGGGCCGATTCGGGTCGGACAACCCCGCGCGCGAGCGGCGGATGGCGTTGGCCACCGCGACCACAGCCTCGTCCTGCCCCACCACCCGGCGATGTAGCGCCTCTTCCATGCGCAAGAGTTTGTCGCGCTCGCCTTCCATGAGCTTAGAAATGGGAATGCCGGTCCATTTCGATACGACTTCGGCGATTTCCTCGTCGGTCACTTTGTTGCGCAACAAATGGGTTTCCTTGTGCTCGGCGGCGCTCGCCTGCGCCAGGCGTTTTTCCAGTTCCGGAATCCGCCCGTACTGCAATTCCGACATGCGCGCCAGGTCGTTGGCGCGGCGCGCGGTCTCGAACTCCAGGCGCACCCGCTCCAGCTCCTCCTTGACGTGCGCCGCACCGGCGAGCGAGGCTTTTTCCGCTTTCCAGATTTCTTCGAGGTCGGAATACTCACGCTCGAGCTTACCGATCTCTTGCTCCAAGGCCTGCAAGCGCTTCTTGGAAGCCTCGTCGGCTTCCTTCTTCACCGCCTCGCGCTCGATCTTGAGTTGGATCAGCCGGCGTTCCAGACGATCCATTGCCTCAGGCTTGGAATCCATCTCGATGCGGATGCGCGAGGCCGCTTCATCGACCAAGTCGATGGCCTTGTCCGGCAGCTTACGATCGGAGATGTAACGGTGCGACAGGGTGGCCGCGGCGACGATGGCCGGGTCGGTGATTTCGACGCCGTGGTGCACTTCATAGCGCTCTTTCAGGCCGCGCAGGATGGCGATGGTGTCTTCCACCGACGGCTCGTCCACCAATACTTTCTGGAAGCGCCGCTCCAGCGCGGCGTCTTTCTCGACGTATTTACGGTATTCATCCAGCGTGGTCGCGCCGATGCAGTGCAATTCGCCCCGCGCCAGCGCCGGTTTCAGCATATTGCCGGCGTCCATCGCGCCTTCGGCCTTGCCGGCGCCGACCATAGTGTGCAGCTCATCGATGAACAGGATGACGTTGCCCTCTTGCTTGGCGACATCATTCAGCACGGCTTTCAGGCGCTCCTCGAACTCGCCGCGGAACTTGGCGCCCGCTATTAAGGCCGCCATGTCTAAGGCCAGCAGGCGCTTGCCGCGCAAACCTTCCGGTACTTCGCCGTTGACGATGCGGCTCGCCAGCCCTTCGACGATCGCGGTCTTGCCGACCCCGGGTTCGCCGATCAGCACGGGGTTGTTCTTGGTGCGGCGCGCCAGCACCTGGATGGTGCGGCGGATTTCGTCATCGCGTCCGATCACCGGATCCAGCTTGCCCTGTTCCGCGCGCTCGGTGAGGTCGATAGTGTATTTCTCCAGCGCCTGGCGCTGCTCCTCGGCGTTGGGATCTTCGACTTTCTGGCCGCCACGCATCTTGGCTATGACTTGTTCGACCATGCCTTTGCTGGCGCCGGCCTTGCGCAGCAAATTCCCCAATTCGCCCTTGTCTTCGAGCGCGGCGAGCACGAAAAGCTCGGACGAAATGTAAGCGTCTTTACGCTGTTGGGCGATTTTGTCGGTGAGATTCAACAGACGCCCCAAGTCGTTGGAAAGATGCACGTCGCCGCCCACGCCATGCACTTTGGGCAGGCGGTCCAGGGCCTCGCCCAATTGCGAGCGCAACAGGTTGACGTTGACTTCGGCTTGCGAGAGCAAAGGCCGCACGGTGCCGCCCTGTTGGTCCAACAGAGCCGCCATCAAGTGGAGCGGTTCGATGAACTGGTGATCGCGCCCCAACGCCAGGCTTTGAGCGTCGGCGAGCGCCGTCTGTAACTTACTGGTGAATTTGTCCATGCGCATGGGCAGGATACTCCTCGCGGAAAAATGTCATCTATTTTTCTTATGGGGATGGATGCAGGCAAATCAAGCGCCGTGCCATCAGGGTTTTAACGCCTCTTGTCGTTGCAGCGCGCGCCATATGAGCGCCGCGAAGCGGTCCGATCCCACCTGCCCCCAATGGCCGTCGTAAGGCAGCCAGCTCGCGCGAATCTCACGCGCCGTCAATCCCGCGAACGCCTGTCCACCGTCGATGAAATCCGCGCCCAGGAGTTTTGCGAACTCGCGCACATCGGCGGGCGGGGCCAAGCCCGCGAGCAGACTCTCGCGCCCTGGAATGCTCGCCACCAGCACCGGCAGATGATGGCGCTGCGCATAAGCGGCAATGTCCTGGATCAGCCGAATCTGCTCGGCGTTCAGGTCCGGCAGCGTAACCACCGCGGGACTCTCCTCCTTCTTTCCCTCCAGCCATGCCGCCATACCCCCCAGCAATTCGCCGATCTTGAGCGCGGCGTAGGGCCGCCAGGGCGGCGCCGGATCGGGCGGCGACCAGCGCCCGGCCAGCGCTTGCTCGAATTCCGGCGGGCTCAGGATGAAGCCGCGCAAGGGCATCAATAAAGGCCGGGCTTCATCCAGGGTGCGCGGCCATTCCGCCGGGTTCCAGGACGGCGCCCGCCCGAAGTGGTGCTCGCGGTAACCACGATGGTCGGAGACGGAAAACCCACGGTGCAAATCGCCCTCGAATACCGCGAACACCAGGCCGTCAAACTGATAATCCTGTGGTTCCAGAAGGCGCGTGATCACACTCCACCAATTGGCGAGACCGGCGCCCGCGATCGCGAAATTCAGCACCTCCAGGGGCTGCCCCGCCGAACGGGACAAATGTTCGATGGCCTCGGTCCAATCTGCTTGCAGGTAGGAAGCGGCGGTGAACGAATCGCCCATCACTGCGATGCGTTTCACGCCCGCCCCTTGCGCGCGCGCCGTGAAGTCGTTTTTATCGACGAACCCTAGATTATTGCCGCGCAACAGCGCTTGGAATTCGACGGCGCCAAAGCTGATCTTTGCTACCCGCGATGGGGTAGGGGTGAGGCGGTAGCCCAGGATGGGATCGAACTGCACGGTTCTGCCGCTGTCTTCGGACACCCAGAACGGCTCGGGATGGCGCACCCAGCCGTATACGTACAACGTGCTGAAGATCGCCTCTAGCGCCAAATAGGAGAATGCAACGATCACCGCCAGCAACGCCACCCGGCGGCGCAACGACCGAGCGATGAGGTCCGTACCCGGGCTAATCCGCGACACGAAGCACCCCATCGGTGAACGTGATCGCATCGACTTCCGCCGGTTGCGCAGCGATAGGACGGAGATGCTTTTCCACCGCCAAAGGCTCGGGCGCAGGCGGCGATCCCACCAGTGCGCGTGGGACGGTGCGCACCACTTGGCTGGGCGGCAGGGCGGCGCCGGCACGCAGATACGCATACATCAACTCCAGCGCCTGCCCATAGTAGTAATGCAATGGGATGAATTGGGGGTGAGCGGGAATGATGGCGTCCAAATGCTGGGCATGTTCGATTTCATAATAGCGCAACCGGCTGTTCGCCCCTTCCAGGAGTAAGTCGCTGGCATAGTAAGGGCGGGCGGTATGATTGGGCGGCAACAAGCCGTCGCCGCGTCCGCTGACGATGATGGCCGGTTTACCACGCAGGTTCACGCTGGCCCGTGTGATCGCCGTTCCCGATTGCACACGCTGCGCCTGAACCACATCGCGCAGGCAGCGGAACCCGTCCAGGCTGCGGTCGGCGAGACCGCTTTGCGCCGACACTGCCTGATGGTATTCGACCGCGCCGCCTACCGCGTTGTTGTTGATGATCGCGATGCCTGCGGTGGGCGGTATGCCGGTGCTAGCGGCGTACAATGTGGCGTCGCTGGCGGCGTCCAACGCAATAGGGGTTGCGGGGGTATCGCCACTGACCCCACCATAGCTGAATCCGCACAGATGATCGGTGACACCGAAGCGGCCCAGCATATTGGCGAAGGCGATGGCTAGCGCTTCATGCAAATCGTTGTAGATCGGCAGCAACGCGCGCTGCTCGGCCTCAAAACCATAGCCGGCGATGATGGCTGCCGCCTCTTCGGCTTGCGCTTGGGGCGCATCGGCACTCAATAGGCCTTGCGCGCGCAGCGCGGCGCAGCGAATCCGCGTAGGCGCCGCCGGGTCGGGATCGACGCCTATGCCACTCAACAGGCGTTCCGCGCAGGGTTCATAGAGAACGCTCAGCGTCATATAGTCGATGAAGCTTTTGCTGTGAGCAGAACCGTCCAGAATGGCCCCGCCTCCACGCTGAATGCCGAAAGCCCCGCCCAGCGGCGGCTACACATTGGGCTCGGCAACGACGACGGCGTCGATGAAACCGGCGTTATCCTGCTCCGCAGCGAGTAACGACGCGCCGCCACCGTTCGATACGCCGGCGGCGATCACCAGGGTATTGGCTGGCGTGATGACAATCGGCACCCGGCCTTGGGCGTCCGCTGTGCTGAATTGTTCGTTGAGCACGTAGAACGCGAACTCTAACGACCACAGCACGTAAACGCCCCAATCGGCCCACGGCGTTTGCTGGGAATGGGCTTGCTTGACGGCGAAGCGGTGCGGAGTCGTGGCGTTGAACGCGGCCAGCGCCGCCCCGTCAATGGGCGCGCGGAAGTTCGCCCGCGGATCGTCCGCGGCAAGCGTCTCGCCCTGGATACCCTGGGCGGTGTTGGTTTGCAGGTTATGGAAACCGGTGCCCGCGCCTTTGTCGGTATAAGCGACCGCGCAACCGCGCTTCAATCCCCATTCACCCGTCGTAATCGCGCCATACACGTTTCGCGACCCGGATGGCGGTGCGGCGACCATGCAGGGCCGGGCCAAGTCGAATGCGTCCGGCACCTGTACCAGCAAGGTGATTTTGAGCTTGCCGCTACCGTCATCGGCATAAGCCAGATATTCGGTTCCCGCAATCAAGCCCTCGCTCGCGGTGGCGACACCAGAGACGTCCACGTTCGGGCCGTATAGGCGGCGAAATCCGCCACCATCGGTAGTGTCAACGAGTTCGCGATAGCTGGTGATGAGCGCATTGCGGCGTAACTCAACCGCAGTCGGCTGCAGTGGATTCTGATATTCGAGCTGCGCCGATTGCAGGCCGGTTGCGCCCACACCGGCGGTGAGCAGATCATCGCTCGCGCCGTCATAGTGGATTTTGAGAATGGGACTCGCGATAAAAGACGGCTGGACATTGAACGGCCCCGTCCCATCAGCCCTGCCACCGCCGCCACCGCCACAGCCGATGGCGAGAAATGCTATTGCAGCGAGGCTGCAAAGGAATTCTAGGCGGCGGCTCATGATGGTCTTACCTCATTTGCGGTGCGCGGTTCACCTGGAAATTCTATTGCAATCTCGCTTGCTTTTGATGCCAGAGCCAAGAAATAAAAAGCGTTTTGTTCAGCTACCGTTCAGCTAAAACCGTTGAACATATACTGTGCATCAGCAAGTCGCTAGCGGGGAATCCGATGACTAAGCCTTTACCACTCGCCGCCATCGTTGCCCTCACCCTGTCATGCCAGTCCACGAATGCCACAGTGAAGCTTTGGGAATTCATCAGTCCCGGTCCAGCAAGCGCAAGAATTTTGGCATTGAGGGTTGACCCACGAAACCCCGATACCCTGTATGTCGCGACCTGGAACAGCGGGCTTTTCAAGAGCACCGATCGCGGCGCTACATGGAATGCGATCAATGACGGCCTGCCGGCGGAAAGTAGTCATGCGCTGGCGGTTGGATCCGCCAGTCCTTCCGTTCTCTACGTCATGTTCGATCATCCCGCCGGTGATACTTTGCTGGGGCCGTTTCTTTATAAGAGCTTGGATGGTGGCGCGACCTGGACGGCAGCGACCGGCGACAATGGCCGCCTGCCCGTTCCAGGACAAGTGGGAGATTTGCTCGTTAGCCCGGCCGACTCCGATATTGTCTATGATTCACGCTCTGAAGGCATCTTCAAAAGCACCGACGGCGGCCGCACCTGGAGCCGCTTGCCGGGCATCGTGGGCGAACTCGATATTGCAACCGCGGCGCCTGAAACTCTGTATTACTCCGCCTGCACGGTTGCCAACGACACGGCTGTCGTCGGCGCGGGCATTTACGGCAGTTCGGATGGAGGGCTTTCTCAGCACCTCGTAGCCCCTCCTGAAGCCTTGGATGACGCCTGTGTGGGCTTGATCATTGACCCTATGAACCCGAATGTGGTTTACGCCACGAATCGAGACAAAATCTTCAAGAGCGCCGATGGCGGTCAGCACTGGAACTTGCTGAACCTGCTCGCCAACGAATGGCTGATGTCAGGGCCAGCCATCGATCCCACCGATAGCAATCGGCTTGTCGTGGTCGTCCGCGACGCGAATTTCAATGCATTGCGGTGCCAGATCGTGGCGAGCACCGATGGCGGCAGCCATTGGGCGCGGGTCGGGACCGATCTGATCGACGCCTCATGCCCTACCAGCATCGCGTTTTCGGTGGATGGCAAAGATCTTTTTTCGATCACCGGCCGAGGCTTCGCCAAGAGTACAGACCAGGGCGCGAGTTGGGCCTTCGGCAGCCCCCCAGTGGATAACAGTGATACTTTGCTGGGCGTCGCTGCCCATCCGGCGCATGATCGAGTGGTTTACGCCTTGGCTGAGCGGGGCATGAGTATCAGCCAGGACGGCGGATCGACCTGGGCGCCGCTGCCCTGCGCGGGTGACGAACACCATCCTTGCCAACCGGCGCGGCTGCAATTCGATCCCGCCGACGCTAACACATTTTACGCGGTTGCCGGCCCGAATAGAATTTTTTTCAGCCTACAAAACCAGCGATGGCGGCAACTCCTGGAGTCGCTTGAACGCTCTGGATGACGAGCGTTACTTTGGCTTAGGCGCGTTCGCCATTAGCGGTCAGAATCGTGCGCTTTATGCAGGGGCAGGGGGTAAGAAGTCAACGGGATCTCCCTCAGCCGATCCTTTCCTACTCAAGAGCACCGACGGCGGGGTTTCCTGGGCTGAGATGCCCTCCCTGGGCTTATCGCCGCCGTCCTCGGGCGAACCCGTTAATACCATCACAACCTTGGTCGGTACGCAGGATGGTGTTCTCTACGCGGGCACCAACCAGGGCCTCCGCCAAAGTTTGGACGGCGCGCAAACCTGGGCTGAGATCGACCACGGACAAGGCGCGCACATCATCGATATCGCGGTCGATCCTACCGACTCCCGCTCGCTGTACGTCATCCGTGAAGAACCAGGCTTGGCGAGCAGCAAGCTGCGCAAGAGCGAAGACGGCGGTTTGACTTGGCGTAGTCTTGATACTGGAATCCGCGTGTTATTGCATCGCATCGTGGTTCATCCAAAGCAGCCGGCTACTCTTTATGTGGCTTACGCCGCCCCAACCGACTCGCCACTGGCGCTCGATCCAGAACGCCGGGCCGGTGTGATGGAAAGTCGCGATGGCGGCGCAAGCTGGTTACCCGTCAACAGCGGTTTGACGAGTCGCGGCATCGTCGGTTTGACCAACTCGCCGCTACGGGTAAGCGCGGCGATGGCGGTTAGTACGGCTGAGCCTGGCTCGGTATATTTTCCGACTCTCGGCGGTCTCTTCCGTCTCAATCGCAACGGCTCTGTCGTTTGGTGGGCGTCCAGCACTTCTGGACAAGGTATGGTGCTCTCCCAGACCGGCAACACACTTTGGGGCCAGTGGCATTCCTACGATGAATCCGGCGCCGATACCTGGGTCAACTTCCAGGGCCAGTTGGTGGGCCACCGCATGGAATCCGATCTCTGGCGCTTCACCGGCCCGGCGCTGGGCCAACCCTGGAATATCAACCAAGTGCGCGGGGAATCCGTCGGCGAGCTCACTCTCGATTTGAGTTCGTCCACTGCCGTAATCTTCAGCTACACCCGCAATGGCGTCAGTGGGACATTGCCCATTCAACCATTCGAGCCGAACGCGAAAGGCCCTTACAACGGCGTCTGGTGGGACCCTGTCAAATCGGGCCAGGACGTGGTGCTGGTGCAAACAGGCGATAGCCTGCAAGGCATTTGGTACGCCTATGACGAAAGCGGGACGGACCTATGGGCAGTTTTTGGCGGCGCCATCGTCGGCGACATGCTCAGCGCCGATCTGCTGCGCTACCGTGGGCCCGCATTGGGGCAGACCTGGATTCCAGGGGAAGTGCAAAGTACGCCGGTGGGAACGGTCACTTTAAAGCTGCTGTCGGAGCGACGGATCGAGATGGACTTCGTCTTGGATGGGGTTGGCGACACCTTGCATCTGGAATCGTTCTCTCGCTGAACACATCAACCTTCCATCAGGAAACGCGCCAAATCGGCAAAACATGGGATAAATCAGACTGTCCCAGCGGCGTAGGCGGAGCTGGCCTCGGCAATCGCGCGATTTCTTGACCCATATCAATCCGCTCTGTTTTTTTGCGGCCTACAGTGATGAACTATAGTGCGATACCACAACAAAGCGGAGATTTCGTTCATGCTGCTCAATCATGTGCTCGGACTGCTCATGGACGCTAAGAAAGAATGGCAGGCCATCCGTAGCGACGATAAAACCATCGCCCAAACTTACCTGGGATACGTGATGATCCTGGGCTTGATCCCACCGGTCGCGGGCTTCATCGGCACCACCCAGCTCGGCTGGCAGATCGGCTGGGGCGACCCGGTCAAGCTCACTCCAAACAGTGCGGCAGCCATCGCCATTCTCTACTATCTGGCGATCCTGGTGGCGGTGTTCGTGGTCGGCAAAGCCATCCACTGGATGGCGACGACCTACGGCGCCACGCCGACCTTGGCGCAAGCCATCAAGCTGGCCGCATTCACCGCCACCCCGCTGTTACTCATCGGCGTCATGCAAGCCTATCCGGTGCTATGGGTGAATTTCCTGGTGGGCTTAGTCGCGCTCGCCTATACCGTATACCTGCTCTACACCGGCGTTCCGATCATGATGAATGTCTCCCAAGAACGCGGCTTCTTGTTCTCCTCCGCGGTCGTCACCTTTGGGCTGGTGGCGTTCGTCGCCATGCTGGCGATCACCGTCATGCTCTGGGGTTTGGGCATCGCGCCGGAATTCACCTGAATCTCTCTCGGGTCGGGGTAACACCCGCTATCGTCCCCAGGCAGGACTGGCCGTTGTCGCCACGCGGCAGGATAATGCACGCGCTGGGCTAGAGGGTCATCGCCACGTGGCGCTCGCCCAGCGTGAGCGGCAGAGGACGATGATGGGAGACTTGCGGGTTTGGCTGGAAGAATTGGGCCTTGGCGAATACGACGCATTATTCGCCGAGCAGCGGATCGATTTTGAAATATTGCCGGAACTCACCGAGCAAGACCTCAAGGATATCGGTATTCCGCTCGGCCATCGCAAAAAACTCGGCAAAGCCATTGCCGCGCTGCGCGAGACGCCAACGACCGAACCCGCCGCCGCGCCGCTATCAGCGGCAACGCCTGCTGCTACCGCCGGCGCCGAACGGCGCCAATTGACCGTGATGTTCTGCGATTTGGTCGGTTCGACCGCGCTCTCGGTACGCCTCGACCCCGAGGATATGCGCGAGATCATCCGCGGCTATCAGGATTGCTGCGCCTCGGTGATTCAACGCTTCGAGGGGCACATCGCGCGCTTCCTGGGCGATGGCGTGCTGGCCTATTTCGGTTACCCCATCGCCCATGAAGACAATGCCGAACGCGCGGTACGCGCCGGGCTCACCTTGATCGAGGCGATCACGGAATTGCATCCGCGCCCCGGACTCGACTTGCAAGTGCGGATCGGCATCGCCACCGGGCCGGTGGTGGTGGGTGATATCATCGGCGCCGCCGCCGCGCAGGAAGAAGCGGTGGTCGGTGAAACCCCTAATCTGGCCGCGCGCCTGCAAGCCTTAGCAAAACCCAATACCCTGGTGATCGGCGCGCTCACCCGCTATCTGGCCGGTGAATTATTCGAATACATCGACCTCGGCGCGCCCAGCCTGAAAGGCTTTGGCGAACCCATCCGAACCTGGCAAGTCGTGCGCGCGCGGCAAATCGAAAGCCGCTTCGAAGCCACCCGCGCAGCCCATGTGCTGACGACTCTGGTCGGGCGCAATGAAGAACTCGAACTGCTGCTCAGGCGCTGGCAGCAAGCCAAAGCCGGCGAGGGACAAGTGGTGCTGCTGAGCGGCGAGGCCGGCATCGGTAAATCACGGCTGGTGCAGGCATTGCTCGAACAGATCAGCGGCACTCCGCACATCCGCTGGCGGTTTTACGGCGCCCCGTATTACCAAAACAGCGCGCTGGCGTCGGTGATCCAGCAACTGGAGCGCGCCATCCGGCTGAACCGCGACGACCCGCCCGCGGCCAAGCTCGACAAGCTGGAAGAGTATCTGCGTCAATCGCTAATGCCCAGCGCGGACTACGCGTTGCTGCTCGCCCAGTTGTTGTCGCTCCCCGGCACCGAACGCTACGGTCAGATCACGATCAGCCGGGAAATGGTGAAAGCCAGGACTTTCGAGGCGCTGGAAGCGTTGTTGCTCGGCTCCGCTCACCGCCAACCGGTCGTCGCCGTATTCGAAGACCTACATTGGATAGACCCCACTACGTTGGAATTGATCGAGCGCCTGGCGACCCACGCCCAGAATCTGCCGATGCTATTGCTCCTCACCAGCCGGCCGGGCTTCACCGCAGGATGGATCGATACCGCCTGGATCACCGCGCTCTCGCTCAGCCGGTTGAACCAACAGGACGGCCTCGCCATCGTCGATGCCCTGACGGCGCACAAGGCGCTGCCGCCCGAGGTGCTCAATCAGATCATCGCCAAAGCCGATGGCGTTCCGCTGTTTCTCGAAGAACTGACCAAAGCGGTGCTGGAAGTCGGTTTTCTGCGGGACAACGGCGATCACTATACGCTCACCGGCCCGCTGCCACCGCTGGCGGTGCCGAGCACGCTGCAGGATTCCTTGATGGCGCGCCTCGACCGCCTCGCCCTCAGCAAAGACGTGGCGCAAACCGCCGCCGCACTGGGCCGCCAGTTTTCCTTCGAACTGCTGGCGGCGGTCTCGCCCCCCGCCGAACGCTCACTCGCCTCTTCCCTCGCCCAACTGGTCGCGGCCAATCTGATCTATGGCCGTGGCACACCGCCGCAAGCGATCTATACCTTCAAGCATGCGCTGGTGCAGGAAGCCGCCTATAACAGCCTGCTGAAAAGCAAGCGCCAACTGCTCCACGCCCGCATCGCGCAAACCCTGGAGGGTCAATTTCCGGAACAGACCGCCAATGAACCGGAACTGCTCGCCCACCATTACACGGAAGCCGGCCTCGGCGCACAAGCCATCGAGTATTGGCACAAAGCGAGCCAGCGCGCACTGGGCCGTTCGGCCTACGCCGAGGCTCTCGCCAATGTCGACAAAGGCCTGGCTTTGATCGAGCAACTGCCCGCCGACCAGGAGCGCGACCGGCTCGAACTCAAGCTGCAACTAGCGCGCGCCGGCGCACTCAGAGCCAGCCGCGGGATGACCTTCCCCGAGGTGGTGAGCGCGTTCACGCGCGCGCGTAGTCTATGCGCCCGCCTCGACGAGGCCATCGACATCTTGCCGGTGCTGTTCGGTATCGGCGGCTTTCACAACAATCGCGGCGAGCACGGCTTGGCGGTGGAAATCGCCGCGGAATGCCTGCGCGCGGCGCAAGCGCAGCCCGACCCCGCCCACCGCATCTGGGCGCATCGCTTATCGGGCGTGGGCCTGCTGGACATGGGCGAAATCGTCGAGGCGCGCCGCCATCTCGAAGCCGTGATCGCACTTTACGACCCCGAGCGCCACCAGGCGGTGGCGGTTACTTACGGCTTATTCGATCTGAAAACCGGCGCCCTCATGCATTTGTCGAACGCGCTCTGCCTGCTCGGGTTTCCCGACCGGGCGCTGGCGGTGGGGCAGGAAGTACGGCTACATGCCGAAAGCCTGGGATTTGCCCATAACCTCGCCATCGCCACCGCGATTGCCAACAATGTGTATTTGTTCCGGGGTGACTTTGTCCACGCCTGCCAACAGGCGGAAACCTTGCTCGCGCTCACCCGTAAGCGCGGGCTCGGGGATATTGCGCTGTTCGTCGAAGGCCAGCGTGCGATTGCCTTGATCGGCATGGGCGATCTGCGCACGGGCGTGCAGGCGTTACGCACCGTGATCGCGACCCAGCACGCGACCGGCTTGATGCTGAACATTCCTTACCGCTATGGGGTATTGGCCGAAGCCCTGGGCCTGATCGGCGAACCCGACGAAGCATTCACGGCGTTGGCCGCTGGCCTGGAGTGGACCGCGCAATCGCATGGACGCTTGTTCGCCGCGGAACTTTGGCGTATCAAAGGCGAACTGTTGCGCCAACAGCCAACCGCGATGGCATCGCAGGATGCGGAGGATGCGTTCCGGCAGGCGCTCGCGATCGCCCGCGCCCAGCAGGCCAAGCTGTGGGAGTTACGCGCCGCCTTGGGTCTGGCACGGCTGTGGCGCGACCAAGATAATCACGCCGCGGCCCATGACCTGCTCGCCACGGCGCTGGCCGGGTTCACGGAAGGCTTCGAGATGGCGATTTGGCAAGAGGCGAAAAGCGCGCTCAGCGCCTTGGCGACACCGCTTTAGGGGTTTTGGGTACAATCTGCGTTCTATTTTTCCCGCGCAGGACGCAGCCACTATGACTGTCCAAGAATCATTCGCCGCCATCCCCTTGTTCGCCGGCCTGAGCGCAGCAGAACTCGGCGTCTTGACCAGCCGTGCGGTCACCAAAGCGTTTCCGAAAAACACCGTGCTGATGCAAGAGGGCGATCACGCCGACGCGCTCTATCTGATCCTGTCGGGTATGGTCAAAGTGTACGCCAGCGACGCCGAAGGCAAGGAAATCCTCCTCAATACCTTCGGCCCCGGGGAATATTTCGGCGAACTGGCGATCATCGACGACGAACCGCGGTCGGCTTCGGTAATCACGGTGGAACCTTGCAAGATCGCGATGATCGCGCGCCACGACTTCCTCGAATGCCTGCGTAACCATGCCAGCATCGCCATCAGCCTGCTCAAGGTCCTGGCCGGCAAGCTGCGCCAGCAGACCGACGCCACCAAGAGCCTGGCGTTGATGGGCGTTTATGAGCGACTGGTCAAGACCTTGCACGAACTCGCCGTGCCCAAAAATGGTCAACTCGTGATCGAGAACGTGACCCATAAGATTCTTGCCGACCGGGTCTATTCGTCGCGCGAGATGATCACCGTCATCCTCAAGGAACTCAAACTGGGCGGTTATATTTCCGGCGACCGGGGGACTATCATCATCAACAAGCGCCTGCCAGCCAAGTGGTGAGAACTACGCCAGCCGCGCGCTAAACCGCAGCCGCACGTAATCCGCCGTCCAATTGCCACGCGTATCGCACAGCATCGGGCGCAGTAATTCCACGACCTCATCGAGCGCCGCGCCGCGCTCGTTCTCGGCGAGAGGCCGCACGAAATTCTCGGCGAACGTGTCGAGCCAGGCGCGCAAACCCGTCGGCAGCGGCGTCGGGCGCGGGATGATCTGGATGGACTCGACCTGAAAGCCCTGCGCTTCCAGCCTCTCGCGGTATTCCGCGGCGGTCGGGAAATACCAGGGAATCCGGCTTACGCCATCGACCCCGCGGCGTGCAAGCACTGCGATCAGCGCGACGATGATGGCCGCCACGTTGCCGTGGCCGCCGAATTCACCGACGAAACGCCCGCCCGGCTTGAGCGCGCGCTTGACGCCGGCGATGACCTGGTCCGGCTCGCGCATCCAGTGTATGGCGGCGTTCGAGAATACCGCGTCGAACTCGTGGTCGAAACTGAGCGCTTGACCATCCATCAGGCGCACGTCGAGACCAAGCGTTTGCGCGGCGGCGAGCAGGTCAGGCGCGCTGTCGACGCCGACCACCTGCGCGCCGAGGTCGACGAGCTTGCGGGTCAGCGCGCCATCGCCGCAACCGAGATCGAGAATCCGTTCACCGGCCTGCGGCGCGAGCAACTCCACCACCGGCATGCCGAGGTCGGCGACGAAACGGGAGTTCCTGGCGTAACGCTCGGCAAGCCAGGTTTGGGCGCTGTCAGCCATGGCAATCACTCCAGATATTTGCGCGGATCAGCCAGCCGCCCCTCGATGGCGCTCGCCACCACGGTGGCGGGGCTGGCGAGGAAAATCTGCGCGCCCGGCGAACCCATGCGGCCTTTGTAGTTACGATTGCTCGAACTCACCATCTTGGATTTCCCCGATAACACGCCCATGTGACTGCCGAAGCAGGGGCCGCAGTTCGAGGATTCCACGTTGGCGCCGGCCTTGATGAACACTTGCAGAATGCCCGCGTCCAGGGCACGTTCATAGACCTTGCGGCTGGCCGGGATGACGATGAGGTTGACGTCGGGGTGGACTTTATGCCCGCGCAACACCGCCGCGCCCGCCACCAGATCGTCGTAGCGCGCGTTGGTGCAGGAACCCAGGAACGCATCGGTGATGGAGTCATCGGCGATCGCGCAGAAATCCGGTTTGGGTTCGCGCTGGCTGCGCGCAATCATCTCCTGCACCCGGGTGATCGGCGTGGTATTGGCCGGCTTGTGCGGAAACGCGATGGTCGGCTCCAGTGTCGAAAGATCGATGCGCACGGTCTGGGCATACTTCGCGTCGGGGTCGCTGGCGATGGGCTCCACCGGCCATTGCGCGCGCCCCTTGAGAAACTCGGCGGTGACATCGTCGTAGGCCATGATGCCGGTGCGCGCGCTCATCTCCACCGCCATGTTGCAGATGGTGGTGCGGGCGTCCATCGGCAGGCTCGCCACACCCGGGCCGGTGAATTCGGCGACGCGCTTGGAGCAGCCGCCGGCGCCCATGCTGCCGATGATGTGCAACACGATGTCCTTGGAATACACGCCTCTGGGCAAGGTGCCTACCAGCTCGAACTTGACCGATTCCGGCACCACGTAGTCGTAGAGATGGCCGGTAGCCATCGCGTAGAGGCTGTCGGTGGTGCCGACGCCGAACGCCAGCGCCCCCAGCGCGCCGTTGGTGTCGGTGTGGGAGTCGGTGCCGAGCACGATGTCCCACGGCACGATGTGGCCGTCTTCGATCAGCACGACGTGTTCGATGCCGTCGCCTTCCTTGTACATCTTGATGCCACGCGCGCGCGCGAACGCCTGCATCGCTTTGATGCCGTCGGCGACCTGCACCGAAAACGTCGGCACCGAATGATCGGGCAGGAAAAACACGCGCTTGGGGTCGAACACCTGGGAGGGTTTGCCGTGCTTTTCGAAGATATCCGCGAAATCCGCCAGGAAGCCCTGAATGGCGGGCGGCCCGATCACGTCGTTGAAGAACAGCTTGGTGATCGGCAGTTTCTCGATCTTCTCGCCGGCGTAGACCTTGCGCCCCACCTGGCGCGAGACGATTTTCTCAACCATTGTTTGTGCCATGGATTCCTCCTCCCCATCAAGCCGCGGATTGCAACAGTTCTTCGAGGTGTTTGCGTACCCGACCGATCATCCCGCCCTGTTTGAAAGTCTCGCGGTCATCGCGGTTCATCTCGAAGCGTTGCGTGGTGTTGCGGGTATTGTTGTGGATGAGGCCGGCGTCGAGGTCGATGCCGAGTTCATCGCCCATCTTCAGCGCCGAGGTATCGGCGAGTGTGACCAGCACCAGGCCGTTGCTCAGGCAGTTGCGATAGAAGATGTCGGGGTAGGACTGCGCGATCACGCATACCACGGCGTTTTCTTTGATGGCGTAGACCGCCTGCTCGCGGCTCGAGCCGCAGCCGAAATTCTCGCCCGCCACCACGATATTGGCGGCGCTTTGCTGGCAGCGCTCGCGAAACGCCGCATCATAGCGGTCGAACGCGAAATCCCTGAAATACTTGCGGTCGGTGCTCTGTTGCAGAAACGACGCCGGGATGATGTCGTCGGTGTTGATGTCTTTGCCGTAGACGGATGTCACTTTGCCCGTGATCACATTTACTCTCCTGCTGAAAAACTGAATATCGTTTAGGATAACCAAGCCTGCGTTATTATTCATAACGTTTTATTCTAAGCGTCATCATTAGCGTCGTTAATCATGCCGGGCCGTTTACCACCGCTGGGCGCGCTGCGCGCGTTCGAGGCCGCCGCGCGGCACTTGAGCTTTACCCGCGCCGCCGCCGAGCTGTACGTCACCCAATCCGCCGTCAGCCAGCAGGTCAAGGCGCTCGAAGCGCTGTTGCATACCCGCCTGTTCCAGCGCAGCGGCCCGCAGCTCGCCCTGACCCGCGCCGGTACGGCCTACGCCGCGCGCCTCGGGCCGGTATTCGCGGAGATCGCCACCGCGACCGAGGCGCTGTTCAGCGATCACCGCGAGGGCATCCTCAACGTCAGCTTGTTGGCGACGTTCGCGGTGCGCTGGCTGATCCCGCGCCTGCAACGCTTCAATCAACGGCATCCGGAGATCGAGGTGCGCTTGAACACGACCGCGCGCCTGGTCGATTTCGAACATGAAGATATTGACCTCGCCATCCGCTTCGGCGACGGCACCTGGCCGGGCCTGCGCAGCCACTACCTCATGGCGGAGGACCGCTTTCCGGTATGCAGCCCGGCGTTGCTGGCGCGCGGCCAAACCCACCCGCCCGCCGCCATTCGCGGCCACAAGCTGTTGCAAGTGGACGCACCGCAACGCCGCGACGACTGGAAGGAATGGCTGGCAGCCGCCGGCGTGAGTGGCATCGACCCCTACGCTGGCTTGCCTTTTGAAAGCTCCATCCAGGCTTTGCAAGCGGCAATCGCGGGTCTCGGCATGGCGCTGGCGCAACGCTCGTTTGTCACCGATGACCTCGCCGCCGGCCACCTGGTCGCCCCGTTCGCGCTGACCTTGCAAGGCCACGGTGCTTACTACATAGTCTGCCGCGAACCGGAACACGATGTGCCGAAGATCAAGGCGTTCCGTGACTGGCTGGATGCCGAAGCCGCTGTTCCACCCTCGTTCGGGAAAGCACCCGGAGACCATTCTTCATGAACGCTGAGCGCTTGCCGCTGCAAAATCGCACCATCGCCATTCCCGAAAGCCGCCAGCTCGACGTACTGGCCGAACTCCTGGAACGCCGCGGCGCCACTACACTGCGCTGCCCGCTGGTGGCGATTCTGGACGCCCCCGATCCGGCGCCGGTGGTCGCCTGGCTGAACGCCTTCATCGCCGCGCCGCCGGACGATTTCGTGATCCTCACCGGCGAGGGCATACGCCGGCTGCTCGGTTGCGCCGAACGCGCCGGCATCCGCGCTGCCTTCGGCGCCGCACTTGCGGGCGTCCGCAAGATTGCGCGCGGCCCCAAGCCGGGCAGCGCATTGCGTGAAATCGGCTTGAAGCCCGATGTATTGGCCTCCCAACCCACGACCGACGGCGTGATTGCGACCCTGGATAGCCTCGAGTTGCAAGACCATCGGGTGGGCGTGCAGTTGTACGGCGACGAACCCAATGCCAAACTCATCGATTATCTGCACAGGCGCGGCGCGAGGCCGCTCGCCGTCGCCCCTTATGTCTATGCCTCGCAAGCCGATGACGACAAGGTCGTCGCGCTGATCCGCGCGCTCGCCGCCGGGCGCATCGACGCCATCGCCTTTACCAGCCAAGTGCAATACCAGCGTTTACAGCAGATCGCCAACACCCACCAACTCGAACCCGAACTAAAGGCTGGCCTCGCGCGCACCCAGGTCGCGGCGGTGGGCCCTATCGTCGCGGCCTTGCTGCGAGATGCCGGCGTGCGCGTCGATTGGATGCCGGAATCGGCGTATTTCATGAAGCCGCTGGTGACGGCGCTCTGCCAGGTGTTCGATACCACAAACACCCGGCCCGCCGACTAACGCGCGCGCCGGGCCAGCGCCAGCGCCACGGTCAACAACACCAGCGCCCCGGCCTGATGGGCGGCGGCGAGCGCGACCGGCACGCTTTGCAACAAGGTGGCGATGCCGAGCGCGACTTGCGCCACCGCCACCGCGAGCAGCCAGTGAAATCCCGCCCGCCTTGAGTGCGCCGCCGTGCTGCGCCGTGCCGCGAACCACAGCAGGACGACGATCAGCAAAATAGCCATCGCCAGCAGGCGATGGTCAAGCTGTGCCGTGGCCGGATTCTCAAAGAAATTCAACCACCATGGATCGAGCGCGAACAGATTGGGTGGCGTAAAATAATCGCCCATCAACGGAAAGGTGTTGTAAATCTTCCCCGCCTTGAGGCCAGCCACGAAGCCGCCTGCCGCCATCGTCAGTAAAATCAGCCCCACCAACGCGTACACACCCGCCTTGAGGCCGCCCTTCAACGCCGCGCCAGCGCCGGGCGAGCGCAGCAAACCGAGCGCCGTCCACAGCATGTAACCATACAGCGCCACCGCGAGCAGAAGATGCGCGGTGAGCCGGTATTGGCTGACGTGCGGGTCATCGATGAGGCCGCTTTTCACCATGTACCAGCCGAGCGCGCCCTGTAAGCCGCCGAGGATAAACACGGCGGCGAGTTTGGGCGCGAGCACCGCCGTTATCCGGCGGCGAATCAGGAAATACAGGAAGGGCAACAAAAACACGACGCCGATCAAGCGCCCCAACAAGCGATGCAGGTATTCCAGCCAGAAAATGCCCTTGAAATCGTCGAGGCTCATGTGGCGGTTCACATGCTGGTATTCGGGCGTGCGCTGGTATTCCGCGAACAGCTCCTGCCAGTCGGCTTGATCGAGTGGCGGCAACGCGCCCTTGACCGGCTCCCATTCGACGATGGACAGCCCCGAGCCGGTGAGGCGCGTGACCCCACCCAGCACCACCATCGCGAACACCAGCGCGCAGCACGCCAATAACCACAGCGCAATCGGGCGCTGGCCGGCATTCACCGCCGCCGCCGGCGCTGCCGTTGTAGTTTCATTCAATGAATTCATTGCGAAGCGCTTGCATGGAAAAACCAAAAAAACAAGAGAGAGTATTTACATTAAGATAGATAAGAATTCCACCTGGTACTGAGCAAAGCTGTCGACGACTGTAAGCGCGCACCAGAGTTTGATGAAAATATCAAGCCTTCCCAATCTTTTGGATACCACTTTGGCGAAGATGCGCTCCGTCAGGTGTTCAACTTGGTCGTAGAGGCGACGGAACGTTGCAGCATCACGATCGCCGACCACCCACGCAATAGTTCGCCCTGTGCGACGATCCATCCTGATGAACCAGAGCTCGTTTTTTTTGAGCCGATGAAATGCGACATCTCATCGAATTCCATCTCCCGAATACCTCCAGGCACGACAGACTCTGGCAGCATCGCCGCCTCCTCCACGATCCAACGGTAGAGCAAGGAAGGTGAGTGCCCGAATATCTGGCCCAGCTTGTTGAATGAGGCTTTCCCCAGCGCGTAGAGAACCACCGCCAGCGCCTTCTCGACCACTAACGAGGCATTGATTCGCCCGTCGCCCTCAATGAAATTATACGCGCACTGCTTGCACCGGTACCGTTGTTTACCACGCGCTTTACCGTTCTTGATCACGGCCTCCGATTGACACCGTTTGCACTGAATCATGACGTGTCCCTTCTTGCAGTTAAAACCAGCCTATCACCATGTTATGTTATTATCTATCTTTAGATGAATACTCTCTATCTAAAGATCAAATACAGCACGATTGCCTACAATACCAATCTCACGAAGGAGTGTTGAGAATGATGCCCAAGGCTTGACTAGAGCGGTTCCTGAATTGATGTAGCGGATTTCGGTCTATTGGGTTAGGGTATCTCACCTGCGAAGCAGTGGAGAATAGGCATGAAGGCGTACTCGATGGATCTGCGCGAACGGGTGCTGGGCGTCTGCGACACGGGTTGCGGGACCAAGGCCGTGGCCGAGCGGTTCCAGGTGAGCGAGTCGTGGGTACGCCGGCTCAAGCAGCGGCAGCGTGAGCGTGGGCAGATTGACCGTGTGATCAGCGCCACGGCCCCATCCCCGGCTGGCAGAGCCACGCCGAGGCAATCCGGGCGGCGGTCAGCCAGCACCCGGACGCGACGCTCAGTGAGTATCGCGAACGGTTCGCGCTGTTGCTGTCGCGCTCGGCGTTGAGCCGCGCGCTGATCGAGTTGGGTCTGCCGAGAAAAAGTCGCTGCGCGCCGCTGAGCAGGATCGCACGGATGTGCACGCCGGGCGGCAAGCGTGGCGGGCCACGCAGCCAAGCCTTGACCCCGCGCGGCTGGTGTTCGTGGACGAGACCTGGGCGAGCACGGCGATGGGACGGACCCACGGTCGCTGCGCCCGCGGTGAGCGGCTGGTGATGGCACTGCCGTGGGGGCACTGGAAGACGACCACCTTCGTCGCTGCGCTGCGCTGCGAGGGCTCACCGCCCCGACCGTGATCGATGGGGCGATGACGGGCGATCTGTTCGTGGCCTATGTCGAGCAGCAGTTGGTGCCCACGCTGAAGCCTGGTGACATCGTGGTGATGGACAACCTCTCGTGCCACAAGCGCGCCGGGGTGCGGGCCGCGATTGAGGGGGCGGGATGCCAATTATGGTTTTTGCCGCCCTACAGCCCCGACCTCAATCCCATTGAACACGCCTTCAGCAAGCTCAAGGCAAAGCTCAGAGCCGCGGCCAAGCGCACGGTCGAAGCGCTGTGGCACTACCTCGGTGAGGTGTTAGACGAGTTCCTGCCCGCCGAATGTCGCCACTACTTCACCAGTTGCGGCTACTCAGCCGCTACATCTACTCAGGAACCGCTCTAGAAGTGCCCCAACAGTGTCCTACGGACTAGGAGTAGGATTGAAGTGGAAAGAAAGATGATAGATAAGATACTGTTTTTATTGGTGCCGGGAGAGGGACTCGAACCCTCACAGTGTCACCACCACTGGATTTTGAGTTTTGAAAAATCAATCGGTTACAACAATTCGCAACAACACACAACAATAAATTCAGCAAGTTAGGCAAACCCCCCTTATTGCCGATATTTGCCGTTTATCGGGGGTTTTTGTCCGTCAGTGTGCCAGGAGTGTGCCAAGGAAATCGGTAAAATCATCCGCAGAAATTGGTTAGCGGTAGACATCCTTCCGGTGTCCCACGCGGATAACTTCAACGATCAACTGCTCACCCGCCACCGTATACACCAGTCGGTAATCGCCCGTCCGAACTCTAAACGTATGTTGCGTGCCTACCAGCTTTCGGGCACTCGGCGGATACGGGTCTTCGCGCAAGGATTCAGCCAAGGCGATCAATCGAACGATGGCGTCGGAAGGCAGTTTGCGCAGTTCTCTTTCCGCTGATCGCCGCCAAACCAGGCTATAAGATGGCATCGGCCTTGAGCTTGGCGATTAGTTCCGCGTGTTCAACGGTATCTTCGTCATGCCGTTCCGCAACCGCTGCAAGATCATCAAGGTCTTCCAGCAGCGCTTCGTACTCGGCAACGGGCAACACCACGGAAACACACTTACCCGTTTCGTCGATGATATATTGAGTATTCATGTCTCTGTCTACCCCGCTGTGCTTAGACTGTTGCCGTTTATTGTAATCCGTTGCACTGCGTCGCACAGCCCCGGCGTCCGTTCAGGTTAGGGTGTCGTCCAATGTGCGCCGCTGTTCTCGCATCGCACTCCCCAGCGCGCGCAGCAAACGCCATTCACCGCCCTTATAACCAATGGTGCTAGTTCATAGGCTGAACTCGGCGATGGAAAGCCGCACGAATCCGTCTTCATCGGCTGTCAACCCATGCCATTGAGCCAAGAGATTGAACAACGCCATGCTGAAAGCCAAGCGCGCCTGAAGGTAGGCAGCCACCCGGTGGCTGAGTTTTTTCAGATGGGCAACGGTGGTCAGCATTCCCAACACCGTCTCCACCAGCATCCGTTCGTTCCACTGCCCGCGCTGGCAGAGTTTGAGGTTGGGCGGATCACCCACTGTGGCGTGAAAGCCGTGATCGGCCAAGACGACCATCTGCTCCCGCGCCGCCTCGACCAATACCGCAAAATGCTTATCGTGCATGTTGTCCGTCGCCCACACCCAGCCCACCACCAACCCCAGCCGGTTGAGCAATACGCCGAGTTTGACACCCACGATCCAGCGATGATTCGACAAGCCTTTGCGGCCGATCTGCGCGCGGCTGCGTCCCTCGCGCTTGGGATGCAGCAGTTCGATGCCGTAGGTATCGGCCACTCCCAACAGACTCATCTCCGCCATGAACGCATCGCTCCAGCGCCAGTGGGTAGCGATACGCCGAAACAGCCGCGTGCGACTGGGCAACCTTGGGAACAGCTCTCGCCCGTCGCGGCTGATCCAGCGATAGAAGGCACGACCGCCCACCCCCTTGAGTGCGAACAGCAAGGCCAAAGTTACCACCTCGCTCGGCCACAACTGGGCCTGCCGATGCCGCCCCAATCCCAGTGCTTGAAATCGATCATCTACGCGGCAGAACAACTCGGTGATAAAGTCTTCGGTGGTCATGCGTGCCTCCATCGACGGCAGGTGGGTAGCTCTGCCTACCACGGTGGTTGGCACGCTTGGCTTTGTCAACCGCTATTCAACTAGCACCATTGGTTTATAGGCATTGCGCGCTGAGCGCTCCTTACCCTTCGCGGTGCGCGGCCCGGTGGATCGCGCCCACGGTCGCCATTGCCGGCTCAGCGCCGCTTGCCGTGAACACCGTTCCCGTGTCCAGCCGTTCACCATCGGTGTGCTCCAATAGTTCGTTCTGCACGATTTTATTTTCCCGCGCGCGTGGGGCGTCAGGTTGCGCCGCATTGTTCACTTGCACCGCCTGGCCGATGTTGGCTTGCTGCACGAACGCCAAGGGTTGCGGGTTCTTGATCGCGTCCAGGCCAAGCGCCGCGCCGACGGACCGGCGGTAGTGGGCTAACGGTGATCATCGAGATCAGCCAATAATTCCAGCGCCTCCTGAAGAACTACTCGAAAACGACGCCGTTCGATTTCGGCTTCGGCAGAGTAACCGCCATGCCGCCAGTTCGCCCGGCGCGAACGAGCCAAGCCCTCCGCAGTCTTTGGGCCGGTGGAGCGCCCGCCATGTAGCCGACAGCGGCCGCTGGATTTGCGCCCAATGCGGCGGCAGGGTGTCCCGGCCCGCGTTTTGGCGCCACAGTGCGAGAGGCTGGCGAAGTCCGCGGCGCGAGTGCCGTTGCGCAGCACTCTCGGTTCATGGGGTTCATCCGGGTTTTTCGCCATCCCCCCTCCTCCTGGTCGTGCGTGACCTTTTTCTATCGCCCATCTGGACTGTGCCGATCACGGCCTGACCACCCTGACACACATCGACGTGCTGAACGACGACCCGTTGCTCGCCACCGTGCTGGCGGCGGGCAATGGCTTCGGTGAGCTTGGCGAAAGTGGAGAAGCAGCGGGTGGCGATGCCGAGCATGTCCTTGGCATCGGCCCGGTTCCAGTCCGAGAGCCCCCGCCCCAGCGCTTGCATCCCAGCCACATGCAAGACCGCCATCTGGTGCGCGGCGAGCTTTTGGATCGGGTCGGTGTGATCGACGCTTTCGGCCAGTTCCAACGCAAGCGGCAAGGGATCAATCAAACGTCCGACGCTGTAGCCGGTGATGTGCAACCCCATCGCTGCCTGCAGCGCTTGCAAGCGCACATCGGTCGCCGCGGCCGTGGTTTTGCCCTTGGAGCGAATCAGGCGACGGGCGTGCTCGGTATTGCCTACCGCAGGCGGCGGTGTAGTGTCCGAGGCCGCCACTGGCAAGGGTTCAGGTGCGGCCCGCTGCGGTGGGTTGAGTTTGGCCTCGCCACCCGTGCCGGTGGCCATCTTGGGGCCGCTTCCAGCGCCAGCACTCGGCCCAAGGTGTAGACCTTGCCCGACTGAGCGTCTTGAGTGCGCTCGGCCCGCTCGCCGTCGGCGATGAAATTACCTAAGCCGTTGTCATGGCTGGATAAGCGTCGGGTGCGCATCATGCCCTCAATGGCTGACCGTAAGACGATTAAGTGTACTCGCGTTACCGGTACGGCGCTGGGATTGCACGGGCAATCGCTGCGGCGTTAGCGACCACCGCTGCCGCACTCAATATTGAGCGCCCTCCGTGTCAGCCACTGTATTACCTGAAATCTTCCGCCGTCGTTCTCAAATCCCCTCGACATCGATTCCATGTTCGGCCAGCCAAGTTTTGCGCTGCGCACAATCAGGCATGGCGCGCTCGACGCGCAGCCAGAACGCGGGAGTATGGTGTGGCTCGTGTAGGTGAGCGATCTCGTGCACGACGACGTATTCCGCGATACGCGCCGGCAGCAAAATCACTTTCCAGTGAAAGTACAGCCAGTCACCCTTGCCGCATGACCCCCAACGATAGCCGAGATCTTGCACCTTGACGCCGGCAGGCGTTACTTCCATCCGCGACTGGTACTCGGATACACGCCCCGATAGCCAGCTCCGGGCGCGCTCGCTGTACCAGCGGACAAAATGCTCGCGCGCCGCAGGCAATGCGTCCCGGCGCAGGACAAAACGGCCATTGACCAGTTTCAGGGGCGCATCTTGCGCCTCGATGAGTTTCAGCCGATAGCTACGCCCAAGGTATAGGAAGCCCTCGCCGTCCACGTATTCCTTGTTGGGAACTTTGCGTTGCAGCCGATCTTTCGTCGCCAGCTTGGTATAAATCCAGAAGCGCTTTTCCAGCACGAATTCGCGCAATCGGGTTTCTTCCACATCGGGAGGAGCGGTGAGCATCAGCGAGCCACTGCGCTCCACCGTGATCTCCAGGGTACGACGCCGCGCACTGCGCCGCAGCGTGAAATACAACTCATCGACGCTGAGACTCTCCGGCTCCAAGGCAGTGCTTTCGGATCGGGGGGCAATGGGCATCATGGACTCCAGCATGGCGTCACACCTGCATCAGCTTGTCATGGTTGGCACGGGCTTGTTCGATCAGGCGGTCGGCCAGCACGCCCGCCTTGTTGGCATCGACCAGTGGCGGACGTAGCCGCATCAGATGATCGAACAACTGTCCGTTCAAATCCTCCTGCGCCGCGCGCTTGTGCGGGCTCCAGAGGTTGCGGTTGCCCTGCAGTTCCTGCACCAGTAGATCGACCAGTTCCACCGTCACGTCCTTCAAGCGCAGTAGTTCGGCCGCCGTCGGCGTGGCGCCAGCATACACCACATCCAGCACCGTGCGCAGAAAGGGCGCGCAGTGCTCGGGCAGATCCGCCGGCGCGTCGGCACTGCTGGCTTTCCCGGAACGCAGTTCGTCGATGAGCTTCCGCAGTTGCGCGATGACTTCATCCCACTGCTCGTTCAGGGATTTGAGGATATCGTTCAGGCGCTCCGAGAGCTTGCGATACAACACCGGGTCTTCATCCGCATGCTTGCGGATATGCGAGCGGATGGCGTGCTCCATCTCGGAAGCCTTGGCGCGGTCATTGGCGGCGCGCGCCAGATGGCCGTCGAACTCCGCATCGCTGAGCTGGATCGGCGGGATCTTGGGGTTGATGCCGAGCGAGATGACATGATCGTCGATGAGTTTGCGGACCTTGGCGCCGACATCCTTGCCGAGTATCGGCGTATCCTTGTAGCGGTTGCGAGCCCTGGCATAAATATAGGCCAGACGTTTGGCGTCGCCCACATAGGGCAAGCCCTCGGGACGCGGCAGTATGGTGTCCAGCGCAGCCAGAAAAGCCTTGAGCTTGACGGTGAACTCGGCGCGCAGCTTGTCACTGCCGAGCACCTCGACGCACGCTTCGGTATCCTCCAGCGCCTCGACGCCCTGCTGGCGGAACAGGTCCACCACCCGCAAGTGGCGGTCGCGTAATACCGGCGCCTGATCCTTCAAACTCGCGAGCGCGCCTTGCACGTCCTCGTCGGCGTAGGCGGCCAGCGCCTCTTTCAGATGCCGCGCCACGCCATAGTAGTCCACCACGATGCCGCAGCGCTTGCCGAAACCCGTGCGGTTGACGCGCGCGATCGCTTGCAACAGCTCGGCTTCCTTGATCGGCCGGTCCAGATACATCACCCCTTCGATGGGCGCATCGAAGCCAGTCAGCAGCATCGATTTCACCACCAGAAAGGCGAGCGGGTCGGACTTCTCGGACTGCGTGTGAATCAGCGGCTTCTTGAAGCGCTTGATCAGCTGCTCCTGCGCCGCGCCGTCGGTCCACGGCTTCCACGCCGGGCTGTCATTATTGCCGCCGGAGATGATGGGCGCGAACTCGATTCTTGCGAGGATGTCGCGGTAACGCCAAGCCTGCACGTACGCCTGCACTTTCGGCGGGCGCCGGCACAGCGCCTCGTCGTCCATGGCCTTGTCTTCCGCTGGCAGCGCCTGGGCATCGGCCAGCAGTTCGTCGCGGGCTTTCTTGAGCGCATCGAAGTAGCGGATGGCCGCAAGCCGGCTGTAAACCACCACCTGCGCCTTGTAACCGTTGGGCAGGATGTTGGTGACGTAATGGCGGATGATGTCGCGCGCCTTGTCCGCTATCAGCGCCGGGGCGTCGAAGATGTGGCCCTTGGTGGCGTATTTGCGCTTGATCGCTTCCAGATCTTCGGGGGTGTGGTTGCGGAACAGATCCTCGAACAATTCGTCCAGGCTGGCGCCATCCTTGACCGCGCCCGCTGCGGTGCGGCCCTCGTAGAGCACCGGCACCGTGGCACCGTCGGCCTCCGACTCGCGGATCGTATAGCGGTCGATGAACTCGCCGAAGATTTCATGGGTGCGTTTCTTCTCACCCATGATGATCGGCGTACCGGTGAAGCCGATCTTGGCCGCGTTCGGCATCCCCGCCATCAGGTAAGCGTGCTGGTCTTTCGTGTGGCTGCGGTGCGCTTCGTCGACCAGCACCAGGATGGCCTCGTCGTCGTTGAGCACCTGGAACGATTCGCCGATTTTATACACAGGTCTCGGGTATGCCACCTTGCGCAGCTCGGCGACCGGCGCGGGCGCGTCATCCTCGGCGTCGGCATCGCGGTATTTCTGGATGGTGGCGAAGATCAGCCCTGGCCCTTTGCGCCGGGCGAGCGCTTTCAGGCCCGCCGCGCTCTCAGCCATTTCGACCACCTCGCCGGTCAACGTCGCGGTCGCCGACAGTTGGCGCTGCAAGTCCTTGCGGTCGGTGACGACGATGACCTTGAAGCGCCGCAACTGAGCGTCCGCGCGCATCTTGCGCACCAGGAACACCATCGTCAGGCTCTTGCCCGAGCCCTGGGTGTGCCAGATGATGCCGCCGCGCTGATCGCTCTCGCCGTGTTGCAGCCGGGTCTGTCCGGTCTTGAGCCGGGTGATGGCCCGGTTCACGGCCCGGTATTGCTGGTAGCGACATACTGACTTGATCGTCTGACCACCTACCTGCATGAACAGCAAGAAGTGCTTAACCACGTCCAACAGGTGCGCGGGCTTGAGCAAACCGGCGATCAGTCGTTCCTGTTCCGCCAAGCCAGACTTGCCCAGCGCCTGCGCCACCTCGATCTCGCTGCCTTCGCCAAGCGGGCCGGCTACGGTTTTCCACTGGGCGAAATGCTCGAAGGCCGCGCCCACGCAGGCCACACGCGCCTCGTCGAAGCTGCTGACCACCAGCAACTGGTTGGTGGCGAACAGCGCCTCGACGCCCTCGTTGTCGTCTACTTCCAAGGCGGCTTTGCGCTGGTTGCTGTAGCGGCGCAATTGATCGACGGCTTCGGCGAGCGGCTCGGAAATGGCTGGGCTCTTGCACTCCACTACCACCAGCGGCAGACCGTTCACCAGCAGCACCAGATCGGGCACGATGAAAGTCTTGGCCGAATTGAAGCCCGGCGGGCAATCGACGCGATACTGGTTGACCACCGTGAAGCGGTTGTTGGCGGGCGTGTCCCAGTCGATGTAGCGGAGGGTCTGGCCGCGCCCGCCGCCCCAGCCGGGCAGCCCTTCGACGGTCAGGCCCTTGCAGAGCAGTTCGGTGGCTTTCTCGTTGGCCTCCATTAATTTATGCGCGCCGAGCCGCGTGATGGCGGCCACCGCCTCGGAAAGGCGCCCATCGTCCAGCCAAGGCTTGCCGTCCGGCCCGGGGTTCAGCGCACGCAAGCGCTCGCGCAGCACGAACTCTTGGATGACTTCGGCGAAGTTCGCGCGGCCGGTAATCGCCGGATCATCGAGGCTGCCTTCGACATGGTTCCAGCCCAACGCAACGAGTTGCGCGACGAAGGGCTTTTCGACATCGTCAAGTTCCCAGCCCATGCCTTGATTCCTTAGTCTGGGTTATGCACTCTCATGTTGATTTTCATCGTAAGCCTATAGAAGCTCATAGCGGCTCATAGCGGCTTAGCGGCTCATAGCGGCTCATAGCGGCTCATAGGCTCATAGCGGCTCATAGCGGCTCATAGCGGCTCAGCGCTCATAGCGGCTCATAGCGCTCATAGCGGCTCATAGCGGCTCATAGCGGCTCGCCATAGCGGCTCATAGCGGCTCATAGCGGCTCATAGCGGCTCATAGCGGCTCATAGCGGCTCATATCATGCCTTTTCAGCCAGCGTATAAATAGCCCAGCGGCGCTCGCCTTGCTGAATCAACGCCCCCGTATCTTTAAGACGCTTCAACAATTTGGCGGCCTGATCCGCGGTCAGCCGGCATAAGTTCATTACCTCGGATCGCTGGATCTGTCCGTGTTGGCGCACATAGTTCAGCACCATTTGCTCGTTTTGGAGGGAGGTAAAACCGGCCTGCCTCGTGTACGCAGCCTTGTCGCCCGTGGCGCGATACAGTGAGGCCGAGAGCGTATAGCTACGGCTTCGCGCAGCCCCATGCGCCTCCACCAGACCCGCTTCGGTCAGCGCCTCGAGTGTGGCCTTGGCGCTCGCCGTGCCGCGCTGGATGCGCCCGGCCAGTTCGTCGGCCGTCACTCGTTTGAGTTCGCGCAGCGCCGCCAGGGCGATCAGGGAATCGATCGGCAGTTCGGCATTGCGGCGGCGCTCCTCTTCGACCACCCAACGCCGAAAGTCCAGATCGGCATCGCCGGTCGCCAAGCGCACCACCACGTTCAGCGCATCGGTGCGGCTGTAGTCCGGCGCCGGGCGGCCGTACTTCAGCAGGCCGCGAAAAATCTTGTCCACGCCTCGCCCGGAGCGCTCGACCACGCCGACGCGCTTCATCGCATCCGCCAGCGCCGGGTTGCGCGGGCGCGGCTCGGTGACCAGCAGGTTTTGCAGCGTCACACCCTCGACCAGTCCGCCGGGGTTGCTGACCACCAGCGCATCGTCTTCCAGCCGCACATGCACCGCGCCGAGGCGGTGATAATCGCGGTGGATCAGCGCGTTGGCCACCGCTTCGCGAAAAGCCTCCAGATCCACCAGCGGCACCGGTACGCGGAACAGCCCGACTTGCAACTCCTCTTCCGGATTGTAGGGGCGGAAGTTAGTCTCCAGCCAATCGAGCGCCTTGAGCAACGGGAAGCGGCGAAATTCATTGAACCGCACCGCCTGTTGCGCCATCACCTGGAAAGCGAATTCATGCGTGGGCACGAATTGCCGTAGTGAAGCCTCGCGCCCCAGCAGCAAGAGGCCGGTCAGCGTCGGCGCGCGACTGCCGTCAGCTTGGCGTGTGGTCAGACCGAGCGCACCGTCGAGCGCCTCGGCATCCAGTTCCAGCAGCACCCGGTCGCCGCCGTATTGCTGCACCGCCTGGCGTAGGCGCTCGCGCTCCAGCGGGTCCAGATCGGTAAGCGTCGCGCCCGCCACTGGCTGAGCCGATACGTCAAGCAGGCCGAGGCTTACGACGCGGCTGATGCGCTCGTGCGGCAGCATCGGTACGCATTCAGGGGTGCCGTCGTGCTTCAGGCGGCGGCGCACGTACACCCCGTTCGCGGTGGATACCTCGGTATGAGCCTTGGGCACAGCGATGAACGCTACCGGTACACCGGCAAGCTCCACGGCTTCGACCTTTACCACCAGCGGCGGAGAGGTGCGCGCCGCTACCAAACCAGTCAACCCCGCGAGAAGTTGGTGCTCAGCATGGAGACCGGTCGGCGTGCCGTCATCTTCGACGCCCAGCCACAGTTCGCCACCCTCGGCATTGGCAAGGCACACAATGGCTTCAGTAAGTTCGTGGTCAGAGAGCTTCTTGCGGTCGCTTTTGAATTCGACCGTGAGGGATTCGCCGGGAGGCAGGCGGCGGGTCACGGCGCGGCAGCATCCAGCAGCGGCGCGACCCGGACACGGCCAGTGAGGAGGTCGTCCATGAGGCCGGCTTTTTCGAACCGATATTTGGCTAGTGCCTCGTCCTCCTTCTGAAGCTGGCACTGAAGCGCCTCATACCTGGACGCAATTGCATCCTGCTCTGCCCTATCGGGAACCGCCAGCAACAGCGGGCGGAGGTTCTGGAGGTTTATGTTCTTCTGAGCGCTCTGCGGTGCCCGAGCATCAAGCACGGGTTTGGCTTTACGGATAGATAGCTCGACAAATCTTACGTTGTGCTCGGGGCGCACTACCGCGCCGACAACACTGTCCGGAAAGTACATCGGAATCGCTAGGATTGCCGTATCAGCGATGTTCGCGGCGATCGTTATGGCGATAGTTCCAGCAGGAAACTCTTGACTAACCGACGTACCGCGTTCGCTGAGCGTTTGCGAGTAATTTGAGACGAGTTCACCACCCGCGGCAGCTACGTCACCAGTTTGTATAAACGGATAGTTTCCACCATAGAACCTGGGGTCGTTTCTTGGCCTGTGCGTAAACTTGCCTCGCGAGACTTCGGCCAAGTCTTCAAGCGGGCAGATTCCCCATTCCTCGGGAATCCACCCCAGCGCCGACTCCTTGTAGAGATGCGGCGCCTCGGCCCGGGGCGGGCGCAGTTCGCCGTTGGCGTCGATGCCACGCGTCAGCAGGTCGTGCAGCAGGCCCTGCTTGACGGCCTTGAGCTTGGCGATGATCGCCTCGGTTTCGTGGATGGCGGTATCGAGGGTGTCGAGGATGTGCGCGATCTTCGACTGTTCGGGGGGGGCTGGGCAGAAGACCTTCAGTTCACTCAGTTGCTTCCACGAGGTTCGCGGCATCTTCGTACCGACTGCTGTCATCTCAGCCGCCGCGCCGACTCGCTCCGTACGCAGTACCTTGCCCGCGAAACTTGGATCGATACCGATTTTCGGTCGCAAGACCAAGATGTCAGTCGAGCAATAGCCGTCAAATGGCGCGATGACGCACTTGCGCAGGTTCGGGCGAAGCTTCCCGAAGAGGACGTCGCCGGCCTGAAAGACTGAGTTGGTGCTGATCGACGAGCTCGCGAGCGACCATCCCACCAAATGCGCACCGCTAGACCGGATGTTTTCAAGTCCTACGTAGGGCCTTGTTGGATCCTTGCGAACTGTGATCTTCACGTCAACTGGTGACACCAGCGTCGAAAGTGCGCGGTAAGGATCGGCTTCGCGATCAGACATACCCCAACCCCTCCAAAAACCCCTGCAACGCCCTCGCCGCCGCGTCGCGCTTGCTCTCGATCTCGGTCAACGTTACGCGGTATTTGTCCCACCAGTTCTCGAACGCCGCGACGATTTGCTTGCGCTGGGCGGCGATGTAGCGCTCGACGATGGCCTGCATGTCGTCGTGCAGGATGGTCAGCAGCAGGTCGCCGGCGGCCTCGGCAGTCAGACCATCGACCTTCTGATTCAGATGCGCGGTAAAACTCTCCATCTTGGCCTTCAATTGCTTTTTCACCGCCGCGAGATCCTTCTTCCAAGCCTTGAGTTGGTCTTCGTCCACGGCGTTTTCTTCGTCTTCGTCCGTTGCCTCTTCGGTCGCGCCATTGCCCTCTCCGCTTTCCGCGTCCTTGGGGCTCGCCGCCTTGATCTGGCTATCCAACTCGGCTTTCTTCGCCTCCAGTTCGTTGATGACCTCGACAAAATCACTCAGCAGGAAACGCACCAGCTTATGCTCCAGCGGGCTTTCCTTGCTGGCCTTGTCTTCCAGCGCGGTGACGATGCTGGTGCGCCAGGCGTCGGCCACGCCCTTGGCGCCGCGCGCCATCAGGGTCAGGAAGTCGTACTTGGTCTGATACCAGAAGCCGGCGACGATGCCGCGCACCTGGAAAGGATCGAGCAAGCCGACGGTTTCGAGCGAATCGCGGAAGCTCGCGAGCAAGTCGTTGCGCAGCGCGACCAGGCTCGCGGGATTGTCCATTTGCCCGGCCAGCGCCATGATGCGCGTGCTGTGCGCCTGCCACCAGTGCTCGAAAGCCGCGCGGATCGCGGCCTCCTTGGCGAGCAATCCGGCGTTGCCTTCGATGGCGGGCTTGAGATGCTGCCGTTTGGCGAGCGCCGGCTTGAAGTCGTAGTACTTCGCGTCACGCTCGACGAAGAGATCCAAGGGATTCAGGCCGTGGGCCTGGAACAGATCAGCCTTGGCCGCCACCTCGGCCTTGGGGACGCCGCCGACCAGATGGGCGCGCACGTCGTGCGGCTCGGGCGGCGGAGCGTTGTCGGCGTAACGGCGGATATTCAGATTATAGGCATTGGCCTTGAGCGTGGCGATGTCGACGATGGCCGAGAAGCCAGGCACGGCTTTGAACTCGTCGAAGGTAGTTACGATTTTCTCGATGTGCTCGGGCAACAGATAATTCTGCGCGCGCCCCTCGAAGAATTCGCGGTCGGCGTTGATGAACAGCACTTTGCCCTGGCGCTCGGCGGGTTTGCCGCTCACGCGGTTGGCGCCGCTCTGCGCTTGCTGGCGCAGCACCAGGATGCAAGCGGGGATGCCGGTGCCGTAGAACAGATTGGGGGCGAGGCCGATCACGGCTTCGAGCAGATCGGCGTCGATGATGCCGGCGCGAATGGTCTTTTCTTCGCCGCCGCGGAACAGCACGCCGTGGGGCATCACGGTGGCGATCATGCCACGGTCGCGGGTGACGGCGAGCATGTGCTGTAGGAACATGAGGTCGGCTTTTTTGGCGCCCAGCGGGACTTGCCCGTAACCAAAGCGCTCGGGAAATTTCGGCGCCCAGGCGGGCGTGCCGTCGGCGTTCTTCTCGGTGTTGCCCCAGTTGATCGAAAATGGCGGATTGGCGAGCACCCGGTCGAAGCGCATCAGTTCGCCGCTTTCGATGTGCCGCGGGTCGGCGAGAGTATCGTCATTTTGCAGATTGGCGGTGCTGATGCCATGCAGCAACATGTTCATCTTGGCGATGGACCAGACCGTACCGTTGAACTCCTGGCCGAACAGGTTGGCCTTGCGGCCGTCCTCGCCGTGTTCGTCGATATAGTCCTTGGCGGCGATCAACATACCGCCCGAGCCGCAGCAGGGGTCGTAGATATCGTGCCGCAGTTCGGGCTTGATGAGCCGCACCATCATCCGCACCACCGCGCGCGGGGTATAGAACTCGCCGCCCTTCTTGCCGGCCGAATCCGCGAACTCGCCGATCAGGTACTCGTAGGCGGCGCCGAGCAGGTCGGGGAACTCGAAGTCCTCGTTGCGCAGGCGATACCGTCCGAAATGGCTGATGAGCTGGCGCAGTTTGATGTCGGGGATCTTGCTCTGCCCGACCTTGCGGGTGAAGTCGATATGCTCCAGCACGTCATACAGGCTGGTGTTGGCGGTTTCAACGCCGGTGAGCGCTTTGTTTAGGTAGTCGCCGACGTTTTGGTGCGCTTCGTTGACGAGGAATGTGTAACGCGACTGCGGCGGCACAAAGGAGCCTTCTATTCTGTACCAGCGCGGGTTCTCCGCCGACTGGAGCCTCGGCCTCGCTCTTGCCGGCTTGCATTTCGATCCGGACGACGTCCTCGCGGCGCTGGTCGAACACATCAGAACAGCGTTTGAGGAACAGCATCCGAAGATGTACTCCTTGAATTCTGAGGCATCCATCTTGCCGCGCAGGATGTCGGCGGCTTTGAACAGATGGCTCTCCAGTTGAGGCAGGCTCAGGGGCATGGTTGGCTTCCCAGTTCGTCAGAGTTCACGCATTGGCGCCGGCTCCAATGCGGATTCGCCGCGCTCGACAGCGCGCAATGTAATGACGGGATATCGCCCAGCCTTGCGTTCTACGGCGATCAACCCTTCGGCTTCCAGTTGCTTCAGCGCTCGATAATAGGATTGTCGGGTCAAATTCAGCCGCGCCCACATCTCACGTTTGACGACGAAACGAGCTTGTTTCATGACACCGTGTACATGCCAGATCGCCAATGCCGCATTCAACGCCTTGCCGGGCAGGTTCGCCGCTCGCTCCAGCCACATCATCGGGATGGGCCCCTTGAGAAAAACCGCCGACTGCCGCGCCTGCCGGTGTGTCTGCGCTGAGGGTAATACTCCGATTGAATCAGCCGCCACGAACCGCTGCAGTTGGCTATTCCAGGAATAGCGTAGGGTTTCTTTTTCCATCACTTCATCTACCTACATTAACTATATATAAGATATAAATAATAATAGTACGGGTGTATCGACATGGAACAGGTAGCGTTACACGCTATGACATCCTGCCTGGCGGATTTCCGGCTCGCCACAGAGCAATGCCCACACGTTGGCCCACATCGCCGCGCCGCGTTCATCGCGGTAGCGTCCTGGATGGCGCACGATGACCGCATCTGAAGCCAACGGGAAACCCGGTAGGACTTTTTCGCTGGCTTCCCGCATGATCGCCTGCATATCGGCGATGCGCACATCCAGTACATCCAGCGGCGCTTGTATCAGGATGGCGTCATGGATCGGCGCGCAGAGTTCGATGCCGGCATCCATTGCCAGGATACACGCCAGGCGCAGCATCTCGGCGCCGTTCGCCTGCATCGGGAAGTTGCGAATCGAGCGCGGGTTGATCTTGATCGAACCAGGGCCGTAGTGAACCCGCCAGCCGTAGACCGTCCATAAATGCTGTTTCAGTAACGCAGTATTTTCGACCGCATCCGACCAGCGCCAGAATTGGGCGTAGGTTCGTCGGTGCAGTTCGAGCAACTGCCGTGCGTAGATCGGGGGTTGGTTGATGCGCAACGCGAGCGCTTCCGCGCCCATGCCGTACTGCGTTGCCAGCACGCACGCCTTGAACCTGTCCCGTTCGGCTTTGTGGCTCAGTTTGGTGGCGTCGGCGGGCACCGCGCCGGCTTGCTGGGCGAAAGCTAGATAGGGGTCGCCACTACGGTAAGCTGCCATCATGCGGATATCGCCCGAGAGCGCCGCCGCGATGCCGAACTCTTGCTGTCCCCAATCAAGATAAGCGACGCCGTAGCCGGGTGGTGGCTTGATCAAGCTGCGCATCCAGGTTGCCGGGCCGAAGATGAACCGGGCGTTGCTCGGTTGATTGCGCCCGGTAACAGAACTGAACGGCGACAGCAAGCAGCGGTTCCGGCCATCGTGGCCGACCGCCAGCCGATTCAAGCGCAACTGTCCAAGGCTTACGCGCAACTCCCGCAACGGTACGAGTTCCGGGTAAGCGCGGGCTTGTTCCTTGAAGGTGTCATCATCTAACGCCAGCGCGCCCGAGGGTAGCCGGGGCCACGGGATACCACGCCGGGTAAGGTAGCGCCCGAATCGTTCCAGCCGGAATGATCCGCCCTCGAATACGTCGTAATCCTGGTCAACCTGCTCGATCAGCCGCGCTTGAATGGCGTCGCCCTGTTCTCGGAGTCGCGCCAGAGTTTCGACATCCAGCGGGATGCCGCGCGTTTCCATCGTGGCGACGGCTTGGGTGTAACGTCCGCGCAAGAGCGCCCGGCTCACGTCCAGGGCTTTGCGCTTGACCATCGCGGTCAGCAGCGCCGCCGTCGCGTCCACGTCCGTTTGGCAATAACCGAGGATGCCCCGCTGCTGTTCTGGTGTCCACGGCCCGCCCGACAAGATCAGCGTGCGCATGTCGGCTTTTTCGTTGGAGGTGATGCCCGGCAAGCCGAAATAGGTCAGTGCGCCCAGGAGGCTACTGCCTTGGGTAAAGCGGTTATTCGTGAAACAGCGAAATTCCGCGTAGAGGTCGATGCAGCAGGGCGGAAGCGGCCAGCCCAGCGCCAGGAAACAGCTCCATTCCGCGCTGGCGTAGTAGGCGACAAACAGGGTGTGGGAATCGAGCGGGAACGGCGCGCTGTGCAGCTCATCGCGCCAGCGGCGGATCAGTTGCCTGGAACGCCATTCCCTGGCGATCAGACAGACCGGCGATGGGTTATCACCCTCGCCGCCGGTGAACTCGAAATCCAGCACCCAGATTGCCCGAAAGCGATCCAGGGTGGCGGTCATACTTCGCCGCGCAGTCGCTTCAATGCCGGATGGTTGACATCCTGGATATGGAAATCACGAAAAGCGATACGGATGATGTCCTGGAAGCCCACATCAGGCCATACGGGTTCGGGCAAATCCTGTGAGCCTTCGTAAAGATCGTATGCGCCCAGGCTGCGGTTTGATTGCAGCTTCACCCACGCGGATTCGGCGCGGGCCGCTACGTCCAGCGCCGACCGAGACCAGGCATCCAGCCGGCCTTCGCGATCGGGCAATTTCAGCGGCCACACTGCGACCACGCCTTGGCGGGTAATCGTGACCACCAGCCGCCGCGCCGATACATCGTCCTGAATGTCCGACCATAGCTCGCGCCGGATAAGATAAAATTCGTTTTCCTCCTTGATCGTCAGCAACGGCGTATCGAGTTTCCAATCGTCGCCAGGGCGGACGCGGATGAATTCCTGGCGTGAGGGTTTGCGCACGGGAACAGTCGTCAATAGCTTTTTGACGCCGATGACATCCTCGAAGGCTTGGGTAAGGCGCAGGGCGTCCAGGTTGAACGGGTCAGCTATAATGGATGCGCTGTTTTCATTTTGCATGTTTGATTCACCTTTGCTCGGCTAGTCACCGAGCATTCTTGTTTGAGGGTCGGCGGATCGTTCGAGATGACCTAGCCCGTGTTCCAAGTGCCGGGGCGCCCTGGTTCGTCCGTTTAGTGGCGTTTTGCGCGAGTACTGCAAACCAGGTCGGTTCGTGTATCAAGACCTTCCGGCTACCGCCAGGCCGCATGATTGCGGACTCTAGAGCGGTTCCTGAGTAGATGTAGCGGCTGAGTAGCCGCAACTGGTGATAGTGGCGACATTCGGCAGGCGGGAACTCGTCTAACACCTCACCGAGGTAGTGCCACAGCGCTTCGACCGTGCGCTTGGCCGCGGCTCACGAGCTTTGCCTTGAGCTTGCTGAAGGCGTGTTCAATGGGATTGAGGTCGGGGCTGTAGGGCGGCAAAAACCATAATTGGCATCCCGCCCCTCAATCGCGGCCCGCACCCCGGCGCGCTTCATGGCGAGGTTGTCCATCACCACGATGTCACCAGGCTTCAGCGTAGGCACCAAACTGCTGTCGACATAGGCCACAGGTAGATCGCCGTCATCGCCCCATCGATCACGGTCAGGGCGGTGAGCCCCTCTGTACAGCGCAGCGACGAAGGTGGTCGTCTTCCAGTGCCCCCGGCAGTGCCATCACCCAGCCGCTCACCGCGGAAGCAGCGACCGTGGGTCGATCACATGCCGTGCTCGCCCAGGTCGTCCACGAACACCAGCCGCGCGGGGCCAGGAAGCGGCTGCGTGGCCCACGCCGCGCTTGCCGCCCGGCGTGCACATCCGTGCGATCCTGCTCAGCGGCGCGCAGCGACTTTTCTCGGCAGACCCAACTCGATCAGCGCGCAGCTCAACGCCGAGCGCGACAGCGGTAGCGCAGGCCGTTGCCGATGCTCGCGAGCGGCGTCGCGTCCGGGTGCTGGCTGACCGCCGCCCAGTTGCCTCGGCGATAGCTCTGCCAGCCGGGGATAGAACCCGTGGCGCTGATCACACGGTCAATCTGCCCACGCTCACGCTGCCGCTGCTTGAGCCGGCGTACACGACTCGCTCACCTGGAACCGCTCGGCCACGGCCTTGGTCCGCAACCCATCATCGCGGGCCGCCCAGCACCGTTCGCGCAGATCCATCAGAGTACGCCTTCATGCGCCTATTCTCCACTGCTTCGCAGGTGAGATACCCTAACCCAATAGACCGAAATCCGCTACATCAATTCAGGAACCGCTCTAAGCCGAACCGCTTCGCGTTAAACACATAGTAGCGGACACTCGGGAGGGTGAATGCCGGGTTACGCTTGCTAAGTTGTGCCGGACTGTACCAGCCGCTAGACGACTCCGGAACGGATGCAATAGATGAATCAGCTTCGATCACCATAGTTACCTCACTGTTGAGTGTTGCCAATTCCGGCCACGATTGACCGGCGTTCGGAGGCTATGGTGCAAAACTGGCTAGGTGATTTCTATGACAAATAGGATTAAATCGTATATTTCTGTTCAGAAAAACGTGATTTTCTGCGATCAGAAACTACAGAAACACACGATTTTCAACGCATGCGTAATAGCCTGTTAACATGGGATTTTTCAGATTCTAATTTGCTTTTATTGTTGCGCGTTACGGGATAACCGATCTCTTTTATCCATTTTTTTAGCACGGTATCACTTGGTAGAACGTTTTTCTTGCTTCTATGCTGTACTTCAAAAGCATGACGGATTGAACCGACTTGGAACGGTAGTACCCACGCGCCCATATCGCTTACCCAGGATTCATTTGCTCGTCTTCCACACTTAATGAGATGTTCTATTAAGTCTTTAAGCAGCTTTTTCACTTCACCAGCTATCTCGGCTTTGCGTTTGCGAGCGTTTGCAGTGCTAGGCTGGCGTTTTTCCCGTCGTTCCCTTAATGGGAATGCGGCATGCTGCTCGACCTCCTCCAACGGAGGAGTTTTACTGACGATTACATTTTCGTCGATATTTATACTCGGATTTATGTTCTGGATCTTTTCGAACTTCGCTACCCCAAGATCACTGTAAACATTCAGTTTCGGGTTTTCGTTCACGTCGTGAAGTGGGTCGCAGAACCAGGGCCAAGAAATACCCCGCAGAAAGCCTGAGACCTCCGCTTTAAGGAGAGCTTCTATATCCGATGCTGACAACTTTGGCCACCGTTGGCAAAGTTGCTCAAAGATGAGCCACCGAATTTGTGGTTTGAAGTGGTCGATCTTCTCGGTATCGAAATAAAGCGCCAGGGCTACCTTTCTTATCGTTTCTCCGTATTGTTTTAAGTCAAGCGCGCCAACATAGTGAGGATCAGCTCGCCCGTCTTCATCTGCCCACATGTAATAGTTGGGGTCATCAAATGCGCGCAGATTCTCGTTATAAACCCAAGCAAGGATTTCTGCATCAGTAGTAGGCTTGTCGAGGCGCTTATCCAGCCTCGCCTTTGCCTCAAGAAATCCGATGAGCTTAGGTGTCATGGCCAGCCCTTTGAACGTGGTTCTAAATAATTTAATGTAAAAGAGTTATTGGCAGCTCTCGGACTATCATGATCATTGACGCCCTCTTTCAGCGGTTTATCGAGAAAGCTCCGCTGCCGGTGATGGTACGTGCGCTGTTGGAGCGTGTCTTCCACCCGGAGCGGCTGGACAGCGGGTTTGAGCAAACCGCCGAAGCGCAGTACACGCGGGAGTTGCTGTTTTCCACCTTGTTTGAATGGATGAGCCAGGTGGTATGCACCGTGCGCAGATCGGTTCACGATGCCTATCAGGCGGCTGAACAGCTTGCCACCTCGGTGGGAGCGGTGTATCGGAAACTGGCGCGGATCGAGCCGACCACGGTGAGGGAGTGGGTGCGTTACTCGGCGCGGGAAAGCCGGTCCGTAATGGAGGCGCTGGAATACCGCCGACCGTCGCCGCTGCCCGGTTATGTGGTCAAAATTCTCGATGGCAATGCCCTGGCGGCCACCGAGCACCGGCTGAAGGCGTTGCGGTCGCTGCGGGCCGGTGCCTTGCCGGGCAAGGCGGTAGTGGTCTATGAACCGGCGTATCACCTGATGGTAGACCTATTTCCCTGCGAGGACGGTCATGCTCAGGAACGCGCCCTGTTGCC
>JAXMFZ010000036.1:0-41508 GCA_046347515.1 Gammaproteobacteria bacterium | reverse complement strand
TCGAATTTCTGGTTGAGATCGACCATCATCGCCCGATACCAGGTATCCAAGATCAGTTTATGCGCTTCGCTCAGCGCATCCCACTTGCCCTTGGTCACCGTGAATTGCAGCACCGGCATGGAATGAATACCGGGGAAAATCGGGTACTTGCCAATGTCATGCATGCCGACGCTCTTGTCCTCGGTGTAAGAGGAATAATCCGCCGCTTGCACCACGCCTTTCTGGATGCTGGTATAGACTTCCGAGGCCGGCAATCCTACCGGCGATGCGCCGGCGCGCTTGAACACCTCGGCGGCCAAGCCCTCCGGCGAGCGCACTTTCACCCCTTTGAAATCGGCCACACCCTTGATCGGAATGGTGGAAGTGAATGACTCGCGCGGGCTGGGCGCGCAGCCCACCACCTTGACCTGGCCGTTGGTGTACTTATCGAACGCCTCCTGGAAGATTTCCAGGCCGCCGCCCTGGTAGCAGTAGCTGAGGTACTGCCACGGGGTATCGTAGCCGGCGATGAGATCACCCATCACCGCGAACACCTTGTCCCGCCCGCCGAAATACACGGTCGCGGTGAAATCGCCCTGCAATATGCCTTGTCCGACCGCATCCATGGTTTGATTGTGCGGCACTACCGCGCCGGCGGGCACGAGTTGGATGTCGATGGCGCCGTCGGTCATGGTTTTCAATTTGGGCACCCAGTCCTCGACGTGCTTGTAGATCGCTGACCCGCTCGGCGTCGACGTCTGCACCGTCCAGGTTTCGGCGCGAGCGCCGACATTGGCCGCCCACAGCGCCGCGGCAACGATGGCAAGGGATGTACGCACCCATACGGTCAACATGATGCTTTCTCCTCCTCGGCGTTCAGATGGGGTAAATAGCTAGCCTAATCCCGTTAGGCTTTAGACTACCGCCGGGAGTGTGTCAAGGCGAACCCGATGGGCCGCCATGACGGCATCAACTGTTCAAGAGGGATTCCGACAGCGCCGAGAACATAGTGCGTTTCTGATGGGAGAGCGGCAGTCGTAAAGGTTGGGGCCTGGCGATGGCGTAGCCTTGCACATAATCGATACCCAGGCCACGCAACGCCGTGAGGGTCGCTTCGTTTTCGACGAACTCGGCAACGGTTTTGATACCCAATACGTGGCCGATGCGGCTGATGGCTTCGACCATCGCGTAATCCATGGGATCGCTGGTCAGTTCGCGAATGAAGCTGCCATCGATCTTGAGGTAATCGACCGCAAACCGTTTGAGGTAACTGAACGAGGATAGTCCACTGCCAAAGTCATCCAGCGCAAAACGGCAACCGAGTTTACGCATCTCGTCGATAAACCCGACCGCCTGTGACAGATTGCTGATCACCGCAGCCTCGGTGATCTCGAAACAAATGTGGCGAGGGTCGATCCGCTGCGCGGCGAACTGCTGTTTCACGTAATCCAGCAACACATCGTCGTTCAGGGAATTGCCCGATAAATTGATGGCGACCAGGGTGGCGGGGTCGTCTCCGAACAACCGGTTGAAATTATTCAACACGGTTTGAATCACCCAGCGATCGATGGCGCCCATCAGGCCGTAGCGCTCGGCGGCGGGAATGAATGCCCCGGGAGTGAGCAGATTGCCCTGGGCATCTTGCAACCGCAACAATGTTTCGTAATGGACGAAAGGCGCGGCCGGCTTTGCGGCGAGCAGGGCAATGGGCTGACTATATAGCTGGAAACGGTTGCACTCCAGGGCATCGCGCAGATCGGCCACCAGCCTCAGATCGGAATGACGCTCGCCCGCTTCGCGGTCATCGCCATGATAGACATGAATCCGATTGCGACCCCGCTCTTTGGCGGTATAGCATGCGATATCGGCGTGCGCCAGCAACTGGCCGATAGCTTCGGCATCCGCGCCGATCGGTACTACGCCGATGCTGACGCCGATATCGAACAAGCGGCCCTGCCAGAAGAATCGGAAGGCGCTGATCTCCTTGATCAGCTCGCCCGCGAGGCCGCAAGCACGCTCCAACGAGCAATTTTCCAGCAGCAGACCGAATTCGTCGCCGCCCAATCTGGCGAGGGTATCGCGCGCGCGAATCTTGGAGCGCAACAACAGCGCCACCTGCTTGAGCAGCTCATCACCCGCGAGGTGACCGGCCGTGTCATTGACGATCTTGAACTGATCGAGGTCGAGGTAGCACAACACATGCTGGGTATTGAGCTCGTGCGCGCTCTGCACCGCCCGCTGCAAGCGCTGTTCAAACTCGCGGCGATTGACCAAATCGGTCAGATCGTCATGGCTAGCCTGATACGCCAACCGCCGCGAGAGGCTGAACGCCTCGGTGACATCGCGTCCGACGCCGCGATAGCCTTGGAATACGCCCTGCTCATCGAACAGCGGGTGTGCGATGCTGCGCACAACACGAACTGCGCCATCGGCATTACGCCAGGTGTACTCGATTTCAGAAGCACGGCGCGCGCGCATGTCCGCGAAGCGCTTTTCAAATACAGGGCGATCGGCGTAATGCTCCCAGCGCTCGGGCGTGAAAAAACTCATGATCCATTCGGGAAGCTTGCGCCCCAGCGCGAGGTCCGGCTCGAAACCGAACAATGCCCGATGCCGTGGCGAAACGAACGTGTAGCGGAGATCGACGTCGGTCTCCCAAAACCAGTCGGCGCTGATATTGGCGAAATCCCTGAAGCGCGCTTCGCTAATGCGCAATGCCGCCTCGACTCTTTTGAGTTCGGTGACATCGCGGATCGCCGTATGGATCATGGGTAGTCCAGCAGGCTTTACCATGTTCGCCGTCAATTCGGCGGTGAAACATTCGCCGCTCTTGCGCCGGCATTGCAGCTCCAGGCTGGCCGCCTTGCCTTCGGCGATATACTGGATCGCGCTGCAAGCGACCGCGCGCGCGTCCGCAGCCAACAAATCGCATACACCCAAGCTGTGAAGTTCGGATTTGCTATAACCGAATTGCCGCAGCGCTTCGGCGTTGGCGTCGAGGATATGCCCTTGCAAGTCGCAGAGCACGATGCCATCCTGGCTATGCTCGAACAGATTGATAAATTTTTCCTCGCTACGCCAGCGGTTATATTCGGCGCCCACACGCTGGCTGACCAGCCGGAAAAACGTCCGCATTTCGAGCGTGTCGTGCTGGGAACTATCGTCGATTGCGAAAACGTGGCCTACCGGCTCCCCCGATTCGCTACGAAACACTTCACCGCGATAACAACGCGCGCCCAGTTCGGCAAGCAGTTTGAATTGAGGAAAGCCTTCCGTGACCGCCTCGAAGTAAGGAGGGGATTCGGGATTGGCTTTATACACCTCATCGCAAGGCGAACCCGCCAATTCGAAAGAAAACAATGAACCGCGCTGACCCCGGTCGTAGATACTGATGACATCGACCGAATTCCGATCTTCCCGCAGCAAAGCGACACCCGCCCACCGCCATCCCAAGCCCAGCGTCAGGGCGCGCGCCGCGATATCGAAAAACGCAGGCCCCGCCGGGTGTCGGTCGGCAAGCAGCAATAAGGCTTGCTCGTATCTGTTTGCGCTCTGGGCGGGTTCCATACGACTCTAGCTCTACCTGGCTTCAATGATTGGCGATCCCTGTAGCATCTGCGTTCTTTGAGCAGTACTGGCAAGAACCATAAAATGTGGTTTGCGTCCGGTTGTATTTCTTACAATAGGCAATGTCATGCTTTGCAACTGGGAAATTTGCGCTAGCGACCCGTCGCCAAACCGTTGGCGATAATTGTCAGCTATCGACAAAATGAATAACTCTTTCACTCCTTCATGCGCCGCACGCTGATCCAAAATCGGTAACAGCGAGAATCATGCCAGCGCCGAGAAAAATCATCCATGTCGATATGGATGCTTTTTACGCCGCCATCGAGCAGCGCGACCACCCGTATTATCGGGGCAAGCCGCTCATCGTCGGCGGCGCGCCCGACAAGCGCGGAGTGGTCGCGACCGCGAGCTACGAGGCGCGGGCGTTCGGCGTCCGCTCGGCGATGCCATCGGCGCGCGCTGTCAGGCTTTGCCCAGAGGTCATCATCGTTCGCCCGCGATTTGAGGTTTACCGTCAAGTATCGAAGCATATCCAAACCATCCTGCAGGAATACACCGATCTTGTCGAACCGCTGTCCCTAGATGAAGCGTATTTGGATGTCAGCGCGGTCGAACGTTTCCGCAACTCCGCCACGCTGATCGCTCAGGATATTCGCGCCAACATCCGCCGCGCGACCGGCCTCACCGCTTCGGCGGGGGTTTCCTACAATAAATTCCTAGCGAAACTCGCTTCCGAAGTTAATAAACCCGATGGCTTGTTCGCCATCCCGCCTGCCGCGGGGCCGGACTTCGTCGCGCGCTTACCGATCGGCAAATTTCATGGCGTGGGCAAAGCCACCGAGGCCAAAATGAAAACGCTAGGCATCCACACCGGCGCCGATTTGCGTGCTTGGCCGCTACAGGATTTGCTACGCGCATTCGGCAAACTCGGCCAGCATTTCCACCAGATTGCCCACGCCATCGACGACCGCGCGGTGACGAACGAACGCGTGCGCAAATCGGTCAGCTCCGAAACCACCTTCGAGCGCGACCTCGATGACCGCGCAGCCATGCTGCATTCGCTGAGCGAGCTGGCTGCCGAGGTGGCCGCGTTTTTGGGCGCGCGCCGCATCCACGGCCATACCGTGACGCTCAAGGTGCGCTACGCCAATTTCCAGCTCATCACCCGCAGCCACACCAGCGAACGCCCTCTCGCCACGCTCGCCGATCTACAAGCACTACTGCCCGCGCTGCTGGCGCGCACCGAAGCGGGCGCGCGCAAAGTGCGCCTCCTCGGCGTGGGGGTGTCGAATCTGGTCGAAACTCGCCCCGATCACGCACAGGCCGTGCAGATGGAACTGTTCTGACGCGTTCACGGCAGCGTCACCCGCCCGCCGTCGGCGACCAAGGTCTGGCCGGTGGTAAAACTGGAGCGCTCGGACAGTAGAAACAGAATGGTTTCCGCCATTTCCTCGGGCTGGCCGGTGCGCTTCAGCATCGCCGATTCGGCCATGTGGCGCTTCAGCGCCGGGTCCATGTTGGCGCTCATGTCGGTCTCGATCAAGCCTGGCGCGAGGCCGTTCATCCGTACCTGCGGCGCAAACGCCGCCGCGCAACTGCGCACCAGCGCCACCACCGCCGCCTTGGATACGCTGTAGGGGATCATGTGCGGGCGCGCCGCCAGGCCGGCGATCGAAGCAACACAGACGATGCGGCCATAGCCGCGCCGGATCATGCCATCTTTCACCGCCATGACGGGCAGATACGTGCCGTCCACGTTGATGCGTAAGATTCGTTGCCAGGTGGCGAAATCGAGTTGGGTGTGATCACCGATATGGGCGACGCCGGCGCTGGTGACGAGGAGGTCGACCGGGCCCAGCGTCGCTTCGATGGTCTTCATCATCGCCGCGACCGCCTCGGGGTCGGCGACATCGGCTTTGACGAGCGCGCAGCGTGCGCCCAGCGCTTCGAGTTCGCGTTGCGTGCGGCGCGCGGCTTCGTCATTACTGGCGTAGTTGATCGCCACCGCCGCCCCTTCGCGCGCGAGCGCGAGGCTGACCGCCCGGCCGATACCGCGCGAGCCGCCGGTGACGAGCGCCACCCTACCGGTGAATTCTTTGCTGCTCATCTTGCTTCCGCTGTTACGATGGATAGACAATAAGCATAGCAATCACCCACGATAGAGGGAGGTCTCCGCCCGCGCCCGACCCCATCCAGCCCGATCTGGATCTGCACCGCTTCCGCCTCATCGACGGCAGCGGCGGGGCTTCGCGCCACGGCGCCATCGCGATCAAGGACGACCGCATCACCGCGCTGGGCGAAGTGTCCGCCAAGGGCGCGGTGGAAATCGACGCCGGCGGCAAAGCGCTCGCGCCCGGCTTCATCGACGTCCACACCCACGACGACCGCGCGCTTCTCATCGACCCTCTGATGGTGTGCAAGTGAGCCAGGGCGTCACCACTGTGATCACCGGCAACTGCGGCATCAGCCTCGCGCCGCTCGTCATCGGCCGCCGCCCGCCGCCTCTATGACGGTGGGCGAAAAACTGGGCGACTATTTCCCACTCTTCGGTGCCTATCTCGACGCACTTCCTGGATCGCGACCCGCCTGCGCTCAACGCCGCCTGTCAGGTCGGCCACTCCAGCCTGCGCGTCGGCGCAATGGAGCGGCTCGACCGTCCCGCCACCGCCGCCGGAGATCGACGCCGCTGCGCGGCAAGTTGAAGAATCCCCGGAGCCGGCGCGATCGGCCTCAGCACCGGCCTGTTCTATCCGCTCGCCGAAGCCGCCCCCAGCGCCGAAGTCATCACCCTGGCCGCGGCCCTACACCCCTATCATGCGATCCATACCACCCACATGCGCGACGAGGCCGACCGCATCGCCGAAGCGCTGCAAGAAACCTTTGCGATCGGCCCGCAGGCCGACGTGCCGGTGGTGATTTCCATCATAAATGCACCGGCGAAATGTAGAATCATGGCCGCAGCCGTGAAACCCTGGCGCTGATCGAGGGCGCGCGCCAAAGCCAGCACGCATCGGCCTGGACGCTTATCCCTACATCGCCAGTTCCACCATCCTCGACCCCAAGCGCGCGAAAGCGGCAAGCCGCATCATCGTCACCTGGTCGCGCGCCATTCCCGGGCGGCGGGCCGCGCCGCTGACCTCGCCACCTGGAACAAGGCCGCCGCCGAAGCCGCCGAGCGCCTGCGCCCCGCCGGCGCGGTGTACCTCGATGGCCGAAGACGATGTGCGGCGCATCCTCGCCTATCCGCACACCATGATCGGTTCCGATGGCCTGCCGCACGACGAGCGCCCGCATCCGCGCCTGGAACCTTTCCGCGCGTGCTCGGCCATTACGCGCGCGAAGTCGGTTTATTCACGCTGGAAGAAGCGGTGCGCCGCATGACTTCTCTGCCGGCGGCGCGCTTCGGCTTGCGCGAGCGCGGCGTGCTGCGCGCCGGCGCTTACGCCGACTTGGTGTTGTTCGATCCGGACACGGTTGGCGACCGCGCCACTTTCGCCGATCCTACCCTGCCGGCGGCAGGTATCGAACACGTCTTCGTCAACGGCCGCGCGGTCTGGCGGGCGGGTGCGACGACTGGCGCCCGGCCTGGCGCGCGCTGCGCTTGCAACAGCTTGCGGCGATGGGCGCGGAGGTGCCGGCCTAACCCGCTGGCGGCGTCCGCCCGTCGGTATCAACGCTGGACCGTTATCCTCATGCTTGGCACGATCTGTAAAAAATTGCATTCATCCGTGGAAATCCGCTGGCGACGCTGAACCAGAGATAACAGTGATGGGTTATTTCGACATTTATTCAATCAATTCATTGATTTTTAAATTCTTTATGAGTTGAAATCGAGCTATCAGCGCCTGCGGCCCATAGCCCAAGGCGCTTTGCCTAGCGGCGCTGGTGACCTGATGGTCACTTAGTGCCACAACTGCCATAACCATTTTGCTGCCGAGAGCAAGAGCGTGATGTGAGATGACGCCGTGCAATCCATCGCCCCCTGTACAACCGCTTTTTGGCCGGCGCGTACTCCTTGCGGCTGGTGCTGATCGCGCCGTTTGTGCTGCAAGTGTGCCCGCCGTCGGTCTGACCGGCGGCTTCTCGTTGCGGTAATGGACGGCAGGCCGTCAACGACCTCGTGGCTCAATTGCTTGACAAGACCAGCACCCTGTCCGCCAACATCTTGACACTTACCTGGCAGCGCCGCATCAACTTGCGAAAACCGCCGCCGACGTGCTTACACGCCAGCTTGTCGATAGGCCAGACTTGGATAGCATTGGGCAATTCTTGGGTGGGCAACAGGCTAAAATCTTCGATGCTGCTTGCGTCAATTACACTCTGGAGACCGGCGAATCGGTGGGCGCGGGGCGGCTGAATGGCTTGGTCAATGCCAGTATCAGTGAATATTCATCCGCTACCCAGGGTTCGATCTACGTTTACGCGACCGACCGGGCAGGCCATCGCACCAAACGGATCGCCGCTTATGCTAACGCCGATCCGCGCCGAGAAGCCTGGTATCTGAACGCCCAGACAGCGGGTAAGCCAGCGTGGAGCCCGGTTTATCTGCGCGGCGACGCGACCGATCAGCTGGGGTTGTCCGCAAGCTATCCGCTTTATGATGACGCGCAACGGTTCAGCGGTGCTTTGGATGTGAATTTGTCGCTGAACAACATCAGCGATTTCCTGCGCCGCCTCAATGTGAGCCGCTCAGGCAGAGTCTTTATCGTCGAGCGCAGCGGCTTGCTGATCGCCAGCTCCGGCATGGATAAACCCCATGCCTTGGTGAGCAGCACGGCGCGCCGGATCAATGCATCGGAAAGCGATGATCCGCTGATCCGGGCGACCGCCGATCATCTACGGCAGCGCTTCGGCGATTTTCAAGCCGTCGCCAACAGCCAGCTTTGGGATTTCCAATTCAATCGCGAAACCCACTTCGTGCAAGCCGCCTATTGGTACGATACGTTCGGCTTGGATTGGCTGGTGGTGACGGTCGTGCCGCAATCCGACTTCATGGCCAGTATCGACGCCAATACCCACGCTACCCTCGTGCTGTGCCTGATCGCGCTGGTCGCGGCCTTGGTGCTGGGCATCGCCACCGCGCACTGGATCATGCGCCCCATCCAGCGCCTCAACCGGGCATCGGCAGCCATCGCCGCCGGCGATTTGCAGCAGCAGGTGGACGCGACCCCCATCAAGGAGTTGAATGGGTTGTCGGAATCGTTCAACGGGATGACCGCGACGCTCACCGCATCGTTCCAGAAATTGCGGACGAGCGAGGAGCATTTCCAAAGCATTTTGAATTCTCTCAAGGAAGTCGTCTGGTCATGCACGCCGCAGACATTCGAGCTGTTATACATGAATCCCGCCGGCGAACAGGTATTCGGGCAACCGATCAAGGCGTTTTTCGACAACCCCCAGCTATGGCTGGACATCATCCATCCCGAAGACCGCGCGCGCGTCGCCCATGCCTACCAAAGGCTGCCGGCGACCGGACACCTCGGCATCGAATATCGGGTAGTATTGCCAAGCGGGGCGATCCGTCGGGTCCGCGATCGCGCCCAAGCCATTTATGATGAACAAGGCCAGGCCGTACGCCTGGACGGTGTAGGCGTCGACATTACCGACCATCAACGGGCGGAAGAACAGCTCATCCACAATGCGCTGCATGACAGCCTGACCGACCTGCCCAATCGCTCGTTGTTCATGGATCACCTCAAGCAGGCGCTGAAGAGAAGCCGCCGCCAGCCCGGGTATTCATTCACCGTGCTCTTCATCGATTTGGATGGCTTCAAACTGGTCAACGACGGCCTCGGCCACGCCGCCGGCGATCAGTTGTTGACGGCCACCGCCCGCTTACTCCAGGACAGCGTTCGCGTGAACGACATCGTGGCGCGCTTGGGCGGAGACGAATTCACCATTTTGCTGGATGAGTTGAACGATCTCAATGAGGTCAAGGTGATTGCCGAACGACTGCTCACCAAGCTGGGCGCACCGTTTCAGATCGACGGTCATACCGTTTTCAATAGCGCGAGCCTGGGTATCGTGGTCGGCGCCGCAACTTATCGGCGTGGCGAAGAATTGTTGCGCGACGCCGATATCGCGATGTACCGCGCCAAACAGCTCGGCAAGGGACGCTATGCGATCTTCGACCCCGCCATGTACGCTCAAACCCAGTACCGACTCCAACTGGAAAACGATTTGCGCTCCGCCCTGGAACGCCAAGAATTGGTTTTACATTACCAACCCATATTCGCACTGACGAGCGGCGAATTGAAAGGGTTCGAGGCGCTCCTGCGCTGGCTTCATCCTACGCGCGGCCTCATCCCACCCGCCGAGTTCATTCCCATCGCCGAAACCACCGGCCTGATCGTACCGATCGGCGAATGGGTGTTGCGGGAAGCTTGCCGGCAGTTGCGCACCTGGCAACTCGATTATCCGCTAGCAGCCGCTTTGACGATGAGCGTGAACTTCGCCAGCCAACAGTTTCGCGAACCGCAGATACTGGAAAAATTATCCGCGATCTTGAACGATACCGGCGTTGCCGGCAGCTCGCTGTGCCTGGAGATCACCGAAAGCGCGCTCATGGATCAAAGTGAAATCACCATCAGCTTGATCCAGCGCCTGAAAGAAATGGGCATTCGGCTCAGTATGGATGATTTCGGCACCGGCTACTCGGCGCTGGGATATTTACATCGCTTCCCCATCGATATCCTGAAAATCGACCGCAGTTTCATCGGCCACATGAATGCCGGCGCCCAACATCTCGCCATCATCCGCGCCATCATCACGATGGCGCACAGCCTCGGCATCGCAGTGGTGGCGGAAGGGGTGGAAAACGCCGAATTGGTCGCGAAGCTGAAAAGTTTCGATTGCGAGTACGGTCAAGGATACTTCTTCTCCAGGCCATTGCCCCATTCATCGGCGCGGGCGTTGATCGCCGCGAACCTAGGGTCGCGCGTGGCGGCTTGAGGCGAAATGCGCCGCGCGTCCTCGAAGCGGCTGGCGCGGCCCGTTACAATAAGCCGTCGTTGATCACAAAAGGCGATATCCGCCCATGGCTTTACTCGATCGTTTCAAAGAGCGCCTCACCCGCACCCGCAAAGGGCTGCTGGATGGCTTGGCGAATCTGTTTCTCGGCAAGAAAGCCATCGACCAGGACGTGCTGGATGAACTCGAAACCCGCCTGCTCCAGGCCGACGTCGGGGTCGAGGCGACGACTACCATCATCAAAGGCCTGGCCGATCAAGTCTCGCGTAAACAGCTCGCCGATGTGGATGCGCTATTACTGGCGCTGCGCCGCGAGATGCTCGCCATTCTCGCGCCGTGCAGCCGCGTCTGGACGATCCCCGCGCAGCCGCGCATCGTTCGTGATTCTGATGGTCGGCGTCAACGGCACCGGCAAAACCACTACCATCGGCAAACTCGCCAAGCGCCTGCGCGATCAGGGCCGCACCGTCATACTCGCCGCCGGCGATACGTTTCGCGCCGCCGCCATCGAGCAATTGCAAGCCTGGGGCGAACGCAACGCCGTGCCAGTCATCGCCCAGCACAGCGGCGCCGACTCTGCTTCGGTGATCTACGACGCCGTCCAGGCCGCGCGTGCACGGAGCATCGACGTGATCATCGCCGATACCGCCGGGCGCTTGCACACCCAAGCCGGGCTGATGGATGAACTCAAAAAGATCAAGCGCGTCATCGCCAAAGTCGACGCCAGCGCGCCCCACGAGGTATTGCTGGTCGTTGACGCCGGCACCGGCCAGAATGCGCTGGCGCAGGCACTTCAGTTCCACGAAGCAGTAGGGCTCACCGGCATCGTACTCACCAAGCTCGATGGCACCGCCAAGGGCGGCATCATTTTCGCCATCGCCAAACGCCTCGGCGTTCCCATCTTGTTCGTCGGCATCGGCGAGGACCTCGACGATCTCAAGCCTTTCGACGCCGAAGAATTTGTTACCGCACTGCTCAATCCGTGAGATCCGTGGCGCGACCTCAATCTTGCTCGGCTTTGCCGAACAGCGCGGGGCAGCGTGTGTCGAGCGCGAACGGATGCGCGCTCCGGGGCGAATTTCGGGTCGCCAGATAAACCTGCTGGGCCAATGCCGCCCAATGCAGGATCGTCGATTTCAGGCAGGGGTCATCCGGCTTAGCCGCGTGCGCCGGCGCGGTTTGATAGAGTGCATGGCGGGCGAGTTCGCGCACCAGCAGGCTTTCTTCGTACGCATACTCCCCGCCTCCACCGCGCTCCGCGCTCTTGCGCAGCGTGCCATTTTCCAAGGCGAACCGCGGCACCACCGCGCTTGCCAGCAGCCGAGCGTAGATTTCATCCGCGATCAGAATGGTGTGATCTTCCGTTCGATAAGTCGCTTCCACCGCGCACGGACGCTCCGGGCACAGGCGTTGGCGCAACATCCCAAGAGAGGCCCTATCGATGCGCGCTGGCGCCGTGTCGGAACTACCCAGGCCTTCCGCGCGCAGCCATTTTTCTACCCAATCGCGCGGAACGGGTACATCGTCGCTGCTGAGCGAGACATCGAGCGCCGCCGGGTCCAACGCGCGCACCGCGACCGCGGGTGTCGCCGCCCGCAGATGTTCCAAGAGCCCACCCGCGCCGAACACATGCAGCCCGCCGACCGCAATGAACACCCGGCCACCCTGAATCTCCGGCTCCAGCTTGCGCCAAAAATCGGCATTACGGCGGGCGAGGAACACCTCGATGACACGCTCGGAAAGCGCTTTGTCGCCGCCTACATAGCGCTCGCCGAGCCGGTAGAACTCGGCGACATCATTGCGTGTATAGGCGGCGGTTTGCTCATCCACGAGCCGAGCAAGAATCTCCTGGTTACAGACCGCCTCCCACAGCAGTTGGATCTGCGCCGGAAGCGCAAAATTATCCTCGTAATAACGGGCAATGCTGGTAAATGTTTCAAGATGCTGGGTTTGCAAACCCAGTTCCACGGCCACATCGAGTAGGTATTCATCCAGCACTTGCTCGCCGGGGCGGCGCGGCAGCGCCGTAGCCTGATTGAGTAGCGCCGCCACGAACCAGGGTTTGAAGCGGCCCGCGTCGGCGCTGGGAAGGCCGTAGTGCGTCAATAATTCGACGATATGTGGATAAAGTCCTGGCTGATCCTCGAGCAAGGCTGGCAGGCTTTCGCCCGCGGCTAATTGCTGCGCACCCAAACCGCTTTGGTCCTTGAGGTCGCGTTCGCTGATGAACCTCTCAACCGGCAAAATCGCGAGCAACAAGCCGGCTTTGCCCCATGTAGAGAGCACGGCGGGATCGGCGGAATGAAACGTGCCGAGGATATAGCTCGGCGGCGTCGCGACGGGGGTGATTTCGAGCAAAAAGCTCGTGGCTTGCGGGGGATTGGTGGTGGATTCGGCTAGACGATAGGCGAAACGCGGGCATTCCTGCGCTTCGGCCAGCGCCCAGCCGAACAGTGCGACGACAGCCAATAAACGTGCGAGCATAGTATCATCATGATCGTCGCTTTAATGATTCATGGCAAGCAATTGCGGTAGCAGCGCAGGCGCGCTCACGCTGGCGATTTGGGTGAACTGGCTGGCCAAATCCTGCAAACCTTGCTGCATCGCGACGCGCTGGGCATTGATGCCACCCGCTTGGCGCGCTGCGGTAGCGACGACGCGGATCGCGGCGCACACCAGTTCAGGTTGATCCAAATGGATATAATGGCTGCTCCGCGCCGCCACCACTTGCCCCGCCATATCGGTTTTGCGCGCCAGTTCGGCCTGCAGTGTCCGCCATAGCGCTTCCATGCGGTCGCCGCGCTCGTCGTGAGGCCATTGCTGCTGGCCGCGCGTCAATACGATCAAGGGAATATTGGGTACCACGCCGGCCTGTACTTCGGCGGCGCTGGCGCGGTAGCTCTCGAGTTCGGAGGTCACCGCCTGACGCGCTTTCAGGGCGACGGCCAGCGCGGCGGCGCTGGCGCGCACTTGTTCGGGCATATGCTCGGGCACTCTCACCGGCATCAACTGCATGAGCCTGCCTCTGGGCGCCAGGTTGACACTGGTGGGCGGCGCGGCGAAACGCTCGATCTGTTCGGGATGAGAAGAATCGATCAGCACCAAACCCGCGCTGAGTGCCGGGTAGCGGGCCGCGAACAGTTGCGCGCTGTAACCGCCGATCGAATGCCCGACCAGCACGAAAGGCCCCTGCTCGCCGGCTTTGTTTAGTAATTCATGTAATTCCGTAACGACCTCGCCGCTGGTGCGCGGCATCGGTCCGGCATCGCTCCAACCCATGCCAGCGCGGTCGTAACTGCATACCCGCTGGGTGTGGGCAAGCTCGGCCTGGATATTGGCCCATTCCAGGCTCACGCCGCCCAAGCCTGCTTCCAAGAGGACGGTCGGCTGTCCCGCACCGTTACACTGGATGTGGAGGTTGAATCCGCCAACGTCGATCAAGCGCCCCGGCGCCGCCGGCAGGTCACTGGCGAGCGCATTGCCCATGATCGCCAAGGGCAAGGTCAGGCACGCCAGCGCTCTCTGGATACGGCTTTGCAATCCGTGTTCTACGGTCTTCCTCATCGACAACATGGCACTTCACCTCTGCGGGTTGCCGTACGATCTCACTGGTACGGCAGGTAATGGTGGCCAAGTTGTCTAAGCGATTTCTATGCCATTCTTATTTTCGTAGAAAAATATTCAATATGCCATTGAATTTTATAATTTCTATAAAAAACCCGAGATTTTTGAATCCTGGAGTGGGCCTAGATGGCCCGTTTGATGTCGCGGCGGCGCTGATGCCATGCACCCATGCGGCGCAAATTTCTCGCGCTTACAACCGATGTTCGATACGGAACGGGTGCTGCGGAAAAACGCCCAGTACTTTCATCTTGGTGGAGAAATACTGGAGCTCCTGGAGCGCGATATCGACGTTGCGCTGGGCGACATGGCCCTCGATCTCGGCGTAAAACTGCGCCACGGTGAACGCGCTGTCGGTGATGTAGCTTTCCAGCTTCACCACATTGATGCCGTTGGTGGCGAACCCACCCAGGGCTTTATAGAGCGCGGCGGGCACGCTGCGCACCTGGAAGATCAGGCTGACGATGCTGGGCGTAGCCGGCGGCGGATCGATGCGGCGCGGAGACATCACCACGAAACGCGTGGTGTTGCCGAGCTTGTCTTCGATCCGGCTCCTGAGCGATACCAGTCCATATAACTCGCCGGCCAGGCTGGACGCGATGGCGGCTTCGCTAGTATCGCCGCGCGCAGCGATTTCGCGCGCAGCGCCCGCCGTGTCGGTGCGCGCCACCGGGGTAAGGCCGAGGTCGCGAATCAGGGCACGGCACTGCGCCAGCGCCTGCGGATGGCTGTGGATGGTCTTGAGGCTGTCCAGCGTCGCGCCCAGCGGCGCCAGCAGATGATGCTCGACGCGCAGGAACTGCTCGCCGATGATGTACAGCCCCGATTCAGGCAACAAATGGTGGATATCGGCCACCCGCCCGCCCAGCGTATTTTCAATGGGGATCATCGCCAGCGCCGCACGCCCATTCTTCACCGCCGCAAACGCATCCTCGAACGAATCGCAGGGCAAGGGCTGCATGGCCGGGTAGGCGCGTCGGCAGATCAGGTGCGAATAAGCGCCGGGGATGCCTTGAAAGGCAATGGTGTCGGCGGGGTCGGCTTGGCTCATGCGGGCGAGTCAGTTGAAGGGGTGCGGAACCGGCACGATGATCGGCGGCGGAATTGGGGGGGGTTAATGTAGTCGCTATCAGCAGGGCTTGCAAGCGGTCAGCATACCGCCATCGATTTGCAGTCCGCGGAATGTTGAATGGCCGCCGCGAACACCGCCGCCTGGGCGCGGGCGAAATCGCGCTCGTCGTTGGTCTTGGCGTAGCTTGCCTCAAAGCGCGCCAAGTCATCTCCGTCATTCTCACGCCAGAACCCGGCCAGCAATTGCAAACCCAAAGGCTTCAATTCCGGCAGAGTGTTGTAGTCCGCGCCCGGCGGACCGTCGCGGCCCGGCAGCGCACGCCGTTCGCCGAGAAAGCCCTGGAAGGTGTAGAACGCATCGTCCGGTGGCAGAAATTCCAGGCGGTATTCGGCCTCGTTCACACCCTCGGTAATGTCGGGCGCGGCGACCGTCGGTTCATCGGCAAAACCCATCAGATAGCGCAACGCCTGCGGGTCGAGAAAGCGCACGGCGGGACGGACGCTGCGCCCAGCGCGGTGTGGATAGAGCTCGTTCGAGCGGATCGCGACATCGACCAGCGGCCTGCCATCCGCCGGTAGCGCGAGGTCTTTGCCGAACACATAAGTGTGGTGGTAATTGTGCTGCTGAAGCATGAGGGCGACGGGCTTGAGGGTTTTATCCAGCGCCAGCGTCGCGGCAGTGTAATGATCGAGCTGATGCCAGTCGTCGAGATCGGCGATCAGCCCCAGCGCCGCGGCGCGCCAGCCGTTGAACCCGGCGGGCAGGCCGGAGGCGCGGAACACCGCGTGATAGCTGAGGAAAGTGAAGGGCATGCGGCCGACTTTGCCGAGATCGACCGTATCGTGGTCGATACGGCCATACACGACGGCGCTCGTCGGCTTGGCGAAGTCGGGCCGATGGACGAATCTCACATTCGGCTCGCGTTTGTGGGCGTTGAGGATCTCCGGCGTGACGTGCCCGGCAATCGGCTCGCCCTCGCCATCATAGAGTGTGCCCTCGGCAATGTAATCGCGGTAGAAATCGACGAGGCCGGCGTGCCCCGGCGGCAGCAGAAAGCGCGGACGATACTGGGCCAGCAGCACCCGCTCCTCGACGGTGGGCGATTGCCGGCGCGGCGGATGGGCCGTGAAGTATTCGGCGAAGCCCTGATACTGCGAGAAATTGGTATCCGACCCGGTGCAACCGCCGAGCGCGATGCCCAGCAACAGACCGCCGGCCAGGGCGCGCCACATATTCAGCCCGCGATCCCGCTCCAGGCGTTGCACCAGCCCTTGGCGGCGACCGCCTTGCCGGGAAAGATCACGCACGGTCCCCATTCCTGCGGGCTCTGACCCTGGTAGAACTGGCAGGTGTCGCAGCGCTGGTAAGCGCCGTTCTTCTCGGCTTTCTTGGGGTACTTGGCCTTATCGACGGTAGTCGCATCGTGGGCATAGCCCTGAGCCTGGGCGGCAGGGTCGGATTCCTCCAGCTTGGGGAGATCGGCGGCGCGCGCCGTCCACTGGCTGAGCGGCAGCATGGCGATGCCGGCGGCGCCGAGGGCGAGGAAGCGGCGGCGAGTCGGTAAGCCGTGATCGGGGTTCATAACGGCACTCTCCTGGTGGGGTGAATAAAACCTGAGGACAAGCGCGGCAAACACGCGCGCCTAATCCCATTATGGCATGGCCGCGTGGCACGTACAGCCTAGCGCTGAGCCGGTGCTGACGCCGAGAAGATGCGCGCCGCTCGTTCGATCATCGTTCTCAATGCGACATCGAACGTCACGTCTTTGGCGAGCAAGTCTGTAGGGCTTAGGATCATCAGCAATGCAACAAGACAAATCCTGAATAGAGGCATTATGCGATACGGGCAAATTCTTGAGTCAATCAGAACCTACTCAGTAGAGCGCGCTATGGCGGCACTTGTCCTGACTGGCGCAACCGACAGTCGGCCAGCAACTCGTCTAAAGCGGCTGTCAGGTTGGGGAGGGCTCGTGCTCGGCGAGGAATTGGCGGAGAGCATCGTTGACAGCCTTGGCGTTTGGAAAGGCGTTGGCTAAGTCGGGGTCGATCAGAACTACGTTCGAACTCTCTCGGAACTGCTTCGCGTACTTGCCGCGCACGCCGGAACGGATGAGTTCAGGCGGATACTCCGGCCTCAGATCATCGGTATCTTCATTGCTCATAAGCTTTTCTTTCTCGGGGCGTCATCGCCTGTGCAGATATGATCCGAATGTTAGCACCTCGATCAGTGTGCGCCACCACCAAGGCTTTGCCAGAATTTGACATGCCGAAGGTGAGATGCCTCACTTCGCCTTCGGAATGATCCGGATCGACAACCGTGGAAGCATGATCGTCATCGAACACCGTGCAGGCGTCAACAAACGAGACTCCATGCTTTCTTTCGTTACGCTGAGCTTTCTCCCAGTCCCACTCGAACTGCATCGGCGAGCTCTTCTTCTCAATCTAGCTACGCAGTGGTTAATGAACAATCCAGATGAGATGAGTCGAAGACAAACCCCAGCAACGCGCGATTCCGAAAGCTGGGATTCATTGCATTCATCTTAGCCTACGCGAGTGCGCTATGCAGGCATGAGTTCCCAGCGGTAGGCGTGTTGGGTCAGTTCATGAATATGGTCAGGCCAATCGTGCAGCGTCGCCGGATCGAAGCTGACCGGCTAACCCCGGCTCGAAGTCGATGGTCTGCTCGGTTCCGTCGTCGAACTGGACGCGTAAGGTGTACGGTGCAATCTGAAAGCTCTGCGCACGATAGATCGGATGATTCATGGGGCGCTCCTCACAGGAGCTTCATGCTGATCGACGCCGACGGGGTAGAGCACATCGGCCCGAAGCGCCTTTGCAGCGCAATCCAGCGCCGCTAGGATGGCTTTCTTGCTAAGGCGAGGATGGACTTGCAGTAATTCCTCAACGGTTTCCCCAGCCCCTAGCTTCTCCAGAATCAGCTCAACAGTGATGCGGGTTCCGGCAATCACGGGCTTGCCCATCATGATTGTGGGATCAGACGTTATTGATGGTCGATCCATTTCACACTTTCAATGATCTATTTACACCGACCTGATCACTTTTCATCGCGTTCTCCTACCCCGTGACAACAGACTAGCTACTGGATACGGCCAAAATCAGGCAGCCGGGTGGTCAGTGCGTTCGTCAGCCTCGCCGGCTTCATCGGTCTCGACCAATCGATCCCGATACTACTTTTGCACTTTCATGTAGTTGGCTACCAATCGCACAGGATCGTGCTCAAAGCGCACCGAGAGGCGGTGGCGCACCTCTCGGATTTCGTCGATTACCGGATCGCTCTGGTCTTGTTTCACCGCCACCTACGAGTAGCCCTAAGCGCGTCCTCTCACGACTTCGTCACCTCCCTGAACCACAAGAGATGATGCTTGCGCGCCCAGTTGCGAGCGACGGTGCCGAGGGTCATGCCGCGCACCGTGCCCTTCACCCAGATACCTGCGTAGATGTGGATGATGATGACGACCAGAAACACCACCGCCGCGACCGAATGCAGCAAAGTGGCGATGCGGATCGTTTCGATGGAAAAACGACCCTCGAAATAGGTCCGCCAGAACACGATGCCGGTCAGGAGCGAAGTCAGAATGCTGAGAAACGTCAGCCAGAACACGAGTTTCTGGCCGGCGTTGAAGCGCCCCGCCGGCGGCACGTTTTCCTCGCGGTTGCCGAGCACATCCTTGATGCCGCATAGCCAGGCGCGGTCGTTTTTGTTGATCAGGTTGTGCCGCCCAAAGCGGAGCAGCATCCCCAGGAACAGCACCGCCACCGCGACCCCGAAGTAAGGATGCAGCACGCGCGTCTGCGGGCCGCCACCGAACAGGCCGGTGAGGCCAAACAGGGCCGGGTGGAAAAACGCCAATCCCGACAACGCCGCCAGGAAAAACGCGATCACCACCAGCCAGTGGTTGAGGCGGTCGCTGGCGGTGAACCGCCGAATCTCGTTAGCCATGAAGCTTCCTCCCTATGCCGACTTGGAGGACGGCGGCGCGTTACTACCCCGGTCGTCTTCCTCGTAGGTGTTAGGCCCGACTTTCATATAGTGAACCAGGCCCAAAAGCGCCGTCACGCCGAGGCCGATCAAGGCCAGCGGCTTGAACGCGCCCTTCCACAGCGACACCAAGGCGCTGATCTGCGGATCGGCGGGAAGGCCCGCATACTGGGCGGGTTTGTCGGCGTGCTTCAGCACGTACATCACATGGGTGCCGCCCACGCCTTGTGGGTCGTAGAGGCCGGCGTTGGCGTAGCCGCGTTCCTTGAGGTCGGTGATGCGTTCGTCGGCGAGTTTTTTCATATCGTCCTTGCTGCCGAAGCTCAACGCGTGGGTCGGGCAGGTCTTGATGCAAGCCGGTTCCCGGCCATTCGCGACGCGATCCGAGCACAGCGTACATTTGTACGCCTTGTTGTCCTTCTTGGACAGGCGCGGCACGTTGAACGGACAGCCGGTCACGCAGTTGCCGCAACCGATGCAGTTTTCCTGGTGAAAATCGACGATACCGTTCGAGTATTGCACGATCGCGCCGGGCGCCGGGCAGGCTTTCAGACAGCCCGGGTCGGCGCAGTGCATGCAGCCGTCCTTGCGGATCAGCCATTCCAGATGGCCGCCCGGTTCTTCCACCTCGGAGTAGCGCATCACCGTCCACGACGACGGCGTGAGGTCGTGCGGGTTGTCGTAAACGCCAGTGTTGACACCGACCTCGTCGCGTAAGCCGTTCCATTCCATGCACGCGACCTGGCAGGCCTTGCAGCCAATGCACTTGGAGATGTCGATCAGTTTGGCGACCGGCTTGGCGTCGGCGACTGGCGGCAGCGCGCCCGTGGTGGCCGAGCGATTGGTGAGTTGCAGCACGTTCTCGGCCATCAGGTTACCCTCCCGTCAATCCGTTTGATATCGACCAAAAACGCTTTGAACTCTGGCGTCTGCACGTTGGCGTCACCGACGAACGGCGTCAGCGTATTGGTGATATGGCCGTTCTTCGCCACCCCTTTGAAGCCCCAGTGCAACGGGATGCCGACGGTGTGGACTTTCTTACCGTCGACTTCGAGCACCGGGATGCGCTTGGTGACTACTGCTTTGGCATGGATGAAGCCCCGGTTCGAGCGCACTTCACAGGTGTCGCCGTGAGTGATGCCTTTTTCCTTGGCGAGCGCTTCGCTGATCTCGACGAAAAGCTCGGGCTGGACGATGGCGTTGGTGCGCACATGCTTGGTCCAGAAATGGAAATGCTCGGTGAGCCGATAAGTGGTCGCCACATACGGGAACTCCTTGGCTTTGCCGAACACTTCCAGATCGCCCTTGAACACCCGCGCCGCCGGATTGCTGGTCGCTTGCGGATTGTCGGGGTGCAAGGGGTTCTTGTCGAGCGGGGTCTCGAACGGCTCATAGTGCTCGGGAAGCGGGCCGTCGGCCATGCCGACCGCGTAGAACCGCGCCACGCCTTCCGGGTTCATGATGAACGGGTTTACGCCCTGATCGGGGGCCGCGTCGGGGCGCATGTCGAAGATTGTCGGCGCCGCTCCATTTGGCTTTCTCCACGTCCCACCAGACGGTTGCGCTTCGTCCCACGGCTTGCCGGAGGGTCGCTGGAGGCGCGGTTATACAGGATGCGGCGATTGGCGGGCCACGACCAGGCCATTTGGGCGTCTGGCCGATGCCGGTGGAGTCGGCGTTGTCGCGTCGCGCCATGAGGTTGCCGTCCTGCGACCAGGAGCCGCAGAAGATCCAGCAACCCGAGGCGGTCGAACCGTCGTCGCGTAGCTGCGCGAAGCCGGCCAGTTGATCGCCGGCCTTGGCCAGCACTTTGGTCGGATCGCGAGGTCGATGACATCGGCCAGGGCTTTGCCGGAGAACTCTTTCGCCAGTTCTTCCGGGTCGGGTTGGTCAGGTTTTTGTAATCCCAGAGTGAGGAGTTCAGGATCGGATCGGGGGAAAGCACCGCCGTCTTTCTGATACAGCGCTTTGATGCGGGTGAACAGGTTGGCGATGATCTCGGGTCGCGCAGCGCCGCCAGGCGGCTCCGCGCCTTTCAGTGCCATTGCAGCCAACGGCCGCTGTTCACCAGTGAGCCGTTTTCCTCGGCGAAGCAGGTCGAGGGCAGGCGGAACACTTCGGTTGAATCTGGGAAGAGTCGACATCATTGAATTCGCCGTAATTCTTCCAAAACTCCGAGGTTTCAGTCGCCAGCGGGTCGATGGCGACGAAGGCGGCAGCAGCAGCGCCACCGGCGCGCGGCACCGCTGAGCTGAGCCGGCAGGCCAAGCCCCGGCGACCTAGCGTCGGCACTGGTATCGGGCCTCGTGCCGAGCACTCATGCAGCGCTCATGGCCGAAGAAGCGTCTGCTTCGGCAGGCATCACCCGTCGCGGCGTTGCCGAGCACCAGCGAAGCTTGGCCCAGGACTTTTCGGCGAGTGTCGGCGGAGCAAGAGCTTGTTGTCTGGAAGTTCGAGATACTTGGCGAGAATCCTGCTCTCGCCGAGCAGGGTAGGCCTTCAGGCAAGCTGATGGACAGAAAGCAAGATCGGTCAGGCCCTGGATGTTGGAATGCCGCGCAGCGCATTCATACCGCCGCCCGGCATACCGATGTTGCCGAGCAGGAGTTGCGCCATGCGCCGCGGTGCGAGATCATCTGCGACCCCACCGAATGCACAGGTCAGCCGAGCGCGTACATGATGGTCATGACCCGCGACAGTTCAGCGGTGTAGCGATCATCTGCACACCTTGAGGAATTTGTCCTTGGGCGTGCCGCAAATTTGCTGCACCACCTCGATGTGTACGCGCGAAATGGGCCTTCATGAGCTGAAAGACACAGCGCGGATGTTGCAACGTCGGCTCGGCTGGACGAAGCCATCGGGATTGGTTTGATAACCCCGGGCTGGATTTGTCGTAGCTGCGCTTTCGCGTTATAGCCCGAATACAAGCCGTTATTGAAAACCAGCGAACTCGTCTTTTACGATGAACGACGCATCGGTGTAGTTTTTGACGTAATCGTGCTGGATTTTGTCGTTGCTGATCAGATAATGGATCAGGCCGCCGAGAAACGCGATGTCGGTGCCGGCGCGGATCGGCGCGTAAACATCCGCCATCGCCGCCGAGCGGGTGAAGCGCGGATCGACGACGATCAGCTTGGCCTTGTTGTAGTGCTTGGCTTCCGCCAGCCCATTTTGAAGCCGCACGGATGGGCTTCGGCGGCATTGCCGCCCATGATTAGATGACATCGGCATTCTTGATATCGACCCAGTGATTGGTCATGGCGCCGCGGCAAGGCGTCAGGCAAGACTTGCCACCGTCGGGCCGTGTCAGACGCGCGCCTGGTTATCGAAGACGCGAGCATCCCCAGGCTGCGCATCGCCTTGTGGGTGATGTAGCCGGATTCATTGGAGGAAGCCGAGGCCGCCAACATGCCGGTGGATACCCAGCGGTTGACGGTCAAGCCATCGGCGTTCTTGGCGATGAAGTTCTTGTCGCGATCGTCCTTCATCAGCTTGGCGATGCGGGTGAATGCATCATCCCACGATATCGGCGTCCATTCCTTGGCGCCGGGGGCGCGGTATTCGGGGACTTGCAGGCGGCTCTCGCTATGGATGAAATCGACCAACCCCGCGCCCTTGGGGCAGAGCGTACCGCGGTTGACGGGATGATCGGGGTCACCCTCGATATGGATGATCGAGGTCTTACCGTTCTGGGCCGGGTTGGGTTTGGAATACATGATCAGGCCGCAGCCCACCGGAACAATACGGGCAGGTGTTGCGCGTCTCGGTGAAGTCGCGGCGAGTTTGAACTCACGCGCCTGGAGCCCGGCACCGGCGTGGGGGCAAATCCATCAACGCCAAGCTGGATCCCGCGAGACTCGCCGCGCCTATCTTTATGAATTGGCGACGGGTTACGTCCATTATTTTGCTCACTCGGGGGGATATGGATGTATCGATAACAGGCCAAACAAATATACGCGTGATTCCCGGCAAGCCGAAAAGAGTCAAAGACCTTGTTCAGGCTGGCGCCACCGGTGGATTCGCCCGCTGCCGGCGCATTCCTCGCAAGCGTCTGGCGCGCCGTTTTCTTCAGCCAGACGAACACACCGGTGAACGCCAGCACGGCAGGCGCGAGCCCGGCCCACACATCAACGGCGGCAGGCCAGACGCCACGCCGCTGTGCAATGGCAGCAACCAGTGCAGAAACCCCTCCGGCGCCACTGCTGCGCCGTCGCGCGCTACGCTCCAGCAGGATTTCGCCACTGCCAGGATCGAGCCAGATCAGGGTATCGCCCAGCTTATGGACATCACCGGCACCGTGCAGATAGAACAGATACCCGCCGCCTGCACTGAGCGGCAGATGAATCTCGCGGATGGTGCAATCGGGATAGCGCCGGCGCACGCCCTCGACCACATCGGCGAACGCCGGCGGCGGCGACGCGCCACGATTGCGCCAGGGCACGGCGGGAAACGCGGCAACGCGCGAGAACAGTCTGACGATGTCGCGCGCGTAATCGAGGAATACAGGAGGTGAAGCCGGTGGTCGTGGACAGCAGCAACAACCCCAGCGCCAGTGTTCCGAGCGAACGATGGATGTCGAATACGATACGCACCGCCCGCGCGCGCCATTTGATGGAGAGCAGGTGACGATAGCCTTGACGCCTGCTGCGCAGCGCGCGAGAACGAAGCCGATGACGATGCTGGCGAGGGGCGCAGCCCCACGACGCCGACCGCGGTCTTGCCGGAATTGCCCAACAGAATCTTGTGGTGCAAATCGTAGACGGTGTTCAGCAGATACGGCCGCGCGCAGCCGTGGGCGTCGGCTTTGCGCACGCCACGCGCAGCTGCCGCTGGCCAGGCTGAACGCCTGGCCTCGCGGCGCGGCGCTTCCAGGCCGTGTTCGGCGCGGTCCCTGACCAGCAGGCGATAAACCTCGCCCGGTGCTTGCGGCAACCGGATACGCTCGATCGCGGTGGCGGGTAGCGCGGCGTTGGCGCGCGCCGTGATTTCCGCCGGTCCCAGCCAGGCCCCGGGCGTGTCGTCGCGAAGCAGCGCCGGATTGAGCCAGGCGTCGATGGCGTCCTGATAGACCAGCACGCTGCCGCTGAGCCCGAGCAGCGCGAACCAGGCGCCGAGCGCGAAGCCGAGATAGCGATGAATCAACACCCAGGTCTTGCGGGCAGCGATGTTAGCCATTCAGTAGGGCCGCTGGCGCAGGCCGAGCTTGAACAGCACGGGCGACAGCGTGACTTCGAGCACGAAAAACACCGCGACGACGACAAACACGCCGACCCAACTCAAGCCCTGGACGATGACCGCGAGGCCTGCCGGCAGCAGCGTTTCCGGAAGCTGATCAAGGCCGAAAGCGCGGCTGCTGGGCGCCAGACCGCGCCGCCGTTTGATGAAACTGGACAATAGGTCGCCGAGCATAGCGAAGGCGCCGATGAGCGCGCCAAACCAAACCCCCAAACCGAGCAACCAGCCGACCAGCGCGGTCGCGCCAATGGCGACGACAACGCCACGCAGCGTTTTCGAAGGACCGAACAATGGCCGTCCGTCGCGCCAGCGCAAACCGCCATCGAGCGGCATGGCGCAGTGCTCTTTCAACACGTCGCGCACCAGCACCGGCGCGCTATTGGCGACGATGACCAGTAATAGCACCTGGAAAGCCAAGGCATCCATGGCGCTAAACCGGCGCCGCCAGCGCGCGGCGGCTCAACATGCCGAGCACCCAGCCGGCAGAGACGGCGGCGGCGAGATGCTTGAGGTTGTGGCCGCTTACCACCCCGCCGCTGAGGTGAAAGATCGGCGCATCGAGCGCCTCGCAGGCTTTCGCCGCGCCGTACCAGCCTAGCACCCACCAATAAGCACCGCCGTGGGTATAGCGGCTCTTCCACAGCACCAGCAGCAACGCCAGCGCGAGCGGCGCGTCAATCACCAGCAGCGCGTACAAGCGCAGATCGCCGTACCCCTGCTGTTCGCTCCACGCCCACCACGCCACGCTCGTCACCCCCACCGCGACCAGCGGCGCGAGCAAGGCCAGACCGATGCGCGGGCCGATGCGCTCGGCGACCACGGCGCAGAGCAACGCCATCAGGGTGACGATGATCGGCAGGCGATCCCAGACCAGGCTGGCGTTGTCCGGTTGCCAGTGATAAATCATCGAGCCGACGCCGGTGAACGCGATGCCGGCGAAAAAAACGCCGTATATCCAACGCTCGTCGGCATACTCGAAAGCGCGCTCGACCCACGTCGCGCGCGCGATCCGCGCCAGGCCCAGCAAGCCGACGGCGAGTAAGAGGAGATTGCTCAGCACATCGCCGGCGTGGGGAATACCGAACCATACGCGCCGGTCGGCGAAATCATGATAGGACGGGTCTTGCGGGATAGGGCCGTAGCGCAACATGACGATCACCAGTGCCAGCACACCAGGGACGATGACTATCGCCCAGCGCCCGTATTCGCGGCGACGCGCGGGACTGCTGATCGCCATGCGCGTTACTCGAAGCCGTCGTTGAATATGACGTTGCCCACGCTTTGCGGGAAAATGCACACGTTGACTTTGGCTTCGATGAGCGGTGCGATCAAATCCACGCTGCGCGGATGGAACACACCCGCCGCGCCGCAGCCGCCGAGTAGATGACAGTAGCTCATCAAGGTGCCGCGCACGTTGGGCACGCCGTTGATGGTGGTCGGCGCCGGGCAACTGGCGGGACCCGAGTAGCAGCCCGGCTCGCTGTTGAAACAGGTATCGATCGGCGGCGAATAGCAATGGGTGTGGGGCGAGCCGAAGTTATGCCCCAGTTCATGGGCGACCAGGTCGGTGTCGTTGGCTGCGGTGCTGCCGGAGAATTTGAATACCTGGTTGAAGCTGAATCCCCCCGCGGTGACGCCGCCAAGAACTGTTCCCTTCTCACACAGCGCATCGAGCCAGGCGATACCGGACGCCGAGAAGTTGCTGCCGCCTTTACCGGAGAGCATGATCACCGCCGCGCGCGCAACGGAATTATGATTGACGCGCCAGTATTCGGAGAACTCGTTGAGCTTGGCGGTATCGGCGCTGCCCGCCCCGGTTTGAGTGTAAGGATCGGGCATGGACGAGGGGCGCAGTATGGTGAAGCCTTGTATCAGCCGTATCAGCAGATCGCGCTCGTAGATCACCGACATCGACGCGATCAGCGTGGCGATGTAGTTGGTCGCGCTGGTGGTGTTGTCGGCGAATTTCAAGCTGAGCAGTTCATTGTCGGTATCGACGGCGAGGGTGGCGGTGTGCAAGCTGGTGATCGCCTTGACCGCCTCGGGCGCGCCGGGGAGCAGGGAATGGATCGAATGGATCGGTTCCGGTTGAATGGCGCGGGCTTCCTGCTGGGCGCAGCTCCAGGCCGGTGTTTCGCCTGACTTCTCGGCGTTGAATGCCTCCGCGAGCGCCAGCAGATGACGGCCCGCGCCCGCCGCGCTCCAGGGCCGGAGTGCGAACCGCCGCCCATCGCCTGCCATGGCAAGGCCCTCGAACGCCCGGGTATCGGGATCGACCGCTAGCACAATGCGCAGATTCGGATCGGCGCTCGCCAGCCCCTGAAAGAACGCCAGCCGGGAGCGCGGGACTTCACGCAGCCCGTCTTGTTCCGCTACCCAAATGCGCGCATCCGGCGCATAGACGTCGAAGCGCTTGAAAACGACGGCGCGGCGTTCGCCGGGTGCTGTCGGCCAGTCCGCGATCGGTAGCGATTCACCCGATGCCACGGCAAGTAAGGCGGGCGCCAAGTCGCCGGCGAACAGCAGGATTTCGGCGGGCGCGACGCCGTCCGGCGCCTTGCCGAAAGAATTTTCGGCTACGCCGCGGCGCGGCGGGAGTTTCAGCCTGTGCCCAACCCGTGTTCGCCGCGCAGAGGGCGGCCAGGGCAATGACGAGGACGATGACATGCATACTGGCTTACCTCATGGTTTTGGCCGTGTTCTCAAGCCGCATAGCGCTGGCGCAAATAGCGAAACACCGCCCTGAGCCCCATCGCCTCGCCGCCCTCGGGCCGGCCAGGGCGGCTGCGGGTGTTCCACCCCATCAGATCGAAATGCGTCCATGGCGTATGGTTCGGGATAAACTCTTGCAAAAACAGCGCGGCGGTGATCGCGCCTCCGTAAGGTGCGGCGGACGCGTTGGCGATGTCGGCGACGCGGCTGTCCAGCATTTCCCGATAGGGCCGGTGCAGCGGCAAACGCCAGAGTGGGTCGCGCTCTTCCTCGGCGCACGCCAACAAGCCGGCGGCGACATCATCATGATTGCAAAACATGGCTGGCACATCGGCGCCGAGCGCCACCCGCGCCGCGCCGGTGAGGGTAGAAAAATCGATGACGAGATCGGGGTTTTCGCTCACCGCTTCGGTGAGCGCGTCGCAAAGAATCAGCCGGCCTTCGGCGTCGGTGTTGTCGATCTCGATCGTCAAGCCCTTGCGCGAGCGGATCACGTCACCAGGGCGGAAGGCGTTGCCGGATACGGCATTTTCGACGGCGGGGATGAGCACCCGCAACCGTACCGGCAGTTGTTCGCCCATCACCAGCCGCGCCAGACCGAGGGCGTGGGCCGCGCCGCCCATGTCTTTTTTCATCAGACGCATGTTGTTGGCGTTCTTGAGGTCGAGGCCGCCGCTGTCGAAACACACTCCCTTGCCGACCAGGGTGACGCGCGGCGCGCGTACATCGCCCCAGCCGAGGTCGATCAGCCGCGGGGCATGGACACTGGCGCGGCCTACCGCGTGGATCACGGGGAAATTGCGCTGGAGCAATTCGTCCCCCACGGTCTGGCGGACGGTGGCGGAGAATTCATGGCCGAGCGCGACTGCGGCATCAAAGAGGTGCTCGGGCATCATGTCCTCGGCGGGGGTATTGATGAGATCGCGCACCAACGCGATGGCTTGCGCTTGCTGGCGCACGCCGCCGAGCCTGGATTCCAGCGTCACCGCCAGTTCGGCGCCGAGCGCGCGCGCTTCCTTGTAGCGGGTGAATTGATAGGCGCCCAATGCCCAGCCGAGCGCCGCGCGCTCCTGCTGCCGCGCCTCCCAGTCGGCATCCAGATAGTAACAGCCCTTGGGCAGCACGCTCGGCATTCCACCCAAGGCCCACGGATCGTCGGCGGAGCCTACGCCGACCACCACCATCGCCAGCCCGCGATTATCCGCCGGCACCAAGCAAAAGCTGCCGGTCTTGGCGGCGAAGCCGGCGCTCTCCAGCCAGCGCCTGACTGCGTCGGGTTGCGCTTCCAGCCAAGCGCCCAGGTTTTTTTCCGTTACCGGGACGAGGGGGACGGCATTGTGCGGTCTATGCTCCAATAGACAATCACGCATGTAAACTCCTTAAGCTTGTGAATGAAACCATTGTAGAGTGAGGAGCGCAGAATCGGTATGCCAATACGCACACTGTTGGGGTTGGCTCTGACCTTGTGGATCGGCGGCTGGCCCGCGCCCGCCAACGCGGACGCCTGGATTTTGATCGATACCCGCGCCGATCGCCTGGCGGTGATCGGCGACGAGGGGCCGCTGGCGGTATTCGACCATATTGCGATCGGTCGCGGCGCGGGCATCAAACAGCGGCGCGGTGACGCCATCACCCCGATCGGCTCGTTTCGGGTCGTGTCGGTGAATCGCGCCAGCCGCTTTCATTTATTCCTGGGGCTCGATTATCCCAACCTCGAACACGCCGCCCTCGCCAACCGCGCTGGAAAACTCGGCGACAGTGCTTTCGCCGCGATTCGCAACGCCCTGAAGCAGGGGCGCACGCCACCGCAAACCACCGCCCTCGGCGGGGCGATCGGTGTACACGGCATCGGTGGCGGCAACCCGCGCGTACACGCCGCCGACATCGACTGGACCAACGGTTGCATCGCCTTGACCGACCGCCAAATCGACCGGGTTGCCACGCTGGTAAAGGTCGGCGCGCGCGTCGAGATACGCTGAGGCTTGACCTAAGACGTCGTTATGGATTTAATGCCCGCCAGGTGCCAAGCCATGGGCTGGCCGAGCACCATAACTTTGATGCTTTTTATAAATTCTTCAATAACAGGAACATCGTGATGACGAACAATAGAATCTTGTCATTATCCGCCTTAGTCCTGGTTGCCGCGTTCGGCGTCGGCTGCGCCAGCACCAATGATGATCTTCGCGCCATGGCCGAAGCAGCCAAGGCTGACGCCGCCGAGGCCAAGGCTACCGCGAACGAGGCTAAATCCACCGCCGACCAAGCGCTCGCCAAGACCCAGGAACTCGAAGAGAAAGTTCGCCGCGCTTTCGGCAAAGCCATGCTGAAGTAAGCCCCGGCTGCAGCGCCGCGGCGGGCGATGGCTCATGCGGCGCTTGTCGATTCCCGCCTGATCAGTGGGTAATCTCGACCACCAAGCCGCTGGCTTGTTCGATGGCCGTGTGCACGGCTCCCGTATCGACTTCGTCGTCGTTGCCGCCGGTCTTGCTGTCGATCACCTGCATGGCGTCTTCCAGCGTTGCCGCCTCGCTCGGAATTTCCTCCTCTTCCAGCGGCGCATGCGCTTCCATGAACAGCGTGCCGGCCAACCAACCGGCCTTGACGCGCTGATTGATGATGTAGACCGGCGTACCCACCGGCACTTGTTCGAACAGGGTCTCGATGTCTTCGGGATACATGCGGATACAGCCGTGCGTCACCCGCATGCCGATGCCGAACGGTTTATTGGTGCCGTGGATCAGATAGCCCGGCACACCCAGCCGTAACGCATAGGCGCCAAGCGGATTGTCGGGACCGGCGGGCACCACGTCGGGCAGAAAATCGCCATTGGCGGCATGCTCGGCCTTGATGGCCGCGGGCGGCGTCCACACGGGATCTTTCTGCTTCGCCACCACGCTGGTCTTGCCGAGGGGGGTTTTCCAATCCATCCGCCCGATGCTGACGGGATGGGTAATCACCACCGGCTTCTCACCGGGGCGTGGCCTAGGGTAGTAGTACAGCCGCATTTCCGGAATGTTCAGCACGATGCCTTGGCGCGGCGCGGCGGGCAAAATGTGGCGATTCGGTAGCACCACCGCCGTGCCTTCGCCCGGCAGCCAGCGGTCCACGCCCGGATTGGCCTGGATGATCTGGTTGTAGCCGATGCCGTTGGCGCGCGCGATATCGAGCAAGTCTTCCTCGTGGCGCGCGTGGACGACTCTGATCTCGCCGATCACGTCGATATCCGGCGGCGGCAACACATACGTATTGGCCCATGCGCCGACGCTCAGCAGCGCGGCAAGCGCTAATACAAACACCCGCATCATGATGTCGCGATCCACCCGCTGGTCTTAGTGATGCAAAATTTGACTCAGAAACAGCTTGGTGCGTTCCGAGCGCGGATGGTTGAAAAAGCCGATCGGTTCGTTCTCCTCGATGATTTCGCCGCCGTCCATGAAGATCACCCGATTGGCGACGGTGCGGGCGAAACCCATCTCGTGGGTGACGCAGAGCATGGTCATGCCCTCTTCGGCGAGATCGATCATGGTGTCGAGCACTTCCTTGATCATCTCTGGGTCGAGCGCCGAGGTCGGCTCATCAAATAACATGATCTTCGGGCTCATGCACAGCGAACGGGCAATCGCCACGCGTTGCTGCTGGCCACCGGAGAGCTGGCCTGGGTATTTCTTGGCCTGATCGGGAATTTTGACGCGCTTGAGATAGCCCATGGCAACCTCCTCGGCCTGCGCTTTCGGCATTTTGCGCACCCAAATTGGCGCCAGCGTGCAGTTTTCCAGCACCGTGAGGTGCGGGAACAGATTGAAATGCTGGAACACCATGCCGACTTCGCGGCGTACCTGGTCGATATGCTTGAGGTCGGAGGTCAGTTCCACGCCATCGACGATGATCTTGCCTTTCTGATGCTCCTCCAGGCGATTGACACAGCGGATCAGCGTCGATTTACCCGACCCCGAAGGGCCGCAGATCACGATACGCTCGCTTTTGTATACGGTGAGGTTAATATCTTTCAGCACATGAAACTGGCCGAACCATTTGTGTACGCCCAGCATCTGGATCATGAGATCTTTGGAAACGGGCAGTTGTATGACCCGCCCCGATTGTTCAGTCATCGCGACTCCTCCTCATCAACGGCGGTGGCCGGTATGTAGTTTCCGCTCCAGACTTTGGCTGTAGCGTGACATGCCAAAACAAAACAACCAATAGACCACGGCGCAGAATACGTAGCCTTCCACCGCGTAGCCTTTCCACTCGGCGGCGGTCGATGCCGCCTGCACAATGCCGAGAAAATCAAACAAGCCAATGATCAGCACCAGCGTGGTATCTTTGAACAAGCCAATGAAAGTATTGACGATACCGGGAATGACCAGGTTTAGCGCCTGGGGTAACACCACCAAGCCCATCATCTTCCAATAACCGAGTCCCATGGCCGCGGCGGCCTCGTACTGGCCCTTGGGAATGGCTTGCAAGCCGCCGCGCACGACTTCGGCCATATACGCCGCCGAAAACAGCGCAACGCCGATCAGCGCCCTGAGGAGTTTGTCGAAGTTCACCCCTTCCGGCAGAAATAAAGGCAGCATCACCGACGCCATGAATAGCACCGTGATCAACGGCACGCCGCGCCACAATTCGATGAATGCGATGCAAAATCCGCGCACGAGCGGCATGTCCGAGCGCCGCCCCAGCGCCAAGAGAATGCCGAGCGGGAGCGAGGCCACGATGCCGACGATGGCTACCACCAAGGTGAGCATGAGGCCGCCCCACAGCCGGGTTTCCACCACCGCCAGGCCGAACGCGCCGCCGTGCAGCAGAAAATAAGCGACGGCCGGGAAAATCAGCAACGCGAACAGCCCCAGCCATTTTTTATAGGGCACGCCTTGGCCGATGAGCAATAAGATCAATGCCGCGGTCATCACAAATACGGCGTTGACACGCCAGCGCTCGGCTTGCGGGTAAAAACCATAGATGAACTGGGGAAATCGGGCTTTGATGAACACCCAGCACGCGCCGCCGCTGGTACAAGCCGCGCGGGATTCGCCATCGAGATCGGCTTTCAAGAATACCCAGTCGAGGAGCGGCGGGATGATTCGGTACAGCAAATACAGTGCGATCAGCGTGAGGATCGTATTGGGCAAGGAAGAAAACAAGTTTTTACGCACCCATGCCAAGGCGCCCACGCTGGTGGCAGGCGGCGGCAAGTCGGGATGCGACCCCGGCGGATAATGAGCGGGTTCGACAGCGGCCATGCTCAGCGCTCCACCAGGGCGATCTTGCGGTTATACCAATTCATGAGCAGCGAGATCAGCAAGCTGATGCTGAGATACACCGCCATGGTGATGGCGATGATTTCCACCGCTTGGCCGGTCTGGTTGAGCACCGTGCCGGCGAACACCGACACCAGCTCCGGGTAGGCAACGGCGGCGGCGAGCGAGGAATTCTTGGTAATGTTCAGATACTGGCTGGTGAGCGGCGGCACGATCACCCTGAGCGCTTGCGGCAACACCACCAGACGCAGCGCCGTCCCGCGCCGCAGTCCGAGCGCGGCGGCGGCCTCGCTCTGGCCGTGGCTCACCGCTTGGATGCCGGCGCGCACGATCTCGGCGATGAAAGCCGCCGTGTAAACGCTGAGCGCGACCAGCAATGCGGTGAATTCCGGGATGATGACCATGCCGCCCTGGAAGTTGAAGCCTTTCAGCTCCGGATAACTCCAGCTGAGCGGAAAACCGGACACGGCGGCGGCCAGCAACAGCAACCCTAGCAAAATGCCCAACGCAGCATAAAGCGTAGGAAACGGCTGGCCGGTGCGCTCGCGCCGCCGATGCGCCCAGTACGCCAGCACGATGACGGCGACCACGGCAAGCGCGAGCGCCAGCAGTACCAGGCCGAACCCCGGTTCAAAGATAGGTTTGGGTAGATAGAGGCCACGCAGATTGAGAAACGCGAGGCCGCCGATCTCAATGCTCTGGCGCGGGTTGGGAAGAGAGCGTAGCACCCCGAAATACCAGAAAAAGATTTGCAGCAACAGCGGGATATTGCGGATGATTTCGATATAAACGGCGGCCAGTTTCGCGACCAGCCAGTTCGAGGACAGGCGCGCGATGCCGATGACTATTCCGAGCGCGGTCGCGAACACGATGCCAAACCCTGCCACTAGCAACGTGTTCAATAACCCCACCAGAAAAGCACGCCCGTAAGTGGATTCCTCGCTGTAATCGATGAGGTGGCTGACGATGCCGAAACCGGCGGTGGTATTGAGGAAACCAAACCCCGATGCGATGCCGCTTTTTTTCAGGTTGGTGACGGTATTGTCGAAAATATACCAGCCGAAGCCGATCACGCCGACCAATAACAGCAGTTGAAAAAGCACCGCGCGGAACGCAGGATCATTCCAGATCGAGGATTTACCGGAAAAAGGCAGGGCTTTGGCATGAGCGTTCATGGCGTCCCTGTGCTGGATTCGTTATTCTAGCCCCTCACCCCAACCCCCTCGCCTAGGGAGAGGGCGGCCGCAAGCCGGGTGAGGGGGAGAAGGTGGCCGCAGGCCGGATGAAGGGCGATCAACGAATCGGCGGCGCGTACTGGAGGCCGCCTTTATTCCACAGCGCATTGAGGCCGCGGGCGATTTTGAGCGGACTGCCCTGACCGATGTTGCGCTCGAAGCTTTCACTGTAATTGCCCACACCCTTGACGATGTTTTTGCACCACTCGTTGCCGACGCCGAGGCCCTTGCCGGCGTCGCCTTCGGTGCCCAGCACGCGCTTGATCTCGGGGTTGTCGCTGCCGGCCATGCCGTCGACATTGGTGGAGGTAATGCCGAGTTCCTCGGCGGTGATCATGCAGAACAACGACCACTTGACGATATCGAACCATTCGTCGTCGCCCTGGCGCACCACCGGCCCCAAGGGTTCCTTGGAGATGATTTCCGGCAATACGATGTGGGCGCTGGGGTCTTTGAGTTTGATGCGCTCGGCGTACAGGCCCGATTGGTCGGTGGTGTAGGCATCGCAGCGGCCGGCGTCATAAGCGGCGATCACTTCGTCGTTCTTCTCGAACGCTACGACTTGATATTTGTGGTTGGTGGAGCGGAAATAATCGGCCAGGTTGAGTTCGGTGGTGGTGCCGGTCTGGGTGCAGACCGTCGCCCCGTCCAAATCCTTGGCGGAAGTCAGTTTCAAGTCTTTGCGCACCATGAAGCCTTGGCCGTCGTAATAAGTGACGCCGGTGAAGTTGAGCCCGAGCGAAGTATCACGGGTGATGGTCCAGGTGGAGTTGCGCGACAATACGTCGATTTCGCCGGATTGCAAGGCGGTAAAGCGCTCCTTGGCGGACAAAGCGGTGTACTTCACTTTGTTGGGATCGCCGAAGATGGCAGCGGAAACGGCGCGGCACACATCGACGTCGATGCCCGTCCAGTTGCCTTTGTCATCGAAATTGGAAAAGCCTGCCAGCCCCTGGCTCACTCCGCATTGCAAGAAGCCTTTCTTTTTGACGGCATCCAGCGTGGGGCCGGCATGGGCGGCGCTGGCTACGAGCAGGGCGGCGCTGATGGCGCAGGCATAGAGTTTAATCATGGGCTGTCTCCAATCGGGTTTGCATCGGTTTTGCCTTGCGGCTAAATCATTCATTATCGTGAGCAGCGCCGGCATGACCAGAGGCGCTGCGCGTATTGTACAGTGTTTCCGAATAACGCTAGTTTTCACCATCCCTTTGACCGATGCAACGATTGATCTGCCCATGAGTCAAGACGCCAATCCGATCCTCGTTGAAATCACCCGTGGCGCGCTGGTGGAAAGTTTGCATCGCGGCGCGGCTGCGGTGGTCGATCACCGCGGAGTCTTGCACGCCGCCTGGGGCGACATCGCACGCCGGGTATACGCGCGCTCCGCGCTCAAACCGTTGCAAGCATTGCCGCTCATCGAATCCGGCGCCGCCGATCATTTCGGTCTGGGCGCTGTGGAAATCGCCCTGGCCTGCGCTTCCCACAGCGGCGAGCCCGGCCATGTGAATGCGGTCAAACAATGGCTGAGCCGCATCGGCCTGGACGCCGGCGCGCTCGAATGCGGCGTACATCTTCCCTACCATGATCACACCGCAGCCCATCTCCTGCGCAGCGGCGGCGCGCCGTCCGCCCTACACAACAACTGTTCCGGCAAGCACGCGGGCTTTCTCAGCAGCGCCGTCTACCTGGGCGAAAATCCGCGTGGCTATATCCACGCCGATCACCCGCGCCAGCAACAGGTGCGCAGAACACTGGAAGAAATGAGCGACACCACCCTCGGCGACGCGCCCACGGGCATCGACGGTTGCGGCATCCCGGTGATCGGCTTGAGCCTGCGCGCAACCGCCTATGCCATGGCGCGCCTTGCTGAACCGCAACACCTGCCCCCGGCGCGCGCCCAGGCGTGTCGGCGCATCGTCGCAGCGATGGCGAATCAGCCGTGGATGGTGGCGGGCAGTGGGCGCTTCGGTACGGCAGTGATGGACGTGATCGGCAACAAAGCGATCATCAAGATCGGCGCCGAAGGCGTATTCACCGCCGCCCTGCCCGGGCTTGGCCTGGGCATCGCCTTGAAAATCGACGATGGCGCGGCGCGCGCGGCGATCGCCATCGGCGCGCTGATCGATCATCTCGGCGTGCTGACCGAGGCCCAGCGCCGCACCTTGGCCGACATCCTCGAACCGCCGGTTTACAACCGCGCCGGCCTCATCGTGGGGCGGATGCGGCGGCGGCGGAGTTGGCTACAATAGTGAACTCCTCCATTGGATGACAGACCATGAAACTCCACTACAGCGCCACTTCCCCCTATGTCCGCAAGGTGCTCGTCCTCGTCCTCGAAACCGGCTTGGACAAGCGCATCGAACGGGTCAGCCGCGCCATGTCGCCGATCGCGCCGGATGCCGAATTGAACCGTGACAACCCGCTCGGCAAAGTGCCGGCGCTGGTACTGGACGAGGGCACGGTGTTATACGATTCGCGGGTGATCTGCGAATACCTCGACACCCTGCACGGCGGCGCGCGCTGGTTCCCGGCGCCCGGCCCGGCGCGCTGGAACGCACTGCGCCGCCAGGCGCTGGGCGACGGCATCCTGGACGCCGCGGTGCTGACCCGCTACGAAACCTTCTTGCGCCCCGAAGCGTACCGCTGGCCGGAATGGATCAACGGCCAGAAACAGAAATTCACCCGCGCGCTGGATGCGCTGGAAACCGAGGCGGACAACCTGCAAGGCGTACTCGACATCGGCACGGTCGCGATTGCCTGCGCGTTGGGCTACCTCGATTTCCGCTACGCCGACGAACATTGGCGCAACCATCGCCCCAAACTGGCGGCCTGGTTCGATGCGTTCGCCAAACGGCCTGCGCTGGCGCAAACCAAGCCCGGATGATTGCCCGCATCATTCGCTGATCTCATGCAGCCCGCATAGGCTGGGCTGCAGGCTTATAAGGTGAGTTCCGACTACGCCGCGGCTCCGGCTTTGATCTCCACCAGCACTTCATGGTAGCGCTTGGCGCCGATATTGCGCGCGGCATGGGTGTCGCCCTTTTTGCGGTAATAAACCTTACCTTCTTCCAAGGTGGCTTGAGTCACCCCGCTCGCGCGCGTCACCTCCAGCGTGCCGCCTTCGATGACGTAGAAAAAATAATCGTGCTCATGCGGATGAGCGGCGATTTCCGCGCCTGGCGCGAGGGTGAATTCCCAGACCTTGACTTGCTCGTTCTCGAATACCAGCTTGGTGCCGACTTCGGCCATGATCAGCTTGCTCCCGCTGCGGTGGATGGAATCAGTCTCATAAGCTTAGCCAATTCCACGCGCCTGAAGATCATTTCCTCGGGTCTGCTTGCCAAGCCGCCGCGGGCGCACTACAACTGTGTGACCGACAAGCTGGAGACATCGACATGGCGCTCAATACCGAATGGCTCGACATCGATAGCGGCAATGGCCGCTTCCAGGCCTATCTCGCCGCTCCCGCGGCGGCTTCCGCCCCCGGCGTGGTGGTGATCCAGGAAATCTTCGGCGTCAATTCCCATATCCGCTCGGTCTGCGAGCGCCTGGCGCAGGCCGGCTACGCCGCGCTCGCGCCCGATATCTTCTGGCGCGTGCGGCCGCGCATCGAACTCGGCTATGGTCCCGATGACATCGCCCAAGGCCGCGAACTGAAAGCCAAGATGAAGATGGATGAAGTGATTGAGGATGTGCGCGCGAGCTTCGCCGCGCTCGCCGCCCGGCCGCAATGCCGGGGCCGGAAATCCGCCATCGTGGGCTATTGCTACGGGGGCTTGGTCGCTTACGTCGCCGCCGCGCGCCTGCATCCGGCCTGCGCATCGTCTTATTACGGCGGCGGCATCGTCGAATACCTCGACGAAGCCGATAAGCTCGATTTGCCGATGCAGTTTCATTTCGGCGCTAAAGACGCCGCCATCCCGCTCGATCAGGTCGAAAAAATTCGCGCGGCGGTGGCGAATAAACCCGCTATCGAGGTCTTGGTCTACCCCGATGCCGGCCATGGTTTCCATTGCGACCAGCGCGCGAGTTTCCATGCACCCAGCGCCGAACTGGCCTGGAACCGCACGCTCGCTCTCTTCACCCGTCATCTAGCCGCCTAGCCGTCACGCCATGCGCAGGGTGCTCGTCGCCGGCGGACGCGGGTTCATCGGCTCCCATGCGGTGCGGCGTTTCGTCGCCGCCGGCTATCGTGTCCACGTGTTTGGCCCGCCGATGGCGGAAGACCGCCTGGCAGACCTGGGCGCGGCCATCGTCGATATCTCCGGTTCGATCACCGACCGCGCCGCCATCGCCGCCGCGCTGGCCGCCGCGCGCGCCGACCTCGTATTGTCGTTCGTCGCCCACGGCGAAGGGCGGCAAGGACTGCTACGCACCGGCGAAGCCGACGCCGAGCGCACGCTGGAAGTCAACACGCTGGGTTTTCGGCAGCTCCTGGAAGCCGCGCGCGCGACCGGGGTACGCCGGCTGCTGTGGGCGAGTTCGACCGTGGTATACGGCTCGCCTGCGGATTATCCCACGCCCAAGGTCGATGAAGCCGCGCCGCGCCGGCCCCGCTCGACTTATGGGCTCAGCAAAGCGCTCGCCGAGCAGTTGGCGCAGTTTTACCGCGATGCGCATGGACTGCCAGTGACCGCGCTCAGGCTGCCGCTGGTGTTCGGACCCGGGCTTTGGTATCAGGGCGCGGCGGCGGCGTTGCTGAAGCTGCTGGACGGTGCCCGCCCCGGCGCCCGCCACGCATTGGCGGCGGACGATCAACCGTTCGATCTGATGTATGTCGCCGATGTGGCCGAGGCGTTCTTGCGCCTCGCCGAGCACCCGAGCGCACTGGCGCCGATCTACAACCTCGGTGGTTTCGTCACGACTTATCCGGACATCGTCGCCGCCGTTCAAGCGCTCGCGCCAGGCTATGACGTCGAATTGCGTACCGCGCGCGCGCCATTCGTATTTCCGCTGATGGACGCGAGCCGCGTCGAACGCGACACCGGTTTCAAGCCACGCCACGGCCTGCGGGAAGCCCTGGCGGCATATCTGGCCGCCGTCCCGCCCACTGCCGCATAGCGAACGCGGTCAACTCCAGGATTTGGCGCGTTCCACGACGGCGCGAAAGCGTTGCAGCCGCGCCTTGCGGTCGATGCCGGCGCGCGGCGCCACGACCTGGCCGCCGGTTTCTGCGGCGGCGGGCGCGAGTTCGATACCGGCGCCTAGCCCCGCCAGCAATCCGCAACCGTAGGCAGTCAAGTCGGCCAACCGCGCGACCTCGACCTCACGTCCCAGCGCATCGGCCAGAAAGCCCACGAAATAAAGGGTTGCGCGAGAGCCCGCCGTCAATCGAGATGCGCTGCCCGATCGGCGTCAGGGCGGCCATCGCCTCGATCACCTCGGCGCTGCGCAAAGCAATGCCCTCCAGCAATGCTTGGCACAGGTCTTGGCGGGTACTGTCGAGCGTCATGCCGAGCCATAGCCCACGCGCGCGCCGATCCCAATGCGGGCAGGCGAGACCGGCCAGCGCCGGCACGAATACAAGGCCGCGGTCGATGGCCGCCGCGCCCGGAAACCGGCAATCTCGGTGAAGTCATCGAACAGCCTGAGCGATCGCGCCCAATTGACGGCCGCCGCGGCAGTATAAACCCCGCCATCGACCGCGAACAGCGGCGGCTGGCCGCGGATTTGCCATGCGAGCGTCGCCAGCAGTCCGTGTTCGGGAGAAGCGAGCGGTTCGCCGCCGCAGAGCGCCAGCGCGAAAGCGCCGGTGCCGAAGGTGATTTTGGCATCGCCCGCGCGGCGGCAGCCGTGGCCGTAGAGCGCGGCCTGTTGATCGACCAGCGCCGCCGTGATCGGCACTTTTCGTCCATTGACCACGATCCCGCCGAATTCCGCGACCGAAGGGCAGATTTCCGCGAGCGCCGTGATTGGCACGCCGAACCAGCGGCATAACTCGACATCCCAGCACTGGCGGCGCAAATCCATCAGCGAGGTGCGCGAGGCGGTGGTGGCATCCGTCGCATAGACGCCCGCCAGGCTGTCGAGGAAAAAACTATCGGTGGTACCGAGCCTGAGCCGTCCGTGCCGTAGGAGTTCCTTGGCTTCCGGCACGTTTTCCAGTATCCACGCCAGTTTGGAGGCAGAAAAATACGCATCCAGCGGCAATCCGGCGCGCTCCAGGGTGAGCCGTTCCGCGCCTTGGCCGCGCAACTGTTCGATGTGATCGGCGGTGCGCGCGTCCTGCCAGACGATGACGTTACCGAGCGGGCGCTTGCTGATACTGTCCCAAGCCACCACGCTCTCGCCCTGGTTGCTGATGCCGATGGCGTCCACCGGCCCCGCGGCGGCGATGCAGGCGCGCAGATTGGCGAGCAATTCCACGGGATCGTGCTCGACCCAGCCCGGTCGCGGGTAGAGCTGGCGATGCTCGACTTGGTGCGCAACTTTCATACTGCCCGCGCCGTCGATCACGAGTACCCGGGTACTCGTCGTTCCCTGGTCGATGGCGGCAATGGTCAAGGGCATACCTCCGCGCGTGACGGGGTGAAATCATTCTTGGCCGGCCGAGGCGGTGTCAATCGTCGGCCTGGCGCTGTTTTAATGATAGCGCTTCCTGCACGCGCGTCAGCAGCAGGCGTTCGACAACGGGTTTGGCGAAGAAATCAAACGCGCCGATGCGCATGGCTTTGACCGCCGTCGGCACATCGCTGTCGTCGGCGAGCACGATGATGGGTGTACGATCGCCTTGACGGCGCAGTTGGTCGATCAGTTGCAAGCCGCTCATACCGGGTAGATTGGCTTCGATGATCAGGCAATCGCCCAGCTTCCCGGCGTCCGCGAATAGAAATGCTTCGGCGCTGGAATAAGCCCTCACCGCCACGCCGAGAGCGCCGATCAAGGCGGTGAGCGCATCGCATGCCATGGAGTCGTCGTCGATGACGACGACCGTAGTATCAGAACGAAAAGACCTACCCATATTCCATAGCATGGCGCAGCCCAAGGCAACCACATTGATCTGGATCAAGTCGGTTTCATTCGCTGGCGGAACCTGATGCGAGACGGCCTCGCCCTTCGTGTAAGCCTTCCTTTCAGCAGGGCCTATTTGACCCTGTCGCGGCTGCCGGTTATCGTTGTAAAACACTAGGAGAATCCGCAAGCGGTCGAGAGAGATAGCACGGCAATGCTGGTATTGGGTTTCGCAGATTACGAGCAACAGGCGGCGCGGCTGGCGCACTGCCTCGGCGTCGAGTGCCGGGAAGTCGTGGTGCATCGTTTCCCCGACGGCGAAAGCAAAATCGTCGTGCCGACCGCCCTGCCCGCGCATATCGTACTCTGCCGCAGTTTCGACAAACCCAACGATAAATTGATCGAGTTATTGCTCACCGTCCAGGTTGCCCGCCAGCAAGGCGCGCAGCGCATTACCTTGGTTGCGCCTTATCTTTGCTATATGCGCCAGGACATCGCCTTCCAGCCCGGCGAAGCCGTGAGCCAGCGCATCATCGGGCAATTTCTGGCGCGGCTCGTCGACGATCTGATCACGGTCGATCCGCACCTGCACCGCATCGACCGTCTGGAGCAGGCCGTGCCCATCGCCCATGCCGTGACCTTGAGCGCCGCTACCGCACTTGCCGATTTTCTGCCGACCCGCTGGAGCAACCCCTTGCTGCTCGGCCCTGATAGCGAATCGGAACAATGGGTGCAAGCCATCGCGCTGCGCCATGGCTGGCAATATGGGGTGGCAAGCAAGCAACGATTGGGGGATCGGGAGGTACGTATCATCGTGCCGGACCTGGACTACCGGGGGCGCGACATCGTGCTGATCGACGATATGGCCAGCACCGGCCACACCCTGAGCGCGGCCGCGCGGCAAGTG
>JAXMFZ010000035.1:0-42578 GCA_046347515.1 Gammaproteobacteria bacterium | reverse complement strand
TCAGCCAACGGTCCAGGCCGTTGGCGAACGCTTGTTTGTCGCGATCACCGTAAGGCGGTGGACCACCCCCCAGCACGCCCGCCGACCGTAATTCCTCACGCAAGTTTCTGATGGACAACCGTTCGCGTACATTGTTTTCGGTGTAAAGCTCGCCGCGCGGATTGAGCGCCGGGACACCGCGTTCGATCAATAACGCGGCGAGCGGTATGTCGGCGGTGATGACCAAATCGGTATTGGCGGCATGTTGGAGCAGGTAATGATCCGCCAAATCGAAGCCCGCGCCGACTTGCACCGCCTTGATCAAGCGCGAGGGCGGGGTTGGCAGCGCCCGATTGGCGACCAGCGTGACCGGTACCTTCAGGCGGCGCGACGCGCGAAACACGATCTCCTTGACCGGGTTCGGACAGGCGTCGGCATCGATCCAGATCTTCAGGGCGAAAACCTTTTCGTAGGTAGAAAAAAACCGTCGAGATCAGACTATTCTTAATGGCCTATGTCCCAACATCAAGAGGAGGAAAAAAAATGGGTCTGTTGCAAGATAAAGTAGCCCTCATCACCGGTGCGAGCACCGGCATCGGCCAGAGTATCGCCAGCGCCTACGCGCGCGAAGGCGCCAAAGTGGTGTTGGCGGCGCGTAGCCGCGACAAACTCGAATCCGTCGCCGCCGATATCCGTGGCAAGGGCGGCGCCGCATTGGTCGTGCCGACCGACGCAACGATCGAGCAGGAAGTGCTGGCGTTATTCCAGAAAACCATGGACACCTTCGGCAGGCTCGACATCCTGGTGAACAATGCCGGCATCTCGGTGGGCAAGCCGACCGACGAGATGACCCTGGAGGAATGGCGCCGAGTGATCGATATCAACCTCACCGGCGCTTTCCTGTGCAGCCGTGAGGCGCTGAAGATCATGAAACGCCAGCGTTCCGGGCGCATTCTCAATATCGGCAGCATCTCGGCCAAGGTGCCGCGCCCCAATTCTGCGCCTTACACCACCTCGAAATTCGGCCTCGAAGGCCTGACCCGCTCGCTCGCCCTGGACGGCCGCGCTTTTGGGATCGCCGCTTCGGTGCTGCACCCCGGTAATACCATGACCCCGATTTGGAGCGGGCGCGAAGAACAGGCCAAGAAAGAAGGCGTGATGTCGCCCGACGATCTCGCCAAGGTGGCGCTCACCATGGTGACTTTGCCGCCGGAAGTGAATGTGCTGGAAAGCGTCGTGCTGCCGGTGAGCATGCCGTTCGTCGGGCGTGGCTGAGGGCTCAGCCGATGTTGTCTCCGCCCGCCGCCGCTGGCGGGCGCGAAATCGTGCGATTCAGCAAACTGATGGGGATGAGTCCGACGATGACGATCATCAGCGCCGCCAGCGCGCATTCTTCCAGGCGCTGGTCAGAGGCGTACTGGTAGACATAAGTCGCCAGCGTATCGAAGTTGAAAGGGCGCAGGATCAGAGTGGCGGGCAGTTCTTTCATCGCATCCACGAATACCACCAACGCCGCCGTCAACAATCCGCTACGAATCAGCGGCAGATGTACGCGCCTAAGCGCCGCCAGCGGAGCATGTCCCAGCGAGCGCGCGGCCATGTCCATGGATGGGGTGATCTGCGCCAAGCTTGCTTCGACCGCGCCCAGCGCGACCGCGAGAAAACGCACCAGATAGGCGAACACAATGGCGAACACGGTGCCGCTCAGCAGCAGGCCGGTCGAAACCCCGAAGCGCGCGCGCAGGAAAGCGTCCAACGCGTTGTCGAAGACGGCGAAGGGCACCATCACGCCGATTGCCAGCACCGCTCCCGGCATGGCGTAGCCGAGGCTTGCGCCGCGCACCGCGACCAACAGCAGCTTACCGCTACGCAGGCGGCGGCTGTACGCAAGAATCACCCCGAGCAGCAACGCGAGCAACGCCGCGCTGCTGGAGAGCAGCAGACTGTTGCGAGCGTAATCGCGAAATTCCGGCGTCCAGGAATCGGCGAAGCGCTGGTATGCGTAATTCGCCAGCGCCCCCGCCGGGATGAAGAAACCGAGGATGAACGGCAGCGTACAGGCCAGAATGGCGAGAACCGAGCGCCAGCCGTGCAGCGCATAGCGCGGCTGTTCAAAGTAGCGTTTGAGCGCCTGATAATGGCGCTGGCGGCGGCGCCCGAAACGTTCCAGCGCAAGCAGCGCGATGACGAATAACAGCATGACGCTGGCGATCTGAGCGCCCCCGCCGAGATTGTTCATCCCCAGCCACACATCGTAAATACCGGCGGTGAGCGTGCGCACCGCGAAGTAATCGACGGTGCCGAAATCGTTGAGGGTCTCCATCAAGACCAATGCCAAACCGACCGCAATAGCGGGCCGGGCGATCGGCAGTGAAACCCGGAAAAAACTTGCCCACGGGCCGTGGCCGAGGAGCCGGCTGATGTCGGTGAGGCGCGGGGATTGCTCCACGAATGCCGCGCGTGCAAGGAGGTACACGTAAGGGTACATGACCAACGCCATCACCGCGATGGCGCCGCCCAAGCTGCGAATCGGCGGGAACCAGTAATCAGCGGCGCTCTTCCAGCCAAACACCTGCCGCAACGCGCCTTGGATCGGCCCCGCGTACTGCAACAGATCGGTATAAACATAAGCGCTGACGTAGGCCGGCACCGCGAACGGCAACAGCAAAGCCCATTCGAAGAAACCGCGCCCCGGAAAACGGCACATCGTCACCAGCCAGGCGGCGCCGACCCCCATCGCCAGGGTACCGGCGGCAACCCCGGCCATCAGTAACACGGTATTGTGGATATAGCCGGGCAACACCGTGCTGGCGAGGTGCGCCCAGATATTGTCCTTGGGAAACAGCGCGAGCCATAACACCGTGATGATGGGCAAAGCCACCACCAGCGCGACCATGAGTGCCGCCAGCGTCCAGGAATCGACCCGGCGCCGGCCTAGCCTGATGTCGGCGCGGGCGGGTGGACGAGGCAATGCCTGGGATACAGTGCTCATGCGCAATGAGTATCAATCGTCGTAGCGGACTTTGTCCACCAGCTCTATGGCTTCCTTGCGGTGCGCGGCGATTTCGGCGAGCGGGAGCGGATCGATTTTGAACTCGCCCCAAGTCTTTAGGATATCCGACCACGGCACGCCAGGCTTGACCGGAAATTCACTGTTCAGCTCGGCGTACAGGCGTTGCGCCTCGTCACCGCTCAAGAACCCCATGAGCTTGAGGGCATTGTCTTTATGAGGTGCACTTTGGGTAAGCGCGATGCCGCTGATATTGACGTGAGTGCCGCGCTCATCCTGATTGGGGAAGATCAGGTTCACCGTCTGCGCCGCCGCAGCGAGTTTCGAGTCTTTCAGCATCACGCCCAAGTAATAATGATTGATCAACGCGATATCGCATTCACCCGCCTGGATTGCTTTGACCTGATCGATGTCGCCGCCCTGCGGCTTGCGAGCGAGGTTGTTCTTCAGGCCAGTCAGCCATTGTTCGCCGCCCGCCGCGCCGTGGTGGACGATCATGGAAGCGATCAGCGCGGTGTTATAAACGTGCTTGCCGCTGCGGGTGCAGACGCGCCCTTTCCATTGTGGGTCAGCGAGGTCCTCGTAGCGTTTGACGGCGTCTTTCGGCACCCGCTCCTTGGAGGTAACGATGACGCGGGCGCGGGTAGTGAGGCCGTACCACTGGCCGCTCGGGTCGCGAAACTGGGTGAGGTATATTGCTCTCCAGTTGGGCGGACTGGATCGGCTGGGTGACGCCCCATCCACGGCGTCCATGATGCGCCCGATATCGACCGTGGTGCTGCGCGGCAGATCCGCAGGACTATTACGGCCTTCTTGCTGCGCGCTCGACCAGGCCTTTCTCGGCGAATACCACGTTGACTTTGATGCCGTTTCTTTTGGTGAACGTGTCGAGCAGCGGTTTGATCAGAAAAGATCGCGAAGCGGAATAGACGTTCACTTCGCTTTCGGCGCGCACTGTATTGGCGACCAGCGGCATGACGACAGCCAGCGTGAAGGTCAGAACACGGATATTGAATATCATGATGATAACCTCGAACCATCCTATTGTAGTGTAAATGAGTGTTACTTTCAAATAGCGTTGATATCTTGTCAATCGCCTAGCGCCTTAGCGACATGGCCTATGCGTTGTCGCGTTTGCTTAGATAGATAAAATGATTATCATTTACATGTGAGCGTATTATTGTCGCCGTATTCAGCCGTTATCGCAGCGGCTCCGGCGAGAGCACCAGGAGAACACAATGAATTTCGCCGATTTCCATCGCTACCGGCGATGTCATTGATCTGGCTATTCTGGGCACCGCGCGAGAAAACTCATTGCCACTCGCGGAACTCGTCCATGCCGTGCGATTACTTTGGCGGAGCTTCGGTTCCAGCCGACTACCGAGGTCATCGGTGAAAGGATTCTGGCGCCCTGCTGCAGGGCGGCTACCTACGACAGCACGATGCGCACGGCGCGCCACGCTGGGTCAGCACCGAGAGCGCTGGCTGTACGCCAGCGAACGCCTCTCCAATGCCCAGGTTTCGCCCCGGAAACACTGGGCAGAGTATACACCCGGACTGGTGCTGGCTTACCTGAAACTACTGGATGCGACCGGCAAGGATTGCGTTCTCGACAGCTTGATCGGCGAGCACGGACGCAAGCTCCAGCAAGCACAGGAAGCGTTGAAGCACTGCCCGCCGCCGCAGACGCTGGCGCGGAGCGCATTGGTAACCGCCGTCGAGCGATTGCGCCAAGATTTGCAATGGCTACGGGACTTGCAGCGGCGTGTGTGCTAACCTGACTTTGTCTTGGCGCTTGCTCGCCATCAGGCGGCGATATCGGCCAACGCCCGGCTGAATGGAGGATAACCGTCGCTACGGAGCATGATGAAAGCCTTCGCTTGCTGTCGACACAGCCGCTTGATGCGGTCGATAGCATCATGGTTGATAATCCAGCGGGCAGAAGATCGCATCCGCCTGATGGAGTAAACTGCCCAGCCGCTGCCCCGCTTCTCGACGCCGCCATCGTGATGGAGATAATGGCCGTTATGACGCTCCACCAGCGCCGCGGAAGTAGGCTTGCAAGCGAGGCAAATCGCCAACATAAAGGATGCGACGCCCCCCGTAAGTCGATGGCCGCGCAGTTCGCAACCGCTGGTTTTTCCTGCGCATTGAGCACACCCAGCAATTGCGCCTAATGCTTGGTGCATTCGTGTTGTTTTTTTCCGCCAATTGCTCTTCCACCAGGCACTGCTGTTGTCGTTCGTCGCGCAGTTTGCGCGCCCACACTTGGACGATCTGCCATTGGGCATCGTTGAGCTGGCGCCTCAGATCTTCCACCTGCGCTTGCAAGCGCTGCCGCTCTTTGCACGCCTTGTTGTGCTCCATCTGCTGCTGCAGCATTTGCAGTAGGCGCTCACGTTCCTGAAGCCGAACGCGACATTCGTTCAACGCGCCACGCTCGGCCTGCAACTGCTGGCGCGCGGCATTCAAAGCGGCGGCTTGTCTTGCCAAGGCGTCTTGTAAGGCTCCGGCATTTTTCCAACACTTGATCGGCTTTGCGCAATCCGGCCTGCTGTGTGCCGGCCCGCTGTGTGGCGCCGGCCAAATGGGACAGCATATGCACTTCGCCGAATACGCGAGCGGCGAGCGCCTCGCCGAGGGCAGGATGGGTCATCAGCGCCCAATACGCGCCGGTGACATCGCCCTTGGCTAGGGCATCATCCCAGAGTCGGGATAAGTCGCGTTCCGTCGCGCACCGCCTCAAACCGCTGCAGGGCCGATGCGTGTTTGCGTTCCAGAACTTTATGAACGAGTTTCGCGCCACGGCTCAAGGTCGAGGCCATTTTCACGAATACACCGTGAATCTGGTAATCGCTCAAACGTGTTGAGCTGCACAGCCGTTGCGGAGCGCCGCGGGTTCTTTGAGCGTCAGGCAAGCTTTCACGATGGATAATGTAATTCCTGTTCGAGCTCCATAGTTTCCCGGCGCTTCACGCGGTGGGTGAGGCTGCGGAGACACGGGCTTCGTTGGGGCGTACAGATAGCGGATACGGATAATCTTGCAATAAGCTTAAATTAAAATGATAATCATTTTCATTTGATAATCAATACCAGATTTCTCCTCGACTCCATTTTTTGCTTTCTCGACGCGAAAGCGACGATGACAGCCATGAGATTACCGTTAAACTGGATAAGGAGGCGCCATCCGAGGAAGCCGATGCCAATGAAGATATTCTTGCTGCTCGGCAGCGTCAGCGCGCTGCTGGCAGTCGTTTTCGATGCGTTCGCCGCCCATGCGCTGAAAAAAACCCTGGCGGCGGATATGCTGGTGATTTTCCAGACCGGCGCGCGCTACCAGTTCTACCATGCGCTCGGCTTGCTGGCAGTGGGCTTGAGTGCGAAGAACTTGGGGGATTCGCCTTATTGGCACTGGGCGGGCTGGTCGATGTGCGCCGGCATCGTGTTGTTCAGCGGCAGCCTCTATGTGCTGGCGCTGACCGGCGTGCGCGGCGTCGGCGCGATCACTCCGCTCGGCGGTCTCGCCTTTATCGCCGGCTGGGCAATGTTCACGGTGGCGGTATGGAAAGCGCTTTGATCCAGGGTCTGCCCATGAATCAAGCCAACGCCAAATCCATTCTGATCACCGGCTGTTCCTCGGGCATCGGCTTGTGCGCCGCGCGTGGTTTAAAAGCACGTGGCTATCGGGTATTCGCCACCGCGCGCAAAACCATCGATGTCGAACGCTTGCGCAGCGAGGGTTTGGAAAGCTTCGAGTTGGATTTGATCGACTCCGAATCGATCCAGCGCGCCGTCGAACAAATCTTGGAGCGTACCGGCGGCACGCTGGATGCGCTGTTCAATAACGCCGGTTTCGGCCAGACCGGCGCGGTCGAGGATTTGCGCCGCGATGTGTTGCGTGCGCAACTGGAAACCAACCTACTGGGTACGCATGAACTCATCACGCGGGTGTTGCCGGTGATGCGCCGCCAGGGCCACGGCCGCATCATCCAGAACAGCTCGGTGCTGGGGCTGGTGGCGATGCCGTTGCGCGGCGCCTACAACGCCAGCAAGTTCGCGCTAGAGGCGCTCAGCGATGCACTACGCCAGGAACTGCGCGGCACCGGCATCCAGATAGCCATCGTCGAGCCCGGCCCCATCCTTACCCGGTTCCGCGCCTGACCTGCGAACTCTGTTCAAGCGTAATATCGACATCGAGGCCAGCCCGCATCGTGACAAATACCGTGCTACCTCGCCCGCCTTGCCAAGGAGGGAGCGGCCGTGCCATTCACGCTGGGCCCGGAGGCGGCGCTGAAGGCGGTCATCCATGCCTCGGAGAGCCGCCGCCTGTGCGTGCGCTGCCATGTCACCGTCCCCACCCATTTGTTCGCCCTGCTGCCGGAAGCGCCATACCGGTGCTGATTGGGTGGTGTGCTGCTTTTGAACCCGCTCGCTGGCAGAGCGGAAAACCCTGGTTCCCTGTACCAGAAACGTACACCCCTGAACAGTTCGATCAAACACAATCCCGCTGTGTTGCGCGACGGGATCGATGCTCACCTCGTTCGGATCGCTGATCATGGAGCGTGACTGCCGCCGGCCTGGAAGCCAGCCCCTGCAACCCTATTTCTGCAAAGTGATTTTCAGCGTCTTTCTGATTATGCAACCGAGGGCGGAGCGCTCGACCGTCACCAGTCACGCGTTCGCTCGGCGCGCGATCGAGGAGCGATAAGCGCAGCCGGTGAGCAAACCGACCGGCTTCTCACTGATGGCCACGATCCGATCGCCCACTATGCCGATCGCAGCGGCGGGCGCTTCCTGCAACAGGCTTTGCGTATTGACTCCCGTGTTCAGGTCGAGCAGCACACCCAGCCTGCCGGTATGGCAACGGCGCATCCTCCGATAGCAGCCAGTAATCGGCATCGGCGCGGTCAGCGCTATCTTTTTCGCCGGCAACAACACCGCGACCTCGGCTGGCAATCGCTGCGTCAGGCGGTTAGGGATACCGGCACGATAGGCTAGGTGGCCGCTGCCGGCGAGAACAATCAATTTACGCTCCGGATTTTCTTGCAAATAGCGCGCGGCGCGCTCCGCCATGCTTTCGTCCCAGGTCAGTTGCGTCTCCCAGAATCGCTCGAAATCCCCGTTCGCGCTCTCGGGGTGGTGTTCGTAAACCTCGCGCAGGCGCGCGTGATAAGCCTCGTCGGAGGTATCGATCACGGCGGGAAGCTGGGCACGCTCGGCGGCGCTCAAGCCCGCGAACCCCTTGGTGCTCACCAGATCGGTGATCTCGCGCGTCGCATTCAGAGCAACTAACGCGATGTGATGGTCCCGCGCATAGCGCAGAATCGGGCGGTAAAGGCGGTAGTCAAAACCCCAGCGCTTGAAGTATTCGGTTTTTTCCAGCAGTCCGCGTTCGTCCAGTTCGCCAGCGCTATAAGCATCCAGATAGGGCTGGAACGGTTGCTGGAATTGTTCCATCCCGATCGCCCAGCGCGCGTCGCGTTCGTGCAGGCGCTGGATGATCGCGAGCTGATTGAGGTGATGATCGTAGCGATCATGGGTTTCACCGACGAACACCACGCGTTTGTCGACGATTGCGGAGATCAGTGCGTCGAGATCGGAAACCTGTTGCCGGGCGTCCACGACTTGTGGCGGCGTTGGCTCGGCGCACACGGCCTGTGCGGTGATGAACAGGCCCAGAACGGCGGCGAGGCAGGCTCGCCATAATGGTGAAGGTTTCATGACTGGTTGGCTTCCTGTGGCGGTAACCATGGCAGAATAGGAACTTCAGCGACGACGTTGGGTTCAATGGGACGTATTGTCGCCGATTTTGCGTCCCCTGTCTGGAGATTGCACCGTGCTCCAATGTTTATCGATCCACGCACTGGCCGGCATTATTCTATGCGCCGCTTGGTGCGCCCACGCCGAATCCGCATGGCATCATGACCTCGATGTACGCCTCGATCCCGCCCAGGAGCATCTGACGGTCGAGGACACGCTGCTCGCACCGCCCGCGTTCAAAGGCCATTCGCTATGCTGGTCGCTGAACGCCCAGCTCGCGATCCAGCATAGCGAACCTCGCAGCATGGCGGCCAAACCCCTGGGCGGCGATGCGATGCGCTACTGCACGGAACTGGCCGTGGACGGCGAACGGTTCAGCGTGCGTTACGCGGGTGTATTACCCAAACCGCGGGACGCACCCACCGAGTCGGTTCGCGCCTTGGTCGCGCCGGATTGGGTGTATCTGGACCCCAATGGCGGCTGGTATCCCCACCACGCCGATGAACTGGCGAGCGTGCGCCTCGCCGTGCATTTGCCGGCAGGGTGGCGCGCGGTCACCCAGGGCGTGCGCTTGCAGCGCACGGAAACCGCCGACGGCGTGCTGGAAGTCTGGGAAGAACGCCAAGCGCAGGAAGGGCTATATTTGATCGCCGCGCCTTTCCATGAATATCAAGGCGCCGCAGTGCCGGCTCAGGCGCTGGTGTTTCTGCGCGCGGACGACGAAGCCCTGGCGCGCCGCTACCTGGATGCCACCCAGCGCTATCTCGATTTTTACGGCAGGCTGCTCGGCCCTTATGCTTACGGCAAATTCGCGCTGGTCGAGAACAACTGGGACAGCGGCTTCGGCATGCCGTCGTTCACCCTGCTCGGGCCGCGCGTGATCCGCCTACCGTTTTTGCTGGAAAGTTCGTACCCGCACGAAATTCTCCACAACTGGTGGGGCAACGGCGTATATGTAAATGACCAGAGCGGCAACTGGTCCGAGGGGCTGACGAGTTATCTCGCCGACTATCTCATCGCCGAGCAGCAAGGGCGCGGCACTGAATACCGGCGCAATACCTTGCAGCGCTACCTTAACTATGTCGGCGCGGCGCGCGATTTCCCGCTTGCCGAATTCCGCGCCCGCCATAGCGAGGCTAGCCAATCGGTAGGCTACGACAAAGGGCTGATGTTCTTCCACATGCTGCGCCGACGCCTGGGCGACGCCGTATTTGTCGAGGGATTGCGGCGCTTTTATCACGATCAACGCGGCCAGCGCGCGGGATTCGACGACCTGCGCCTGGCTTGGGAAAGTACCGGCAATCAGAATCTGCAAAGCGACTTTGCCGCCTGGCTGACGCAACCCGGCGCGCCGGCGTTACGCCTGCGCGATGTGCAAGCGCGCCCAGATGGTCAGGGTTACCGATTGAGCGCGACTTTTGGAGCAGCTTCAAGACGGACCGGCTTATCGTCTGGATGTACCTGCTCGCGGTGCAGATGATGGGGGAAGAATCCGCGCTGCAAACCACGGTGGCGATGACCGGCAAGCGCCAGATCATCGATCTGGCCCTTGCGCGCATGCCGGAACGCCTGGCGGTCGATCCCGAATTCGACCTCATGCGCCGCCTGGATCGCGGCGAAATACCCTCCACCTTCGGCCAGGTATTCGGCGCCGAGCGTCTGCTGATCGTATTGCCGGTGGAAGCGCCGGATACGGTGAAAGCCGCCTATCAGGGCATGGCCGAGGCGTGGGCGGCGGAGCGCGGCGGCGAGGTGCGCTGGGACAGCGAGTTGGGCGAGTTGCCGTCGGGGTATGGCATCTGGTTGCTGGGCCGGCAGAATCGTTTTCTCGGTGCGCTCGGCATCGACTGGAAAAAACCCCTGGAACCCGTTCCTGACGACCTCAAGGCATTATTGCTCGCGGCGGACGAGAACCCACAAGCGGTGGGCCTCGTGCTCGTGCTCCAGCGTCCACATGGCGGCTCTCAAGCGCTGGCCTGGCTCGACTGGGATGACGTCGCGGGATTGCGGGCGCTGGCCCGCAAGCTGCCGCATTACGGCAAATACAGCTTCCTCGGTTTTCGCGGCGCGACTGCCGACAATGTACTGAAAGGCCAGTGGCCAGTGCTGGATTCGCCGCTCAATCAGGCCGTCGCCAGCCCGGATGGGCGTGCGCCGCCGCCGTGGCGCGCGCGGCTAGCGGCTCGACCCGCGCTTGCGGTCATGGCGGAGCTTCCCCATCCGGAACCAGATCGTAAAGCGCCGCCAGCGCCACGGCCCTAGGCCAGGGCACGGCGAGGCTGCCGTCCACATAGCCGCGGATCAGCGCCAGTGCCCATTCCAAACGCACGTCGTCGAGCGCGCGCAAGTGCGTGAAGCACAGCAACCGCGCGCCGTCCAGATAAGTGCTGGCATAGACCGCCGCCAGCGCCTGCGCCGAGTGGCTGCCGCGCGCCTCGCCGGTACACCAGCGATAGATGAGCTGTTCGGCCTCGGCCGTGCTGACCATGGGCTTCTCCTTCCTCCCCGTAAGCATCGCTTTCATGGATAACAGTAGACCAATCGGCGACGAATTCGAGCACGCCGCCGCCGCGATGCTAGAATGTCGCGACACCAATGCCGATCCTCATACTAGGCACTGACGATAACGAATACCCTGGAGACCGTACCGATGACTGCTCACTACGCATTCGAAGACATTGGCTGCTTGCCGATGCCGGGCGACAATGTCGCCATCGCTTCGCGCCGCCTGGAAGCGGGAACCACCATCCAGTTCAATGATCGCCGTTTCGAGCTCTCCCACACCGTGATGGAGGGCCACCGTTTCGCGGTCCAGCCGATCGCGGTCGGCGCGGCGCTGTTGTCCTGGAGATTACCGTTCGGTCATGCCACCCGTCCGATCCAGCCGGGCGATTACCTATGCAACCCGCGCATCCTGAAAACCCTGAGCGAACGCAGCATCGACTTTGCGCTGCCCAAGGAATCCAACTTCAAGGACTATCTGGAGCGCTACCACCTCGACGAGACGAAATTCACACCCGCCGCCCAGGTGCCGCGTCACGCCAAGCCGCGCACCTTCATGGGCTATCGCCGCCCCGGCAAGCGCGGCGTGGGCACGCGCAACCATATCGTCATCCTCGGCACCAGCTCGCTTACCGCGAGCTACGCCCGTGCGCTGGCCGAGCACTTCGGAGATGCCAAACATGACTTCCCGCATTGCGACGGCGTGGTGGCGGTCGCCCACACCGAAGGCGCCACTCCATACACACCCAACAATCGTGAATACGTACTACGGGTGCTGGCGGGCTTCCTGGTTCACCCCAATGTCGGCGCCGTGCTCGCGGTCGATGTCGGCAACGAGGTCATCAATAACGCGGCGTTGCAAGACTTCATGCGCGCCAAGGGCTATGCGCTGGATGACGTGATCCATCGCTTTCTGAGCCTGAATCTGGATTTCCATACCGGCCTCGACCAGGGCGCGGCCATCGTCGACGCATGGCTGCCGACGGTCGCCGCCATGCGCCGTGAGGAAGTATCGGCAAGCCATCTGAATTTCGCCCTGCAATGCGGCGGTTCGGACGCGTTTTCCGGGGTTTCCGCCAACCCGCTGCTCGGCTGGGTGGCAAAGGAATCGGTCAGAAACGGCGGGCGCGCCAACCTCACCGAAACCGATGAACTGGTCGGCGCCGAATCCTACGTGCTGGAGAAAACCCGCGACCTCGCCACCGCCCAAGCGTTTCTGGAGTGCGTCGAGCGCTTCAAGGAACGCGCCGCTTGGCACGGCCATACGGTCGAGGGCAACCCTTCCGGCGGCAATCAGTTCCGCGGCCTTTACAACATCACCCTGAAATCGCTGGGCGCGGCGCGCAAGAAAGACCCGGAGGTACGCCTCGATTATGTCATCGACTACGCCGAGCCCATGCCGGAACCCGGTTATTACTTCATGAGCGGCCCCGGCAACGACCTGGAAGGCATCGCCGGCCAGGTGGCCGCGGGCTGCAACATGATCTGCTTCACCACCGGCAATGGTTCGATCACCAACTTCCCGTTCGTGCCCACCCTCAAGTTCGTCACCACCACCGGGCGCTGGCAAATGCTGGCCGACGAGATGGACGTGAACGCCGGCCAGTATCAGGACGGCAAGCCGATGGACGTGCTCGGCCAGGAGACTTACGACCTCGCCCTCAAGATCGCCTCCGGCCAGCCCAGCCTGGGCGAGAAAGCCGGCCATAGCCAGGTGTCGATCTGGCGCGATTGGCGGCAAACCAGCGCCAATCCGAGCAAGATCGAGGCGATCCTCAATGCTCCCGCCCCCGCCGGACGGCCGCTCAGGGTGAAGCGCGACGATGCGCCCGGCGCGACCTTCAAAGCCTTTCTCACCGAGCGCGGCTACGCCACCGACCGCGTCGGCCTGGTGGTACCCACCAGCCTGTGTTCGGGGCAGATCGCACGTATGATCGCCACCAAGCTCAACGGCAAGGACGATGCCAAGCGTGGGGTGTCGCGCTATGTCTCGCTGGTCCACACCGAGGGCTGCGGCGCGGCGCCTGGTTATTCACAGCATATTTACCTGCGCACCATGCTGGGCCATGTGGTAAGCCCCTTGGTGAGCAAGACGCTGATGCTCGAACATGGCTGCGAACAGACCCACAACGACGCCATGAGCCGCTATCTGGAAAGCGGCGGCGTCGACACCCGCAAGATCGGTTGGGCAAGCGTGCAAATGGACGGCGGCATCGCCAAAGTGATGGATAAGGCCGAGCATTGGTTCAAGCAAGCGCTGGCCGCCGATGGAGCGCCGGTCGAGCGTGAGGTCGGGCTGGAATATCTACGCTTGGGGCTGAGTGCGATGGGCGATGGCCCCGCCGACAACATCGCCAAGGGGTTGGCGTTACTGGCGCGCAAAATCGTCAACGCCGGCGGTCTGGTGATAGTGCCGCAGAATTCAGCATTGCTGAAATCTCGCGCCTTCCGCGAAACGTTGCTGGTCGCGCCGGAGGAAGTCTTTTCGACGCTGGCTTACGGCCAGAGCGCGGTCGAAATGGGCTTGCATGTCATGGACACGCCTACCGAGCACGGCGTCGAAACACTCACCGGCCTTGGCGCGACCGGCGTCGAAGTCATGCTCAGCCATCAGACCGGGCCGCTGTTGCAGAACCACCCACTGGTGCCACTCTTGCAGGTCAGCGCCGACCCTGCGACGCAGCGCCGCTTCCAAGCCGATCTGGATCTGGCGCTGGACGCCGGCGCGACACCCGACATCACCGCCCGGCGGCTGCTGGAGCAAGTGCTGGAGGTGGCTTCGCGCCATTACACGCCCAAACTGTTCGCGCGCGGCGCCACTGATTTCCAGATGACGCGCGGATTGCTAGGGCTGTCGCTATGAGGCGCCCAGCGTTTGTCCCATGCGCACGCGCGCACCGGGTTGAATGGCCGCATCCCAATGCAGCGCCGGGTTTGCGGCCAGTACGATGACCGTCGAGCCCATATTGAACCGCCCCATCTCCGCACCTCGGGCGAGCGCTACCGCATCGGCGCCGGATGCGGGATAGCGCCAGGCGCGGATTTGCCTACCCAAAGGCGGGGTGACCACGCCCGCCCACACGGTTTCTATGGAGGCGACGTTGATCGCGCCGACCATGACCAGCGCCAGCGGCCCGAGGGCGGTGTCGAACAGCGCCGCGACCCGCTCGTTGCGCGCGAACAGATTCGGCACCATGCGCGTGGTGAGGGGCGAGACGCTGAAGAGTCGGCCCGGAACATGCACCATCTCGCGCAACCGCCCGGCGATCGGCATGTGGATGCGATGATAATCGCGCGGTGCGAGATAAAGCGTCGCGAACCGGCCGTCGCGGAACGGCGCGGCGCGCGCCGCGTCACCGCCGAGCAGGGCGGTCAGTGAATAGCATCGGCCCTTGGCCTGCAACACCGTATCCCCCGTCAACACGCCCGCCTGGCTCACCGCGCCGTCCACCGGGCAGCAAAGCACGTCTTCGCCGGCAGCCAGCGGGCGCGCATCGGGTTTCAGGGCGCGGGTGAAAAACGCATTGAAATGCGCATAGGCGCCAGGGTCCGGCTCGAGGGCTTCGCTCATATCGACATCGAAGCGGGCGATGAAGGCGCGAATCAGCCGATCTTTCAGCCAGAGCTTGCGGCTGCGGGTGAGGCGATAGGCGATGCGCGTGCTGAGCCGCTGCGGCAACAGATATTGCGGCAGGTTGCGCAGGCGATCGCCAGCGGCGTTCAATTGATTGCACCCTGGCGGGCGCGGATCGCAGCGAAATCGGCGATCAATTTGGCCGGGTCGTGCGGCGGTGTGAAGATGGCGCGCAGTTGGGCGCTGGGGTCGATCAGCAGCACCACCAGGGAATGATCGACCATGTAGTTCTCGGGGTCTTCGGGATTGGCGGGCACATCGTAGGCGATCCCCACTTGGCGCGCGAGTTTGTCGAGTTCCTGGGCGGTGCCCGTCACACCGATGAACTTGGGATTGATCGGCGCGAGGAATTCGCCGAGACGCTTGGGCGTATCGCGGCGCGGGTCCACGGAAACCAGCACATAGGCGTTGTCTTGGTTCAAGCCTTGTTCGCCGAGTTTTTTATCGACGACGTTGAGCTGCCCCATCACCAGCGGGCAAGCAGCGGGGCAATTCGTGTAGCCAAAAAACACGAAGCTCCAGTGATTCTTGAAACGATCCGGCGTGAACGGTTTACCGCTCTGATCCAGCAACGCGAACGTGCCGATGGGCCGCGCTTCGGGTAAATAAATACCGGCGATTGCCGGCGACGGGGCGGGACGCAGCCAGTGCAGCCCGAACCAGGCGGCGGCGCCTAGGGCGATTACACCTGCGATCAGCGCAACAAAGGGTTTATGCAGCATAACGAATTCTCGGATTCAGGAAGATTGCCAACGGGAGTGTAACGCAGGACGCCAGGCGATGCCGTGCATAGGCGTTGCGTTCATCCATTGAACCCGCTGCGAAGCGGGCCCTCTGGTAAGGGTTTATGCGTCCACGACCCGGATGATGCCGTTCATCTCTTCATGACCGCTGCCACAGAAGATGTCACAGAAAAACGTAAAACGGCCGGTCTTTGGCGGGACGATCCGAACCCGGATGGTCTGTCCGGGCATGAGGTCGGTTCTTACGCCCAACTCAGGGGCATTGAACCCCATCAAGATGTCGGTCGAGGTCAATTCCAACACCACGGGTACGCCTTTTCTCACGGTGACCTCGGCGGGTGTGTAGTCGAACCGCTTGGCGGTGATCTTGATGACCTGCTCAGCCGGTTGCGCGCCGGCGTAAACACCGGCGCTGACGCTCCCCAGCGCGATCAACGCCAGGGCCATGTCGCGGGAACTCAGTTGCCATGCAGCCATCGCCTCACCCCTTCTTCACTATGGGCCATTCGCTGATGGCGTACCGCGCTGGCTTCGGCTCCGCTTCCACGCTGCGGAACCCCAAGCCCTTATAGGGTTCGGCAGAGTCCCAGGGCAGCGGGGCTTTCTTCGGCACCGAGCCCGGCGCCGGTTGCGGAAAGATTAAAGACTTCGCGGAATGGTGCGCGATATGATCGGTCATGTGATGATGTTCTTGGTGGATATGTCCGTAGAATACGGTCACGTTGTGGTAGGGCTTTAGCAACTCCAGCGCCGCCGCGCCATCGCGCGTAGCCCAATCCCACTGCGGGTAGAGGTCGAACAAGGGGCGGTGGGCGAACACCACGATCGGCGCATCCTTGGCGAGCGGTTTTAGCTCCGTGTCCAGCCATTGCAGCTGAGCTTCGCCGAGACTCGCGCCCGGGTCCGAAACATTATCCAGGGCGATGAAATGGATGCCTTTGTGGTCAAAAGTATAATAGGGATCACCGAAAAACTCTTGGTAAGCAGCTCCTTTGTCGAGCGCGGCGTCGTGTTCGCCGGGTATGAAGCGCACGTTTTTCACCTTGAGCGCGCCCACGATATCGCGAAATTCCGCCAACCGTTTGCGCCGCTCTTGCGGGTCGTCGGTGGTCTGGGTCAAGTCGCCGGTGAACACGATGAAATCGGGCTGAATCTCGAGACCATTGACGGCGGCGACGGCTTTTTTCAGGGTGCCCTCGGCATCGGGGTTGATCGCAGGGTTTTTGAACCCCCAATGACTGTCGGACAATTGCACGAAATAAAAGTCGTCCGCGGCGCTCTGACGCTTGGCCGCTGACCATGCCCACCGGCCAAGGCCGGAGGCGAAAACCACCCCGCCCAACCCGGCGAGCTTCACGAAAGCTCTACGATCGATGGGATGACTCATCATGTTCTCCTGTGGATAGACTGCGGTGATCGCAGCAACCGTCCATACCACCTTAAAAGAAGAAATATTCCCGCCGGCAGACTTTATTTTCGTAGCGGGACTAAAATGGTTTCCAATGGGGTATTAAATAAAATGGCCCGCAAAGGGGCATCAGAGGATTGATCGTCACCGGTGAGAGCATGGCCGTTGTTCGCGCAGAGCAGAACCAGACGTTTCGAGCAAGTGGTGCTGCCGCATCTCGATGCCGCGTACAATCTTGCCCGCTGGCTGACGCGCGACGACCAGGATGCGCAGGATGTCGTGCAAGATGCGTATCTGCGCGCGTTAAAATATTTCGGCGAGTTTCGCGGTGACGACGCGCGCGGCTGGCTATTGGCGATCGTGCGCAATAGCTTTTATAACTGGCTCAAGGAACGCGCGCCGCAAGCGCTAACCGAAGCATTCGACGAACAGCTCCATAGCGGACAGGATGAAGCGGCGGATGCGGCGGGTAACGATCCCGCAGAGGCTTTAGCACGCGGCGATAACCGGCGGGTGTTCAATCAAGCGTTGGAAGCGCTGCCTCCCGAGTTCCGGGAAATACTGGTGCTGCGGGAACTGGAAGACCTTTCCTACAAGGAAATCGCCGCCATCATCGATGCTCCGTTGGGAACGGTAATGTCACGCCTGGCCCGCGCCCGTAAGCGACTTTGGGAAAGCGTGCAGCAGATGTTTCAGGAGGTTTGAGATGGACTGTAGTCAAACCCGAACCCTGATCCAGGGCTATCTCGACGACGAATTGGACATCGCCCATGCCGCGCAAATCGGTGGGCATTTGCAGGGTTGCCCGGCGTGCCAGCGTCTTTATGCGGGACACCACGCGCTGCGCTCGGCGCTCCGCGGTCAAGCCGACTATTACCCGGCTCCCCAGGATTTGCGCGCGAATCTCCGCGCGCTCATCCGCAAAACGCATAAACCCGCCATCCGCTGGACGCTGTCCCTGAATGCAGCAAGCCTCGGCGCCGCGTTCGGCTTGGTGGCGGCGCTCACCTGCGGACTGACCTTATACGTGGCGGGGCCGGGGGCCTCCGAACAACTGACCCACGAGATCATCGCCAACCATGTGCGCTCGCTGATGGTTGATCACCTGACCGACGTGGTATCCTCGGATCGGCACACGGTCAAACCCTGGTTCAATGGTAGGTTGGATTTCTCTCCGCCGGTGAGCGACCTCGCCGCGCAAGGCTTTACGCTGGTGGGCGGCAGGCTCGATTACCTGGACAAACAACCGGTCGCGGCGTTGGTCTACCGCCACCGCCAGCACTTGATCAATCTGTTCCTGCGGCCTGCCGGGGCAAGCCCAGGCGCTGCCGAGGTCGCTTCCAACCAAGGCTACCAGGTGATCTACAGGATCCAAGACGGCATGGCGTATTGGGCGGTTTCCGATCTCAACCGAGCGGAGCTCGACGAATTCCTGCGCATCGTGTTGGCGCAGCCGAGAGCTTGAAGTAGTGTATGGCCAATCACCCTGAAATCAGTCGCCATCTCCATACCGTGCGCGACTTCATCCGCTGGGGCGCAAGCCGCATGAACGAAGCCCGAGTGCATTTCGGCCATGGCACGACCAACGCCATCGACGAAGCCGCGGCGTTGGTGCTGCACAATTTGCATCTGCCGCCCGATCTGCATGAGACTTATCTGCAGGCAGCGCTGACGCCGGCCGAGAAAACCGCCGTTATCGACTTGATTGAACGCCGCGTGCGCGAGCGCAAGCCGGCGGCTTATCTGACCCAGCGCGCGTGGTTCATGGAGTTACCGTTCTACGTGGACGAGCGCGTGCTGATCCCGCGCTCGCCGATCGCGGAGCTGATCGAGCGCCAATTCTCGCCCTGGCTCGCACACCCCGACGCGGTAGAGCGCATCCTCGATCTCTGTACCGGCAGCGGCTGCATCGGCATTGCCTGCGCCTATGCCTTCCCCAATGCCGCAGTCGATTTGACCGATATCTCCGCGGCGGCGCTCGCGGTCGCCGCACGCAATATCGAAGAACATGGTCTTGGGGAGCGGTGCACCGCCATCGAATCGGATTTGTTCACCGCGCTGGCCGGACGGCGCTACGACCTCATCGTCAGCAATCCCCCTTATGTGAGCGACGCCGAATTGGCCGCACTGCCACCCGAATACCGGCATGAACCCACGTTGGGGTTGGCGGCGGGCGCGCACGGGCTCGGCGTGGTGGTCGAGATTCTGCGCCAAGCATCGGATTACCTGAGCGACGACGGCATTTTGGTGGTCGAGGTCGGCGCCAGCCAGTACACGCTGTGCGAGGCTTTTCCCGACGTGCCGTTCGTGTGGCTGGACTTTGAACGCGGCGAGGATGGGGTGTTCCTGCTCGGCGCCGCGCAGCTACGCGACGCCCGCGCGTTGTTCGCGTCCGGATATGATGCCGGAGCTTAGCCCCAAACGGTTTGTTGATCGGCTGTAGGCAACAAGTGATCCAAGACAGCGCCGATCAACTTCTGCTGCTCTTCATTGGGTTCGCCGGAAAAATGCGCGACCTCCCCCATGAGTAAGACGAGGGAATTGATCTGCTCTTCGGTGAACTTGGGCTTGCTGTTTTGCAGGATTTTATCCAGAACGCCGACAATGCTCATTTCATCCCTGAGCAAGAATGAACTCGATACCATCAACGCTGAAGACTCGCTCTTACTCAGTTTAAAATCATCTTGGAATATCCGCTCGATTTTTTCTTTTTGCTCGGCGCTGAGTTCGCCTTCGCATTTAGAGCGGTTCCTGAATTGATGTAGCGGATTTCGGTCTATTGGGTTAAGCGCGGAACAAGGGCTTAGTGCTGTATTTCTTCTTCCACTGATAACGCTTATAGGCCAGAAACGGATTGAGCGAATGGAGATCGAACCCAACGCTTTGCAACCTGGCCAAGGCGAAAATGAGGCCGCTGAGGGCGACGATGAATCCAATGACGATGTGCATATCCCAACCTCCTTGATGTTGAAAAATCTTCCTGTCAGCGATGGTCGCGTCGGTAGCGACCGATCGCGGTTTGGATGGCTTTGTGGCGCGAAATGGCGGGGTTTTGGCAAACCTCGAAGGTAATGAGCCGTTCCGCTTGGTCCGCATCGCCGCCACACAGCCGCACAAGATCATCGGTATGGTCCTGATCCTGCGTAAAATCAGCGCGATTGCGTTTGCTACGAACGAACCGCGCTAGCCAAAAGAGGATGATGAGCGCACTCACAATGACCCAAACCATATCCCTGTCCTCACTACCGGAATATCCTTTTCCATGTTCGATCGCGTGGCTGGCGAAATCGATGAAATGCAGAGCCGCCCGCCTTCCGCGACTGCCGTATCCTCCCGCCGCGGCGCGGCGATTCTCTCGTAAAGCGCTTTATACCCTCGGCACGACGGCGCGGATGAAGGCGTTGCGCTCTTCCTCGTTGGGGATATGATCGGCCAACAGCCGGCAGAGTTCGGCGGCGGAACTCACCATACCCGCATGTTCTGGATCAATACCTTGGCAATAGGCCCGGAGGTAGGGCACCAACTCGCGCTCGATCAGGGCCATGGCTTGCGGATTCAGGCCGGCGATGCTGCTGCCGCCGGTGTTGAAGGTGCCATCGCCGCCGGTGGCATTGATTCTGCCGCCGCCGGTCAGGCCACCCGTAACGTAGCTGAGCTACTGCCGCCGCCGGCTGCACGCTTGGCGCGCGCCAGGAAAGCGGCGCGTTCATTGTCGGTGCCGATGTTACGCGCCAGCGACACGCACAGCTCGTCGATGTTCTGTCGTTGGCATTCTGCGCAGCGCGGTTGACCATGTTTGCAACCGGCCTGACATAGGTCGCCAGGGTTTTCTCGACCTCTTGCAGCACATCGGGCATCCAATCCGGCGCGCGCCGCCGCGGCGGCGGGTTGAGAAGCAGGCGGGTCGCGGTTCGCGGGCCAGGATAAACGCCGCCATTGTCGGACGTGATCTGCGACAGTTGTTCGAGGGTAGAGGCGAATTCGCGCGCGCCTCCTGAAAACGCACCGCCTGATTCTTCGCCAATGCCTTGCTGATCACCGCGCGGATGGCGGGCGGTACGGGTGCGTCCGGGCAAATGATAAAACCATATTCTCGCCATTCAGCACCTGGTACATGATTTCCGACGAGGAACGCCGCTGAACGGCTTCGGCCCGTGTAAAGCTCATACATCAGCGCGCCGGTTGCGTAAATATCGACCAAATGCGTCACCGGACTCGCCCTTGAACTGCCTGCGCCATATAGCTGGGAGTGCCGAGCATCATGCCAGTCTGGGTCAGTTCCGAAGTGTCGATGCGGGCGACGCCGAAATCGGTCACTTTGACCGTGCCGTCTTCCAGGATGATGGATATTGGCAGGCTTGATGTCGCGATGGATGACGCCATTGCGATGCGCGTAATCGAGCGCGTTCAACACCTGGGTGATGACGCATAACACCGTGTTCAGCTTGATCACGGGATCTTTTGCAAATGCCTTTGAGTTCGCGCCCCTTGACGTATTCCATGGCGATGAACGGCGTAATGTTGTCCTCGCCGTAGTCGAACACGGCGACGATGTTGGGATGGAGGCAACGACCCACGGCGCGCGCCTCCCGCTTTGAAACGCGCCAGCCATTCGCGCGGTCTTCCTTGGCGAGCAGTTCCAGGCGCACGGTCTTCAACGCCACATGCTGTCATACAGGTTAATGATCACCTTTATAAACGACGCCCATCGCGCCCTGGCCCAGCACCTCGTCGATGCGGTATTTGCCAAGCGTTTTCGGGATTGTAGCGGTTTCAGCCATAGCATTCCGACGGCGACGATATCATGAGCCTTCCAACAACAGTTTCATGGCGTTCTGCAAGCTGCGGCCGTATCTGGTTGAAGGACTGAGGGACAGAGACGCCACTTCGTCTCGCCTTTTCTGCCACTGGCGTGTCCATTTCAATTTATGCTGAATTCTCGCTGGCGATTTTCGACATTCTCATCACCGGCTTGATCACCACGACGTGTAACATGGCTACGCGAAGGATAAATACCAAGATAAATATACCTTACCAGCGAAATCATGAACGCAATGAATGCTTTCTGGCAGCGCGATCGAGAAGGCTATCGGCACCATACGATCTGCGCGCCGATGATTTCGTTCAGCCTAACCGAAGCCATTGGCTGGACCGTAGGCGTCGATCATGGTTTTGGGCGCTTGCTCCGGGCGATTGTGACAATTGAGACAACCTTCGGTCTTGATTTGCAGAGGTCGGGCCAGATTGAGCACCGGCCCCGTCGGTGTGTCGCGCGGAACGATCAGTTCCTTGAGGGCGTTGTCGTTGCGAAAAGCATTGATGATGTCGGCTTCCCAATCGCTCGCGCGGTCATTGGGATTGGTGGGGTTGAGCGCCGCTTCCTTGTAGATGTAATCAGGGAATTTGTCGCGTAGCGCCTTCATATTCTGGCCAGCGGCGTAGGCCGATACGGTTTGCGGTAGAAATTTCTCACTCAGTTGATCCTTGATCAGCGGATAGATTTCCTTGGCGGTATAGCCTCTCACCGCCAGTGCGCTTTCAATCATGATCCGCGCGTTTTGCTCGACCTCCTCGCGCGCATTTTTGCGCAACATCTGATTGGACAGAAATCCAGCGAGCACGAGGCCGAACAAAAAAGCCACCAGCAGCATGAGATTGAATTTGACCCGAAGCCCCATGTTTCGATTTCCTTCGATGAACCGTTCTTGATGAAGAATGCGTCAGCGCCGACCGAAAGGATGCGCTTTTGATTATTTTTGTCCGCCGCCTGGGCCAAAATCAACGGATTGGTTTGACCTGCTGGAGACTCCATACATCGTCCATCGCGGGTCGATCCCCGCTCGTGTCGGTTTGCTTCTCGGCTTGGCTAGCCGCGCCAACCAAATCACATCGATGGCGAATGAAGCCACCAGCGATACTAGCGATCCGGCGCTCATTATAACGCTTAAGAATGGCCCCATCGGCGGACTTAAGCAAGTGATTAATACCAAAATCTGTACCACGCACACGGTTTGCCGGCGTTTACTCGCCGGCAAGTCCGAGCCGAGCCACGGCCAAAGCCAGCCCGCGGCGAGAAACAGATATCGCAACCCACCGGCGAGCCATATCCAAGCGCCAACGCGACCTGTCTGCCAAACCAGGACCGCTAACACCAAAATGAACAATGCATCGATCTCCATATCGAAGCGCGCGCCGAATCGACTGGTGGCGCCGCTGCGGCGTGCGAGCCAGCCATCCACCGCATCCAACGCACTGGCAGCCAGCGCCAGCGTGCACATCAGCCAACCCTGCTCGGCGACCACCACCGGACTGCCCAATAAACCGCACAAACATGCGACCAGCGCCGCGCGCAGCAAGGTCACACGGTTGGCCGAACCGAAAGCGCGTAGCGGTAACTGCCGGGGGATGGCCAGCATGATCACGGCGCCGATCGCCGCGAACACCACCAGCGCTTGGAGCATGGACTGTGGCGGCCAATTGAGCCAGGCTTGGCCCAGCCACGTCACGGCGGCGGTCAGTGCGAGGCCCGCGGCGCAATGCAGCGCCGCGCTTAGGGTAAGATGAACACGGTCAGCCGAAGACATTTCGCCATCTTCTATGGATCACATCGAAGCATTTTGGATCATCGCGCCCGGGGTCGGCGAAATCCGCCGCGAACCACTCGCCATCCCCGGTCCTGGCGAGGTCAGGGTGCGCGCGCTCTACAGCGGCATCAGTCGCGGCACCGAGAGCCTCGTGTTTCAGGGCCGGGTGCCGCGCAGTCAATATCAGGCGATGCGCGCGCCATTCCAGGCCGGCGTTTTTCCCGCGCCGGTGAAATACGGCTACGCGAACGTCGGCTTGATCGAGGACGGCCCCCCCGGGCTCGGCGGGCACACGGTGTTTTGCCTTTATCCGCACCAAAGCGCTTATGTCGTCGCGGCGGACGCCGTTCTGCCCGTACCGCCGGCAGTGCCGCCCGCTCGCGCCATTTTAGCAGCGAATCTAGAAACCGCGTTGAACGGCCTGTGGGACGCCGCCCCGCGCATCGGCGACCGCATCGCCATCGTCGGCGCGGGCACTGTGGGCTGTCTCAGCGCCTATCTCGCCGCGCGCATTCCGGGATGTCGCGTCGAACTGATCGACATCGACCCGGCCAAGCGCCAGGTCGCGCAAGCGCTCGGCGTGAATTTTCGCTTGCCCGACGAGGCGAGCGTCGACGCCGACCTGGTCATCCATGCCAGCGGCGATCCGCAGGGACTCGTCACCGCACTGCGACTCGCCGGATTCGAAGCCACCGTGCTCGAACTCAGTTGGTTCGGCGACCGCAGCGTCGGCCTGCCGCTCGGCGAGGCTTTCCATTCCAAGCGCTTGACGCTGCGTTCCTCGCAAGTCGGCGCGGTGGCGACCGCGCAGCGCGCACGCTGGACCCACCGCCGGCGCTTGGCAACCGCGCTGGAACTATTGCAAGATGCGGCGTTCGATGCGCTGATCAGCGGCGAAAGCGTGTTTGCCGATCTGCCGCAGACCATGGCCAGGCTTGCCGCTCAGCCTGGCGGCGCGCTGTGCCATCGCATCGTCTACCCCTAGACCATCCTGGAAGGAGAATCGAATCCATGTATCGAGTCGGCGTACGCGATCATTTCATGATCGCTCACAGTTTCGTAGGCGCAACGTTCGGTCCGGCGCAAGCGCTGCACGGCGCCACTTACGTAGTGGACGTGGAGCTAGGTCGGCCACAACTCGACCCCGACGGTATCGTCGTCGATATCGGCAAATTGATCGAAGTGCTGAAGGCGATCCTCGCCGCGATGAACTTCCGCAATCTCGATGACGAGGTGGCGTTCAAAGGCCGTAACACCACGACCGAATTCCTGGCGCAGGTGATATTCGAGCGGATGGCCGAGCGCATCCGCCGCGGTGAACTGGGCGATCATGCCGCCGGCTTGACCGCGATGAAAGTGGTACTGCACGAATCACACATCGCCTGGGCATCCTATGAAGGCCCACTTGGGTAGCAGAGCCGTCAAGCGGTGGGTGATCTGCATTTTCTGCTGCCCGGCGATCCGCGACGCGCACCGGTGGCCACCCTCTACGATATGCGTATCATCGCGGGCTTGCGCGGGTCAGGTTAGCACGTACAATTGCATACCCTGGATCGGAGCTTTCGGTGCCTACTACCCAGGCGCTGGCCCATGCGGCGGGCGTGCTCGCCGGCCTCGCCGATGGGGCGCTGACAGTGGTCGATGGGCTGGCGCTGGGAGCCATACCGGAACTCGCCCGACGAGAGGCAGGGCGAGCTGCGTTTGATCGCGCTGGTCCACCATCCACTCGCGTTGAAACCGGCCTCGGCGACAGCGAACGCAGCCGCCTGTATGCCAGCGAACGCGCCGCCCTGGCAATCTGTGCGCGGGTCATTTATCACCAGCCGTACCACCGCCAAGGCGTGGCCCAATTACGCAGTACCGCCCACCGCGATCAGCGTGACCGAACCCGGCGTCGATCCCGCTCGCTCCTTCGCTGGCCTCTAACAGTGCCACGCTCGCTCTGTTATGTGTGGCAACCCTCACATAACGCCCGCGCAAAGGCCACGCCGTGTTGTGGAAGCGCTGGGCGTATTAACCGATCGCTCCTGGCGACTCGATTGCGTCGGCAGCACCGAACACCACCCGCCGACCCGCTCGGCGTTAGCCGCTCAAGTCCGGCGGCTGGGATTGACGCAGCGCGTAGCGTTCCACGGCGAGATCCAGCCTGCATCATTGGCCGAGTATTATCGCCACGCCGATGTATTCGTGCTGCCTTCTCATTACGAGGGTTACGGCATGGCGCTTGCGGAAGCGCTCGCGTACGGCCTGCCCATTGTGAGCACTACGGCTGGCGCCATCCCGGATACCGTGCCCGCGGCCGCGGGCTTGCTCCTGCCGCCTGGCGACATTGTCACGCTCGCGGCGGCGCTGGCGCGCATCATGGACGACCGAACGCTACGCAAACGCCTAGCCAGCGGCGCGCGGGCGGCGCGGGCCCTCTTGCCCGCGTGGCCTGTGGCCTGTGCGCGCTTTGCGGCTGAATTGGCAATGGCATGCGGCACCAAGGCGCCCGTCAATGCATGAACGCATTGACAATGCGCCGGTAGGCATTGCTGAAATCCTCCGAAGGATCGACGAATTTGAGGCCGAGCATTCTGTCGTTGCGCCATACGACCTTGGCCTGGCACTCATACAAACCATGCTCCGAAAGCGCGATCCGAATCAGGTCGCCGAAGGCTTCGGGCGTTTCGGTGAGCACCCATGCGCCGCTATGGTTGAGGTGCGAGGTGAACAAAATATGGTAGCCTTCGGCGCCATGATGAAGCAGCGCGATGCGGGCGGGAACGGTCGCGCTCAGGGTGAGCACGTTTTGGTGCGCCGCCTGTTCGCCGATCAACGCGTGCAGCGCATCGACAAAAGAGGGCGGCGAGTTCTCGAACTCCACACCGAATCCGTATTTGTCGAGGTAAACGACGCGTGCCGACGTTTCCACGTTGTGATTCAAGCAGTGCAGTTCGACGGCGACCTGGGTAGCCACCGGAAGTTTGGCCTCAGATTCGAAAAACGCGCCGCTGAAACTGAGGTTACGGGTCGCGAGCGTCAGTTGTCGCCCATGCGCGCGCAGAGTGAATTCATGGCGCAGATTGAGGCGAGGGTATTTGCGTCGATTGGAATGCACGGCACATCCTCACTGTTCCGGAAATCATCGAGTTTATGTTGTTCGTCGCGCACGGCATACGCGCGGTTGATAAGGAAAAGGCAAAATCAATACCAGTCATTCATTCTCGCTCGCCTGGCTGAACCTGCGCGAACCCATCGACGGGGCGGCGCGCAACCCTCGGATCATGCGCCGCTTGCAGCGCTGGCGGGAGCACCGAAACCAAATCGCGGTCATCGATTTGGGCTGCGGCACGGGCGCCAATATGCGCTTTCTGGCGCCGCGGCTGGGCGGGCGTCAACATTGGACCCTCGTGGACAACGATACCGGCCTGCTCGACCAGATCCGGGTGGAAACCTCTTGCAGCCTGGAAACGCGCTGCCTCGATATCGCCCATCACTTAGATGCCATTGATTTCTCGGCGTTCGATCTGGTCACTGCTTCGGCGCTGCTCGATCTGACCAGCAAACCTTGGCAGGATGCGCTCGCCAACCGCTGCCGGCAAGCCGAGGTCGCGCTGTTCATCACGCTGAGTTACGACGGCTTGATGCGCTGGCGACCGGCGGATCGCGACGATGCGCTTTGCCGGCGGCTGATGAATCGCCATCAACGCACCGACAAGGGTTTCGGCCCAGCGCTCGGACCGCGCGCCACCCATCATTTAGCGGCTAGCCTGCGCAGCTGCGGCTACCGCGTGCACACCGGCGCCAGTCTTTGGCGGCTGGACGCGCGCCACGCCGGCCTGCAAGAGGCTTTGCTGGCGGGATATGCGCACGCCGCGCGGGTCATTGCGCCCGCGGCGGCGGCGCGAATCGACGCCTGGCATGGCCGCAGGCTTGGGTTACTGCCGACGGCCAACTTCACCGTGGGGCACCGCGATTTGTTCGCCGAACCGGGCGCCAAGCGTAAGCATCAAACATGAAACCGGTCGGCCAGATTGACGTGCGCTTTATGGAAGGCGGCGAGCGCATCTTGGTAATACTGCTCCAAGCCGGGCTCGCCGAAGCGTAGTTCGCGAACAGTGGCGGGCTCGGAAATCACGATATTGAACTGGTCACGCATGAAATCCACGACATCCGCACGCTGCAACTCGTGGTAAAAGGTATGGACCTCGTTGACCTCTTCATTGATCGCGACGGCGCAGGTGAGCGCATTGGCGATGTCGATCCCAAGCTGGCGCTGAATCTTGAGCGCCTGCTCGGCGTCGCGCGTGGTGAGCGGAACGCGGATAATGTGTTTGACGGAATGGAATACATCCATGAATCTATAGAATGTGTCTTGTAAGCCACGTTCTAAACTCCAAATGATATGGTCGGCGTAGCTGTTTTCGTTGAATGCCTCGACGCCAATAACTTCGTTTTTGAGCGTTTCCGAGATCAGCGCCTGCGAATTCTTCGAGGCGACGCGCAAATGCTCATTGTTGATGCAGAATTGGCCGAGGTGAATGCTGGTGTCGAAAGCAATTTTCATGGCGGACTGATTGCAACCTGGGTTTCTTCGGCGGACTGCAATATACCGCGCTCCATCAAAATCGCCTTGAGGCTGATGTACCACTGGCCGCCGAGATTGTAGCGCCAGAACAAGTCGATGATGCGCTGACCGATGGCGTCGGAGTTCTTCAGAAACATCTCATGGCAAAGTTCGGGCTCGACGTTCGCCAGCGCCACCACATAGCCGTCGCAGCCTTTGGGCGTCCGCATTTGATGTTCCATGCCCTGCAACACCGATAAACGCAGCGCTTTGGCGGCGCGCAGCGCGCACATTTCGGCGAACAGCGCGCTGTTCATTGATGAATCCTTGATGCCGATGAGGGTGGGGATATGCTGCAAGCGCTCCACCGCTCCCAGTGTGCGTAGATGATGCTGTTCGGTATTGTAGAGGGCGATGGGCAGGCTCACGCGCTGCGCCAGTTCCGTGCAATAGCGGATGATGTCGTCCTCGTCGGCGCTGGGCGCCGGCACCATGATCGCATCGCAATCGAGCTGCGCGGCCTGTTGCGCCAATGTCACCGTGCCCTGCAATGATGCCCGCTTGATGCCGGCGATCACCGGCTTGCGGGTGTGCTCACGCACGGTGCGGATAACCTCACTCCACACGGTGTCGCCGATGAGATTGCCCTCACCCGAACTCAGGCAGGGAACAAACCCGCTGACATGGGGTTCGGTATAAGCGATCAGCTGCGCAAGAGAGGCATGATCGAGCGCACCGCGCTGGAACGGCGTGAGCAAGGGCACGTACACCCCTTCCATTCCAACCAGCGCAGATTTGCTGCGGCTTGGCTTGCCGCGGATAGTATGTTGAGCCATGACTTTAGCGATGGGCATCCGTAATGGTTATCAGGATATTCCGATTATCTAGCATCACAAAAATAACCAGCCATGGTCGGGAGGTCGAGCATGGCTGGCTATAAAACGGGGGAACCAGGAATCCCCCCAATTTACCCAGCACAACGCCGTCGAGACAGTGTTAACATCGACCTGGCATCAGTGCGATACGGCGTCGGAAACAACCGGCAGCGCGGCTTGCGGGTAATTTCTGACAACCTTGGCGCGGCTCTGGGTTGCCGCCGCGACCGGACTTAGCTCGGCATCGTCCCATTGCGCCAAGGTTTCGGCGGGCGGAGCGATCATCGCCGCTTCGTATTCGTCGACCGCGTTGCGCAGGGCCAGCATGGCTTCGCTGAACACCTCGGTATCCCGCGCCAGAGCGATGCGCACGTAACGTTCGCCGCGCTCTTTATCGTTCCAGTAGAAGTAAGTACCTGGCAGAAGATGGATGCCGAAGTAAGTCAAAAACTCTTTCAATTCAGTTGCCTTGATGTGGGGATCTTTGATCTTGCACCACAACACCGACACCCGCGTCATGGATTCGACCGGCTCGAGCAGTGAACCGCTCAAGGCTTGTTTGCCAATCTCACGATTGCGGTCCAGCAAATCCATCACGGAAGCGAAATGATCTCTTTCCGAATCAAGTAGATACTCGGTCAGCAGATTGAGGATGAACTTCGATACGTTCAGCAGATAAGCGGTATAAATATTGTACACATCCGAGTAGATGTCGGTGCTGGTCTTGAAAATCGCCGCTTTCGTATCTTGTAAGGGCCAGGTCTTGCCGGTATCTTCCATGGTCAGGTAGGAAACACCCGACTTTTCCAACATTTCATAGACATCGAAGATTTCAAAGCGCTGATCGGCGACCAAGAAAGTGGAGAAGCAAAGGTCGAGAATCAAGAGCTTGTTATGATCCTTGGCGTAGCGGATCACTTCTTTCCAACCTTCCCTGCCAAACTTGAACAGGGTGAAGCCGGTCGGGTTATTCGGATCGACCAGGAACAGCGCATCGGTCTTGACACTTTTCTCTAGATTTTCATAGATCTTGTGCGGATCGTGCAGCAATTCTTCTTCAAGGCATTCCAGGGACACATCCATGTTCTTCATGAGATCGACGATGTTGTCAAAGCATGGATGGATCAGGCTGACCGAATAGCGCTTCTTCAACAAGTAATTGGCGGTGATCGCCATGGCGATGGACGCGGCGTAAACCGGATGCGCGGTGTTGTTCAACAACGCGTAGGGCTGCTTGCGGATGCGGAAAAAATTAGAGACGAATTTCTGTTCGAGATCGCACTGCTTGGTCTGTTCGGCTTCATACCAAAGCTCTGGCAGTCGCCTTACGATTTCCCTCTGGGTGGGCGACTGCGACTGATGGGTGTGAGCATCGGAAACATTATGGACGTGTTTCAGTGCTTCGATTTCATGCTGAGTAATATCGTTGAGATTCATGTTTTTCCCTTATCGCATCCTGGATTCATTGATGGATTGCCTGACTGATTGAGGCAGTGTTGCAATCGGCACTATTGCTTACTCAAGTACCGTGCCAGCTCAAGGCCATCCAGATAACCAATTAATTTTTAATTATTTTTAAGAAAAATACTGGATTGTTGCTAATGATTAAAGGCTTTACGCCACCGGATTCGGTGGAATCCCACCAAATGGCTCGGGAAATTCCACCGGATTTGGTGGGAATACTTAGATGACTGGCGCAGAGCGGCCATCGATCCATGATGGCAACGGTGGGGGAATGCGAGAGAAATGCTAACCGCGCCACCGCCGGAGGCGATGGCGCGCGGGTGATCAGCGCCCCGCAGCCAGAGCGTTCGAGAAAAGTTGCGGGAGGTCGAGAATCGGCACCGGCCGTTTGTCATGGACAAAACAAGAGGCGGCAATTTGCGGCAACCCCTGCGGCTGGCTGGGCAGCGCGCAGGCTTGTTCGTCTTTGAGTTTTACTTTCTGCGGGATTTCGGTAAACAACAATGCTCCATATTGCGGAGCGGCGCCCGGCTGATCCTGCCAGCCAACGATACCCGCCACGCCCCGGCCTCGATCCAGTTGCTGTCCGGTCAGCCAGGCCGTCAGATCAATGACCGGCAGGATTTCACCCTCCCACAACAACACCTGGCGGCAATGAGTAGGGGTTTGAGGCACGTCCTCGAGCGTGGGGCGCTCGATGAAGTGAGTGAGCTCTCGCTCACTCACCGCGACTCTCAGACCGTCGCCAAGTTTCAATATCCAAGCGGTCGCTTCGGCCATAGCCTGTATCCGTTGAGCTTAGCGATTGATCTGTACACCCTGAAAATTCCAACTTGCCCCTGCCAATTCGATGGGATTGGCCAGCATTTTGGCGCCGATCAGAAAGTTTTGGATGCGCGTGGTCAACTCACCGACGTTATTGTGGCCGTTCGGGTTGAAAAACGAAATATTGCCGAAGAGACCGGCTAGACTCACGTCGCCGTATAAACTTTCCATGTCGGCAGTCGCCTCGCGGCTGTCCAGTAGCAACTCGGCGGAAGCCGCGAGCATCGCCTTGTATTCGTCGGGCCGCGCGGCTTTTTGCGCGACCAGTTCCCCGACCTGCTTGGCGCCCTCGATCAACCCATCGACGAACTTCTGCACTTGCTCGGGGTGTTCTTTCAGGAAATCGCTGCGCACCGCATAGACATCCGCGATCGCGCGCGGCTGCAAACTGGTCGAACGTAGAATCGTGGCGCCCTTGATCGAGCCACCCTCGCCGGTGCCCACCGTACCGCCGGAAGTGATCGCCATGGCGTCGGGGATGATCATGAACGCTGCGTCAACGCTGTTGTCCTGCAAGGCGACCGAAGGCGAATTATCGGTGCCGGTGAAATCCGGAAGCCACTTGATCTTGACATCGTCGTAATTCAGCTTGCCCACACCTAGAACCCAAGTCACGTAATCGATGTGTGGACCATAAGCCTGCATCGCGATGGTCTTGCCCTTCAACCGCAAGGGTGCGGAGATGCCAGGTTTCACCACCAACGTATCACCGCCGGTGGACCAACTCAGCTGATAAATGACGACCGGCTTGGTGCGCTCGTCTTTGCTGAGCACATCCAAGGCGATATTGATCATGCCCATGGTGCCGCGCAGATAGGGCGTTTCACCCTGCATGTAATCGCCAACCTGCTTGGCGAGTTCATTCTGACGGTAGAGCCTGAGATCGAGACCGCGTTTTCCGAAGATGCTGTCCCGGCTCGTGCTCTTGTCGTTGCCATTGGCGTAGATGGTCGCCATATCGGCGCCCCAAGTGATGAACGGCACTTTCACCGGGCCGGGCTTGACCGGCGCTACTGTGACATTGACGATTTTACCGAGGGGCGGCGCTTCAATATATTGAGGAACGGCGATCGACGGCTGGCTAATGACTATTGCAAAAGCCGCCGCCACTGAGCTTAGCTGATATCGTATTTCCATACTTTCACTCCATCTTTTATGTACTACTTTGACAACCCAATATCCGGCGTGTCGTCTTATCGACGGCGCGCCAGACGACCCACTTGCAAGTAATTTGCTAACGCTTCTCCCGTGCTCACCACGCCAAGCCGATCATTATGTAAGGCTAAGCCGCGCAACAAAGTGCCAGGCCGCGTCATCGCCGCCGGCAAAGAGCGGGTACGCAGCTCGGCGGCGCGCACCGTGGCGATGCTCGAGCAGATCAATCCAATGTACTGGCCTGATGCGTTGACCAGGACACAAACCCGCCGCTGAGTCGGCGCTACCGGTAACGGATTGAGGTCGTCGTCCAAGGCATACACTGGCCAGTCGCGGCCCTCGAACCCGAGCCAGCCCACGCCCTTCGCGGGTTTGCGCGTCACCTCCACATCCAGCACCGGTTCCAGGGTGAGGATCTCGCTCTGCGGCAGCAGTAATAGGCGCCGATCCAGCGTCAACAGCGCATACGATTGCGGCGCCTGCTGCAGGGAGGGCGTTACCCCGGACAGTGTCGCCTGCGCCATCATGCCGCCCCCTTGAGCGATTGCAATTCCTGGATGCGCTTCGCCAGTTCATCCTCGGAGAACGGTTTGACCAAATAGGCATTGACCCCCGCCTGCTCGGCGCTCTGGCGGTGCTTCTCGGTGGAACGCGAGGTGATCATGATCACCGGCAGATGCTTGGTCTGCGCATTACTGCGTACATGCGAGGTCAACTCCAATCCGTTCATGCGCGGCATTTCCATATCCACCAGCAGGATATTCGGCGTTCTCTGCTCCAGTATGGCGACCGCTTCCAAGCCATCGCTGGCGGTGCGCACCTCGTAGCCTAGGTCTTTGACGAAATCCGCCAGCACGCGGCGCGCGGTGAGCGAGTCATCGACGACCAGCGCCAGCGGCGCCCGGCTGACCGCCGCTGCGGGCGCTGCCTCCTTGAGCGCCGCGCCGCCGCGCGCGCGCATCTTGCCACCCGCCAGCAACTCCGGCAAATCCAACACGGCGGTGGCGCTGCCGTCGCCGAGGATGGTCGCGCCCATGATGCCGCGGATCGTGGGGATATAGCGGCCCATGTTCTTCACCACCAAATCCAAGCTGTCGATCACCTCATCGACGAACACCACCCGATTGCGCCCGGATTCTTCGCGCACCAGCAAGGCTGGACGCAGCCTGTGCTCGTCGTCTTGCGGATCGCCCAAACCCAGCAGATTGTCTAGCGCCGTGGCTTCGTAGATATCATCGCCGATTTGGTAGGTGGTTTTGTTACCCACTCTGCCCAGGCTGCCGCTGCCGCTATAGAGAATCTGTTCGACGCTGCGATCGGAGACGGCGAACAAGCGCTTCTGGACGCGTACCAGCAAGCCGTGGGTCGAAAGCAAAGTGACCGGCAGTTTGAGGTCGAATTGGCTGCCCTTGTTGGCCTCGGAACGAATATTGAGCGAACCCTTGAGTTCTTGCACGCGGGTATACACGGCATCCATGCCAATGCCGCGGCCAGACACCTGGGTGGCTTCGGATCGGGTTGAAAAGCCGGGCATCATGATCAAGCGCGCCAACTCTTCCTCGCTGACGCGCTGATTCTCGCGCAACAGTCCCCGTTCGATGGCGGCGTAGCGGATCGCCGCGTAATTCAAGCCAGCGCCATCGTCCTTGCAGCGCACCACGATGCTGTTGCCCTCGCGCCAGAAATCCAGAACGATGCTGCCGGAGCGCGGCTTGCCAATGATGGCGCGCTCCTCGGGCCGTTCGATACCATGATCGACGGCATTGCGCAGTAAATGCATCAACGGATCGACCAGGCTGTTCAGCACTTCGCTGTCCATCAAGGTCTCGCCGCCGTTCAGTACGAGCTCAGCTTCCTTGCCGGTCAAACGGCAAGCCTGCCGCACACTGCGTTGGAGCCGGGCCGCGATGGTCTTGACCGGCACCATGCGGGTGCGCATGACGGTTTCTTCATTCTCGCGCTGGACTCGGCGCTGATCGTTGAGCAAGCCATCCAACAGGGTGAGGTGGGAATCGACCTCGCGGTTCATCTCGCGGGTATCGGTCACCGCTTCCAGCAAGCGCCGGCTGACCGTATGCAGCTCATTGTATTGCTCCATTTCCAGCGGATCGAACCCGCCCGCGCCCAAATGGCGCAGCATCGGCGAGCTGATGCCACGGACATCGACCAATTGTTCGAGCTCCAGCACCATTTGCTGGATATTGCTGTTGTGCGAATGGATCGATTTCAACTGATTTTGGGTGCGCACCAAGCGATCCTGCAACTGGCGGTTGAGGATCATCGCCTCGCCCGCGAGCCTGAGCAGTTCGTCCACCAGATCGGCGGATACGCGCGCCGCCGCACTCGGAGTCGTGGCGGCAGCCGCTTTTTGACCGCCAGCTTCGGCCATCGCGGGCTGTGCCGCGGCAGCATGATGCTCTTCGGCTGTCTGCTCTTCCACCGCCGGTTCCGCGGCTTTGAGGCCCGGCAACGCATCGCGGACCTTGGGGCGTTCGGCGTCGCCCGGAATGCCCTGGCGGTCGATCAAATTGGCCCAATCCAGCACTTCCTGCATCAACGCCAGGGTTTGCCGCTCGGGCGGCGCGTCGCTGATGCCGGCGAGCGCCTCGCTCATCGCCTCCAGGGTGTCGGCGGCATGGGTCAGGGTCTGGTTGAGAACGGCGGTCGGCAGCGTTTGATGCTTGGAAAACGCCACCAGAATGTCTTCGATATGATGGGTGAGGTTGGCAATGCCGCGGATACCCACCGTGTTGGCCGCACCCTTCTAGGTATGGGCGACACGCTTGGCAACATCGACGTCGGCCAGCGTGCCGTTGCCCGAAACCAGGCGCTGGATGGAGGTCGAGAATTCGGCGGTTTGGTGCGGCAGTTCTTTGCAGCAAGCTGTCGAGGAGTTCCGGGCTGACGTCGTCCGGCAGCGCGAGCGAAATATCCTCGAGTTGGGCATGGCGCGGGCGTTGCGGCTGATCCTCTTGGCCGATGTCGAGTTGGCCTATCACTAGAGCGTCGGCGAGGGCTTTCCCTTTCACTGCCAGCGGCTGCGGCCAGCGCGTCTTGCAAATAATTCACCAGCGCGGTACGCGTCGCGCACGGATGGCGCTTGCAGATAATTGACGACCGTCGCCGGCCAGTCTCCCAATAGCTTGTGCTGCGCCGCGCTCCATTGCGCGCCCTGGCTGAACGCGAGGACATTGGCGCGGATCATGCCGCACACCATCTGCAAGCCCATCAGCCCACGCTTCGGCGCCCTCGCCCAGGCGCTCCATTTCTTCGGCATGCTTCCAGCGCCTGCCGCCAGTCGGCATTGGCCGCCTGCAGGCTTTTCGCCCAGCGATTCTCCTAATTGCGCGACTTCCAGGCGCAGGATGCCTGACCATTTCCCCGGTCGCATTGTCCATTTCGCCAGACGCTTCCGTGAGTTCGGCATCGCTGAGCTCGGGCTCGTCCACAGCCGCTTCCACGAATTCCGCGTCGGCCAGTGGTTCCGTTTCGCTGAGTTCCGCTTCCACCGCTTCGGTATCGGTGAAATCAACGCCCGCCAGTTCAGCGGCAGCCGGTTCAACTCGGCATTCTGATCAAGCACATCGTCTTCCTGCGCTTGCGCAAGCGCGGCACCGCTGTCTTCGTCTTCCGCCACTGCCTCGGTGACCAACGCCGGTTCGATCCCATGCGTGCCGACTTCGTCTTCGTCCAGCGTGGGTGTTGCCACCGCGTTGACTGGGTCACCGTATGCCATCGCTTGCCGACGCCGGCCACGGGCGCCGGCGCTTCTTCCCAGACCGGCGGTGGCTGCTTCGAGATCGTGGGTGGGCTCCACGACGATGGCCTTGGCGCGGCAGCCATCGGCATGTCCTCGGCCACCGGTTCGGCGCCGACCAACGTTTGCTCGGCGCTTTCGGCCAGGGCGTCATCGCCGGTGAGTTCGACGGCGTTCGTGGCGTCTTCCCGGGAATCACCATCTTCCATATCGGGTCTTGCAGATGATGATGAGCGCGCCTCGCGCGTCGGGATCGGCGGGCGCGGTCAGATAGCCCATCACATGGGTAGGCCATTCTTCCAGCAAGGCGCGTTCAGCAACGCTGACACCGGTACCACGCTGGAGCAATCCATCCAACACCTCCCGATACAAAACACAGATGTTGAATAGCCCCAATAGCTCACTGATTCCGCCACGCTCCCGATCACTTCCCGGACTCCGGCTTGCGTAGCGCTCCAAACCGGCTGCCAATGCCGCCGGGTCAGCATCGCCTGCTCTGGAAATTCCAGCAAAATATTGACCAACTCGGCACCCGTGCTGCAATACATCCGCAGGCTCGAGCGTCTGGGTGTCGGCACCCGCTTCTTCCCACTCGAGAACGGGCGCCGCTTCGATTGCCGGCAATTCCTCCAGCGCCGGCGCATCGATGGTGCCGTCCACGTGTTCGGCCTCCGTGCCGTCCATTTCCAAAGAAGCCACGGCGGGCTCTTGTTCGGCTGCGGCTGCGGCGACCACCACCGGCGTCGGCGTTTCGTTGGATATGGTAGGAGCATCGGCGGCGCCACGGCCTCCTCGCCTACCGGTCGGCTTCGAAATCCGGCGCGGCGATCGGCGCCGGCCTATGTTCGTCTTCGGCCTGAACCTCGACATCGACCGCGGCTGGCGCCTGTGCGAGCATCTCGATCAACAATTCCTCGCCCAGATTGGCGACTGGCTCGGTCCAGGGCAAAGTCTGCAAATGCTCGATCAAGGCGTGACCACTCGCGGCGTCGGTCGGCGCTTCCAGATACGCCATGGACCACCTGGCCATTCTTCCAAAGCCACACGATCTTGCTCGCCTGCACGGCGCGTGCGATCAATTGCCCCACCGCCTCCTGGTAAAGCAGGCCGACGTTGTGAAGACCGGACATAGCGCCGGCTTCGGCAACCTGGGCACTTCCCACCTGGAGGGCGTAGCGCTCCAGACCCTGGGCGATGGGCTTCGCTATCGCCTTCGTCCGCAAAAGCCTTCGAGGATGTCGATCAGCCTGACGAGCTTGGCGTTCAAAATATCGTGATGTTCGCTGGCCATGACTATGTCTTTTTGGAACCCTAAAATCTTCGCCGATCCGAGGAGAAGGCGCGAGCAACCCATTCAGGATTGCTCCGCTACCTGATCAACTCCTCTACGACCTTGAGGCGCGCGCCTTTCTCGACCGTCATCGCCGCAGGCGCTTGGCCCGCAAACGCCGCTTGCGCCTGATCCTGATCATCAAGACCCGGCAGCTTGAACACGCGCACCGCATCCACCAACCGGCTGGCGTAACTCAGCAGGTTGTCGGTTTGCACGTTCTGCTCTGCAGCCCGTTGATTGGTCTTGAGGGTGCTTTCCTCGATCTGGCGTGCACGGATGCGCAGCTCGTCGCTCATCTTCGCCTGCACTTGCGAACCCTCGGCGATGCGTCGCACCGAAGCCACCAGCGCGGCGGTCGATTCCTGGGTTTCCTTCATCCGTTCGCCGGCTTGTTCCGCCAGGCGGTTGCCTTCACGACCTGGTTGATCGCCGAGTTCATGGTGGTCACGGTGTCCATGGTTTCGGTTTGGATGTTACGCACCAGCCCCGCGATCTGTTCGGTCGCTTGGCGCGTGCTCCCCGGCCAGGCGCTGTTCCTCGTCGGCCACCACCGCGAAGCCGCGCCCCGCTTCACCGGCGGACGCTGCGTGCATGCTCTCGCGTTGAGGGCGAGGATGTGGGTACGTTCGGCGATGCTGTTGATGAGGTTGACGACGCTGCTGGATTTCCTGTGAGCGGCCGCCGAGGCGCTTGATGCGCTTTCCGTTTCGCGGATAACGTCGCGCGCGTTGCGTTGATGCCGTTCACCGTGCTGGTCACGGTTTCCAGCGCCACTTCCGGGTTCTCTGGATGGCACTCTGCGCCGCACGGTCGCAGTTTTGCGCGAGTTCGGCGATTTCTTTCATGGCCTCGGCGGCGGTCGCGAGTTCGCCGGAAGTCCGCACCACCTGCTCGCGTTCGGTTTTCGCCAGACCGGCGACGTTGTCGGCCTGCGATTTCACGTGCTGCATGCGAGCGCCGCGGGCCACGTCGTCGGAGATGCGTCACCGGTCAACACGAGGCGGTTTCGCTGGTCAGCAGGCCCAACGCGTCGGCGATGGCGCCGGTGACGTCCTCGGCGACCGCACCGGTGGTCAGGTCTCTTCGCTCAAGCGCTACGGCTTCGAGTAGACCGATGACGGAGCCGTTGAGGCGCTCGTTTTCGTGCTCGATCTCGGCCAGACGGGTAACGCGTTCGTCGAGCAGGTTGTCGAAAGCAACCGCGAGCTGGCCGATTTCGTCGCCGCGCTCGAACTGGGCGCGGGCGCTCATGTCGCCACCGGCGACCTGCTGGATGACGCCCTGCAGCCTACGCAGCGGGGTGGTGATGTTGAGCCGATCAACAACATGCCCAAACCAATCAATACCGCCATCGCCACCAGCACGCCGATGAACACCAGATTGGCCCGCTCACGCTGCATGCCGGCCTGGTCGGCAATCTGCTTGGCGACTTCCGCGACCTTGGTTGACAACGCCTCCACCGGCGCATCCAGGGCTTTGAGCGATTCGTCCGCCGTATCATTATCTTTCTTCAGATCCGCGACCGCGCTGATCAAGTCATTGATCTTTGACATGTACGAATCCTGCAAGCTCTTCAATTCGCCCTTGAGGTTGCCGGTGAAACCGATTTCGTTTTCAGAGGCTTGGGTAAACGATTGGCTTTCCAGCAACTGCTCGAAGTTGGCGGCCTCGGCGCGCAGGTTTTTCACGGATTTGTCGTCCACGCGCGTCAGATAATCGTTTTCATAGCGGCGCATCTGCAAATATGAGGTGATCAGCGGCTGCAAGTCCGGGAATTTCTTGAGGAGCTGCTGCAGTTTCGTTTCCAGAACCTGAGCGGCTGCGCGCGCCTCGCCGGACAGGCCAGCGCTGTCGTTGACACCCACGGTGATCTGTGACTCCGCGGATTGGTAGACGGCGGCATGGTAGTTGTTCAACGCTTCGCTGATCGGCGGCACATCATTGAGGATCTCGGAGTTGGTCGAGGCCGCGCTGATCTTGCCGAGCAGGTTGTCCATGGTAGTGTGATGTTGATCGAACTCCTCCAAGGCTTTCGGGTCCTTGTTGATGCGGAAGTTTTTCGTGACGATCAGCATATCGCCGAGCTCGATGTCCAGATCTTTGATGTGATTGCTGATCTCAGCAAAGTTATTGGCGTTATCCAGGGCGTTTTTCTGGATTTTCAACACCGTGAAGTAGGTAACGCCGATGGCGGCGAAGCCGATCAACGCCAACACCAAGATCAACAACAGCTTGGTGTTCACTTTTAGGTTGGCGAATAAATTCATAATATGATCCTCAACGTGATCCTCATGGGCGACTAACGAATAAAAATAAAGCGGGCGTCAGCTGCTAAGCTGGCCGCCCAGTGCGGTGAAAAAACCAACATGGTCGAACTCCAGCCAGATACCGCCAGCGGTCGAGTATGCGGCTGCGGTGTGTTGCTCGAGCGCTTCGTGGACCGGCGGCACATTGCGCAACTGGCGATCCAGCGCGACCGATTGCGGCAGACCGTCGATCGGAATGCCGGCAGCATTCTTGCCTTGATCCAAAATCAATACCGTTCTTTTGCTGTTGTTGCGCGCCCCCTCTCCCATCCCCAGTACCTGATGCAAATCGAAAACCGGCAACAAATTGCCGCGCAGGTTGATAAGACCCAAGAACCACGAAGGCACATTGGGTACCGGGTAAATCGGCGTTTGGGTGATAACCTCGCTCAAAGCGTCCGGCCTAATCAGCAACCGTAAATCGCCTATCCGAAACCCGAACCGAGCGCTACGCACCGCCGCTTTCGGGCGAGCGCTGCCCAGACCTGTTCCCGGCGGTGGATTAAACCGATTGAGCGCGGCGCTGGGAGCTAACCAGCGCTCGCCCGTATTGCCATCTGATGTCATAGTCGTAGCGCCCTCCGGAGCGCGGCGTAAACCCTGCCAACCCGCTGGAGCGGCTACTGCAAGGCCTTGATCTGATCAAGGATTTCGTTCGCGGAATAAGGCTTAGTGATAAATCCCTTGCCACCCTGCATCTGTGCCCATACCCGATCGGCTTTCTGATTCTTGCTGGTCACAAATACCACGGGAATACCCTTGGTGACGCTGTCGGCGGCCAGTTTGCGACAAGCGCCGAAACCGTCCATGTCCGGCATCACAATGTCGAGAAAAATCAGGTCGGGGCGTTCGGACTTGGCTTTCTCGACCGCTTCTTTGCCATTGGTCGCGGTCAATACGACATAACCGGCATCGGCAACGATGCCTTTGATGTTCGCCAATTCGGTCGGCGAATCGTCTACTACGAGAACTTTATTGATCACCATTTGCGGACTCCTGATACAGGCGATACCCAATCATTGAATAAAACGGAAGCCTTTACCTCGCTGGCGCGGTCTGAGGCAAGTATTTCCTGACGACCGCCTGAAACGACTCATGCGCTACCGGCTTCGTGAGGTAAGAATCGCAGCCGGCCAGTTTTCCTCTCACCCGGTCAAACGGGGATCCCTTACCCGTCAACATGATGACTGGGATGCGTTTCTTGAACCGATCCTTCTTGATGGTCTTGCAAATCTTGTAGCCATCCACGCCGGGCAGAATGACATCCAAGAAAATGAGGTCGTAAGATTTATTGTTGAGCAACTCGAAGGCTTGCTCGCCGCTGTCGGCCAAGTCCGCTTTGATGCCCGAAAGCCCCAATTCAAGCTCGATTTGTTTGCGCACCGGCAAGCTGTCATCCACCACCAGCGCGGTATGCTGAGTGCCCGATTGGGTCGGGGTGGCTCTCTGGCGCACAGTTTCCAGGAGCGCTTCGGCGGCGGGATTGGCCATCGAGTTGTCGGCGCCAATCATCATCTCCGGCAGATAATTCATTTCCTTGACCGCGATCTGATCGAGCGTGCTGAGCACGCGCGTGGCAATCACCGGGCGCCGAAGATGATAATAAGTAGGATTAGCCAGTTTGACTTCGCGGCTGACCATGACGGTGGGGAGCGTCGCTTTGGCGGGGTCCTTGTCGCACAAAGCGCGCCATTCGGACATCGCTTTCTCATCGTCTCCGTCAACGATCATGATGTCGGGCGTGGCGGTGCTGGGAACTTGCGTATAGGCCCGCGTACGGAACGAAGACAACTTGAAAATGCTTTTAAGTACACCTTGCTCGTGGACTGGAATGCCAATCACGGCAACCCCAAAAACTCTTTTACTGCTCATGAAGTCATTACTCCAAAGCTGGATCGACTATAAGGCGATGAGCCATTACCTATCCGCACTGTTTGAAACCCACTCCACGCAGCCCTTTTGTTGCGTTGCCGCTGCGCTCTAAGAGAGTGAACCTCGCCTAAGCCAGATCACGATCATCGATCACTCTTAAACAGCATCGTATTTTGTTAATGGCCAAGCCAAACAACTCATTATTAAGTATATTTAACCGAATAATAAGAAACTTACGTCATCAATTGTGCGCAGGCCATGCATTGGTTAGCATGATCTATGCCACGCAAATCACGCGTCATGGAATATCCAAAAAACCACTGATAATCAGCGTCAAACCCTGGTCATTGGCACCAACGACCAGGAGATTCAGTGGCGCTGAACTGCTAAGATATTGTGCCGCTGGTTGACAAAATTCGTCACTCCAACCACAGCCCGCAGCAAAACCCAGAATAGGTGACAATTTTTATTTTTATATTAGCATTTTCGCGATGGCTGAGTTAAAACAATTGCTACACTTGATGGAGCGTCTGCGTGATCCGTTATCCGGCTGTTCTTGGGATCGCGCCCAGACCTTCGCGAGTATCGCTCCTTACACTATCGAAGAAGCTTACGAAGTCGCCGACGCCATCGCGCGCGGCGACCTCGAAGAACTCAAGTCCGAGCTCGGCGATCTGCTGTTCCAAGTGGTATTTCACGCGCAAATGGCTGCCGAAGCTGGCGCCTTCAATTTCGCCGATGTCGCCGATGCCATTACTGCCAAAATGATTCGCCGCCATCCCCATGTATTCGCGGGCGCTCGGTTTGCCGACGCCGCCGAAC
>JAXMFZ010000034.1:0-42777 GCA_046347515.1 Gammaproteobacteria bacterium | reverse complement strand
AGCGCTTCGGTGATCGTGGTCGGGATGCGAAGGGTTTGGCGGTTGGTAATTTCCGCTTCCATCGCCGCAAACGCATCGCTGTACCGGAATTTCCACTCCAGCGCCTTCGCGCCGGTGAAGCCCATCGCCAAAATCTCGAAGCCCTGGCGGTCGATTTCAAACAGGGGTTGAAAAATATGCTGTTTACCAAAAGTTGCTGCAAGTTTCGGTAAACAGCATCTTAATGAGCGATCCGCGCCGAAGGAACCGCTGGGGCTTCTATCTCCCAGCGGTGTTCCAATCCCGTCATGGCGCTCACGCCTTGTCCTGGTTGCTGGTCTTTTCGATCAACGCGCGGATGTCCTCGACACGCCAAGCGATCGTTCGCGGTGCTAATTTGACAGATGCGGGATATTCACCGCTTTTAACACCGTTCAACCAGGCAGATCGACTAACGGGAAAAACCCGAAGGACGGCGGGCAGCCGCACAAACCCGAAGGGCGGCAACTCGCGGTAACGTGTCAGGATCACATCAGAAACATCAACGTCATCATTGTCGCGGTCGTACATTCACTGCGCTCATGTTGCATGTCATGGATGCATCTCACCATAGCCGCGGCGTTTTGTGGCCGAAATCGGCCTATTTCGGTTTTAGCAAAACCGATTTCGGTTTTCCGTTAGGATTTATCGGCCTTCTGGGGCAATAGCGGTTCATCCCCACGCTCGTGATCTCTTGATCACAGGCATCAGTAACGGCGTAATCCGACGGATCACGGCTTTGCAATATTCCGGCGTCAGTCCATTTGTAGTGTTGCCGGGATGGCGCCGGTAGCGGTAGAGCGGCGCCGGGATGTGCACCCAGGGACCGAACTGCGTGAGGGCTGAATAGGCGCACGTATCGTCAAGCACCGCCGCCTCCGGCCACCGCAGCACATCCAAGCACCGCATCATGGCGGCGCGGCGCATCAGCGTAAAATGGATCGGCGTGTGCGGGCTGCCGAGCTTGCAGAGCATATGGACTGGCGACCAGTTGCGCGCCTCCACGGTTGCCGTGATCGCGCCCTGGGCATCGATGGTGCGATAGCCAGTGTAAGCGCCCACAGCCTCTGGGTGCCGCTCCAGCGCTTCCAGGCACGCAGCTACGGCGCCCGGCAACAACAGATCGTCGTAATCGAGCAGCCCCACGAACTCGGCCTTGCCCTTGGCAAACGCTGCCGCCCTGGCCCTGCCGGTATGGCCGACGATGCCCGGCTCGACGGTGACGCGCCCCTGCCCTTCGGCGCTGGCAATCGCCTGGTCGAGATAGTCCCGTCGCGCGGTCGGCAAGTAGAGCACCGGGATGTCGACCCGGTCCGCCAGACTAGCCATAGTAATACCCGCCTTCGCCCACGATCAGCGTAATCTCGTTGGTCGTCACCGGCCCATCGCCCGGGCAGGTCACGGTCGCGCGGATCGTGACTACCTGCGGGGAGGCTTTATGGGTCTGGAGGTTTACCGCCACGAACACCGGCCCCGTGTGGAAATAGCCAATCGCGAAGGCGTCATCCGGGTCAGCGTAGACCGGTGTCACGGTCCAGGCCACCGTAGCGCCGGGGCAGATGTCGCCCAGGACCCGCGCGACAAAGCGAAACTCAGCCGTCCGCTCGGGTGCGGCGGTCGTGGTGATATGGGCAACCGTGGCGGTGAAGCCATCCGGCGGTGCATCCAAGTCGGTGGCGCCGCTGGTGTTGTTGTCCTGCGCCTCATCGGGAGTACTGGCATAGGCATACCAGGCAAGCCCTTGGATCGCGCATTGGCAATCTGCGCCGGACGCAAGGGGCGCATCCGGCACCGTGATCGTGATCGCCGTTTGGCTGCCCGGCTCGGCCAGGGTGCGACGCAAGGGAATGGTACGCTTCACGGTTGCACGAATCCGAAGGTGTAATTGTCATGGCCCTGGGATTCGACCAGCACGGCGTGTTCGCCCGGCGCTACATCGGTAAATTGCACCCAGCCCGAGCCGTTGCTGATGCGCGTCACTCGCCCGTCCAGCGTGACACGGGCATTGGCGAGCGCCGCTCCGGTGCTGTCCCGTAGCGTGAACTCGGCGGTACGCGCCTGGGTCACAACCTGGGCGGCATCGAGGCCGACCGGATCATGCGCGGCGGAAAGCCGCGTCTGGCGCACGACGGGGAGGGCTTCGGCACTGGCTTCGGCGGTCAAGGTGATGGACGGCCCGGACAGATCGAGCTCGGCATTGGTGATGAAGAGCGCCAGCCCATCGACCGGCAGACGACCATCCAGCATCGTCACCCAACGGCCAGGTGCGAGCCCGAATGCGGCGCGGGTGGCGGAGCGGAGCGTGATCGTCCACCAGGATCGCGCCAGATAACGCAGCAACCGGGTGGCGTTGGCCGCCGCGATGCGCGGTGATCGAAGCCACGGCCAATCGACTTCGCGGCGAATCCGCCCGTAACGCTGGATCGATTCGGCGGCCTCGAATTCCAGGGAGCGACGGTAAATGCCGCTCGCCCAATCGTAGTCGTAGTTGACTTGCAGCACGTTGGCGATGGCGTCGCGCCGGGTGGTGGCGCTTTGCGCCTGCGCGGTGAGCGGCCCGAATTCATAAGCCAGCGGATCATCGCGTTCATCGACCGGGTAGAGCTGGGCGAAACCCGGCATCCCGCCCGACCATACACCCACCACGCTCGCCATGATCTCATCGACCTGGGCGCGGATGGTGCGCTCGCCATCATGGATGACGCCGTGGATTTCGAGGGCGGCGGACGCCGCGCGAAAGGCATCCAGTTCCGCCAGGGTGATCGCAACGCCACAGAGGTTGGCGAGCAGATCCCACAGCACCAGCGCCGGGTGGGTGAGGAGTTCGCCGGTGGTCGGATGCAAGCGCCCGCGCGCATCGCACGACAGCTGTTCGCCGTCCGCGAGCGGGCTGGCGAGTTCCAGGAACAGGACCGGCTCGCCGGCGGCATCCGGCCCTGGGTAGGCTTGCCAGGCGACGGTCGCGACGCCGTCGCGGTAAATCGCATCCACGCCGCCGATGGCGCCCGCGCTGACGACGAATAGCCGCCCAGCGGCATCGTACTGGATCGGGGTCAGGGTCACACGCCCGTAGAGGTAGGGGATCGCGCGGGTGTCTTTGTACTGGCCCCATTCGGCGGTGTTGCGTAGCGGCAAGGGTCGGCTGAGCGCCCCCGATTCGACGTCGAGGCTGATGGTGTTGGCGCAACTCGCGCCGGTGATGACGCCCTCGAACAGTACGCCGTTGGCATCGATGAGCTCGACTGCGGCGCCGAACGGCGGAATCGCGAAGTCAGGCGTCAAGCGCCCATCGCCATTGTCGAGCGTCAAGGTGAGGTTGGCCGATTCCTGGCCGCCGGCCACCGCCAGCGGGCGGCGTAAGGGGCTGAGGCCCACCAGCCGCCGCCAGGCGTTGTCGTGGGCGATCAGCGCCCGATCCGCGTCGGTGCGGTAAAACTCCAGCGGTGGGTCGGTGTGCAGACGCGCCAGCATCATGGATCAGATCAGTCCATAATCCTCCAATCATCTGTCAGCAAGTCAGCTTGGCTGGCTAACCAGGGCACAATATAGCCTTGCGCTGTTTTCATATCGATATGCGCATGGTAATCAATGGGCGTTCCTTCGGGGTAAATACCTAAGAGTGGCGGTCGACTGACCGTAAAGTGCGATCCGGGAACCAGAAAAATGAACATATCCCGACCATTCCAGCCTTCGCGGGCGATACGGTGACCCGCTTTGAGTTGAATTAGGGCTTCGCTGAAGTTCATGTCATAGACTCCTATTGCAGATAGGCCGTAAGCGGCAGGGTGGTCGAATAGAGTCGACGCGCGCGGTCATTCGGCTCGTACCGATGCCGGTCCGGGATGCGCAACTGATCGCCCAGGCGGGCGAGGAACGCCTCATCGGGATAATTCACGTTGGGCATGACCAGGATCGGCTCATCGCCGTTGCGCTTGGCATGGCGAAACAACGCCTTCAGCTCATCGATGTCGCTCTGGCGCAGGTAGTCGGTCCATTCGATCTCGCCGGCGTAACCGGAGCCGATCAGCGCGCCGGCGGGATTGATGCCCTCGGCCCGGTCCATGGCGAAGTCTTCGCGCACCTCGATGCGGGTGGCGCTGTAGGCAAATGGGATCGCCGGCCCCAGGTAGAACCAGCCGATCCGCGCGAGCGGCGCATCCGCCACGGTCAATTTGAGGTAGCGATAGGTCTGCGCGGGGGTGAGGATCGCCACGATGGCGCCCGCGCTCCAACTGAGCGGCAGGCTAACGTCGGTCGCAGCGGCCGTCGCGCCGAGTCCGAGGGTGAGGGTCGCGGTACTGGGCAGATCGTGCAGGGCGAGGACCACGGCGCTGATGGCCTGGGCGCTGCCCAAATCGCGGGAGAGCGTCCAATTGGCGACGTTGCCGGCCTGGAATACCTCGTCATTGGGTGCGAGCGCATGGCTCGGCGCATAGGGCTGGCGGGCGTCGAAGGAGAACAGGTCATTGGGCTGGAACGAGGGCGCGGCGCCGGCGAGGAATTCCGCCGACAGACCATTGCTGAGCGCGACCGGGGCGGTGGGGATATCCGCCGCCACCGACCACGCGCCGCCGTCCTTGCGCCAGCGGAACTGGCCGCGCTCACCGGTCCACTCGAAGCGGTCTTCGAGGGCGAAGGGAATCGCGCCCCGGAAAATCTTGAGCTGGACGCCGCCGGTGTTGAACAGCGCCTCGGCGCCATGGACGACCGCATAATCGCCGATGAAGCCAGCCGCCGAGCCCTCGATGCGCCAGGTGTGGGTGTTGTTGCCGGTGACGCCGCCGCTGAGGTATTGCGGCCCCGCGCCAATGATCGGCAACTGCCACTCGTCGCCCTCTTGATAGTGATTCGCGAGCGCCGCGCCGGTGAGCTTGAAGTGAATCGTGTCACCCTCTCGCAGCTCGGCGATGCAGGATTCCTTGACGACGATCTCGAAGGCGTATTCGTCGGTCTCTTGCGGGAGCCCCTTGGAATCGAACACGTGGCTGTAATAGAGCGTGTTGGTATAGGCTGGGCAATGGCTCGCATCCTCGACCACCCAGTGATAGGTTTCTTCGGGTTTTTCGCGCCAGCAGCGCGATCCTATGCTACTGGCTTCCGCGAAAGGGTCGATGCCCGCCTCCAACAGAGCGCCGAACAAGAGTCGGTCATAGGTCTGGGCGAAGTCCTCGACCGCCTGCGAATAACCTTGGGATACGCCCTGGCTATTGAGATCGGCGCTTTGGATGGCCGAACGCACGCCCTTGTCGCGCCACACGACCTCGTTGTCGGTCACGGTACTGCCGTCGGTCGGCCAAGTGGGCTCGGTGGCCCCGCTCTGGCCGCCTTCCTCAGCCTCATAGTAGTGGCCGTTATCGGCGGCAGCGGTCGGCTTGATCCAATCGCCGACATCAAAGGTGCTGATCAGCGAGCCGCTGGTCGGCGTCCATGACCCGATGGTCTTCGCCAAGTTCTGTAAGGCTTCCAGGCTCGCCAATTCGGTATCCATTGCGCTGAAGACGCTGTTCCAGGCCGTCATGGCGTCGGCGCGCGGCGTCGAACTCGGCGCGGTGGCGGCGATGATGTCGCGGGCGCGCTTGGCGAAGATGTCGGCCACCCGCCGCGCCAGCAGTTGGTCGTAGATGGCGGTCTTCAGCTCACCGCCGGCGAGCGCGCGGTTGCCGCTCACGAAATCCTTCTGCCAGTTGGCGATGGTGGTGTACATACTCTTCAAGTCGGCATCCAAGGCCGTACCTCCTTCCCCCGCGGTGGGGTCTTCGAGTCCAAGACAAGTCGGGTCGATTACGCCGGTGGGTGGAATGTCGTCGCAGGCACAATCGAGCTTTTTCGGCACCTTGATGTAAACGGCCGTGAATTCTTTGTTCACCGCCAGTGCGCCGGCAGTCAGGAGCTTGGGGCAGATACCGGGCACCGGTTCGTTTTCGCCGCGCGAGGCATAGGCGATGCCGGTCACCACCAAGGCCGCGCCGGTGCTGGGCTGGGTCGGTTGCACCTTGGGGATCAGGAACGACAGATTCGGGCCGGTGAACGCTTCCGCGGTGTAAGCCGTGCGGCTCCCGAACAGCGGCCCCAACACATCCCAGCGCTCGCGCCCCGGACGGGTGACGTCAACACAGCGAATCGTGATGCTCTCGCTCGGCGCGGCAGCACCCACCACGAGGTTCTGGGGCGCGCCCTCGGTCACGAAGCTGGAGCCCTTACCGGTCACCGGCAGCGCATAGGCCACCGTCTTCAGGAAAAGATCATGCGCGGCCATGCCGCCCGGTGCTTTATCGTTCGCCACCACGCCTTTCGGCTTCACCAAGTCACTCGGTAGATTCTGGATGGCATTCAAGAGGTCGTAGAGGGTGACGACACTGAAAAACATCTCGCTGGTCGTGCCGTCGGTCACGGTGACGGTGAAGCTCCCGGTCACCGGCTGCACCGGCGTGCCCTTGGGGATGTCCTGCTCCGGCGCGGGGTCGGCGTAATGCCGTGTCTGGCCTTGCTCGAACTTCCGATAGAGCCTGTGGATGCGCGGGAAGGCGCCAAAGCGTACGCGCGGGGCATTTGCCGGGATCGTACCATCGGGGTTGAGCGGCACATCATTGAACGCCCATTGATCGCCCTCCTGGAACGCCGTTCCCGCTGCCCAAGTGTCGGGGGTGGCATGGGTGGGCGCACCGGTGACGATGGCCGATTCGTTGTTCAGCAACCGGATCAAATTGCCAGCGGCGCCGCTCGGGATCGCTTCCAGACCCACGGCTTTGATATCGAGGCTCGCCTGCACGGTGTCGATGCCGAGGTCTTTCAGGATCGCCCGGTAGCCTTGCGAGGGATTGCCCGCGGAGACGCTGAGATCGGTCAACTCACCATTGCCGACGCCCTTGAACACAGGGTCGCTCACCCGCGCGGTGCTGCCCGCGCTATTGACGATTTCCACCTCGATGAGTGCATCCTCGGGGCCGTCGAAACTCCCCGTGAGGCGCACCCGGCCATTGCCGGAGCGCACCGGCGGACGCGCGAACACCGCCTGCGCCGGGCGCACGCTGGACGCGGCGAGCCCCGTGAGGAGGTTGTCTTTATTGGAGATGAAACGCTGGACGCCGGGCATTGGCTATACTGCTAGATTCTCTCAGCGCCGCCGGCTGTTGATGACAGCCGCACGCGCCATTACATTGCGCGTCAGGATATCGCCGTCGAGCTGAAGGTTCAGGTTGCCGCGTATTTCGTCAGCGAACGCCTTGGCGAGGGCACGGGTATCAAGCCCGCCGCCCTGGCCGCCACTGGGGCGGCTGAAGGTGCGCACGTTGCTCTCGCCGGCGTCAGGTTCGTTGCGATTTTGCGCCTGGCGCGCCTGGCGTTTGGCGTTTGCCTCATCCAAATCGGCCAGCGTCTTCACTTTGCGCGCTTGTTCGTCCAGCAATTGCAATAATTCTCGGTTGCCTTCAGCCTGAGCCTTTGCGCGCTGGGCCTCGATTTCGCGCAAATCCTGCTGCAATTTCAGGTCGCGTCGCAGCGCATCCGCTCGTTCTTTGTCGCCCTGGGCGGCGGCAATCTGCGCGTCAAGCTCCGCAATGCGATCCGTTGCGGAGCGGGTCTGATCCTCAACTGCCTGCATCTTGCGCCGGGCGTCTTCGATGGCGCTGCGGAACTGCGCCAAGTCTTCATCGGCGAGCACTTGGCTGGCACTCGCCGCCGCGTTGGTCGCCTGCGCCAACTGACCGGCGGTCAGCGTGCCATTGGCCGTGGCCTTGGTCAGTTGATCGGTGAGATTGACCACCTCGGTCAGGCGGTCGCGGTAGTCCTCGATCAGCCGGATGCGCTCGAAGAGTTCAGGGTTGGCCGCCGCGTCCGCGCCCCGACCAAAGCGCTGGATGAGTTCGAGGTTCTGCTTCAGTGCTTCATAGCCGCGATTCAGCCGGTCGAGCGCCGCGCTCGACGATGCCGCGCTATCGCGCTGTGAGCGTCCCGCCGCTTCCGCTTTCTGCGCGACTTCTTCCAGTATGCCGCTGATCAGTTTGATCGGCTCCTGGGCGCTCTCGGTGGCTTTGGCCGTCTTATCGACTTCTTCGGTAACGCCGGCTTGCGCTTGGGATTGCTTGTCCGTCGCGTCTTTGTTGTCGCCGATCTGTTTGAATTCTTTCTCGCGCTTCTCGTTGGCATCGGAGATGGCGTTACTGACTGCCTGCACTGACCCCAACGACCCATCATAAGCCGCTTTGATGCCGCCAATACCCTGATTCAGTACGCCGCTCGCCTGGATTTGCGCCTTCGTCGCGACGGTTTCGGCTTCCGTTACGCGGACATTCTGCTCTTTGAGCGGCAGCAGTGCGCGGAGTTTTTCAATGTGATCGATCTGCTTATCGCTGAGCGTGCCCTCCGCCTCCCCTTGCCGCTCAATCGCATCGATCTGCGCCCGGATGCTGGCGACTTCATCGCGCGCTGCTTGCTCGGCTTGGCTCGCGATCTGTAGCGATATGCGGGCGACTTCGGCCTCGCGACGGTGCGCCTCGATGCTGTCGCCGCGCGCTTGCGCCAATTGCCGCGCGGCATCGGCCTGGGCGCGGTCAGCTTCGAGGGTAGCGAGCGCAACGTTGTTGCGGTTGGCGAGCGCATCGCTTTCCAGCTTGGCTGCCGTTACCCGCTGATCGGCGGCTTTGAGGGATTCATCCGCGGTTTGCTGTTCGATCTTGGATAAATCACCCAACTCCTTTGTCAGTGCCGCAACCTGCGGCGCAGCTTTTTCGGCGGCTTGTCCAACGCCGCCCAGCGCCGAACTGACGAGTCCGCTATTTTCATTGACCTTGGCCAACCGATCGGCTGAATCCTGCAGAACTTTGTCGATATCTTCGCCGACATGGGAAAAATCCAGATTCGCAATCGCAGCGGTGACGATACCGATCGTTTTGCCCAATACGTTGACGGTTTCGACTGCCCCAGTCACGGAAGAGGCAGCCAAAGCGGCCGCTTCCGACAATCCTTTGAACGCACCTGTATTGCCAATGGCAACGAACGCGGCATTGACCGCATTCTGGGCGCGCGCCATCTGGGCGGCAAAGGTATCGACCTTCTCGCCGCTGACGCCGAAACTGTCGCCCACGGCTTGGGCGAACTTCGGGAGAAAATCCGTCGCGGCGAGCTGGCCTTGCTCCAGCATCTTGCCGAGTTCTGCGGTCGTTTTGCCGACCGCCTGAGCGGCGATCTGGAATGCACCGGGCAGGCGCTCACCGAGTTGCCCGCGCAACTCCTCGGCGCTCACCGTGCCTTTGCTGATGATTTGCTGCACCGCCAGCAGCGCGCCCTCGGTTTCGGCGCTGGACTTGCCGAGGTTCGCCATCGCGCCGGCGATGGAGGTGAAGATTTGCCGTGTCGCCTCGCCTTCGAGCACGGTGCCTTTGGCGGCGGCGACGAGACCCAGATACGCCTTCCCCGTGCTCTGATTTCCAGGCCCAGGGTTTCAGCGGTTTTACGGACAAATTCCAACTCGTCGGCGGCTTTTTTCGAGTCGCCAGTCAGGATTTCAAAGCTGCGGTCTAAGGATTCGGCATTGGAGTTGGCCTGCGCGACTTTCAGCGTCGCAGCCGCTGCGAGCGCACGCAGCGCATCAATTAACCGTGACCGAGCGGCGCTCGGTTTTCTCTAGTCCAGCACGCAGGCGTTCTGTATTGTCCGGTATCGGGACGCTAGCGACCTTGTTGAGGTCGCGCATGCCGCCGGTCAGTGCGTCAACACTGGGTTTCCCCTCGACGAGGGCCTTGATGCGTAAAGCTAGTTCAAGATTTGCAGCCATAAGCTAACTCGTTACCGTCATGGGATGGGATGGGAAGCAAAGCGCATCTACAATAGTGCGATGGTGACCTACGATGAGGCCAAGCGCTTGCGCAATCTCCGCAAGCACGGATTCGACTTCGTGGGGGCGGAGGCTATCTTTGCCGGCTTCACGATCACCCGTGAGGATAGGCGCGAAGCTTTTGGCGAATTGCGCTTGCAGACGCTGGGCCTGTGGAATGGCGTGGTGGTGTTCGTAGTGCACACCCCGCGCGGCGATCATGACCATCTTATTTCGATCAGAAAGGCGGACAAACGTGAAGAACGCATCTACTGGAAACACCACCCCGGTTAACCAAACCGATTGGGCGCGGGTGCGCGCCATGACCGGCGAGGATATCCATTACGACGCGGATAGCCCGCGCACCCAGCCTTCGGATTGGGAGGGCGCGGTGCTGAAACAAGGTGGCGTCGAGGTGGGGCGTGTGCGCGGACCGGGTAAGCGCCGGCGCAAAGAGCAGGTCGCCATCCGCTTCTCGCCCGAGGTGCTGGCGTATTTCCGCGCCACTGGCAAGGGCTGGCAGACCCGCATGGATGCGGCGTTGCGCGAATACATTGCGCAGCATCCCACCGACTAAGCCACCGCCTGGCCATCGATATAGAGCGCGGCGCCGGCGAACGTCGAATCGGGTTCGGCGAAGGTGAGGTCGAAACCCAACTGGGCGTAGGCGGGCTGCGCGGCTTTGATGACGGCATCGCCCGATGGCGACATGAGGCACTTCGGCGCATACCAGTTGCGGTTCGCGCCCTTGGCGTTGGCGGCGATGAACCAGAACTCCACCGTGTTTTCGGTGAGTGCCGAGCTCGCCACCCGATCCCGAGTACCCGCCGTTGGCGTGTAATCGACCTTGAGCGCCTGGGCATCGGTGATCGCGCCCGTCGGCATGATGTAGATGCGCCCATTGACCGCATCGAGCTGATAGTCGGTGTTCAGCACGTAGGTCGTCGTTCCGGCGCTGTTGGTCACCACCACCGAGCCGACGCTATGCACGCCAGTGGGGTTGGCGACGCTTTTTCCCAGCTGATACCAGCGATCCTTGTTGACCGTGATCGCCTCATCGAGCACCGGGGTGGCGACCTGGGTCAAGGTGCTGATGCTGCCGATCAGAAACAGCGCCAGGTTGGCGAGGCTGATGTTGGCGAGCGTGAGCTTGCCGGTGCGGGTGATGCCCACGATGGTTTCATCGTCGATCACCGCCAGGCCGGATTCGGCGCTGCGGAGCTGGATTTTTTCGCTCGCGACCGCCGCCGACAGATTTTGGCTGTTGCCGAGATAGCGCTGATGGCCGCTCGGCACGCCGCTCACATAAGGCGCGACGAAGCACTGGCCGCCGGCGATGACGAATTGTTTGGTGGTGCTGAATTCGGGCATCGGATTACACCTCGCTCAGTTCGGCCACATGGCCCGATTGCAACAGCCGCTGGGCCTGTTCCTCGCGCAACTCGACTTGGCTATTGACCGGCCGTTCGATGCCGGCCTGGATAATCGGCTGCACGACCCGAACAATACGGGTCCGAGCCATGAGCTCACCCTCGATGGGCGCGGTCGGCGTGAGTGGCGTAACGCCATCGGGGCGCGGTAGGGAATCGACCAGCGGTTCGGTCGGGATGGCGGATTCGAGTTCGTCGGCGTTCATGCGGGTCTCCGCTACAAGTCTAGGGTTATAGGGTCAAGGGTTGCAGCCAGGTCAGGCCCCAGAGGGCGACGCCCTTCTGGTCGAGTTGGCCGAAAAACAAATTGTCGGCGCGCAAGTTCTCGGGTAGGACGGGTTGGAACAGCGCCGGCTCGTCCCAGTCACTGCCGATGATCTTGGTGTATAACCGCGCGACCAGATCGAGCGCGATTTCATCGCGCCGCCGCCCCGGTTGGTCGGTCGCCAGCACATAGGCGCCGAAGCGCGGCGCAATCAACCAGACGTTCTCAGCGATCTGCGCGCCGGTCACATCCAGTACCGTGACCAGCACGCACGGCGCCCTCAGCGCCACGCGCTGCAATTCTCCCATGTCGAAGCGACCGGGGTGGGTCAGCACGGGGATCGGGCCCAGCTCGGCGCAGGCGGCTTGCAACGCCTTTTCGAGGCCCGCGGTCACGGCGGCGCGCATCTCGCCGAGGCGCATCAGGTCGCTCCGCGCCAATCGCGCTCGATCCAGTCCTCGATGACCGCCAGAATCTCGGCTTCGTTCTCGGCCGATAGGCCCAAGAAAGGCCGCGGCGGGACGTGGCGGTCACGGTCGCCGAACTGGTGGGTGGCGGCATAGATCAGATTCGTGCCCCACACCGCTTCGGTGCTATCGGCGTCATGGGTGAGGCTATCCAGCAGATGACCTTCGTTGATGAGCAGGCTATGCTGGGCGCCACGCGTGGCGGCGTAGGATCGCGACCAGGGCGGCCAGGGCGCGCCGTCAGGGTTGCGCTTTTCGGATTGGATGCGCCGCCGGGTTTGCGATTCGCCCACTGCGGCGACTGCCTCCATCATGCCCCGGTCCACGCGGCCCAAGCGGTTCAGGCGCGCCAGCAGCCGCTCCGCGCCTTGCAGCGAGAAGGTGATCGAGGAGCCGGCCATGGCGCTCACCAATCCGCCAAGGTCGTGCGGCTGAACACCCGCTGGGCGGCACTGAAGAGCACGGGGGTCGGATCGATCGCGGCGGCGATCGGCGCGAACCAAGCGTAGCGATCCTTGCCGTCGGCGATGCGGTTCAGCGCGGCGAGTGCGTCTTCGTAGCGCTGGCGCTTCTCGTCGGTGTAGGCGGGGCCGGTGGAGAGCTCATAGAGCGCGATATCGACGCACCACTTCTTCACGATCTCCGGCGCCGGCGCCGGCACGAGCGCCCCTGCCGTCCACAGCTTGCCATCGATCAGACCACTGGCGGCGCTGAGTTCACGGGCAATCGCCACGCTGTCGGCGATGAGGTTGCCGTCGCGATCGGCCGAGACCTGCAATACGGCCTCGCCGTAGAAATCGACGATATCGGCTTCCAGGGCGTGGGCCACGGCTTACTCTTTGGCCTTCTTGCCTTTGTCAGGCTCGCTGATACGCTCGACGATCAACAGGGCCTCGTCTTCGAGCTGTTGGAGCTGCTCGGGCGTGAACTCGGCAATGTCCACCACGGTCGGCGTCTGGCTCCAGGCGCGGCCAGCGCGGCGGAAGCCTTCACGCTTGGCGATCACTCTGAGTTGATCAGGCATGTCAGTCTCCTTACGGCAACCACGGCACGACCAGCACGTCGACCGCGTCGCGATTGATGTTGGTGACGCCGGCGTTGCCATCGGCGATCATCTCGGCCTTGACGGTTTTTAGGGCGGCGGTGCGATTCGAGGGGCCGACGACCATGAGGTTCGGCATGACGCCGAGCGGGCGGCCTTCGTCGGATTGGAACGCCATCATGGCGGCGAGCGCGGCGCTGAAGTTGGTTTGATCGAGGGTCGCCTTCGAGCCGAACGCCTGTTGCCAGAAGCCGAACCCGACGTTGCTGCGGGCATCGACGCCGTAGACGAATTCTTTCTGCCAGAACACGTTGTCGTCGCGGTTCACGTCGTCTTTGCGGATCATCTGGTAGTTTTTGCGGCGCTGATAAATGAACGGCTTCAAGGGGCGGCGGGTGTCCATCAGATACCAGGGATTGCCCGCGCCGGCTTGCATGTTGCTGACGCTCGCCGAGCCGACCGGGTGATCGGTGTCGAAGAAGAATTGGCCGTCGTAGCAAAGACTCGCGAAGCCCGCGGCGAGCAAACCGAACACCAGCTCGTCGGGGTGGGTCGCGGCGGCGTAGCCCATTTCCTCGAAAACCGGCCCGAACACGCCAAAGGTGTCATCGTCGATGTCGTTGCGCGGGACGCTGATCGTGGACTCGAAATCTTTGTTCTTCAGCGTGTAATCGTGCGCGGCCAAGTTCTTGACCTGGCGATCGCCGAGCCATTCGCGCAGCCGCGGCCATTGGCCGAGCCAGGCGTATTTTTCTTCTTTGGTGGTGGAGGTGACCAGCGTGGCGATCTGGTCCCATTGGGTCTTGGCGCTGCGAAACCCGGTGTTGAACGAAGCCTTGAAGCCGGTGAACAGCACACCGAGGTTTTGTTGATTGAGGATCATGTTCGATCTCCTTAAATCTCGACCCAGACGCCGCTGGCGTCCACATCGCGGATGACGCCGGCGACCGAGCGGGTGCTGCCGCCGTTGGTCTTGGCGACCGTCTGGTCATCGACGATGTAGCAACTCGCGCCCACATCGGCCAAGGCGATCAGATCGCCCGCCGATGAGTTCCCGAAGCGGAACACGCCGCGCCGCGTCTTGACATTGATGGCGCTGGCGGCGCCCGCGCTGTTGTCGGCCTGGGCGTCCGCCCGGCCCACGCATTTCAGCGTGGTCGAGGTGCTCCCTGGCACGGCGAGCCCGGAACTGTTCAGGGCTACGAGCGCGCCGGCGTAAATCTTGGTCGATGCGGCGACCGGAAACTCGAACTGCTTACCATCGCGTAACGGCGTGTCGCGGTCGGCGGTCAATGCGGCCATGGGTTTCTCCTAACGGTTGAAAGTGCTCAAGCCATCGCCTTGCGGTATTCGTCTTCGCTGAGCCCCAGCGCGCGGCAGACGGTTTTGGCGGTTTCGTCCAGCGCCTTGCCATCGGCAGCGGGGGGTTTCTTGTCGCCCAGGCCGCTGTCGGCGACGATGGCCGGGGTCTGCGCCACGAATTGCTGGAAGGCGGCGAGGCTCTCGCCGCTCACGCACTGGGCCTTGTAATAGGCCACGCTGGTGGGAGCGATCTTCTTCGCTTCCAGCGCCTGCTGAATGGCCGTTTCCACCTGCGCCGCGAGCTGGGCCTTCTCGATCTCGCGTACTTTTTGTTCGGCTTGCGCCGCGCGCTGGGCCATTTGCTCGTAATCGGCTTTCGGCACGAACTTATCGAGTGGCGGCTGTTGGGCGCGTTGTTCAGCCTGCGCCTTGGCCGACATCGCGGTATCGACGGCGGCTTTGAGTTGCTGGATGGCGGCGAGGACGGCGGCTTCATCGGCAGTGTCGGCTAGGCCGAGCGCTTGCAGGATAGCGGCGGGCATCGTATTGACCTCGTTGTTTTGCGCCTGGTTGAGCGCGGTTAAATGGAGGTTGGGCTGATTGGTGAGCCCAGCCGAAAGGAGTTCGACGATTTGTTGGCTTGCCTTGTCGTAGAGGAACACCGGCGATAGATAACGGTAGGCGCGAGTGAGGATTTGTTCGGCGGCACGCGCCGTCCATTCCACTTGTCCCCAAAGCGCGCCGGCGCGCACTTCTAGCGCCTTGATCCAACCGGCGGCGGGCGCTTCCAGACCTTGGGGGGCGCGGTGTTCGCTGGCGTGCTCCCAATCAATCGGGAGATCGATGGCGCGGCGCTTGAAGGCCTCGATCAGCGCGGCGGGATCATTGAGCTTGAACGCACGACCATCGCGCCCCTGGATCTCAGGGCCGGCCGGTAACAGTTCCACCCACGCCGGTGCGGCGTTTTCTTGCCCCGCTAGGGCAATCAGATGGATGCGAGCGGTGATCATGCCGCGTAGCGTGCATGAAGACCACTCACACCGACAGACTGAGTAATATCAGTATGTTAGCCGAAGACATTGATTTGTAGAGTAGCGGCCATGCTGCTCTATGGCCCTGTCCCCACCGCTGAACCCGAAACCATCGTGGTGGGATCGACGTATCTCTATGCCTTCAAGCTCCGCAGCAAAGACACGAGGCTCACGTTGCCGCTCATCGGCGTAGTCACCGCCGCGCGCCTCGACATCCGCAATTCCGACGCGCCTAGCGCCGCGCTCATCGCCGCCTTCCGCCTCGGCGACGGCATCACCCTGGGCACGGATATCCTCGGCGAGGACTACCTCCAAATCCGGATCGAAGCGGCGCAAACCGCGACGTTCCAGGGCAAAGGCCGCAACCGCCGCGCGGTCGGACGGCTGGAGCTCGCCGATAACCTGAGCCCCGCGAACATCAGCCAGCCCGTGCGCTTCGTCTATTGCTTGGACTACGGAGACCCGGTTGGCTGAGTACGTCGTGGTCGAGGTGGTTGATCAGCGCCAAGCCGTGACCGTGGAAGGTGTCGAACGCCTAGTGGTCGGGCCAGCGGGGCCACCAGGACCACAAGGCCCGCAGGGTGAACCAGGCCCAGGCACTGATCTTTACCTGGGCGCATTCGACACCGAGGCCAATTTGCCAGCCAGCGCCGATGAGGGTCAATACGCTTTCGCCGATGGTGCATATTGGGATTGGCGGCCATGGGGTTGGGGTGCACGTCCAGTGCTATTCGACCTGGGCGGCGATCCGCGCGTCTACAACATCAATGATGTCAATAGCCGCATCGCGGGCGCGAAATGGCGGGCAGATGAAATCAATGGCTCTGCCAGTATTGACATGGCCGATCTTATCGCGCCAACGGCCCCGCCGCCCTCGCATTACGTCCTTGGTTCGCCGCTGACAACGCTCAAGCTCTATGACCCCACTTATGATTCTTCCAGCAATGGGCGCACGCTGTTTTTGCAATTCGCCCATGGCTTCACCGGCCCGATCGTAGTATCGCCGGACGGGGTGAACCGCACGGGGATTAACGGTGCATCCACCTACACGCTGAGCGGCACCGATAATGACCTATGGCTATTCTATACCTCCGGCAATTTTGGCATATCAGGTTGGGTAGCCATCCACCTTCCAGGAATGGCGGCGATTACAGCCGCGATCACAGCCCACGAAGCGGCAGCCAATCCGCATCCTGTCTACACCACTGATGCCGAAGCGCTAGCGATTGCCGGTGCTCTTGTAGCCTCCCACGAAGCCGCCAGCGACCCGCATCCCCAATATCTCACGTCTGCCGAGGGCAATGCGGCTTATGCCTTAGCCGGCCATAGCCACGCGGCTAGTGACATTTCTAATACGCCAGCAGGCGGTATTGCCGCGACCACCGTACAGGCGGCCATCGATGAGCTAGACAGCGAAAAAGCCGCCACAGGACACACCCATACTGCCAGCAATGTCACGGATTTCAGCGAGGCGGTCGATGATCGCGTAGCTGCCTTATTGGTCGCGGGCGCGAATATCACCCTCACTTACAACGACCCCGCCAATACGCTCACTATCGCCGCATCCAGCGGTGGCGTTACCGACGGCGACAAGGGTGACATCACCGTATCGGGTTCCGGCGCGACCTGGACAATCGATAATGGCGTTGTCACCCTCGCCAAGATGGCGAATATGGCAACTAATAAGCTGCTAGGCCGCTCGACAGCGGGGAGCGGTGCGCCGGAAGAAATCAGCGTTGGTTCCGGATTAAGCCTAACCAGCGGTACGTTATCCTCAACAGGCGGGAGTTCCTCCCGCACTGAAACCGCAAGCGAAGCTCTTACCGCTGGCGATATCGTGAGTTACCACAATTCCAGTGGTGCTAAGGTTCGTAAGGCCAACGCCACCGATAACACCAAACCTGCTCAGGGCTTTGTGCTCGCTAATGTGTCGAATGGTGCCACAGGCTCGGTGTTCGGCCCTGGTCAAGTAGTTTCCGGTCTATCGAGCCTCACTATTGGCGCTGATTACTACCTATCAACGACAGGTGGCGGCATTACCACAACTAAACCCTCGACCGTGGGTAATGTGGTGCAACGAGTTGGATGGGCGGTATCGGCGACAGAATTAATGTTCCAGCCTGATGTCCCGCTCACGGTGGGGGCCTAGTCATGGGCGCTTTTACTAATCTCTGTAAAGCCTATGGTGCCTGTGCTCTGTTCGAGGGTCAGGAAGCCTCTGGAACAAATGCTGTGGATTCGGGTGTTTGTAATAATCCAGCGACTTACAATAGTAGCGGTGTTGCTTACCACGCCACCTCCCTGTTAGCCGGAGAATCTGGCGCGTTCTCCATCGATTTCAATGGGTCAACAGGGTATTGCGATATCCCTGCCATTGTTGTTGAAAACCTATGGGTTAATAACAGACGCAGTGTTGTCTTGTGGGCAAAGTCAGATGTGACTACCTCGGATAAACGAGTCCTGGAACTCAATCGAGAGATGTTTTTCTCTATTCGTTACGGTCTACCTGGCACGACCGGCATTCGATTCTCAATTCGCGATTCGGCCGGTCAGAAAGACCTGGATGTTACTGGATTAACGCTGACCAATGCCCTCATGATCGCGGTGACATGGGAGGTGGGTGTCGATATGAAAGCCTACATTAATAACGGTGCCGCGAACACTATTTCCCTCGCGGCGGGTAAAGGAACCGTATCGGTAACAGGTTCGGTGTGGGGAGCCGCGCGCGACCATACAACCAATTTCGACGGAAAGAGTTCGCATTTGGCATTTTTCCCCTACCGACTGAGCGCCACGCAGATTTCTAAACTTTACGATGCGGGGATCAATGGCGTGCAGTATTTCCCGATCATCGAGGATTTAAGCGCTGGCGGGAAACGCCGGCTCGCCGGCGCGGATGACTCACTGAACCCGGCGATTTATGCTTTGCCGGTGGTTGGACGATAGCCAAGCCCAGCAAGCCGCTTCAGGGCCGTGGCTCTGGAAGCCGCCAAACCCCGCCGCGGTCGCCCTAGAAAATAATTCAAGGTTTGCCGAAAAATACCCGATTAATCGGCAAAAGGTTATTTTTCTGGCTTGCTTTTTGTTTTGCTGCAAGGATTCGATTAATGTTATCATTTTGTTGTCCCACCCGTCGTTTCGGACGTTGGCCTGGGGGCCTTAACCGGTACGCATCAGGCAGAGTGGGCGTTATTCTCGCCGCTTCCAGATATTGAAGATAGCCAACTGGTTCCGTTTGTTCCTAGGCTCCAGGATAACGGTATATCGGTAACCCCGCCAAACGCTAGTAACCTCAATTCGCGGTGCTCCGCTTTTGGAGGTTGGTGGATAGCCAGGTTTGATCTCCAGCGCCGCACTCACAATCTCAACGATGCTGGCTAAATCCTCAACCGTGATCGGAATTTGACCCCGTAGCAACTCATGTTCCGAGCTGTGCCCCAAAAGCGTATGGATCGTATAGTCGTGGTCGAGCGCGATCCACTTGCCACTTAGAGCGGATTCAATCTCAGGCTGCATTTTCGGGAGGATTGCGCTAGGCATTGGCTCAAAAATGAGAGACGGCTGTTTAATCGACGGCGTTGCCTGCAACTGCTTCACAAACTGATCGACCAGTACCCGACGCGGAACGGGGAAATCACGCTGCTTTACCATCAAGCGCTGGCGCAGATACTTGAACCGCTCAACGCCTGGATTGAAATCCCAACCCGGATCGATGCCCTCCGGCACCTGCAGCGTTTCGCCAGTACGCCGGTTCACCACGTCGCGCATCTGGAACGGCGGCGCTTCCCCGCGCACGGCGCCCTGCTCGCGCAGCTTCTCGGCTTCGATACGGCTCACCTGGCGGACGTGACATTTGCACCCCCATCCGTTCGGCGGGTAAGCCCGTTTCCAGAACGGATCATCGACCGGCAGCAACAGCCCCTGCCAGCGCACATGCTGGAGCCGGTGTTCGCGGCTCGGCCCCAGGAGGTAGAGGAGAAAGGGCAGTACGGTCTTGGTGCGCTGAATGCGTTGCCATTGGCCGGCGGCCCGCGCCGAGCGCAGATTGGCGTCGTAGATGAGCTTCAGGCGCTCGGGGCTACCGAGTTGCGCCGAGACTTTTTCACCGGTGAGCGGATCGGTGACTTCACGCTTGCCCCACCATCCCAACGACTGAAGCAGGGGCGTTAGGCCGGCGCTGAACCTTGCGAACGGCACGCCCTCGGCGAGGGCCTTATCTACCGCCTCGCGAATCGTGGTGAGTACATCGAGCTGCATCGCCTTGGCAACGGTAAAGCTCGCCGCGTGCTCCTCGCGCCAGGCATCGAGGTAGGAGAAGCCGGGTCTCAGCCCCTTGGCGCGGAAATACTCAATCGCATCCTTGGGCGGCAAGCCAATGGGGGCATCGTCAGCCACGGCTTAGGTTAGTCCAGAGCCGCATCGATCATGGCGTGCCAAATACGGAGCTCATAACCCGCCTGCTCGTTATTGTCCAGCATCACGCGCTCGCCCGCCGCAATCATCGCCCCTGTCGGATCGCGCATGGCCTGAATGGCAAGGCGGGCTTCTGCGCGGCATTTGTCCTGATAACTTTTCGGTAAGTCATCGAACGTAATAACAGTTTTGGGACCGCGAAAATCTTGCTTCACCCAGGATTTACCGGCGATCATCGCTCTTACTACACGCTCAACCATCTCATTCATCCTATCTTATCCGTCGCATCGCCCAACCCGCGCGCCTTGAACGCAGCTACCGCCAGTGCCTCGATGAGCGCCTGGGGCTCCATTTGCTCCAGCAACGCCGGCAACCCTGCGCTGAACTCTGCAAAGCTCTGCGCGCTCTTGGCCAGCGCCTGCACCGGCGCGAGGATCGGGGTGATCTGCTCCTCCCAATCGGCGAGCGCGGTTTCTGCCAACTGGTCGAGTTCATCGGCTTGATCCGCCCCCACGCGCTGATGGGCAACGCCGCAGTGAGGGCAAAGGCGCGCGCGGTTGACGCCGACCGGATTGGCAGGTGGCGGCAATCCCGTGAGTGGCGGAGCCCCCGCTGGGGGTGCTGGCTTCAGAAGTTTTCCCCCGGATTCCGGGTCAGGAAGCCCCAGTTTGTCGCGGATCACCGACTGCTCGACTTCGAGGCCGAGCGGCGTGAGTTGCGCCAGCGCATCGACCAGAAGCTTCAGGTCTTCGGCTTCTGGCACATACAGCGCGATGCGTGGGTAAGCTTTCTGCGGGCCGAAGTTGAGGTCGATATAGGGGCGCACCAGATCGCGGTTCAGGGTGCCCGCCAACTGGCGCGCATCGGCTTTCAGGATGTCGAGGCGCACGTCGTTGTGGACTTGCGCTTGTGACAAGGAACTGCCGTTGTCAGCGGTCATGGTCTGGCCGAGGATCGCCTTGGAGACTTGGCTGTCCCAGAACTCGGCGAGCGCGGCGTAGAGCTTATCGCCCCCAGCGCCAGTCGGGGGGGCCTGGATCTCCACCTCCATGTTGCGCGAGATCACCGCGGCGGCATCCGCGCCGAGGAGTTGTAATGCACGTTGCAGCGCCTCGATGTCCTCCTTCGACGAGCCGATCTCATAGCGCCCGAGCCGGAGCGGCATACCGAACACATCCGCATAGGCCAGCCAATCTTTGAGCGACCAGGCTTTGCAGAGATAGGCGAACGCGCCGAGGCGCGCCAACCCCCCACGAATCGGCAAACCCGCCTTGATGCGCGGGGTGTGGACGATGAACTTGTAGGGCGCGAGCGGCACGCCATCGGTCGGGTCTTGCTCATCGATCAGCCGGAGCGTCGTGCCGTCGTTGCGGTCGTAGCGGAAAAAGCGCGGATCGCGCCACGCGTAGCCCGGCTCCCAGCGTTTCTCGACGGTTTCCCACAGCAGTTCGACCACTGCATAACCCTTGGCGATGGCATCCAGCAGATCGTGCGCCAGATCGGCGGTGGCGGGTTTCTCGACCAAGGCGCGCACGGCATCGGCGAGTGCCTGATCGGCCGCATCATCACTGGCCGCCTCCACGGTCACCGCCAGACCCGACACCCCGAGCTTGCGGGTTTGCAGCACGCTCGCGTAGTGCAGATCGCGCTCTTCGATTTCTTCGGCGAGCGTCAGGTAATCATCGGCGTCGCCATCGGCGGCCCGGCGCAGGACATCGGCCAAGCGTTGGGGCGTGAGTCCGCTGGCGATGGGATTGCCGCGCCACACCTGGCGCACGCCCGTCAAGGTCGGGGCGGCAAGCTCGCCGAGCAGGTCGCTGGCAACGATGGGGCGGCCGTATTGATCGACCAGCATGGCGTTCTCCTACAGGATGGCGGCGCGGCCCGCGCCGCGCAGAGGGACAGGGTGCGCCGCATAGCCACCCGTGAGGGGCAGCGCGGCAAAGGCGAATCCGGCGGCATCGATCTGGTCATCGTGCTCGCCGACCGGGAACGACAATAGTTCTTCCTCGAATGCGCCCGCAAGCCCCAGGGCGTGGTAAACCAGTCTTTGCTCGTAGCGCGCGGTGAGCGGTAAAAACCGGGTGAGCTTATCGCGCTCGGGTTTGACCCCGCGCACCGGTAAGCGCGTCGTGCGCAAGAGCTCCTGCACCACGGCGGCCTGGTATTGGACTTCTTCAATAGCGATCACGGCCGGTTTCCATTTCGCGGCCTGCGCCTGGATGAAGCCGAGCACTTGGTGAAACGAAGCTCTGAGCCGCTGCACATCCAGCACCCATACGCGGCCATCGGCGGCGCGCCCGAGCGTGGCGCAAGCGGTCCAGTCGGCATCGCTCTTGGTCGAGATCGCCAGATCGACGCCCATGGCGATGGTGAGCGCGGCGGGCGGATCGGCGTATTGCAGCCATTCGCGGCGCACCGCCGTGCCGGCGAAATCCACGAACTCGGCGAGGTACTCCTGGCGGAACACCAGCTCGGGCAACTCAAGCCGCGCGGCTTCTAGCTCAGCGGGTGGCAAGTGCGGATTGGCGGTTGACGGCATTTGCCAATAGGCCCAGCCCTCGCGCGCCGGCGCCTCGCGGAACAGTTGCGCGAAATAATTGCCCGTGCCCTTCGGCGTCGAGAAAAACCAGGCATCGCCTTCCAAGTCGGTGAGCGTGGGCCGGATCGCCTGCTGCCAGGAGTCTTCGAGATAGCGCGCCATTGCCGCCTCATCGATCACCACGCGGGCATATTTGCGCCCGCGCCCGGCATCGGGATTATCCAGCGTCCAGTAGTCAATCGATCCGCCCGTGATCAACTCCATGCGCATTTGCTGTACGTTTTGCCGGGTAATGATCGGCGCGAGTAGCCGGCGCGCGGTACGCCACACGTCATCGAGGAGTTTATAGGTCGGGGCGAACCAGGCCACCGGACGCCCATCGAGGGCGCCGCCCGGCAGCAGCAGGATATGGACGCCGAGCGTGCTCTTGCCGAACCGCCGCCCACAGACGCCGACATTGAATCGCCGGCGTTCGGCGAGTATCTGGCGCTGCGCGGCATGGGGCTTCGGGAGGCGGACAGTGATTTTGTGGCCCGGAGAGTGTCCGTCAAGCGGCATCGCCGTACTCCACGCGCACGGTGAGATCGCCGCTCACCTCGCGCCGCTCGATAAAATCGCCTTGGGCTTTGCCGAGCAGCTCAGAGGCTTTGAGGCGATCTTTGTACTCAATGTTGCGCCGGCGCATCAGGCGCGTCCAAAAGCGCTGGCGCTCCTCGGCGGTGGCGATAGCAGGCTTGGATAATTTCTGATTGAGTTCCGCCAAATAATTCGCAACTAGAGAATTCTCTAGTAATTGTTTGGCAAAGCGGTCGGCATAGCGATCGGCATAGCCCGCTTGTTTCGCGGCCTGAGTCGCGTTGCCCGACGCGGCGTAGCACTCAACAAAACGCCGCTGCCGAGGGGTCAGCGTCTTAGCCATCGCGCTCGGTACGCTGATCGGCCACCGAGCCGGCAGGAATATCGAGCGGCACGCCGAGTTGCCGGCTCACCATGCGCGCCAACTCGATCCACTCGTTGAGGTCGATCCTGCCGTCTTTGAGCGCGGCGACCATCCAGCCCACCAGTAACGGTGTGAGCGTGAGCGCCAACCGAATCATGTTGCTATTGGTCATCTCTTCTCCAGTTGCTTTCTTACGCCATCCAAGACCGCCGAATCTCGGCGATATCCGCACCCGTCTGCACGCGATTTTCCAACTGCGTCAGTCCATACAGGCAGAGCGAGCGGGTATCTCTGACCTCGGTCTTCATCGTCGCAATGTCGGCGCTTTGCTCCAGGATCAGCCAGACGATCCCTGCCACGGTCCCGAGTGCGGTCGTGACCACACCGAGGGTTTGCGCGACCGTGTGATGTTTGCCGTTGCCGTTGCCGTTGGCGGGGCGCTCGACCACGACGACGCGCCCGCCTTCGGGGTTACGGCGATCCTCGCCCTCATGGACGATGCGCCATTGCCGGCGATCCTCGATCACGCCGGCTGCGGTTCTCCGAAAGAGATCACACCCGCAACTGCCTCGCCGCCGATCACCTCGATGCTGCCGAGCGCGGTGAGCGTACGCACGCCCTCGCCCAGATCGGCATCCGCCGTGACCGTGATCTGCGCCGTGCCGAGCGCGCCGACGGCGGCGATTTCGCAACTCAAGCCATCCTCAGAGGGCGTGAGCGCTACCAGATCGGCGCGATCCGTGGCCCACGCGGGGACGCCATCGACACGAGCGGCATTGCCGCGCGCGTCCTGGTAGCTAATGGCCGCCGAAACCTTCTGACTGTCAGTGATAACCATCGAAAAATCTCCGTCGAATTGAAGGGATGAAAACCCAAACTGAATCCGCCACCGAACCTCTGGCAGCGCCTCTTGCCCGCACGGGCAAAACAGATTGCAAAACACCTGGCGCATCAGCGCCCAGGCTCGCCGTTCGGCGTGGATCATGACTGCCTCCCTTGGGGATCGAGTCCGAGTTCGCCGACGGGTGGGGTCAACACCCTCAGCGCGCGGTCGTAGTAGATTTCGCGTAGCGCCTGGCCGCGCAGGCCTCCGTTGATCTTGCGCGTGATCTTGGCAAAATCGCCCGCATCGGCCAGGCCATTGAGGTGATGGCGCCGCCAGAACCAGCCCGCCGAACGTGCGGCGTTGAAGGGCTCCTCGAGGAGCTCCGGGTGCGCGAGCAAATCCAAGCCGAGGGCATTACCGCACTCGGCATAGTTGGAGCGCCCGGTGATTTGCAACAATCCGCGGCCCTTGAAGCGCACGCCGTCGCCCGGCTGGGTATTGCCGAGATCGTCTCGGCCCTCATAGGCTTTGCCGCTGGCGATCTCACGCACATAGCGAAGCTCGCCCGATTCGTGGGCGATCTGCGCCAGGAAAGCGGCCATTCGGAGCGACGTGTTGATTTCGAACTCCGCGAGCGCCGCGTTGATCGGCCCTACCCAATCACTCACCCGCCCTTCCTGTCGGGCGTGGGGCAGGATCGCGGCGAGCATTTCTTCGGTGATCATGGCGTCACTCCCAAGGCAGGTCGGCTTGTGGGTTCTCGCGAGCGGGGAGGTATTCTCCGTCTCGCTGGGCCAGCACGGCCCAGATATGGCGGGTATGCAGGCCGTAGCGCCGCGCCAAGGCGCTCACGGATGTGCCCTGGGCGTAATCGGCGCGGAGCAATCGGTTGCGGGCGCGAGTGAGCGCATGCTTGGCGTTGGGGATGATCAGGGGCAGCCCGCGGTTAGGCGCCAGGCGCCGGCAGATGGCGCGCGCCGCATCCCAGCCGAGCGCCATGACCAGCGCGTGGGCGTCGTGCAGCGCGGATTCGTGCGGGACATACAGGCGTTGCCCACCGAACGCGGCCACCAGTCGCAGCGTCATGGGCAGCCCGCACTCGTGGCAGAGATCGGCGAGCAGCGCAGGCAAAACCTCATGCGCTCCAACCTCGCCCAAGGCGGCCACGATGCGCTCATCGATCACGCACTCACCTCGACCTGCACGATCTGGGCAATGAAGCCCTCGGCTTTGGCGTTCTCGGCGTGCGGCTCGGCCAGCGCACGGCTCTCGACGATGGCGCGCACTGTCCACTGATCGCCAACCCGTTGGTGCACCTCGTAGAGCACGGCGGCTTTCTGCAGGGGTAGATCACCCCACAGGCTGACAGGTTTCTGCCAGCCCTGCGGGAGCACGTCCTCGGACGTAACGCGCTCGTCGCCTGCCCATGTGGGTTTTGTGGGGTAGCGCGCGGTAAGGCCGCTGAGCGATCTCTCCCTGACGGCCAAATGCGCGCCCTGCTCGGCGATGGCGCGGGCCTCGGGGTTGGCGAATGCGGTGGGTAGGGGCATCATGATTTAGTCTCCATATTGGCGATAGCCTCGGTCAGGATGAAAAACGCCAGACCGAGTAGGTAGCGATCCGATACCGGCTCACCGGAGAGATACCTGCGCAACGTTTCGCCCATGATCGACGCGCGGCGGTTGCCGGCTCGCGCGGGCTCTGCCAGTATCGGCACCAATCTCTCTTCCAGCCATTCGCGCCCTAGCGACTGGAGCAAGGCATCGGCCCTGTAGGCCACGGGATGCGCCTCGTTTGGCCGGCAGCAAAGCCGGTCGTCGGTTGGGTTCATGGGGTGGTCTCCGAGGGTTTGTTTCGCTCCAACCGCAACGCGGCTTGCCAAGCCAGCCAGGCGAGATCGACATCAGGGGAGCGGTACCCAGTCATCACATCGCCCGGCTCGTCATCGCGGTCTAGCGCGACATCGCCGCCTTCGACCCTGTTTATCCACCTCTCGAACCTCTCGCGGTCATCGTCGATAGTGCTCATGGCTTAGCCTCCAAGGTTTCGATAATGGTCGTGATCCGCACCAGCCGCGACTTTGGCCGCAGCGTTGGCACCTTCGCCCGTAGCTCGGCCTCGGAAAGCGCCCAATGGATGGGCATCCAAGCGGCGAAAAACCCTCGGCTGATCCACGTCTGCGCCTCGTACTGCTCGCGGACTTCCAGCCGGTCATCGTGCTGCACGGTGCGGTAGAGGGTCGTGGTGGTCACGCCTTCGCCTCCTGCCGGCGCCGCTCAAGGGCCTTCTGCCGGCGCTCTTCCTCGGCGATGTCGCTCTGCACCCTGCCCCAGCAATAGGCGCAGTAGCAGACGCGGTTGAGCGTTTCGAGATTGCCGCAGTGCTCGCAAAAGTCTGCTGGGGCGCACCTGCGCGGCACGAAGGGAACCGTGCTCATGTCGCGGTCTCCGCCCACGAGCGGTAAGTGTCGGCGTCCTTCGGGCCGTACTCGGCGATGGGCCTGGCCTTGCGCTCGGCGGCTTGCTTGACCATGGCTTTCAGCGTGACACCCTCGGTTTTGGCTTTCTCCGGCAGCACCTTGCGCCGCAGCCAAGCGCTGAGCTTTGCGCGGTAGCTGTGGATCAGTTCGGGGCTGCCATCCTGGCGGTAGTCCGGCACCAACTCCAGGGCGCTGTTGGCCTCCAGCAGGTCGTAAAGCTGGGCTTGGAAGGCATCGAGCGCGAAGTCGTAGTGCGCCATGTGATCAAGGCGCTTCGCCAGGTGGATGGCCCACTCGTTGCGGCGCAGTTTGAGGGTGATCATGTCCGCCTCGGCGCCCTGGTGGCGAAAGTGATACTCGCAAAACCAACGGGCGCGGTTCCCATCGTCCTCGCGGATCGTGGCCGATATCCCGCCCGGTACGGGGCAACCCGGCATGGCGCAGCGGCCATCGTGCGGGGGCGGTGTTGGTGGGGCGGACTCAGTGGGTTCGGCGCGAAACTTGGCCATGGGCGGATGCTCTTGTGCGGTGGTATTTGCCTTCGAGGATGTTCACGTAGGCGCGTTGGGTGATGAGCCAATCGAACGGCGCGAAGTAAGGCGCGCGGTCGGGCGCGTGTTCCCGGCCGGTCAGGAATTTGGATTGCGCGACGTGCTGGAAATATTCTCGCCAGGTGTCGATGTCTGGCAGTTCGCCGGACGCCCAGCGGGCCTTGATGTGCTTTCGGCGTGCCTCGGTGAGTTCTTTCACGCGCTGGGATGCCGGAAGAATCTGGTGGTAAAGATCGACGATTTGCTGGTAGGGAATGCGAAGCGCGGCGGCGGTCGGGGTCACCCGGATTTTTTCCTCCGGGTGACCATCATCTACGACAGTAGATGATGAAGTCTTTTTAAGGGATAACAGATGTGTGTCGGCCTGTAATGTTTCGCTATGTCGGCCTACACTTTTGCCGTTGTCATATCCGTTTGTTTTAGTTTCTTTTTTACGTGTCGGCTTTGTGTCGGCATGGTGTGTCGGCTTTGTGCCTACCTGATTTTGGACGGAATAACCCCTGTCGGCTAAGGGGCACTTAAAAATTAATTGTTTTTCAACACTTACAGCCTGCAACAGCCCCGCCTTTTCAAGCATGTTTGCTGCGCGTCGGAGTTGCTGTTTTGAAAAAGTCTCAGGCGTAAAACCGGATTGGGGCGGCATGTAAAGCGCTTCCGCTAGCCCCTGCCAGCTTATCTTTCGTTTCTCACCGACGATGCCGGTCGCTATGTCCATGTACGGCTTAATCCCAAAGACGTATAGGCAGCGTTGTAAGAGACTCAGATCGGATAACGCTGACATTTCGGCCTCGTTCAAGCGCACGAACATGACGGGTTACGCCGAGCAGCATGCGCGGATCGCCTTCACGAGGTCTTCGGCGAGGGCGGCCTTCGCGGGATCGCGCGCCCAGACCACGAGCTTGTAGTCACCATCGGCCTTCTGCTGCTGCTCGCGGTTTTTCAGGAGCATCACGCCAACATCGGGATTGAGGCGCCCGGTCAGCACCTCACGGCCGGATGAGCGCGCGCGTGTCCGATACAGCCGGCAAAGCTCCACCAGTTCGGACATGCGGTTAGGACTCGGGCAGGAGGTCTAGGGTCAGCTGCACTTCGTCGCGCAGCTCGTCAACCTTGTTCTTGGCGCGGGCTTGGACCACCCGGCGCAACACCTTGGCGTCCAGCTTGTATTTTTCAGCCTGCGCCTTGATGGCATCGCGATAAGCATCGGCGTAATCGGCTGCCTCCTGATAACAGCGCTCCAATTCTTGCAGCGTTGCCTCGGGAATCAATTGGCCGCCGATGCGGCGCGCGGTGGCCTTGAGCGCATCGGCTGTCCCGTGGAAAACCGCCTTGCCATCGGGATCGGTCAATGTGACTTCGGTATCGTCCATCAGTCAGTCTCCAGATCGGGGGCGCAATCGTCACCCACACTGAGCACCATTTTCACGCGCTGCGATGCTAGCCTCATGGCTTTGGTCTTGCCGTAGAGGTGGGCGGCCAGCGCAATGCGGATGTACTCCGATCGCGTGGCGTGTGCCACATGAGCGCGGCGGTCGATCTCATCGAGCATGTCGGAGGGCAGCCGGAGCTTGGTCTCCGCATCGCATTTTCCAATCACTGATCCGTCTTCCTTGTCGTGGTCATCTTCAATCGCCAAACCCTCCATGATGTCCCTCAATCTTTTCGTTATGTCTCAAAAGCCCCGACCCGAAGGCCGGGGAATGGGGATTTCATTCAAAGCTACGCCTGATATGCGCGTCACCGCGCTGCCCCAGGTCGCCCGGGCTGGAATACAAAGCGCCGCCGTAGCGGCGAACAACCATCGCAGAGTGATTCGAAGGCCCGTATCGTGGGCCGGACGGCGGAATCGCAAATCGCAGTGGCCCGTGACGTGGGCCAGACGGCGGAATCGCGGGCGTGGAGGAAACGGAGGCGCCCAGCCGCTGCGGGTGTTATTCGCGTGAGCAACGCCCGGACACTGACCCGCTTGTCCGTACTACCCAGAGTCATTTACGCGGCCTCCGGTGGCTCATCGCCACCACGGGGCGGCATCGGTCGAGATGCCGGCGCAGGTCGGCGCAGATCACGAATGTGAGCGTCAACACGGCGGCTGCGCCGAGCATGGAAAGGAATGACTGTATGGCAGTCAGCATCGGAGTCCTCGCAACGTGAGCATCCGTGCCGATCAGGATCGGGTTCGCCGCAGATAACGCAGCGGGGTACGGTAAGAAAGTGGATCAGCCGCCGAATGGCATTCATGGCTTACGCGGCATGCTCGAATGGATGCTCGTCGTCGTAGCGCTCAAGCTCACTCGCGTGCTGATAACAACCCGCGCCCATGGCGCGAAGCTCGTCGATCTTGGCCCTGCGCTGGGCACTGTTCATTTGTTTGAGAGGCACCGCAATTTGTTCGCCCTGCACATCAATCAAATACGCTTGCTGCAAATGCTCGAAGCCGGGCAACAGCGTTTCGCGGTCTTTGATAAGCGCTTTCTCGGGCGAGAGCTTGTAACGACCAATCTGCTTGCGCACCTGATCTCTAACAGTTTCACGCGCCATGCAAAGGTAAAAATCCGATTCGTCACCCAGCGGCTCGGGATGGGCGACCATCACCTGTTGGGTCACCCAATCAGGGTGGATCAAGTCACCACGCTTGATGCGAGCATCGATAACCTCGCGTATTTCTTTAACCAGATCAGAAACTTTGTACATGGCAATCTCACAAACTCACAATGAAACGGTCGATCCATGCCTCGATATCAGCTATTGCTTGCCGGAGGCGTGGTATTTCGTGCGGCTTAAAGGCTTTTGCCAGCGCGTGCGGATCGTATTTGCCGCAGAACTCCGCCAACAACTTGATGGTTCCCTGCAATTCCGTGGCGCGGGCGTAAAGGAACGGGTCTATCCCATCCAAGGAGTGCAACGGCGCGGGTCTGGCTTGCTTGCCGCGCTCAGCCAGTTGCGTAACGGTGGGCGGCGCATCGGACTCGACCGCTGCCTCGAACTCCAGCGGCGCGATGTTGGCGACGCGCAGGGCGGTCTTGCGCTGGCGTTCACTCAAACCGGCTTTGGTGGCGGCGTTGGTGCGAGTTACGCGCGGGACGGTTCCGTCCTGAGCGACAAACAGCGAGGGATCGCCGCCTTTATTCGGCTCAACCTGCCGCAGCAACTCCCCACAGCGCCGGATCGCCCGCGCCTGTATCCGATCCGCCATCTTGCGCAGGCTGTCGTCTTTGGATTGGCGGGCGTAACTGGCGAGGGCTTGCGCTTTGTCCGCCCAATCCTGGCACTCGTCGATCCGATTGCATTCGGCCAGCGCTTGTGTCGCGCGCTCATAGACTGCCGGGAGCTTCGCGGTGTCGATGTCCGGCAGCGTTGTCAGCATAGGAAGCGCACTCATGGCTTCGGCCTCAGCGGGTTAATCGCCCCATGCTGGGGGCAACGCCAATACTCGCCGCACCACACTAAATGGACGCCGCATAGCGGGCAGACAACAAAGGATTTGCTCATGACTTCCAATCCCAGCGCCGCAGCCGCTCCGCCACGGGATCGACCGGGCCGCATACCGGACATTCGTGCCACCAGGTTGTGCCCTCGTCTGGTTTGGCATCGGCGGATTGCGGGCATACCGGGCGTTGGCAGCGAGGGCAAAGCAGCGTGGCGGTATCTGGCCGCTGCTTAGCATCGGCTATCTCCTGCTTAGCAGAGGCCAGAATCATCTGCTGATGGGGCGTAAGCGCTGGCATCACGCGGCCTCGTCGCTCCAGAGGATGGCGTCGGGCGCACGTTGCAGGGGGCATGGCGCTTCCACGCCCTCGGCGGGCGGCTCAGGCGCCGCTGGCGCGGCTTCGGGCGGCTGCGCCGCGGGCCTCGGCAGATCGCCGAAGATGTCGGGGCGGAGTTCCTGGCGCGTCACTGCACCACCCGTCGCGATCTCAATCTGCATTGCTCGCTCGGCAGGCACGCCGAAGCGCCGCCATTTACTGACAGCCTGATGCGTCACGCCTACTTGTTTGGCAAAAACAGTGATTTTTCCACCGCATGTTGCGATGGCCCGGTCGATCAAAATCTCGCTATTCATGCCGCCATGGTAGAACCTGAAGTTACCTGTTGTCAAGAACCCAAAGTGACTATGGTCGGCGCTAGAATGGAACTTATGGTTACTAGCGCGAAAGATTTTGCGATGCGCCTGAATGAAGCGCTTGATGATAAAGACCTTCCCTCAAAACACGCGGGCCGTCAGGTATTGGTTGCAAAGATGTTCGGAGTCAGTCAAAAGGGTGCTCGAAAATGGCTCGAAGGTATTGGATACCCTACTACCCACCGGGCGCGAGAAATCGCCAAGAGACTAGGTGTTCGGTATGAATGGCTCATGTCAGGCATTGGCGAAAAACGTTCTATCCTTGAACCGAGCAGCGAACCAGCGCCATCATTTGACGGCACGGCAACGCCCATCCGCAGCTACGAAAAAGATGTCCCCTTGTTGATCAGTTGGGCGCAGGCCGGAGACTGGATTGAGCATTACCAGAGCTTCAACGCCGAGAATGCCGAGGATTGGCTAGCCTGTCCCGTTGCGCACGGGAAGCGCACCTTTGCCCTATGGGTGCAGGGCATATCGATGGAACCGGATTATCACGATGGCGAGGTGATTTTCGTGGATCCCGATGTCGTACCGGAATCGCGCAACGCCGTGGTAGCGCGCATGAACGGTAACAAATTCACCTTCAAGCAGATCGTGATGGATGAGTTCGGCAACGCCCACCTGCGCGCCCGCAATCCCCAATGGAATGCACCGATCATTGAAGTCAACGACGAAGTTGAGATTGTCGGCACTGTGATTTTCGCAGGCCGCTTCACCACAAAACGGCTTCATCCGCGCGGTGAAAGCCTATAAGAAACTGAGTGGGTTTGGAATGGAAGAGAAAGATAAATGCAAAGAAAAGTCTGAGCATGGCCGGTTTAAGAGGCCAGATTTGTGGCCTTTTAACAATCCATTTGGTGATAAAATAGAAAAACGCAAGGATGATCACGTTGATCCTGTGCGCGATACTGATCCAACTCCACGTCCCGGCAAACCACCGAAACCTTCTGATGACAGATGAAGATAAGCTATACGATCTAAATTTCGCTGTTCAGCGCTCGATCCGTTATCACCAGCGTCGCGAGCGATTTTACGATCTCTGGCAATCGGCAACTGATGCCGTGGCGCTCATCTTTGGCTCGGTTGTATTGGCTGTACTACTCCAGCAATGGGGTGAAGGATGGGTAATAGCAGCAGCGGCTTTGGTAACGATCAGCTCCACTATCAGCTTAGTCGTCGGCACAGGCCGCAAAGCGCGGCTTCATCGTGAGATTGCGCGGCGGTTTCAAATTCTGGAACTCGATATGGATGAAGCCGAGCAATCGGTTGAAATGCTGAAAAAGTTCAATCGCATCAGGCGGGAAATCGAACTGGATGAGCCGCCATTATTGGTGAATCTGAATAGGATTTGCCACAACGAAGTCATGAGGGCCTTGGGCTTCAAGCCTGACAATCCAGGGTACTTGCCGCTGAGCGGCCCGCAGCGCTTTTTTGCACATCTCTTCGATATCGGCGCCAACAAGAATGAAATGCAGACCTGATGAAGAAGGGATTAAGACTAACCTACACCTTCACAATAGAAATAGGTGGAAAAGCGTATTCCTGTGAGCGAGCAGTTGTAGGCAAGCGGGTGCTTCGGCAGGTTATTTATGTTAGCGGCTGTGGTAGCAAAGTAGATTCAGCTAGTTATGGGAAGAATTATCACCCGATATCAACCATGTTGAGCGTTGCTCGCTTGATCGCCCATGAAATCATCAGGGAGCATGGAGGCTAATTCAGACAGTGAGGATTGCACTGCATCTTGACGAATCAAATCCTCAATAGCCTGCTCTATATCTTCTGATAGCTGTGGGTCTTCGACGGTTTTTTGCAATTCACGAAGCTGATGGAGACATAAAACAATTGTCTGCCTACTCAAAAAACGAATGGGGAACAGCAAGCCACCTACCGTCATGTTCCAGAATCCAGTCATTGCACCACCTACATTATGCAGCCACCATTAGCCTACAGGCAAAGGTTACGACGTGACGCTGACCGTCGAGCGGAAATAACCGATCGACACATTCAAACCTGATCTGCAAGGTCAATTTCGACCACTGCCCATATCCAATCCTTGAATTCGGGATTCTTGCGGTGCTCTTCGATAGGCTGCGGCTTGGGCGGTTGGCCGCCGCGCTCGATAAGATCATCCAGCCACAGCGAAATAGCTTCCGGCGCTTTGTCGATAGCTTCATCGAGCGTGTCGCCCGCCGAGAAACAACCTGGCAGATCAGGCACTACGACGCCGTAAGCATGGGTAGCGTCGCCCGCTTCAATGGCAATGGGATAGCGCATAGTGACTCCTATTGTTTCAATCCGGCAACTCGACGAATAGCATGAACAAGTCCTTTGCCCAAGTCTTTCTTGGGATGTGGGATCACGAGCGTGCCGGGCTTGGTGGGGTGCTTGAACATGTGGTGCGAGCCGCTGATACGGTCTAGCTTCCAGCCATCGGCTTGAACTTCGACAATCAAGTCCTGGCTTTTCACGGTCGTTTACGCAGCGTTGATTCGGTCGGCAGCCCGCCGCGTGGGGGCTTTTTGTTGCTATCAGCGTTCTAATGCTTCATTGATGTCAGCGATGATTGCCGCGGCGGCTTTTCCTCGATCCCGGGCCTTCGTAATAGGCCGGCCCACAACCAGGTAATCCGCGCCAGCCCTGATAGCATCGTAAGGCGTCAACGTGCGTTTGTGATCGTCTTGCGAATTCCCGTCCGCACGAATACCGGGCGCTACAATCAAGTAATCGCCTTGAACTGCCTTGCGGATGGCTCGGATGCTTTGTCCTGAAGCGATCAATCCTTCGATGCCGGCAGCTAAGGCACTGCGTGAACGGTTGATGATATGTTGCGTCAAATCGACTTTGCTTGTTCCTAAGATGTCTTTCAGATCGGTTTCATCAAGACTAGAAAGGTAGGTAAGACTCAAGAGCTTAGGCTTTCCTCGTCCGCCGCGCCCTCGTCTCGCCGCTTGTGCCGTAGCTCCATTGCCATGGATCGTCAGAAACTCAATCCCATGATCGGGGAAATTTGCCAGGGCCGATTCAATGGTTTGCTCGATATCATCCATCTTGAGGTCGAGGAATACCCGTTTGCCGCCCCCGATCAGCCAATCCACCATTCCAAATCCCTCACGCACGAACGCACGCCAGCCGACTTTATAGAACGAAACGGTATCGCCTAGTTCATCAACGATTTCGCTGGCTTCTGCACGGGTATCGACATCTAGCGCCACAATCAGGCGCTCATTGGCGGGTAAGGTCGTCATTCGCTTGTCCGGGGTCTGTTTCTCTGAATCAGTATAGCCGGCAGCGGACTTGTTGCCCAAAATTCCCCACCGTAGTTAATCTAGATGTAAATCAAAATCGGCAGGGTCTATTTTAAGCCGCTGGCAGATCGATCTGAGGACTTCGACGTTAATCCTATCATCCCAATCCTCAAAGCTGATCGCACAGCGGCGCTTTTTACCCTCAACCGAGCGGACGAAGCAGGCGACTGAGAAGGAGGTTCCATCTTGCTGATGGACAGTCGCTAAGCCGTGGATGAACTGACAACCGTAGGTCTTTCAAGACGCTCCCCTCAACTCCCGAAACGTCGGCATCTGGTTAAGGGGATAGGCTATTGCACGATCACCTACGATGCAATGCGCCAGTCTTTTCCAATGATCTCTTGGAGTTGATAGGCGGGTGGGACATCTTTAGGTAAGTGAAACGGCTTCGCTTGCCCCTTGAAAATAGCCGCTGCAAATTGTTTTTTGATCCGCTCCGGCGCTTCCGGAATATCGGCTAGCGGCGAATCGCCTGCATTCATATCGATGACGGCTTGGCCGATGAACGTGCGCTCGAACGCCTCCATCGCTGCCGCAATGGTCTTGCCCTGCGCGACGATATCCCATTCGATCCCGTGGGCCACCCAAATATTCTGATCCTGGAACAGCAAAATACTGACTTCAAAGCGAATAGGTTTTGTTTTTTCCCCAGTGTGGTTGGCGCTCATGATGTACCTCTCTTGCAATATGCCCTCAAGCAGCGGCACTCGTTTTTGGGCATTCAGTTTAACCGTAAGGTAACGTCATTTCAAGGGCAAATCTCATGCCATATCGCCCACAGCAGGGGTGCCATCGCCGCACCCGAACGCATCGGCTGAGCTTCAGTTTTTGTGCTTCGCGGCACGCTCTAAAATTCTTTGCGAATAAGATTGAAAAACGCTGGAAGCCAGGACACTCAATAAAATGACCTGCACTTTGTTGTGCTGGTCATCTGACCAAAATCGCCAACCGGGTGGAGCAAAAAGATCATAGGCAAACAGTATGATGCCGATCAGAAATATGAAAAACACGACAAAGCAACCAATCAGAACCACCCAATGAAACGCGCTTTTGAGTTCTTCATCTCGCTGATAGGCCGCAACTAGGGATTTCCTTTCCAGATCACCCGTACTGAAATCATGCTCCTCCTTGAGCGCTGGCGCGTCGGATTTCTCCGGTACTGTCTGATCTTGGGGTTGTTTGAAAAATTCACTGATTTGTTCTGGCGTTGATTCGGTCGGCATAGTGTTGCTCAATCAGCTTCTGGGGGATGACAACACCAGGCGCATACTTGCCCCAGGTTTCCCAGGTTTGCTTCCAGGGCGTTCCTTCCGCATGAGTTAACGTGGAAAGCTGAGGCCCGCTTAGGGAACCATAGCGATTCAGCACCCCTTCAAGGATGGCATTTTCCACATCAGTGAAACTTTGTGAGGAAATGTCAAAAAAGGGAGGGATAATTGGCTGATTCCGATAGCTTTTGAATGTGTGATAAATGCTTGGGATGACAGGGCCGTACTTCCAAGCCTCCACATCCTCGATGATCAGTGGCTGCTTGGTAAAGCCGAGCATCCATCCATGGCATATATAGACCAGTTTGATCAATTGCATGGGTGTTAGCTGCAAGTTTCTCTGGGCAGCCAACCTGAGCAATTGGTAAGCCACATCTAGCGCTGGGTGCATAGTCTTAGTCTCACCTTGGATATTCATTTTACCACGCACGGAAGGGGTGCCATCGCCGCGATAGTGCCCGTCAGTCCGCGATAAGGGCGCCATCACTCACCGCAATTCTCTCCGCGCAGTCGCTAACGCCTGCCACGTAGGTAACTTAAAGTTCTTGACAAAGGTAACTTAAAGTTCTATTATTCTCTACATCGCGCTGCTAAGCGCCAACCACCGATGGAAAGAACAATGAGACTGCACGACCACAGCGACTTTGCCCCGCCCAGCTATTGGGAGCCGACCGAGACCCACGAGGAACGGGTGCTTGAGACGCTCGCCGATGATCTGCTGCCAGCAGATGCGAGCGAAGACCTTACGGATATCGTGGTCGCGGCCATTGATTGGTACGGCGATTGGGCGAACAAAGCGGAATCAATGAAGCGCGCCGCACCGCCGAAGGCGCGGCAACTGATTGAAGCCATCGAGCGGGCGCTGAAGCACGCCATGGCCTAAACAAAAACGCCCTACCGAGTGCGAATCGGCGGGGCGTCGGGATGACTCAAAACTTTTGGAGGTAGTCATGAGTATCAACACAAGTGTAGCGCCGGCGAATTTCGCTGGCAACTGGGACGCCAGCGCAATTTTGCGCGCGCTGGCCGATGACCCCGCCATGGCCGTGGAAGCCCTGGAGCGGCTGCCCACGCTCATGGTGATCCGCGCCAAAGCGAAAGCCGACGCCGAGCAGCAAAAGCGCGATGAGTGGCTCTGCCAGCGTCATGAAGCTGACATCGCCGCGCAGCGTGCGGCTGACGATATCTGGTGAGGGAACGGCAATGACGATAACCATAGTGAAAGATGGGCGCATGTGGGCGTGGCACGTTTACCAGGCCGGTCGGCTGATCACCGGAGGATGGGTGGCCGGCAGCCGTGGCGACGCCAAACGCGAAGCCAAGGCCGCGATCGCGGCGCTCAAAACGAGGACGGCGGCATGAGCGCGCCCCTGGTGCATGAGTTTCGACAGCTGGTGGCGATCTGCCAATCCTATGCCGTGAGTGAGCGGCAAATCGCAGACACCCCGGAAGCGGCGGCGGTGCCGATCTTGGTGCAACGCCAGCGCACCAGTGCCGCCCATTTCGAGGCGCTCGCACGCCACTTTGCCGATCTGGCCGATCTGCTGGAGGTCTCGCATGACACACGCCTGGCGTGAGCCGATTGATCTTACCCACCTGCCCACCGGCATGAGCCTCAGCGCGCTGGCGCGGATGGCTCACCGCGTTCATGGCCGGCTGCGCTGTCGCGGCTGGCTGCTGTTCCTCGAATTTTAGGAGTTTCGCATGACCGATCAAGCACAGTTACAACAGGCCCTCGCCGGCCTCCTCGCGCAAGCCCAAAACCCGCCGCCACCGGCACAGACCGGCTGGGCGCAAACGGCTGGACCTAGCCCGCAGGCCCTCATCACTGGCGTCGCGGTGCCGATCAAGATCGATACCCCCATGGGCAGCGTGCGGGCGTACCTAAGCCTGCCCCCGGAGGTAGGACAGAACCCGCAGGCCCTGCTGGGCGCGATCCAGGCGCTCGCCAACGCGGGTTATCCCATCGACGCCTACCAGCCCAAACAGCAGTGGGGCCAAGGTGGCAACAGCGGCGGCTGGAGCGGTGGCGGCAACGGCTACAACGGTGGCAACCGCTTCGGCGGCAGGAGGTGGTAGCGCCATGATCGCGACTACACCCAACGCCGTGCCGCTGCCGATGAGCAGCGCGAGCTACGTGGTGATCGATCTTGAAACCACCGATGCGCCCGCCGAGGCGATCACGGATGCGCTCGCGCGCTGGAAGCCCGGGGGCAACGTCAAAGACCCCGAGAAGATCGCGGCGCAGCGCCTGGAGGCGGCGGCCAATATCAGAGACAAGTCTGCGCTCCTCGATGCCGCGCCCATCGTCTGTGTCGCGATGCAGACCGAGGCGGCCAAGATCGTGCTGAACGGCATGGATGGCGAGCACTACGCCATCGATCAGTGGCAATGCCTGGGGTGCGGCCACGAGCTCGCGCTCCTCAAGGCGTTACGCGGGCTGCTGGATTACTACACCGGCCCGGATACCGTAATGGTGGGTCACAACCTCGTGCGCTTCGACCTGCCCAAGTTGCGCAACCGGTTTCTCTTCCACGGCCTGCGCCTGCCGGCGATCCTGCAACCGGCAATGGCGGGCGATGACGGCCCGCGCGTCTTCGACACCATGCGCCGCTTCCGGTTTTACTCGCAAGAGCACAGCGACGCGCTGTACGTCACCCTCGATACCGTCGCCGCGTCGTTCGGCGTGCCGAGACCGAAGCAGGTCATGACCGGCGCCGACGTGCCACGCCTGCACCGCGACGGCCAGCACCACGCGATCCTGACCTACTGCTGCCTGGATGCGGCCACCACCGCACGCATCTATTCGCTGATGAGCGGCTCTGCGGCCGATCTGGAGTAAGCCATGACCGATCAACTGCTGACCTACGCCCAAGCCGGCGAGCGCCTCACGATTTCCGAGCGCGCGGTGCAGCGGCTCGTCAAGCTCGGCAAACTTCCCATGGTCGCGCCGTCGGAAGGGACGCGGCGCATCAAGGCAAGTGCATGCGATGCGTATATCGATAGCCTCAAGCCGATCAACGGTGATAACCTCGACGCCGGCCAAGCCGACACCGAGCCTCAACCGAACGAGGGAAAGGTATGGCCACAATCTTCAAACGGGGCGATTCCCCGTACTGGTTCGCGCGCTACCGCGATGCGCGCGGCAAAAGCGTTAAAAGATCGACTGGGAGGCATATAAGCGAGCGAGGGTCAGCCGATGCAGCGGCTGCCCTGGCGGCCAGTTGGGAGAAGGAATCGTGGGAAGCTCGCTACTTCAGACAGACCACGAAAACGACTGAGATCACATTTGACGAGCTGATGCTAGCGTACTACGAGGCTGAATGTATCCGCAAGGCAAAGGGTGGCGCGTCTGATCGCTCGGCCTTGAAACATCTGTATCGAGCGTTCAGCGGTCGCGCCTGGACATTGATTCAGCGCCGTGATGTCGTTGATTACGTTCGCCGACGTCAGGCCAGCGGAGCCGCCGCCAGTACGATTAACAAGGAGGTTGCATTGTTGAGTTGTGCCGCTAAATACGGCATGGATCGGCTTGATCTCAATTTGCATAATCCCGCTGCCCGCTGCCGCCTCGGCGAACCCGAGGGGCGCGTCCGGTGGATCACGGAAGACGAAGCGCGCCGGCTCGTCAACGCCGCCCGTGGGATCGGTCAGGCGCCGTATCTGGCCGATCTGATCAGCGTAGCCCTCCACACCGGATTACGCCGCAAGGAACTGCTCGGGCTGCGCATAGGCGATGTACATCTGGACACGGATCTGATCCACGTCGTCGGCGATGTCGCCCGCCAAGGCCGACGCCGGGTGACCGCTTCAACCAAGACCCGCCGCGCACGCCACGTGCCGATCAACGAGATTTGCCGTCAGGCGATTTTCTCTCGGCTCAGGTTCCGAGCGTCGCATTGCCCGGATACTGTATATTTATTCACTACGGGGGCTGGGCGGCGCATCCTGGACGTGAAGCGCAGCTTCAAACACGCCTGCCGGCTGGCAGGGATCGAGGATTTCAGCTTGCACGATTGCCGACATACATTCGCCTCGTGGCTGGTGATGCGCGGCACACCCTTGATCAAGGTACGCGACCTACTAGGACACTCGACGATCAAGCTCACCGAGGTATACGCACACCTCGCACAGGCTGATTTACAGGAGGCTGTTCAGAGCCTCACCAGTCCCAGAAACGTCCCAGCAAAAACTAGCGAAGTTTTGGATTTCGCTGTAAAGCGTTGAATGTATTGGTGCCCCGAGCCGGAGTCGAACCGGCGACCTTCCGCTTAGAGGCGAACGCTCTATCCACCTGAGCTACCGAGGCATATGCAAGCCGGAAATCGACTGTGTAGAGATCGACGAAGATGGTGGAGCCGAGGGGGATCGAACCCCTGACCTATGCATTGCGAACGCATCGCTCTCCCAGCTGAGCTACGGCCCCACACTCAATAAAATGATACACGGAATTGAAGCGGGCTGCCAAGCTCGCCGCCTCTCACAGGATATTGATCGGAATTGGCGAACTCCCAGGGCTATTCAGGCTTTTATTTTTGCAGATATTACAATTCTTTGCGTTTCTCTGTATTGCTCTCGGTGGATGGCTGATCCTGATGCAAGTTCAGGCTTTCCCGAGCCCCTGCCGCTGGGCTACCGCAATTACTGAGCTTCAGGCTGGGCGGATCGTCCATGGAGAAGATGAAAGGTGACACTTTGCGCAATGCGCTCAGCCCCAGGATCAAACGGGTCTTTTTAGGGAAGATGGCGACTTCGACGTCGGATACGTAACACTTGCCACCGAGTTCGATACCCGCGATTCGATAAATCGGCACGATACGCTCAGAACCATCCGCCATCGTACCCCGCAATTGTTTGATGTACTGCGCTTTACCACTCTTATTGAGAATCGCGAACGTCTCCTCGTCGAGGGTGACGTAACCGGAGCCGGTGTCTACCAAGAGTTCCGCGGATCCAAAACCCTCGATACTGCCGGTGACGTAAAACGTAGAGGCGCCGTGCTTAGAAAGCGGTACGTGTTGATCGAATTGTTCAGCATAAACATTGCTACAAATCATGAAAAACATTGCGAATCTTAGAATATTCACACACCCTCCGACTTATACTTGTGGTGTTATTTAATGCGCAGAATCAGCGTTCTGGTAACTGATCGTTTACCACAGCAGCCTATCGCGATCAACATGTGATTTATCAGTACTCGCGATGATCACGATCCACTATAGAGGTCAACCATGAAGCTGCGGCGAAACTGCTACTGCGATACTTGGAAAACGTTTGGCGGTCGCCCGATCACCGGCGAATACCCTGACGGCTTCTGCGGCGTATGTCAACTCTGCGGCGAAGCGGGCCATCGCAGCGCGCCACCGGCCGTCGGCATGGCCGCGGGCGTGTGGTGCGACCGTTGTTTTCTTATCGAAAGTCACACCGCCAGGCGCCATGACACGGGCGCGTTCTATTCCAAATATTGAGGAATGGGAAGAATTCGAGATTGCGACTGCCGACTTCCATGTGCCGTATTTGCAATCGCTGCTGGCGCGGCTCAGCGGACACGATAGCCGTCTTCTGATCCGTTTCGAGAGCGGGATCGGCATCGCATTCTGGGTGCATGACGACGAAACACTGGAGCTGAATTTTGGCGACCCGGCGCGCGAGCTCTGGGGCTGCTGTGAAGCGACGCCGGCGATTGGCTTCATGGCAATCCAGGCCGGGGCGGCGAATGAGAATCTACGCGATGCGCTGGCGGCGACGAAGGCCAGTGTGCTGTATTTCAGCAGGGCAAGGTAATGGACGACACCCACCGAACGTCTCCCTCTGGCTGGGTATTTTCCGTCTATGCTTTGCAGCAGGCGACACGCCGCTAGCCCAGTTGGCCGGCAGGCCGCTGCAGGGGGAGTTGCTTCGCAAACATAATACGGGAGATATCCGATGAAATCGTACTCGGCCTATTTCGTGCGCAATGACGACATCGATTCCGTGCGCCAAGTGTTCAACAAAGTCGAGCCTATCGCCGGCACCGGCTGGCTGATGTGTAACTTGTGCAAGGATGACGATCCGCCGGACGACGATATGCTCAACGGCGAAACCTCGCTCACTCAGGAACGATCAGAGCAGCTTGGAGAGGTGATTTTCGTCTACGGCGACACTTCGATGGATACGTTTGCCTACGAGCATGCCCAGAACGGCGAACTCGTGCGCAAGCTGGTGTGGTTTCAGGGGCCGGACGGTGACGGCACATTGGAATGGCTGTGCGCCGATGGCGAGCCAGAGCCTTGGGAAGCGGCATTGTTCAGGTCTGACAATCTGGAGCGCCTGATCGAGCGAGAGCGCTCGCATTACCAGGACAACGGCCGGTTGGCGGAATTCGCGGCACGCGAGGCCGAGCTTCGCCAGCACTGGGCGACCGGCAGAATCAGCGTGGGAAGAACCTATCCAGACTGCGACGGGACGGCTGCGCTACTCGTCGAGAAAAGCTTTGGAATCAACCGGGGTTGGTAACTCGGTCAGTACACGGTCTTCTGCCAAGGCGAAACTTGCAATCTCAATCAGGAGGATTTCGATGGTCCCGCTCAGCGGCTACGCCGACCGCTTCTCGGTCGCGCCCGGCGAAACGATAGCCTTCAAGATCAGCAGCACGTTTTCCGAACCTTATCATGCACGCCTGGTGCGGGTGATTTCGGGCGACCCGAATCCGGCGGGAACAGGGATCAAAGAGCGGGACATCGCCGCGCCGTTCGCCGGCGACTATCCGAGCCGATTTCAGCCTACTCATCTGGGCTCGTATGGCCGCGTTGCCGATTCGGCGGTATTGCACGGCATCAAGAGTTTCACCGCGGTTGCGACGATCTGGCCGACCACGCCGCGCAAAGGCGAGCAGGGGATCATTGCCAAATTCGACGCTGCCAGCGGCGCGGGTTTTGCCCTGACCATCGACGCCAGCGGCGCGCGCGCCATTCTGGGTGGTGCCGGC
>JAXMFZ010000033.1:0-49952 GCA_046347515.1 Gammaproteobacteria bacterium | reverse complement strand
TGTTCGCCTGATTGCCTTGGATATGGCCGGGCGCCAATGGGATACGACCGAACTCTCGCGCCGGCTGGCGGGCTGGCTGGCCGACGGGCGCGACATGGTGTTTGCGATCGGCGGCCCGGATGGCCTGGACGGAGCCGTGCTGGAGCGCGCCGAACTGGCATGGTCGTTGTCGGCGCTTACCTTTCCGCATGCGGTCGTGCGTATACTGGTGGTCGAGCAGCAGTACCGCGCCTGGAGTATTCTGCGCAACCATCCTTATCATCGGGCTTGACTGACGTGATGATGCATGCCGGCATTCAACTCTATCTGGCTTCGGCTTCGCCACGGCGGCGTGAACTGCTGAGCATGATCGGCATTCGCTATGAAACCGTGCTGGCGCCGGTGGATGAAACCCCGCTGGCTGGCGAGGCCCCGGCCGCGTATGTCGCGCGGCTGGCGCTGGCGAAGGCGCGCGCCGGCCAGGCCGCGTTGGCGGGATCGTCGAACGTGCCAATACTGGGCGCCGACACCACGGTGGTGGTGGATGGCGAGATCATCGGCAAGCCCGCTGATCGCGCCGAGGGCTTGGCGATGTTGGCGCGGTTGTCGGGGCGCGAGCACGAGGTGTTGAGCGCGGTGGCGTTGGTGCGGGGAGGGCGCGAAGCGGTGCGGGTGAATCTAAGCCGGGTGCGCTTTCGGCGATTGAGCGTGGCCGAGTGCGAAGCTTATTGGGCGAGCGGAGAGCCCGCCGACAAAGCCGGTGCTTACGGCATCCAGGGCGTGGGCGCGATTTTCATCCGCGAACTGCACGGCAGCCATTCCGGGGTGATGGGTTTGCCGCTCTTTGAAACCGCTGAACTACTGCGGGATTTCGGCATCCACATTGTGTAACATACAGGGCCTGTGCTTCGTGTAGCATAGCGCCGTATTGGCAAGGATCGTTGAGAGTCCGCGCGTGAGCGAAGAAATACTCATCAATGTCACGCCGCGCGAGACGCGGGTGGCGGTCGTCGAAAACGGCGTACTACAAGAAATTTACGTTGAACGCGAGCGCAAGCGCGGTCTGGTGGGCAATATTTACAAGGGCAAGGTGGCGCGCGTGCTGCCGGGCATGGAGGCGGCGTTCGTCGATATCGGTCTGGAGCGGGCGGCGTTCCTGCACGTTTCCGACATCCAGGACGCGCCCTACCCGGAAAGCCCGCCGGACGAGGCCAAGCGCCCGATGCTCATCACCGATTTGGCGTACACTGGACAGGAACTCATCGTCCAAGTCATCAAAGACGCCATCGGCACCAAGGGCGCGCGCCTCACCACTCACATCTCGATTCCGTCGCGCTATCTGGTGCTACTGTCCAACTCCGAGGCGATGGGTGTGTCGGTCAAGATCGACGACGAGGCCGAGCGCCAGCGCCTCAAGGATGTGGTCAATACCTTCCGCGCCGAATTCGGTGGCGGCTATATCGTGCGCACCGCGGCGGAGGGCACCGATTCCTGGGCGCTCAGGGCCGACATGCAGTTTCTGCAGCGCTTGTGGGAATCGATCCAGGAGCGCGCCGCCAGCGTGCGTAGCGGTGAACTGATCTACGCCGATCTGCCGTTGGAGTTGCGGGTGCTGCGCGATTTCGTCGGCGATGACGTGGAAAAAGTGCGCATCGATTCACGCGAGGGCTGCGAGCGCCTCAAACATTTTGCCGAGCGCTTCGTGCCGGAGATGCTCGCGCGCATCGAACACTACCCCGGTGAGCGGCCGATCTTCGATCTGTACGCGATCGAGGACGAAATCCAGAAAGCGCTGAACCGCAAAGTCCAGCTCAAATCGGGCGGGTACATCATGATCGACCAGACCGAGGCGATGACGACCATCGATGTCAACACCGGCGCCTATGTCGGCCATCGCAACCTCGAAGAAACGATTTTCAAGACCAATCTCGAAGCCGCCCAGGCCATCGCACGCCAACTGCGCTTGCGCAATCTCGGCGGTATCATCATTCTCGACTTCATCGATATGTCGAGCGAGGAACACCGCAGCCAGGTGCTGAAGGCGCTGGAAAAATACCTGGAAAAAGACCGCGCCAAGAACCACATCAGCTCGGTGTCGGCGCTCGGTTTGGTGGAAATGACCCGCAAGCGTACCCGCGAGAGCCTGGAGCGCGTGTTGTGCGAGCCGTGCTCGGTTTGCAATGGCCGGGGCACGGTGAAGACCGCCGAGACCGTATGCTACGAAATCTTCCGCGAGATCATGCGTGAGGCGCGCCAGTACGAGGCGCGCCAGTTCCTGGTGCTGGCGTCACAGGAAGTGGTGGACCTGATGCTCGACGAGGAATCGAATAGCGTAGCCGAACTGGAAGCCTTCATCGGTATTCCGATTCGCTTTCAGGCCGAGGTGTTGTATACCCAGGAACAGTACGACGTCGTGCTGATGATGTAATCTTCCCCCATGCGCTCGCTCGCCGCCGCCGTGCGCCACCTCCTGGCCTGGTTGGCGCATTTGAGTACCGCCACGCTGGTGCTGGCGGTCGCGTTGGTGGCGCTCGCCAGCTTGACGCTACCAGCGCTCAGCCAGCGCTATCGCGCCGAGATCGAGCAAAGCGTCGGCGCCTATCTGCATGCGCCGGTGCGCATCGAAAGCCTGCATCTGGCTTGGCGCGACCGCGGGCCGGCGCTGCGCATCGATGGTTTTCGCCTGTACGACCCGGCTGGGCGCGGCGAGTCGTTCGGATTTCGCAACGCCTGGATCCATCTGGATGTAATGCGCTCGCTCCGCGCCGGCCGGCCGGTGTTGCACCACATCCGATTGCGCGGCGGGGAGATCACGCTCGCCTGGGGAGCACCTGGCAGTTTGCGTTTGCTGTCCAACATCGGCGCAGGCGACGATGCCATGACCGTACGCGAACTCGGCGAGCAACTGAGCATGATCGGCGCGCTCGATTTCGAGTTCGACGAACTCAAGCTACGCGACGACGCCAGTGGTCGCATCCATACGCTGGGCCGGGACTTGCGCCTGGCGTTGCGCGGTGAGGGCATGCAGCGCCGCTTGGAGGCGGTACTGACGCCGGCGCCGGCGCTCGGTCGGGAACTACACGGCGTGGCGCGGCTCAGCGTCGATCCCGACCAGCCGGGCCAGTGGCGGGCGAATTTCTATCTACAAGGCAAAGGGATGGTACCCGCCGCCTGGCCTCTGGCGCGCCTCGATATGGCGTTGCCGGGACCGCTGGATCTGGAACTTTGGGGCGATAGCGGCCCGCGTGGCCTGGACAAGCTGACCGGCAAGGCCGCGCTCGCCGGCATGACCATCGATTTCGTCGGCAAGCCCGCCGCTCCTGGCTGGCAATGGCAAGGCCATTGGCGCGGCCAGACCCAAGCCGGCGCAGCGCTCGATAGCGCCTTTGACTTGCGTGTGCAGAACGAGGCCGCTGGGCAGAGCGTGACCGGCATGTTAGGCCCATTGCAAGTCGAAACCCTGGCGGCGCTGGCCGCGCCGTGGCTGGATGCGCGCCAGGCTATGTGGCTCGCGGCGCTGGCCCCGCGTGGGCGACTGCCGGAGTTGGTATTGCGCTGGGTGCCTGCCACCCGCGATTTCAGCTTGAGCGGGCGCTTCGAAGGCGTCGGCACGAACGCTTGGGGCCGCATTCCCGGAGTGAGCGGGCTGAGCGGCGCGCTCAGCCTACGACCGAGCGGCGGGCGCATAGACCTCGATGCGGGGGCGGTGGCTGTCGCCTGGCAGCCGCTGCGCGCGCCTCTCACCGTCGAGACCCTACGAGGCCCCCTCGAATGGCGCGCCGAGGACAGCGGATTACGCCTGGAATCCAGTGGAATCGCCATCGCCAACGCCGACTTCAAAGCCGAACTGCACGGTAGTGTGAGCCTCGTCGCCGGCGCGGGGCCGGTGCTGGATTTGCAAGGCGAATACCACGACGTGGCGGTCGCCCGCATCAACCGCTATGTGCCGGTCGCCATCCTCCACCCTAAGGTGACCGCTTGGCTGGATCGCGCCCTGGTCGGCGGTCGGGTGCCCGCCGGCACCCTGATGTTCAAGGGCCGCGCCCAGGATTTTCCCTTCGACCAAGGCCAGGGTTTGTTCGAGGTGCGCTTCGATGTTACCGACATGACCTTCGACTATTTCCACGACTGGCCGGTCATCGACGGGCTCGCCGCCACCGTGGTATTCCGCAACCGTAGCTTCAGCGCTGACGCCAGCGCCGGGCGCATCTTCGACGCCAGGCTGGGCGATGTAAAAGCGCGCATCGCCGACCTCGACCACGGCGTCCTCACCATTGAAGGCGAGGCGAGCGGCGCCGGAGAGACGATGCTGCGCTTCGTGCGCGCAAGCCCGCTCGACAAGAAATTCGGCGCTGATCTCGCGGGCATCGAGTCCGGTGGCGTGAATCGCCTCGACCTCGATCTGACCATCCCGCTCAACCCCGACCCGACGCCGCGGTGAAGGAGTAGCGTGCAGTTCAGCGGCGGCAGCGTCAGCGCGAGCACGACGTGGAGCTCAAGCAAGTGCGCGGCGCGCTGAACTTCAGCAACGACGGCGTCGGCGCGCGTGATTTGCAAGCGCTGTTCCGCGGCTCCCCGGTGCGGCTCGACATCGACACCCGCGCGCAACGCAAAATCGGCAAAGTGGTGGATTTCCGCCTCAGCGGCCAGTTCGGCGCGGCTGCCCTATTCGGTGCGCAAGCCGCCGCGTTCGCCCCGTATCTACAGGGCCAAAGCGATTGGGATGTGCTGCTCAGCGTGCCGGAGCGCCGCCCAGGTGTGCCCGGCGCGGTGCAGATCAAACTCGATTCCGACCTCGGCGGCATGGCGGTTCAGTTGCCCCAACCGTTGGCCAAGACCGGCAAGGCCAAGCGCGCGTTTTCGGCGCGGATCGCGATAACTGAATCCGCGCTCGACCTGAGCCTGGAATACGCACCGGACGTGCGCGCCGTACTGGTGCTCGCGAGAAGCGCCAAGACTGTGCGGCTTACGCGCGGGGAGCTGCGCATTGCCAGCGGCGATGCCAAGCTGCCGGCCGAGCCCGGCCTCAAGATCGTCGCTCGGTTGCCGCATCTCGACTTGGCCATGCTTGGCGCAGGTAGCGCATTGCCGATCCCGGTGAGCGGTGTCGACGCACGCATCGACGAGATCGGCTTGGCGGGTGCGGTGCTGCGCGACACCCAAGTGCAGATGCAGCCACGCGCCGGCGCACTCGCGATTCGCCTCACCGGTAAAGACGTCGCCGGTACGCTGCAAGTACCGACGGAAGCACGGGCTTCGCAGCCGCTGCAGATTCGCCTCGAGCGTTTGGCTTTGCGTAGGACCACGGGTCGTGAAACGGCTGACGACGGCGGTGCTGCTCGCGACGGCGATCCTCGGCAATGGCCGCCGCTCGAGGTCGATATCGGTGAACTATTCGTCAATGACCGTTCGTTGGGGCGGTTGCATTTCGCCACCGCGCCGACCGCGCAGGGTTTGCGGCTGCGCGAACTCCAATTGCGCTCGGACTGGCATCAATTGAGCGTCGAAGGCGACTGGCGGATTACGGCGGATGGCGCGAGCTCGCGGCTGCAGGCGCAATTCGCCAGCCGCGAGCTCGGGCGCAGTCTGGCCGCGTTCGGCTATGAACTCGCGCTTGCCAAAGGTGACGCCAAGGCCCAGGCGACGCTCGCCTGGCCGGGCGGGTTTGCGGACTTTTCCTTGGCTGCGCTGCAAGGTCAGCTTAAGCTGCACATTGGCAAAGGCCAGTTGCTCCAGGTCGATCCCGGCATGGGGCGGGTGATCGGTTTGTTGAATCTCTATGCGCTTACTCGGCGCTTGCAGCTCGATTTCAGCGATTTGTTCGAGGATGGCCTGGCGTTCGACGAAATCAGCGGGCGCTTGGATTTCGGCAACGGCAAGGCGCAGATCGACCACTTGACGCTGTCCGGCCCGGCGGCGCAGATCGCGGTCGGTGGCAGCCTGGATCTGCAACACAAACGCTTCGATCAAACCATCGCCGTCATGCCCCGACTTGGCGCGCCGCTGGCGCTGGCCGGCGCGGTGGCCGGCGGGCCGGTGGTAGGCGCGGCAGTGCTGGTCGCCGAACAATTGCTGAAACCAGGCATCGGCAAAATCGTGCGCTATCAATATCAAGTGACCGGGCCGTGGGATGATCCCGTGGTGGAGCGCGACGGCGGCGCTCCTGGCGATCATTCGGCAACTTCGGGTTTTAAGCGCTGAGGGGTCCGGGCTTGGCTATTGCCGATCGCGTAATTGCTCGCGCAATTGCTGGCGTTGCGCCGGGCTTAATTGCCGCCAGCGCTCTCGGAGCGCGCGGCGCTCGTCCGCTGGCAGTTGGCGAAACCACATAAAGCGTTCCTTGAGCCGTTGCTGCATTTCCGGCGGCAACGAGCGGAAGCGGCGGAAACGCTTGCGGATCAGTGCTTTCTTGTCCGGGTCCAGGCTTTGCCAGGCTTTAAAGCGTTCCTTGGCGCGCTCGCGCTCGTCCGGCGACATCGCCAGCCAGCGCTGTGCGCCGCGGTGCAGCCGCTGCTGGCGCTCGGGCGGAAATCCCTCCCAGCGATCCTGGAAGCGCTTGAGCAGTGCCTGTTCGGCGGGCGCGAGCCGGCTCCACGGCACGCTGCTCTCGTCGGCGGCGCGCGCCACGCCCAGGCTGATCGCCAGTAACAGTATCACCAGCCACCACCGTTTATTCATCCGGTTTGCCCGTATCGGTTTTGCCATTGCCTGCGCCGGTATCGGCGTCTACTCCCAAGCTGAGTGGGTCTATCCAAACGCCATCCTGATCTTGCCATTCGCCCAAAAATTCCAGGAAATCGAGGTCCGTCGCGGGATCGACGGCATCCTGCGCTGGCACTGGGCTCGCAGTGAGCAACAGCAGCATGCCGATGCCGGTTAGCCGCGCTTTTCTTGCTGATCGAGCCATTCGTAGAAGTCCAGCGAGTCGTAAAGCTCGACGTCATCGGTCGAAACCAGGATATCGATATCCTCGAACATGACGTCTTCGTCATCACCCCGCTGCGGCTTGGACAATAATACTAAGACCATGGCGGCTACCGTGGCGCACGAGGCCAGAGCCAACCAAGGTGCGCGCCAAGGGCCCCGAACCGCGCCGGCCAGCGCGCGCCGCCGTGCTTGGCGCAGGCGCGTCAAAGTTGCCGCGTCGAGCGCGTCGACGCTCGCGTCGAGCTCGGTCTTGACCGCTTGCAGCCAGCGGTCGTCGTCGCCGGAGTTCATCATCGGTGCGCGCCTAGCCTCTCGCGTAGTTTGTCCAGGGCACGGAAATAATGGGTTTTGACACTGCCCTCGGAACAGCCCATGGCAGCCGCGGTCGCGGCCACGTCCAGCCCTTCCCAAGCGCGCAGCAAAAACACCTGCTGTTGGCGCAACGGTAATTCGCGCAATGCGCGCTCCACCGCCGCCAGCGCCTGTTGGTTTTGCAGGCGTGTTTCCGGATCATAGCCGGGCGCGGCGGCGATGGTGGCGGCGATGGCGTCTCCCGCGTCGTCGTCATCCTCGGGGGATTGGGGGCCGAGCCAGGCGCGCCAACGCCTGCGGATGGCGTCGCGCCGCCACCAGTCGCGGATCCGGCTGCAGGATGCGCTGGAACAGCAGCCCCCATTCCGCCGCTGGACGTGAACCGTAGCGCTCGGCCAGCTTGGCCATCGCGTCCTGGACGATGTCGAGGGCGGCCTCGCGCTCGCCGGTGGCGATTTCCGCCAACCGCAACGCGCGCCGCTCGACCCCGACCAGGAACCGCTCCAGCGCGAGTGCGCCGCTCGCGATCCGCCATCCTGCCGGCTAATCCGGGCTGCTGGCGCTGCCGGTCGCGGCCAGCGGAGCGGAGCCCGCGCCATCGGTGATGGCGGTCATAATACCGGTCGATCCGGTGACCGACGCGGTGCAGGTGGCGGTCGATCCGGTGGCCGACGCGATCCAGATGGCGATTGATGCGATGACCGCGCCGCTCCAGGTGACGGGCGAAACGGTAATGGCCGTGTTCCCGCGCCCAGTGCGCGCGGCGGTCGAAATGGCGTTCGATGCGATCACCCCTGCGATCCAGATGGCGTTCGATGCGATCACCCTTGCGATCCAGATGGCGCTCGATGCGGTCGCCGCGGTCGGCGAAAGCCGGGGTGGACAACAACACGCCTACAAGTGCGATAGCCAATGCTTTCATGATGACATCTCCAGTTTGGTGAAGGGTACACCCTCCATAACGCATGAACCGCGCAACGGTTGACAAAACCCTTACACTAAGGTCAAACCATCGTAATCCGTCTTGACCCAACCGCGAGCGAGCGAATCCGTCCATGTCTGATCATCTTGCCATCGCCCACCGCCAAATCCTTGAACCTGCCGGCCTGGCTGACCGCGACCTCGACCAGGCGCTCGGCTGCCTGCTCGGGCACGCTATCGATGGCGGCGATCTGTATTTTCAACTGAGCCGACAGGAATCCTGGAGCTTGGAAGACGGCGCCGTCAAGCACGCCGGTCATAGCATATCCCAGGGTGTGGGGGTGCGCGCGCTCGCCGGTGACAAGACCGGTTTTGCTTATTCCGATGAAATCGTGCTGCCGACCATGTTGGAAGCCTCCCGTGCTGCGCGCGCCATCGCCGCCAGTGGCGGCGCGAGAAGCCTGCAAGCCTGGCGCGCGCGCCAGACCCCGGCGCTGTACGAACCACTCGATCCGGTCGAAACGCTGACTGCGGTTGATAAAGTCAAGCTTTTGGAGCGCATCGACCGCGAGGCGCGCCGCCAGGATCCGCGTGTCAGCCAGGTGATCGTGAGCCTCGCCGGCGGCCAGGACGTGATTTTGGTAGTCGCCAGTGACGGTACGCTGGCCGCCGACGTGCGGCCCTTGGTGCGCCTCAACGTCAGCGTGATCGTCGAACACCATGGCCGGCGCGAGCAGGGCAGCTTCGGCGGCGGCGGGCGCGTCGGTTATGATTTATTCCTCGACGACGAGCGCGTGTTCGGCTACGCCCGCGAAGCGGTGCGCCAGGCGCTGGTAAACCTCGACGCCATCGACGCGCCCGCCGGCACCATGACCGTGGTGCTCGGCCCCGGCTGGCCCGGCGTGCTGCTGCACGAGGCCGTGGGCCACGGCCTGGAGGGGGATTTCAACCGCAAAGGCACCTCGGCGTTCAGCGGGCGGATCGGCCAGCAGGTCGCATCAAAGCTCTGCACCGTGGTCGATGACGGCACCCTGGAGCGCCGCCGCGGCTCGCTCTCCATCGACGACGAGGGCACCCCCACCCAGCACACGGTGCTGATCGAGAATGGCATTCTCAAGGGCTATCTGCAAGACAAGCTCAATGCGCGGTTGATGAACATGGCCCCGACCGGCAACGGCCGCCGCCAATCCTACGCCCACATCCCGATGCCGCGCATGACCAACACTTACCTGCTGAACGGCGCGCATGACCCGGCCGAGATCATCGCGTCCGTGGACAAGGGTTTGTACGCGGTGAATTTCGGCGGCGGCCAGGTCGATATCACCAATGGCAAATTCGTGTTCTCGGCGTCCGAGGCCTACCTCATCGAAAACGGCAAAGTGACCGCGCCGGTGAAGGGCGCGACCCTGATCGGCAACGGTCCCGACGCCCTGACCCGCGTCAGCATGGTGGCTAACGACCTAAAGCTCGACAATGGCATCGGCACCTGTGGCAAAGACGGCCAGAGCGTGCCGGTCGGTGTCGGCCAGCCGACGATACGCATCGACGGCCTCACCGTGGGCGGCACCCGCGTGTAAGCGCCCAAGGCATGAGCGGCTGGATTCATCATCTCGACCTCACCGTGACCGACCTCGCCCGTTCCACGCCGTTCTACGACCAAGTGTTGCCGCTGCTGGGGTTTCGCCGCATCGCCGATGTCGGCGAGGGCCCGCTGTGGGTGGGTACGAGCGTCGAAATCGGTTTGCAGCAGGCACGCCCGGCATCCTGGCGCAAGCACGACCGCTACGCACCGGGTTGCATCATCTCGCGCTCGGCGCGCCGAGCCGGGAGGCGGTCGACGCGGCGTATCGAGTTCTGCTTGCACAAGGCGTCGACATCCTCGACCCACCCGCCCAATACGACCACTACACGCCCGGCTATTACGCGCTGTTTTTCGCCGATCCCGACGGCCTCAAGCTGGAGTACGTCTATACGCCGCGCTGGCCGGCGTGACGACGGGAGGCCATTACCATGAACGATTCGTTAATAAGCGAGCGCCCAACGGCAATTCAGGATCATAAACCGAGGTCGCCGCGCACGTCGGCGACTTCATACGGAGGACGTCATGCAATACATCAATCTCGGTCGCACCGGCCTCAAAGTCTCTAAGCTTTGCCTGGGGTGCATGACTTACGGCAACCCAAACTGGCGGCCCTGGGTTCTGCAAGAAGCCCAGGCCCGCCCGTTTCTCAAGCAAGCGCTGGAATCCGGCATCAATTTCTTCGACTCCGCTGATATTTATTCACTGGGCGCGAGCGAGGAAATCCTGGGGCGGGCCATCAAGGACATGGCCAAGCGCGACGAGGTGGTGATCGCCACCAAGGTGTTCAACCCCATGGGGCCGGGGCCAAACGCCAAAGGCTTGTCGCGCAAACATATCCTGGAAGGCATTGATGCCTCGTTGCAGCGCCTCGGCATGGATTACGTCGATCTTTACATCATCCATCGCTACGACTACGACACGCCCCTGGAAGAGACCCTGGAAGCGCTGAGCGACGTGGTGCGCGCCGGCAAAGCCCGTTATCTAGGCGCGAGCAGCATGTGGGCCTGGCAGTTCATGAAAGCGCTGGGTTTGCAGGCGCGGCACGGCTGGGCGCGGTTCGTGGCGATGCAGAATCACTACAATCTGATCTACCGCGAGGAGGAACGCGAAATGATCCCGCTGTGTATCAGCGAGGGCATCGCGGTCACGCCCTGGAGCCCGCTCGCGCGCGGATTTCTGGCCGGTAACCGCAAGCGCGGCGAAGACGCCAGGAAAGGCGGCGACACGGTGCGCGCGCAGACCGACGACATCGCCCAAAATTATTATGACGGCGACGCCGATTTCGCCATCGCCGAGCGCTTGCAAGCGTTGGCCAAGCGCCACGGCAAGCCGCCGGCGCAGATCGCGCTCGCCTGGTTGCTCGCCAAACCCGGCGTCACCGCGCCGGTGATCGGCGCATCCAAACCCGGTCAGCTCGAAGACGCGCTCGGCGCGCTGGATGTCAAGCTCGCCGGCGACGACGTCCAGCCTCTCGAAGAGCTTTATCAGCCGCGCGCTCGGCGGTCATCGCTGAGGAGGGGAGCATGAACCGCCGCGCGCTGTTGATCCTGATGGTTTCAGCGTTGTGCGCGCCGCCCGTATGGACAGCGGAGTCGGACGCGGCGCTCATCGACAAACTCCGCCAAGGCGGCTATGTGATCTATATCCGCCATACCGCCACCGATATGGCGCAGCAGGACACCACTAACGACTACGATGACTGCGCCAAGCAGCGCAACCTCACCGATCAGGGTCGTGAACAGGCGCGCGCGCTGGGCACGGCGTTCAAAGCGCTGAAGATTGCGGTTGGGCGGGTCATCGCCAGCCCGTTCTGCCGCACCCGCGAGACCGCCCAACTGGCGTTCGGTGAGTTCGAGCGCGTGCCGAGTTACGCCGAAACCAAACAGCGCGCCCAAGAGATTTTATCTACGCCGCCCGCGCCGGGGCCGAATACGGTAATCGTCGCGCACGGCTTTATCCTCCGCGACCTCGCCCATATTCAAATCAACGAGGGCGAGGCCGCGATTTTCCAGCCGCGCGGCGCGAATGACTTCAACCTGGTCGCGCGGGTGACATCCGAACAATGGACGGAGTGGGCCAACGATGCTAAATGATGCCAAGACGTTGGCGATCGGCGGTGAATTCACGGTGAAGCGCCTGGGCTTCGGGGCGATGCGCGTCACAAGGTCCCGGCGTGTGGGGCGACCCGCCCGATCGCGAGGCGGCGAAGCGCCTGCTGCGGCGCGTGGTCGAGCTTGGCGTGGACTTCATCGACACCGCCGACAGCTACGGCCCGGCGGTGTCGGAAAACCTCATCGCCGAGGCGCTCCATCCGTATCCCGCCGGCCTGGTGATCGCCACCAAGGGCGGCCTGACGCGTCCCGGCCCCGGCGCGTGGCCCACCGACGGCCGCCCGGTGCATCTGCGCGCGGCGCTGGAGGGAAGCCTGAAGCGCCTCAAGCTCGACCGCATCGACTTATATCAACTGCACGCGCCCGATTCCAAAGTGCCGTTCGCCGATTCGGTGGGCGCGCTCGCCGACATGCAGCGCGCGGGCAAGATTCGCCATATCGGCTTGTCCAATGTGTCGGTGCGCGAACTGGAAGCGGCGCGCAAGATCGCGCCCATCGTGTCGGTGCAGAACCGCTACAGCCACGCCGACCGTCATTGCGAAGACGTGCTGAAGGCTTGCGAGCGGCTCGGCATCGCCTTCATCCCCTGGTATCCGCTGGACGCCGGCAGCGCCGCGCGCTCTAGGGCGTTGCAGGAGATCGCCACGCGCCACCGCGCGACCGTGATGCAAGTAGCACTCGCCTGGCTGTTGGCGCATTCCAGAGTGCTGCTGCCGATTCCGGGCACGGCGAATATCGCCCACCTGGAAGAAAACGTGGCAGCGGCGAATCTGGTGCTGACCGCGGACGACTTGGCGCGCCTGGAGCGCGGCTGAGCGCCTCGATCATTGGCTCCATGCGGTTGCTCACTGCTTCGATCACCAGTACCGCGACCGGCAATGTCGCGAGATTCTGCTGAAACTCAAGATTCCGATCCATCGTTAAGAAGACGTCGAACTGGGTTGCCGCAAGCACCAGCAGTTTTCCGTTCTTGATGCCCGCCCATCCGCTGCGCTGCACCGTGTAGACCTCATGCCCGACCAGGAGGGTGCCGAGTCGGCGGGGCAGGTCCTCGTCAAGCAGGATGCGCATCCGAAACCAGCGCGGTTCTGGCCTGCTCCAGCACCGCAATGGCGAGTTCGCGGCTCACGGAGGGAAAATCATCAAGAAAGACTTCTAAAGGATCGCCCGCTTCGAGGTGATCGAACAACGTCTTGATCGGCACCCTCGTGCCTGCGAAGACCGGCGTGCCACTGTGGATTTCAGGATCAATCGTGATCAGGTGCGCCTTCATGGCGGGACTCCAAATGCACAAGGATGGCTAAGTGTAGCGCACCAGGTGCACTGCGGCGCTTAACGACCAAGATAGCTGGGCGGCGAGCCGCCAACGCAAACGCGAACGCGGCCTTTGGCAACGGCGCTTATGGGAGCACGCGATTCGCGATGAACGCGACTGGCGCCGGCATCTCGATTACCTGCATTACAATCCGGTCAAACACGGTTACGTAACCCAGGTGGCGGCGTGGCCGTATTCGTCGTTTCACCGCTTCGTGCGGCAGGGGTTGTATGACGAGCATTGGGGCGGCGCGGTGGCGGTCAGGAGATTGGATTGGGAATGATGGAGATGGGCTTCACCGGCGTTTAGCCCATCCTACGCGGGCTCCAAGACATCTTCAGCCATGTCGGCTCAAAATACCAGATCACCTTTGGTTAAGTACTTAATGTATCGCCGATGGTCACGTCATTTTGGCTGTATGCGTGTTTCGATATCTCTATCCTCCCCCATACCATTTGCTTTTCCATCTTTTCCCAATGAGTACAGTCGGTAACCTTGCCCTATTTTTTGATAACGAAACTCTCTGCGCCAAGGATCATTGAGAATACCTTTCTTCTTCAAATAAGGGCCTTTCCAATTCTCAGCATTTTTCGGTTGTTCCCAAAGCGCTATAAGTCCTTCCTCGTTCTCCGGATAGCGCCCCACATCTTCGCGGAAAAGCGCCAGAGCCTCGCCAATGGTACTTACCATCGCTTCGGTAACCTCTCCTTCATCAACGCAGCAATCCATATGAATAGGCAGAATTAACGGAAACAATCCGCTGAAAATGAGAATACAGAAAATCACGCCAAGCACTTGGATTTTCATTTGGAATATCTATCATAATCCATACACTACTGCTCTAATCCAGCAAACATCTACCCATCATACCGATACCCAATCCCATGCACGGTCTGGATGATCTCTGGATTGCGCGGATCGTGTTCGATGGCTTTGCGCAGCTTCGAGATATGCTGCTCCAGGGTGCGGCTGCTCGGTAGGTATTTGCGCCCCCAGCAGCGATTGTAGAGTTCGTCGCGATTCACCACTTTGCCACGCTGTTCGTGCAGCAACGCGAGGATACTCACATCGCGCAGGCTGAGTTCGATGGCTTGCTCACCACGGCGGGCGCGCAGTTCGGCGGGATAAACGTCGAGATCGCCGATGCGAAAACTCTGGCGCGCGGCGCTGGGTTCCTGGCGGATCAGGCAGCGGCGGGTGACGGCGCGGATGCGGGCGATCACTTCGCGGGTGCCGAACGGTTTCATGATGAAATCGTCGGCGCCGAGTTCGAGGCCGATGACACGGTCCACTTCCTCGGATTTGGCGCTGATGAAGATCACCGGAATATGGGCATCAAGGCGGCGGATGTCGCGGCAGACTTGATAGCCGTCGCGCTTGGGCATCATGATGTCGAGCAGGACGAAATCGGGCTTTTCGGCAGCGAACAGCGTGAGCGCCTGATCGCCGTCGGCTGCGGCTGCGGTGGTATAGCCCTCACCCTCCAACAAATCCTGCAAGCCCCGGCAGATATGGATGTCGTCCTCGGCCACCAGTACTTTCATGCGTGGTTTCCTAAGTGAACCAATCCTCTACCCGTAAGCCGCTGAAATAGCGGAAATCGGCGGTGTTACGGGTCACCAGAATCAACTCATTGACCACCGCGATGGCAGCGATTTGGCCGTCCACATAAGGCCGAGTCAGACCAGCCTGACGCAACCGTGAACGCTCATGCCCGTGCCACAGCGTGCAATAGTGATCAAAAGACAGCAATGGAGATTCGTAAATCACCCGATCCAACCAATCTTCAAGCATTGCTTTCTTACTTGACATCGGTAGCTGCGCGACGCCAAACGCCAATTCATCAATGACCGGCGTCGGCACGGCGCACTGATCTTGGTATTGCTGAATCCGCTGCTCTACCGCGGTAGCCGGCGCTGCTTTGCTCAACTCGGAGAGTACGTTGGTATCCAGCAGATAATGGATCGATTTCACAGTGCCAACTCGCGACGGGAATCTTTGGCGCGCAGATTGGTGAAATCCTCATCATTCGGAAACTCCACCCCGCGCGCGATCATTTCCTTGCGCCACTCCTGCAAGGATTGCCAGAACCCTTTCTTGGATTCGACCAGTTGTTGATACCGGGCCGCCGATAGCAAAACCGCGACCGGCTTACCGCGCCGGGTCAAATACACGGGGACCCCTACTTCAGCCTGATGAATCAAGCGGGTCAGAGTATTTTTCGCCTCTGTTATGGTGACTTGCATGATGAAACCCAGTTATGGCCATCGCTATGGCTATGTTAACACCTGGCACTTGTGTGCAATGTCACCTGAAAACACGCACCCTTGCCGCCCGCCACCAGAGTGAGGTCGCCACCGTGCAGCCGCGCCAGTTCACGGGCAATGGTCAGGCCGATGCCGGTGCCGGTGACGCCCTCGTTGAGCTTTGCGCCGATCCGGTAGAACGGTTGAAAAATGCGCTCGCGCTCGCGCTTGGGGATGCCGGGGCCGTGATCGCGCACGACGATGTGGCTGAAGTCCCCCTCCTGCCAGGTCGCGACCTCCAGGCGGCCGCCGGCGGCGGCGTATTTCTCGACGTTGCTGAAGAGGTTATTGAGGATTTGTTCGAGCGCGTCGGCGTCCAGGCTTACGTCCGCGCCCGCGCCCGCGCGGAAATCGATGGCGACGCTCTTGCCCTCCAGCGCCGGGCGGAACGCTTCCAGGGTGGCGCCCACCACTTGATCGACATTCCCGGCTGGCGCCGCAGCCCTAGGCGCTGGCGCTGGAGCCGTGCGAAGTTCAACACGTTGAGGATGAGCCGCGACAGGCGCTGGCTCTCGGCGACGATGATGTCGATATAGCGGCGCGGCTTGTCCTCGGCCTCGTCGATCTGGTCGGCCAGTAGCTCCGCGTACATGCGGATATTGGTGAGCGGCGTTTTCAATTCATGCGAGACTTGATTGACGAAATTCACCCGTTGGTGGGCGATGCGCATCTCGCGCGTATGTTCACGGTATAGATACAAGGCGAGCCCGCCGACCGCGAGCGCCAGCGCCGTCAAGGCGCTCACCAGGGTGAGCCAGCGCGCGCCCTGGCCCGCCGCCAGGGCGGGCGCGTAGTAGCTAAGCTTCCAACTGCCGAGCGGATGGCCGAGCGGACGCACGGCAAGCGCGTGTTGCGCCGGGTCGGGCTGGAATCCGCCCCATTGATACACCACGGTACCGCGATCGTCGATGAGCTGCACGCGCGCATCGCCCAGGCGGTCATCCGCGCCGCCGGTGGCGGGCAGGAGGGCGATAAGGTCGGCCATGACCTGGGCCGGCTCCAACTCGAAGCCGAGCAGCTCGCCTTGCGCGTCACGTCGCCAGAAGATCAGATCGGTTTCCGCCCCCCAATGCCAGACATACCAGCCCCGCGTGCGCGTTCCCTCGGCTTTGATCGGAGCCGAGGGTCGCGCCGCGCTCGATACTGACGGCGGTGCTGGGTTGGCGGTAGGCGCGGCAGGCGCCGGCGCGGCGCCGCCGCCTTGGTAGATGATGTCTTTGTCGCGCCAGATATCGGCGCTGCGCTCCAGAAAACGCTGTTCGGATTCGGTGAGCGGAGCGTTGCGCGGCGGATGCACGCGCTCGCCCTGGGCGTCCATGATGAATACTTGGCGCACCGGCGCGGCGTGCTGGATGTAACGGCGCAACGCTTCCGTCTCCTGGGGCAGATCGGCAGCGGCGGCGATGAATTCGGCTTCGCGCGCGGCGAAATACCCGGCGAGCGTTTCGTCGATGGCCGACAGTTGCGCATCCACCAGGGTCTGCACGCGATGCTCCAGCGCTTGTTGCTCGCTCGCCATCAACCGCAAGCCCAGCCAGCCGAGCGCGCCCACCGGCAGTAGCACGATCAATGCTAAAGCGATCAGAAGCGGTGTGCGCACCGGGGCTGGCTCATGGGCTTAGGCGCTCAGTATTTCTGCTGCTTCTCGATGGAATACTGGCGCTTGACCAGGGCCTTGCGCTTGCGATTCCAGTCTTCATTATTGCTCAAGTCGTTGGCGTCTTGCTTGAATTCAGCGCTGCGCGCGCCGAGCTCGGGCGCGGCGTATTGCTGGGCATTCTGCTCCAGGTATTTGGCGCCTTCCTGGAGTTTGCGCTGCGCTTCCTCGACCTTGCCTTCGTCTTTCAACTTGACGGCTTCCTTGCTGATCGCGTTGGCGACCTGGTCGACGGTCTGGGCCATGACTTTTTTGTCGGTCGCCAGGGTGACTTTCTCCGGCGACGCCACGAAACTCGCGGCGACTTTGTTCGCCAAGCGGTCGGTCTGGCGGGTGACGGTATTGAAATACGCCACGTCCACATCGGCGACGGCCTGAGATTCGCCAGTTTTCCCTGCCGGTACCTCGACTTCGATGAGCACGAATTTTTCCTGGGAGCTGTAAAGCTGGTTGAGGTTCAGCGTCACCGTTTGGCCGGCGATGTCGCCATCCCGACCTAGCACCCGCAGCGGGCGCACGCCGTCGGCGCAGTGGATTTTGATTGTCACTTCCTGCGCCACGACCGACAGCACGTCGCCGAATTCCGAGTCGAAGATCTTGGCGAGGTCGTTGGCGTTTTCGGCGAACGCATGGTTGCCGTCGCTCATGCCCGCGAGGCGCGCCATCAAATCCTCATTGTAGCCAAGGCCCAGACCGATGGTGGTGACACTGATGCCCTGCTCGCCCAGCGACGCCCCAAGCCGGCCCAGTTCGGCGGGTGAACTCGGGCCTACGTTGGCGAGGCCATCGGAGATCAGGATCACGCGGTTGACGCGCTGGCGGTCGAGGAATTTCTTTACTTCCTTGGCGCCTTTCGACACCCCGGCGAACAGCGCCGTGCTGCCGTTCACCTGGATGCGGGCGATGGCGTGGCGAAACGCCGCCTTGTCCAGCACCTTGGTCGCCGGCACGTCGACTTGGACGGTGTCGTCATAGCTCACGACGGCGGCGATATCGTTGGCGTTCAGCCGCTCGATGGCCATGATCGCCGCTTCCTTGGCGTGTTCGATCTTGTCGCCGTCCATCGACCCGGAACGGTCGATGACCAGCGCGACATTGGCCGGCGTGCGTTCATTCTCGCTCTTCAGCGCAAACCCGGTCAGCGCCACTTTCACCACGGCGGTTTGCTTTTGCCCGGCCAATAGCAGAGGCGTGCCGAGCGCGACGTTCAAATCGATTGGTTCCGCCTGTGCCGTCGCGGCGCACGCCACCAATACCGCCGCGCCGCTCATGCGCAGCCACGATTTACCGAATGCAATCATCGTCTTGCTCCTGTGAGTCTAGAGGTAAGTCCGAGCCGGGCGGCGTTCAGCGCACGGCTTGACCCAATACCCTAACGGCCCCGCATCAAGAAGTGGTCAAACGGCGATGAAAAATTTGTAAAAATACTGTGAAACCGACCAGCCCCTCACGGATTGCGGCCATGGCCAGTGTATTTCAGCAACTGAACGACAAGAATCTCTTGCAGCCACACCCCAAATTCATCGCCAGCGGCATTCAGTACGAAGTGCTGATGGGCTCGGTCGCTTATGGCGTTGCCAGCGATACCTCGGACATGGATGTCTACGGCTACTGCATTCCGCCGCGCGACATGGTGTTCCCGCACCTGCGCGGCGAAATCCCGGGTTTCAGCACGCCGGGGCCGGCTTTCGACCAGTTCCAGCAGCACCACATCCAAGACCTCGGGGCGCTCGGCGGGCGCGGCCGCGAGTACGACGTCACGATCTATTCCATCGTCAAATATTTTCGCCTGTGCATGGACAATAACCCTAACATCATCGATAGCCTATTCGTGCCGCGCAACTGCGTGCTGTATTCCACCGCCATCGGCGAGCGGGTGCGCGAGCAGCGCAAGCTGTTCCTGCACAAGGGCGCTTGGCACAAATTCAAGGGGTACGCCTTCGCCCAAGTCCACAAGATGAAAACCAAGCAACCCGAAGGCAAGCGCAAGAAAACCGTGGAGCGCCACGGCTTCGACGTCAAGTTCGCCTACCATGTGGTGCGGCTCTTGAACGAGGTCGAGCAAATCCTTACCGAACACGATTTGACGCTCGATCGCAACAAAGAACAGCTCAAGGCGATCCGGCGCGGCGAGTGGACCCAGCAGCAGATCGAAGAATACTTCGCCAGCAAGGAACGCGAGCTGGAGTCACTGTATTCGCGGAGCACCCTGCCGCACTCGCCGGACGAAGCGGCGATCCGGGAATTGCTGCTGAACTGTCTGGAGCACCACTCACGGCAGCCTGGATCAAGTGATCGCGCACCACGACGAGGCCCTGGCTGCGCTCCGGAAAATCGACGCGATCCTGGCGAACGTGCGCGATTTGCCGCGTTGACGACGAGGGCGTTGACTACGCTCGACCTTGGCGGTAAACAGAGGCAACAAACTTCGAATTCGGTTGTCTTTATCGGCGCATGCCTCGCCCCATTACTACCTGGAGCCGCTCGCACATGAAAAACGCACTATTGCTTGGCGCCTCGGCGCTGCTGTCCGTACCTCTCTTGCTCTTGCTTCCTGTGCCTGCCCAGGCGCAAGCCGCCGTCGCGGTCGGCAAGGTCCTGGTGCAGGTCGGCAAGGCCTTCGTCATTGGCATCGGCACCGGCGCGGGCGAGGAGGCCGGCAAGGCATTGGTGCAGAAATACCTCAACCTCTATCCGCCGCCCGATGATCAGGCCAAGGAAAAAACCTACACCCTGCCCGATGGCTTGCGGTTTCAATACACCCTGAAGGGACAGGAGGCGGGCAAACCTATCTATGGCCTCGGCTTGCTCCCCAAAGCCGAGAGCTTGCTGAACCAGACGCAAACGCAATCGAGCTCGGCCGCTTTGTTGAGCGAGTGGACCAAGCTGTCGACGTCTTCCAATCTGACGCCAACGACGTCTTTTACCGATATTCTCAAGGATTCGCACCGGTTCAAGCCGCTGTTCCCGTCGTTGGCGACGGCGGCGGGCACGCCGGCCCAGCCGAGCGGCGACGAGGTCATGCAGTGGGTGCGCGCGGGCAAGCTCTGGCATGTGGCGCGGGTGCGCAACGGCACCAATACGCCGGTGCTTTACTATGTCGCTAACCCGGACGGCTCTTGGTTCCGCAACCTGCTCGAGCCGGGCGGCACATTCTGGCATGTACGGCAAAACACCCCGATCAAAATCAATTACGATGCGGATTTGGCCGAGGGCTATCAAGCCCAGGAACTGGAAATCCAATCTGGCGTCGTGTTCGGCCACGAACCGACCCAGGCGGAAAAAGATCAGGCCGACCTCAGCATTTTCACGATGAGTTCCGGCAACGGCATCGAGCTGCTGTCGGTGAAACCCTAGCGCTCACCCCCGATTCGCCATTCGCTGCGCCCAACTCGGGAACTTGAGGCGTGCTCGAACCTCTGTATGGATTCCGACCATGAGGACATCCCATGCGCACTCGACAAGCAGCACGATTCTTTCCGGCAGCGGTCATGCTGGCGATCTCCGCCCTGACGTCCCTATCCACCGTCCATGCCGGCACCGCCGCTCTGGAATATCAAACGCAAGACCTCAAGTTCCGCAACGTCAATCTGCAAGCCCGCATCCCCACGGGATTCGCCCTGGAGATCGTCAATACCGATCTGGATCAGCCGCGCCTGCTCACGTTCGCCGCCAATGGCGACTTGTTCGTCGGTTCGCACCGGGGCAAGGTGTATCGCCTGGCTTTGCCTTACGCCAAGGCCGAAGTCTTGGTGAGCTTGAATGGCTATCCGCACAACGTCGCGTTCCGCCAAGGGGAAATCCTGATCGCCCAAACCGACGGCTTGTACCGAGCCCCTTACCAGCCCGGCCAAGCCAAGATCGCGAGTCAAGACGTGGTGCTGCTCGCCGCCCTCCCCAGTGGCGGCCACAGCAGCCGAACCGTGCATATCGGGGCGGACGGCCGGGTCTATCTGAGCCTCGGCATCAGCGGCAATTGCAGCGATGAATATATCGGCGGCGCTTATCCCTTCCAAAAACAGCGCGGCGGCGTGATGGTACTGGACGAATCCGCCGCCAAGCCGACCTGGAAACCCTTTGCCAGCGGCTTGCGCAATCCGGTGGACTTCGCCTGGCGGCCCGGCTCCAACGCCATGTACGCCGCCAATAACGGCCCCGATCATTGGGGCTATGATTTGCCACCGGAGGTGTTTCGCCGCCTCGACCCCGGTTCATTCCACGGCATGCCGTGGTTTCAGTTCGACGGCAACACGATCAAGCGCGACGACTGCGTTTCCAGCCAGCCGCCGCGCCCGCTCACCGACGTGACTCCGCCGGCGGCGACGTTTCCAGCGCGCAATGCGCCGATGGGCGTGGCGTTCGTGCCCGAGGGTGCGCTCGTCCCCCCACTGGTGGGCGACGCCATCGTTGCCCTGCATGGCTCGTGGGGAACGCAGCCGGACGGCGGCGCCGGCGGCGATCCCGCCAGCCGACGGACGCCCAAGCTGGTGGCGGTGCGTTTCGACGGTGACAAAGCCGTGCGCGTCGACGATCTGGTGAGCGGCTTTCAAATCGACGATGGCCGGCGCTGGGCGCGGCCTACCGGGGTCGCGATCGGCCCCGACGGCGCCCTTTATTTCGCCAGCGACGAGGGTATCAACGGCTTGTTTCGGCTGCAGCGCGCGAACTAGCCCTTCACTTGATACGGCAAGGGCTTTCCGGCCAAGCCCGCGACCAGGTTATCCACCATCATCTGGCCCATGCGGCGGCGCGTCGCCACCGTCGCGCTGCCCAGGTGGGGGGTAATGATCAGGTTGTCGAGTTTGAGCAGCGGATGATCGCGCGGCAGCGGTTCGGGTTCGGTGACATCCAGCGCGGCGGCGGCGATCCAGCGCTCGCTGAGCGCCTGGGTGAGGGCGGCATGGTCGAGCACTCCGCCGCGCGCGATGTTGATCAGCATCGCGTCCTTGCGCATTTTGCGCAACTGCGCCGCGCCGATCAGGCCGCGCGTGTCCGGCGTGAGCGGCACGTTGAGGGTGACGAAATCGGCGCGGCTCAATAAGGTATCGAGATCGGCATATTCCACGCCGAGGGCCTGTTCGGCTTCCGGGTCGCGGTGGCGCCGATGATAAAGAATTTTCATGTCGAAACCCTTGGCGCGCTTCGCAACTTGCTTGCCGATACGGCCCAGGCCGATGATGCCGAGCGTCGCGCCGTACACTTCCTTGCCCGGCAGATCGCTGGGATCGAACCTGGCCCAGCCCGGACTGCGCGCGAAGCGATCACCGCTCACCACGTTGCGCGCCAGGCTTAGGAGCAGCGTCATGGTCATATCGGCGGTGGCATTGTCCACCGCGCCCGGCGTGTTGCCGACCGGAATCCCGCGCCGCGCCGCCGCTTTCACATCGATATGATCGACGCCGACGCCGAAATTGCTGATCACCTTGACATTGGGGACTCGATCCAGCACTGCGTCATCGACGTGTGGATGGCCGTAGATCACCAGCGCTTGAATCGCGGCGAGATCGGCTTGACTGCCCTGCTCCAGCAGCTGCCAGGGGCGGAATTCGCAGTGCGGTTGGAACAGTTCGGCTATGAACGGCGGCAGCGGCAGATTGAGGACGGCAAGAGGTCGGGACATCGTGGGCATTCTCCTCGTCTATTATTGTCGGTGGCAATGATTCTACAACGGTAGGCGGACATTCCCCCATGAACGAATTGTTTTCTCTCACCGGCAAGATCGCCCTGGTCACCGGCTCTTCGCGTGGCTTGGGCTGGGCGATGGCGCAAGCGCTGGCGCAGGCCGGCGCGCATGTGTTGCTGAACGGGCGCGACCAAGCGTTGCTGGCCGAACGCCGCGAAGCGCTGGCGCGAATGAGCCTCGGCGCCTCGGTCAGCGCTTTCGACGTCACCGACGAAGCGGCGGGCGCGCAAGCCATCCAGGCCATCGTCGCCGAGTATGGCAGGTTGGACGTGCTCGTCGCCAATGCCGGCATCCAGCATCGCCGCCCCTTGACCGAATTCGCCACCGCCGATTTCCAGCGCGTGCTCGACACCAACCTCACCGCTTGCTTCGTGCTCGCGCGCGAAGCCGCCAAACCGATGCTGGCGCAAAAATCCGGGCGGATCATTTTCACCGCCTCGGTGATGTGCCAGGTGGCGCGGCCCACGGTGGCCGCGTATATCGCCTCCAAGGGCGGGGTGATGGCGCTCACCAAGGCGCTGGCGGTGGAACTGGGACCGCATGGCATCACCGTGAACGCGCTCGCGCCCGGTTATTTCGCCACCGAAATGAACATCGCCCTGGTGAATGACGCCAAGTTCAATGCCTGGGTGGAGAGCCGCACACCCCTGGGGCGCTGGGCGCAGCCGGAGGAACTCGGCGGCGCGGCGGTGTTTCTGGCTTCACGCGCGGGCTCTTACGTCAACGGCCATGTGCTGAACGTCGATGGCGGGCTGGTGATCAACGCTTGAGCCGCGACGCGCGCGCCCGGCGCGGGCCGATCAAGAGACTTGGGCGAGCCGCGAATAACTCAGGTTATGGCCGGGCGTGAGGTTTCTGCCGGGTTTCAAGGGCAAGTTCCAGTGTAGCCCGGCTTTGCTGCCGCCGGCCTGAAAAACCTCTTCGACGAAGTGGACGCAGTTGTGCGCCATACCGCCCCAGAAATACAAATCATTGATCAATTCTCTTAACTTGGCTCTGGCCTTGGCGGGATCGGTGACGCCCTTGGCGATCTCTCGCCAAATTTCTTTTTTGTTGTTCACCCGCAGATACGCTTGATACATATCTTCGTCCATCCATTTCGGATAGGCATACCACGCCTGATCCGCATGGAAATAAAAACCGCCCACCCACAGCAGCGCATGCCCCGACGAGGTGAGGCCCGTCACGGCGACCATGGCGGGATTCATGAAATCAACGGTATCGAGCCTGGTCATATCAAAAGTAGGTCCGGGGCGACCGGAAAAATCACTATTAGCTGCCAAATTCGCCATATCGATTCCCTCATGCATTTTGTTTTCGGTTCTGATGCTATGATGCGGTTTTAGAATAAACCATGCGCTCCCGCGTGTTCAGTAAGTATTCACATCTAAAACGGGTAATTTTTACCTTTACCCTGGGGCGGTTGATGGCAAACGTGGCTTGCACGGTTCAGGCAATCGGCTAAGCTAACGGGCGTTATGGGCCGTGCTTGGCCCGTGAAAATCGATGCCATCGACAATAATGACGTGGAGGAGAAGACTCTTGCGCACCATCAAACCCATGACCGAAGCCCGCGATCTCAAGCTGGGCCATTTCATCGTCGAATTCGCCACGCCCGGCATCGGCCACATCATGAAGAACGCGGGCTGCGATTACGCGCTGCTCGACACCGAGCACAGCGGTTTCGGCCATGAAACCATGAAAAGCGCGCTGCGCTACATCCAGGCCGCCGACTTGCCCGCCATCGTGCGGGTGCCTTCCAAAGAATATCATCACATCGCGCGCGCCGCCGACATGGGCGCCGACGCCATCATGCTGCCGATGGTGAACAACGCCAAGGAAGCGCGCCATATCCTGAACTGCATGAAATATCCGCCGGAAGGCGAACGCGGTGCGGCGTTCGGCGTCGCCCATGACCGCTACATGGCGGGCGCGCCGCTCGACAAGATGCGCGCTGCCAACGCCAATCTGGCGCTGGTCACCCAGATCGAAACCGCCGATGGCGTGAAAAATGTCGATGAGATCGCCGCGGTCGCCGGCGTCGATGTGATCTGGGTCGGCCACTTCGACCTCAGCAATTCGCTCGGCATTCCCGGCCAGTTCGAGCACGCCAAATTCCTCAAGGCGATCGACGCCGTCGTCAACGCCGGGCGCAAGCACAATAAATCCGTGGGCCGGCTGGTGCCGGATGTCGCGACCGGCATCGATTATTTCAATAAGGGCTTCGACTTCATCTGCTACTCCGGCGACGTATGGGCGTTGATGGGGGCGATCAAGGCCGGGGTCGACGGCATCCGCGCGGGCTGCGCGGCGGCCGGCAAACCCGCCGCGGCCAAGACTACCGCAAGGAGAACTAAGAAATGAGCCAGTATCGTGTCGCGCTTTCCAGCGATTTCATCAAGCCGGACGGCAGCCCGGCCTATCCGATGTTCGACCTCGGCCCGCTCAAGAACAACGCCCAAATCGACTGCCAGTTCCTCAAGGGCACGGGCGATATCGACCCCGAGGAAATCGCCGATTACGACGCCCTCATCCTGCTGATTCACCGCTTTACCGCCAACAGCGTGCCCGCCAATCGCAGGCTGGCGGTCATCGCGCGCTTCGGCGTCGGCTACGACACCGTGGATGTGAACGCCTGCAACAACGCGGGCATCGCGCTTGCGATCACGCCTGACGGCGTGCGCCGCCCGGTGGCGGTGGCGGTGCTGACATTCATTCTGGCGCTGACCGGTAAGTTATTCGAGAAAGACCGCCTCACCCGCATGGGCCCGCCGGGCTGGTCCAAGCGCGCCGATTACATGGGCATTGGACTGGTCGGTAAGACCTTGGGGATTCTGGGACTCGGCAATATCGGCGCGGAGATCGTTCGCATCACCAAGCCCCTGGATTTCAAGTTCATTGCCGACGATCCCTATGTCAATCCGCAAATGGCGCGCGAACTCGGCGTCGAAATGGTGAGCGTGGAGGATTTGTTCCGCCGTTCCGATATCCTCAGCGTCAATTGCTTGCTGAACGACGAAACCCGCCACATCGTCAACGCCCAGCGGCTGGCGTTGATGAAACCGACGGCGTATCTCATCAATACGGCGCGCGGGCCGGTGGTCGATGAGCCAGCGCTGATTGAGGTGCTGCAAGAGCGCAGAATCGCCGGCGCCGGCCTGGACGTTTTCGAGCAAGAACCGTCATCTGCCGACAACCCGCTGTTCCAACTCGATAATGTCATCGTCGCGCCGCATGCGCTGTGTTGGACCGGCGAATGCTTCGCCGGCAATGGCGCGGCGGATATACGCGCGGTACTGGATGTCATGCATGGCCGCAAACCGACCGGCATCGTCAATAAAGCCGTTTTGGAAAACCCGGCCTGGCTTGCCAAACTGGAAAACTTCAAGACCCGTTTCGGTGGCTGACGCCGCGGCGGTTGTTCCCTATGCAGTCAACGAAGACGCAACAGCAATGGAGGAGAAATCATGGCAGTAAAACGCACTCTTACCACTCTCGCTCTGGCGGTGGCGGCGACCCTCGCCACCGCCACGGCAGCCTGGGCGGAAAGCGCCGCCGAGCGCGCGGTGGCGGCGGCCAAGCAATATTCCGGCAAGACCATCACCATCGTCTGGGAGGCGGGCCTGCAAGCGCTCGATCCGCTGAATTTCTCGGGGCCGAAGTGGAAGGAACTCACCGGCATCGATGTGAAAGTCATCGAAGTGCCGACCGCCGAGATGTTCACCAAGATTCTGCAAGAACATCGGGCGGGAACGGGTGCTTATGACGCTCTCAACGTGATCCCGTCGTGGATGCCCGACCTCGCCATCGCCGGCGCGCTGGAGCCGCTCGATGCCTACGTCGACAAATACGGCTATCGCGACGAACTGAAGGAAATCGCGCCGGTCTACCGCGACAATCAGATGTCCTACAACGGCAAGATTTACGGCTTCCCGGACGACGGCGACGTGTTCTTGTTCTACTACCGCAAGGACATCCTTGGCGACCCTGAAAACCAGAAAGAATTCAAGGCCAAGCTCGGCCACGATCTGCCGATGCCGCCAAAGACCTGGAAGGAGTTCGACGAAATCGGCCAATTCCTGACCGACAAGTACAAGGGCAAACCCTATGGCGCCGCATTCTTTCGCGACGCGCCCTACGCCCAGTTCATGTTTCAGGAGCGGTTTCGCAACGAAGGCGGCAAGTTCTTCGACGCCAACACCATGAAAGCGACCGTGAATAGCGACATTGGCGTCAAGGTTCTGACCGATATGCGGGCCGAGAACAAGTTCATGCCGCCGGGTGTCGAGGCCTGGGGATTCGTCGAAAATCTCGCGGCGTTCTTGAAGGGCGACACCGCCATGACCCTTTCCTGGCCGCCTTACGGACGCTGGGCCGCCGGTTACGGCACCGATGAAAAAGCGCTGTCCTGGGTACCGAAATCCACTATCGCCGGCAAAGTGGGCTACGCCCTGCCGCCCGGCGGCCATCCGCAACTCGCGGCGGGTTTCGACCTTTGCGTGTCGGCCAGCAGCAAGAACAAGGAAGCGGCTTATCTGTTCATCCAATGGCTGAACAGCAAGGACGTGAGCCTGCAGCGCGTGCAACTGCCCTACGCCTTGCGCGACCCGTTCCGCGACTCGCACTTCGCCAGCGAGGAATACAAAAAGCGTTGGCCGGAAGCGCCGGAATACCTGGCCGCGCTACAGCAGGGCGCGGTGAGCGGTCTGCTCGATTTGTCACTGTTGCAAACCGATCGCTATGAAGAAGCGCTGCGCAAAGGCATCAGCCGGCTGTGGGCGGGCGAGGACCCTAAAGCCATTCTCGACGATGTCGCCGCGCAGTGGGACGCCGCCACCCAGAAGATCGGCGTGGACAAGCAAAAAGCCGTGTATCAGCAGTGGGCCAGCAAGCCCAACGCGTATCCGAAGTAATCTTGACTGCCGGCCCCTCACCCGGCCTGCGGCCACCCTCTCCCTCGGGGAGAGGGGATAAGGGTAAGGGTTCGCCGCCATGCGTTTTCTCGCGCCCGCGCGTGACCAAGTCGCGCCTGCCATCTTCGCCCATCCGATTTTCTCCGGCCTCGCCGCGCATCGCGATCTCTTGACCGGCCATGATTGGCCGACGCTTGCTGCCTTGAACGCCCGCCTGGGCGCACCCCGCCACCCGTACAGCGGCAACCCTTTGCGCTTCGCGGCCCAAACCCGAGAACTACTGGCCGACGGCCTGCATTACGAGGCGCGTATCTTCCAGCACGGCCTGATCGCTACCCGTGAAGCCAACTGGCACGATCTCTTGAACGCCTTGATCTGGATCGAGTACCTACCGCTCAAAGCCGCGCTCAACCGCCGCCAAGTTCAAGACATCGAGCGCTGCGGGCCGAAACGGCGCAGCCGCGCGCAATATGCGCTCACCCACTTCGATGAAGCCGGGGCGATCGTGGTGTTGGACGATCCGGACGCGCTCGCCGCCTGGGACGCCCACGATTGGCGCGGATTATTTCTGGAGCGGCGTGCGGACTGGCGAGAGGGCCGGATCAATGTCATCGTCTTCGGCCATGCGCTGCTCGAACACTGGCTGTGGCCGGTGCAAACCGTGGTCGGCAAAGCCATAGCAGTCATGGGGCGGGGTGGAGTCGAAGCGCTGGCGACGGTCGGCCAAGCCATCGCCGCCGGCGAGTTGCTCAACGATCCCAACAACTTGCGTCCATTGCCGCTCGCCGGCATTCCCGACTGGTATGCGGGAGCGCAGGGCGCGGCGTTTTACCGCGATTACGCCTGTTTTCTGCCGCTGCGCGCGGGGCGGTGCTATCCGCAGCCGTTTGTCATCCCTCAAAACCTGCCCGTAACCCCTGCCGCCTGAGCATCCGCCCGCACCAGCGCGAACGTGGATGCCCGCAGCGCGAATCGCACTTCCGGGGCTTGTGCCGTCGCGATGCGGAAACCGCGTGCGAGCGCCCCGCTTTCCCTGGCGATGCGTGTCACATCCGACCAGGGAATGAAAATGGGGTCATGGCAGAACGACAACACCACCGGCATGGCGCGCAGATACAGCCCCGCGTGGTCGCTCGCCACCACGATGCCGCCGTTATACCCTATCCAGCCGCGAAACACGCCGTCCCCCATCCGCGTCTTCGGCGGCGGAAACGGTCCACGCAGCGGATAGCGTCGCGCCAGGGTCTGCCAGCCGCTCGCCCGCGAGAACAGGTAGATCTGTGCGATCAGCAACAAGGGAACGAGAGCGAGCGGGATGACGATGTTGGTGTCTATCATGACCCTGACTTTCTACGCGCCATGCCTGATCTCGCCGTCGTGAGACGCATCAACGGGGGTGAGGCTACGCCGCGTCTTGGACGAGCGGCTGATCAGCCAGCGGAAATTCTTCGAGCAGGCGCTTGCCTTCGAGGCGATGCGGCCATCGGGGAAAACGCGAAGTATTCGCACACCGCCGCGTTCGGGCTATCAAGCAATAGGGCGGATCGAGCAGTGCTCTCTTCCCTAAAAGCGGCCCTCTCAGGGGCGGCTGCTATTGCACAAGCTGTTGTTTGAGAAAATTGTTTTTCCATTGGCTCAGGTGAAGCCCTGGGTCGGCGGGCAGTATCGCCCGATGATAGCGATCGGCTTCGGGATCTTTTGAATGCCCGCCCTTCGGCAGCAGCACTTGCCGTTTCTCGTCCGTGATGTAAAGCTCGAAATGCAGCATCGAGGGAGTTTGCTGGCCAACAGTCGCAATTTTTTGGCCCTTGCTGACTGGGTCGCCCGCTTTGAGATCGTCCACCGGCTTGACTTCGCCATACAGCGCGATGAAGCCATCATGATTGATTTGGATCGAATCGAGGCCTGGGCCTAGAAACCCTTTACAGATGAAAAATACCTTGCCGTCGGCGACAGCAAAAACTTCGGTGCCTGCTTTCACCATGAGGTCGCAGGCGGGGTGGGGGTCGCCGCTTTTGCGAATCGCCCCGAAATAGCGGGTCGCTTTCGGTTCATTCCAGTCGAGGGGCATGGTTTTAAGCGGAAAGATCGGATCGCCTTTCAGTTCCACGGCGGTGGGTATCGCTACAGTCATTTTTTTTCCCTCTCTTGTAGAGACTATGTCGAATACGGAAGGGCGCAAAAATTCGCCGGCTCCGGAGCAAGAACGATAGCAATGCGCCGCCGGGTAAAAAAGTAAATTTTACCGGTCAGCGCTGGCGATATGAGCTTTTACAGAAGACAGGGCGGCGTGACTCGGCATGGCCGGCTGGGGCGATAGTAGGCGGCGGCGTCAAAGGCGCTTATAGTAAGCGCTTTCGAGCAACCCTCTGATCTTAACCATGAGTGCATTACTACAAAAAACGGCGCCGCGCGCGTTGCCAGCCACGCCCGAACCGCCATCGCTGGAGAGTGGCGACCGCTTGGCGCGGGCTGAATTCGAGCGTCGCTATCAAGCCCAGCCGAATATTCGGAAAGCAGAACTGATCGAAGGGGTCGTATACGTGGCGTCACCCGTAAGAGTTGAACGGCATGGAGAGCCTCACAGCCATGCAATCACCTGGTTAGGTCTCTATGTTGCCCATACACCGGACGTCCGTATGGCCGACAACGCCACGCTGCGGCTCGATCTGGACAATGAACCGCAACCTGACGCAGTGCTGTGGATCGACGAAAAGCACGGCGGCAAAGCACGCATCGGCGAAGATGACTATCTGGAAGGCGCACCCGAACTCATGGTCGAAGTCGCCGCGAGCAGCGCCGCATATGACTTGCACGATAAACTGCGGGCTTACCGGCGTAACGGCGTGCAAGAATACCTAGTGTTGCTGGTTCATGAACGAGAAGCGCGCTGGCACAGCTTGCAAGACGGTGAATATCGGCTGCTGCCCGCCAATGAGCGGGGTATTACGCGCAGCCTGATCCTGTCGGGTCTTTGGTTCCATGCGGCGCTGTTTTGGAATCACGATCTGGCGGGTTTGTTGGCCGTGTTGCAAGAAGGCTTGAACAGCCCGGAGCATCAGCAATTCGCATTACCCTGACGTCTAACATCAACAACAATGACGACTCTTGCCCAACGCCTTTCCTATTTTTCCGACCGCCGTTTCAAATATCTGCTGGTATGGCCCGCGATCCTGATCCTGCTGCTGGTCGGTTTATTCCCGCTGGTCTACTCGCTGGTGGTGAGTTTCCAGAATATCAACCTCATCGATCAGGACACCTCGTTCCAAGGATGGCTGAATTACAAACAACTGTTCCAGGACAGCCGGCTGTGGTGGTCGCTAGCCCATACGCTGATTTTCCTCGCCATCGCGCTGCCCCTGGAGTTGATCTTCGGCATGCTGATCGCGCTTTTGTGCCTGGAGCGCTTGCCAGGCAAGCAGATTTTCATTGCCCTGCTGGTGTTGCCGACGGTGATCTCGCCGCTGGTCGCCGGCGCGACCTGGCGGCTGATGTTCGACAACCGTTTCGGGCCGATCAACCAGATCCTCGGTTGGCTGTTCGGCGAACCGCTGCCGATCGTATGGGTCGTCAATCCGCATTTCGTCTATCCGGCCATTTTGATCGCCGAAATCTGGCAGTGGACGCCGTTCATGTTCCTGCTGTTGCTAGCGGCGCTCGCCAATGTCGATAAATCGCAGATGGAAGCCGCCGAGATCGACGGCGCCTCGTACTGGCGCATCTTTTTCAAGATCATGCTGCCGGCGATCAAGCCGGTGCTGTGGATCGCGGTGCTGATCCGCGCGCTCGATCTGTTTCGGCTATTCGACGTGGTATGGGCGCTCACCTCCAGGCGGTCCGGGCACGCGCACCGAGACCGTCCGATCTACGCCTATGTGCAAGGCTTCCAGCAATTCGAGACCAGCTATACCGCCGCGATGGCGTTCCTGATCATCATCTTGCTGTCAATCGGTTTGATGCTGGCGCTGAAGCGCATGGAGATCGCTCGATGAAAACCCGCCCTCGCCTATTTCGGCGCCACACCTTGACCCTGCTGCTGCGCTATCTGGCGCTGATGGCGCTGACCGTGTTCTTCGTATTTCCGGTGTATTGGCTGATCGCGGTGTCGTTCAAAACCCCCAATGAAATCTTCGCCTCGCCGCCGGTGTGGGTGCCGGCCAACCTGCAACTCGACAATTATCGCGTGCTCTTCAAGGACGGCGACGCGGTGACGGTCGGCAACAGCTTGATCATTGCCGGCATCAGCACCCTGCTGGCGATGGTGATCGGCACGCTGTGCGCCTACAGCCTGGCGCGCTTCAAGACCGGCGGCGACAACCTGGCGATGTGGATACTGTCGCAGCGCATGATGCCACCCATCGCCATCGTATTTCCGATATTCCTGCTCTACGTCTGGCTCGGCTGGGTGGACACCTATCACGGCCTCATCATCCTCTACACCGCGTTCAGCCTTCCGTACGTGATCTGGATGATGCGCGGCTACATCGAGGATATCCCGGTGGAACTGGAGGAAAGCGCGCTGGTGGATGGCTGCACGCGCTGGCAGGTGGTGCGCAAAGTAGTGTTCCCGATGGCGCGTTCCGGGCTATTCGCGACCGCGGTGTTCACTTTCGTGTTCGCCTGGAACGAGTTTCTGTTCGCGCTGGTGTTGACGCGTAACAATGTCACCACGTTTCCGGTGCAGGTGACGCATTACTTCGGCGGTCAGTCCAACTTCTGGGCTAAGATCGCGGCGATGAGCACGCTAGGCACGGTGCCGATTTTCATCGCCGTGGCGACGCTGCAACGATTCTTGGTGCGCGGCATTTCGATGGGCGCGGTGAAAGGATAAAAGAAATCATCAGGAAAACAACGACAATGGCAAGGCTCAAAATTACCCAACTGCATAAATACTACGGCTCCGTGCACGCGGTGCGCGGCGTCGACCTGGACATTCCCGAGGGCGAGTTCACCGTGCTGGTCGGCCCGTCGGGCTGCGGCAAGAGCACGTTGCTGCGCACCATCGCCGGCCTCGAGGAAGCCGACTCGGGCGCCATCGAGATCGACGGCCAGGTGGTGAACGACATTCCGCCGCGCGACCGCAACGTCGCCATGGTGTTCCAGAATTACGCGCTTTATCCGTACATGAACGTATTCGAGAACATCGCGTTCGGCTTGCGCGCGCGCAAGTTTCCGGCGGGCGAGGTCGATTCCCGCGTCCATGGCGCCGCCCATCTGCTCGGCATCGCCAACTTGCTCGAGCGCCTGCCACGCCAGCTCTCCGGCGGCCAGCGCCAGCGCGTCGCCATTGGCCGCGCGATCGTCCGCGATGCGCGCCTGTTCCTGTTCGACGAGCCGTTGTCCAATCTCGACGCCCAGTTGCGCGAGGAGATGCGCAGCGAAATCAAGCGCCTCCACCAGGACATCGGCAAAACCATGATTTACGTCACCCACGACCAGATCGAGGCGATGACGCTGGCCGATCGCATCGTGCTGCTGCGCGACGGCGTGATCGAGCAAATGGGCGCGCCGCTCGACCTGTTCGAACGCCCGACCAGCCGCTTCGTTGCCGGTTTTCTGGGCTCGCCCGCGATCAACTTCGTAGCGGCGCGAGTAGTGAACAACGACAGCCGGCTCGCGGTGGAAATCAGCGCCGTGTTACGCTTGGCGCTCCCGCCCGAACGCCGCGAACGTTACGCGGCCTGGACCGACAAAACCGTGATTTTCGGCGTGCGCCCCGAGCATATCCGCCGCGCGCGCGCCGACGAACGCCGTCCGCAGGGCGCGCGATTCACCGCCGCCATCGACCTCATCCAACCCACCGGCTCGCGCACTTACGCCACCTTCCAACTCGGCGACGCCGCCACCGTCGCGGAATTACAGGCGCACGATATCGAACGCGTCGGCGAACGCTTGGAGCTGGAAATCGACATGAATCGAACGATTCTGATCGACCCGAATACCGACAAAGTGATCTGATATCGCGCCGGCGCTGTTTCAGGCGCGCTCGATCAAGCGCAGGATTTGCTCGTAGCGGCGGCGATACTGTTCTTCCACGAACTGGCCGAACAGCGGATCGGCGCGCGGCGCCATCTGCGCGTCGATCACTTCCCAATCCAGGGGCGTCAGCACCGCCAGGGCGCGTGGAAACACCTCCGCCTCTTCCTTGGCCATATGTTCCCGTTGATGACGAACATAGCGCTCGCCCGCTGCGATGATTTCGGTGCGAGGCATCACTACATCGCCTTCGACGCCGCGCAAAGCGTCGTGGAAGCGCACGCTGTCCTCGGCGATGCGGCGATGGTCCGCTTCGATGGCATCGACCAGCGGGCCGGCGCTGATTTCGCGTATCAGCCAGCGCGCGAGAATGAGGTTCTCACGGGGGTGATGGTACTGATCGGGATAGTGGATCATGTACGTCATGATATCGACCATCAGACCGAGATCGGCTTCTTCGCCTTTGCGCATGAGGCCGATTTGCTGTTCGAGGAGAGCGAGCAGCTTGGCGATATTGAAATGATCCTGGCGCAATTGCCGGATGATATCGGTCATGTCGTCTTACTCCCGGCGCGGATTTCTTCGGGGATGCGGCTGTCATACTATTATAAATCCATATTGGGACACGCATCCGTGAATTATTTCTTGATCTGGCTCAAGCGCCTCGCGTCGAAATCACGATGAATATTCCGTGCAAACCCGCCTCTGCGGCCACGCCCCCGGAACCTGCCGTCATCGAGTGCAACTCGCCGCCTTGCCAAGCACATGAGGTCGATCCCGTCTATATGGGCTTCGCGCCGTGCCCACCCATGCCGCCACCGCAACCCATGCCGGCGCGCGCCGCCGACCAGCCCAAACCGGATTCGTGATTCATTTGCCCTTGATATAACGCGCATCGTCGAAGGTACACAGCCACCCGGGCCGCAGCGCAACTAGGCCGGTCATCACGAAGCCATTCATCACCCCTTCGGGAAACGCAATCAACGGTAGCAGTCCGAAGTATTCCTGAAAGACCCGGTCGACGCCTTCCACCCTGGCGCCGGTCAGGATCAGGCCGAGACCGAGGCTCGCCGCCGCCATCGCCAGCGCCGCCCCCAGGAACACACAGATGAATAAATAGATGAAGACATGGCGCGGCAGGCGCGCGTCCGCCCACCGATAAACAAGCCAACTCAGCGCAGCCGGCACTACCGCTTGCGTGACATAGCTCAAACCCAACGCCCGCCAGTCCTGTACACCGGCGAGCCCCACGCCGAGGCATACCGCGGCCAACGCCGCCAATGCCAGCGGCCAGCCGAACATCAGGGTGAGCGTGGTGACTCCCAGAAAATGGATGTCCAGGCCGGGGGCGACGTTGGCGCGCACACACCACAGCACCAGCGTCGCGACACAAGCCCCGAGGAACACATGCTGAAAACGGGAAACGGCCAGCTTGCGCCAGGGCGCGCGCCACGCCGCCACGAGCAGGCAAAACCCGGCAAGCAAATACGACTGCCAGATCAGATAAGCCGGCATCGGTTCGTTCTCAGCCGCTCCCACGCCGCCAATCTTGCAGGTTCCAAAGCTCGATGCGGTCGCCCAGTCCAACCATCACGATACTCTCCGTCAGCCGGGCCGCTCGGCGCAGCGAGGCCGGCATCGAAATGCGCCCGCGCGCGTCCAGACGGCATTCGATGGCGTTGCTGATGCGCGCGCGCGCGCGCTGCCGAAACTCCTCGTCGTACATCGATCCCGATCCCAGCAGCTCCTGGTGTATCCGGTCCCAGATCGAGGCCGGGAAAATTTCCAGATTTTCCATGGTGCGGGCGACGATCCGCATTCCCGCCAGGGTGACCGCGCCATGCTCGGTGACGATGCCGCGGTTGATGACCACCAGGCCATCATGATCGCGGCGCAACACGCGCGCCCAAGCGCTGGGGAACTGCAACCGCCGTTCCTGATTGCGATCCTGGTGCAAACGGACGGTGTAGGCTCCCTGTAGCGGCCCGGGCGGCGTAAGCACAGCGCCGGGGGATGGCGACTGCGAGTTTTGCAAGCGTTGATCTCAGTGTGTCAGCGGTTCTTCCACAATGCGAATAAAGAGTTTACTGTGCTGCCCTGTCGGGTCAAGGCCGCAACGCGCCCGCTTTCCCTCTAGGACCAGAACTTCTCCCGTCGCCCACCACGCGGCTTCCCATTTTGCCGGGCCTGCAACTGCTCCCGCACAGCGCTGATGAACGCTTCGTAGTCGGGCTTGCGCAAAGCTTCCGTGTCGCCCGCGTCGAACGCGGTGATCAATGCCTCGGCGCGCTGGATCAGGTCAGCGATGGCGGCGAGTTCGGTCGCATCGGCCGGTACCCCGCGCAACTGGTCGTGGAGCGTGCGCAGATGGGTCAGGAGTTCGTCCAACTTGCGGCGGCGCGCTTTCAGCCCCTTGCTCGTCACCAGCTTCACCAGGCTTTCCAGCGCCGCGCCGTAGAGATTAACCAACCAATTGCGCGGTTTGGCACGCCGGGAGAACAGCGGCGCGCCAGGCGATGGCCGGGTCGTATTGAGGTCGTCGAGTTCGAAGCGCGCGGCGTGGAATAGGCGGTCTATGTCCATATCCATCTTACCCACCCCGGAGTCCATGGTGGCCCCGCCGACCAGCGTCGGACTAGACCTCATCGGCGCAGCGGCTGGCAGCGCCAGGCTTTCCAGTGCCCAGCCCGAGGGCATTTCCACCGGCTGGATGATCTCGCGCTGCTCACCACCGGCATTGACGACCTCCGCGCGATCGACCGCGACATACGCCGTGAAGCGTGACAGCACATGGGCTTCCAGGGAAGCCGCCACGATCGCGGCGGGCAGGCGCTCGCGCTCGGGGTCTAGGCCGCCGGCGTAGCGATCTTCCAGATCGCGCACCCGTGATCTTCCCCATAAACTCAGCAACGTCTCTCGCCTACCGGCTTGCGCCGCCACTTCTTCGGTCCAGGCTTGGTTCAGCGCGTCGTGTGCTTTGACGCGTAAGCGCAGATCGCCGATTGGGCTGCGGAAGCGTCCGTAAATCGTCACCGGGCAATCGGCGAACAAATCCGGAAGCCGCGCCGGCGCGAGGCTTTCCGGGTGCGCCTCGGTGCCGATAGACTCGATGCCAAGGTCGGTCAGCACCGGCGCGGCGATCTTGCGGTGGATGCGTGCCATGACCTCATCCAAGCGTTCTTCCGACTCGACCAGATCGAACGCGCCGCCGCCCATCTCCGCCAAGCGTCTCAGGAATCCAGCGTTCACCGCACGGTCGATGCCGAGCGCGAACACCCGCGGCAAGAGCGCGCCGGCGGCTTGGCTCAGCGTGCGCAACAGCGCATCCTCGCCGGCGACTTGGCCGTCGGTGACCAGTACCAGCACGCGCTCACGTCCGGACTCGGTGCCAGCCAACAACGCCATGGCCGCTTGCAGCGCCGGCCCCATCTCGGTGCCGCCGCGCGCCTCGATGCGGCCCAGCCACTCCAACGCACGCCAGCGCTCGCGGTTGGTCGCCACGCACAACCCACCGTGCGCTTGCGGCGGCTCTTCCAGTCGATCATCGAACGCGAGCACCGCGAAGCGGTCATGGACGCCCAAGGTATCGATCATGCGCGCCAGGGCCCGGCGTGCCGCCACCATTTTCCAGCCGCCCATACTGCCCGAACGGTCCAGTACGAACACCACGGCACGCGGGCGTTCCGCGGTTGCCGCGCTAGGGCGCGGCGGCACCAGGGTGAGGGCGAACACGCCCTCGTGGCCGTCAGCGCCGGGGGCGGCGAGCAGGGTGGTGCGCACCTCCCCGCGCGCAACTGGGAAGCGCAGGATGAAATCGCGATCCAGTCGCTCGCCGGGCTGCAGGCGGATTTTCAACGCCGGACCCTGCTCGATCACTACGCTGTGCAGGCTCGCGCGCAGTGCGGTTCGGTCTTGCAGAATAGCGGCCGGCCCGGCGGTATCGATCTCGACTTCCAGACTCAGCCGCACCGGATTGGGGAAACCGGGCAGCAGCACCGGCGGCGTCACCCGTGACGCATCGGGGACTTGATCGGTGTCGGGCGCCGTGCCCAGCCCTACGCTCGCACCGTCCAGGGCGATGCCCGGCACGTAGCGCGGCGCGACTACCAAGGGAAAGCGGAACTCGGCCTCGCCGTCGGCATACGCGAGCGGCGCGACCATCTCCAGTTCCACTACTGCGTCCTCGCGCGGCGGTAGATTGCCGACCCGCAGGCTGAACACGCCACTGCGGTCTTCCTCGGCGATGGCGGCGCGCTGGCCGGCGCGGATCGCTGCGTCGTAGTCCTGGCGCGCCGCGCCACGCTCTTTCAGCAAGCCCTCGACCACGCGGCCAGCGACGGTCAAGCGGAACGATGTCACGGCCGCGCGTTCGGGCAGCGGGAAGATATACGTGGCTTCGATAGGCTCGGCGAAGGCATTGTGAAAAATCTGGCGCACGCGCGTATGCGCCGCCAGCCCCGCGATGCGCGCGCCGACCTCGAGTGCGAGGAGCGGTAGACTGCCGCGTTCGCCATGCAACATGCCGAAGCCGTCGTCTGCGGCGGGTTCCGGCGCGGCGCTCGGTGCCATTGGGGCGAGCAAGGTCGGGGTAGCGGTCATCTCGAGTCTCCTTGGGGTTTGGGCGAGCCGCTGGCGCGGCTCAGCGTTCGCGTTGCCGCAGCGCCCGCAAGCAATCGAGCAAAGGCGCGGCGGCGGCGGCAAGTTGGCGGCCAATTTCGGCATCCACGGCGCTGGTGGCAAGCCCGTCCACCACCAGCACGATAGCCTCGTCCAGGCGCAACGCCAGCACGGGGTTCGCGACCGGAGATGGTGCGGGCAGTGGGGCAGCCAGCGCGGGCGTCACCTCCCAGAAGCGTTCTGGCGCGGCGCTGGCGCGTGTCCTGGCGAGGGCATTGTCGACTTCAAGGCGTTCCAGCGCTGCCGGTGCGAGTGCCGCCAGTTCGGCCAGTAGGCGGTCGTCGCTGCCGGCCAAGCGCTGCTGGATGGCGGCCAGCGCCAAGCCTTGCGCCTGCAAACGCTTGATCGCCACCAATTGCAACACATGGCGGCGCCCGTAATACGCAGTACGGCCGCGCATCTCGGCGGGCCGGTCGAGCAGGCCTAATGTTGTGTAATAACGGATCGTGCGCGGGTCCGGGACATCGCGCACGCGCCCGGACGCGACGCCGCCGTAGTCGTCATCTCCGGCCAATAATTGGGCGACCGCTGTGTTGAGCTGGGCCAAAGTCATCCGTTGCATTGTTTCAATATAACACTGTTATATGACAGTGTCAAGTAACACGATGATGATGTCCTTGCCCGCATGATATAAAGTGAATCGCATACTCCATTTCCGAGCTGCGATGACATTGACCCAAAACCCGACGGTCGCCCTGGTCGGCGACAATGCGATGCGGTTTGGCGCGAATCGGCTGCCCAGCCGGTTGGCGACCGACTGGAAACTCGTCCTGTGCCCGGACCCGGGCGACAGCGTGCGTTTGCGCGATGCGCTGGCCGATGCCACGGTGCTGGTGTCCGGTGATTTCGGGAAGCAGCCCCTGCGTGCCCCTCGCCTGAAGCTCTTGCAAATCCCTTTCGCCGGTTACGACTGGCTGAAGCGCGACCTGCTGCCGGATGGCTGTGTGGTATGCAATACTTTTGAGCACGAGATTCCCATCGCCGAATATGTCATGCTCAACATCCTCGAATGGGAGATCGGCACGCAGGCGATCATGGCCGATTTCCGCGCCGGTAGCTGGTACTACTCGATGCCACCCGACGGCCCCTACCACGGCGAGGCTTACGGCAAAACCGTGGGATTGATCGGCTACGGCCATATCGGGCGGGAAATCGCGCGCCGCGCCGGCGCTTTCGGCATGCGCTTGTGCGCGGTGGCCGGCTCCGAGCACCCCAAGCCCGAACCGCTGGCCTGGCTGGGGACAGCCGCGCGCGACCTCGATCGGCTGCTAGCCGAGAGCGATTACGTCGTCATCACCTGCCCACTCAACGATGCTACGCGCGGCCTGATCGGTGTGGCCCAACTGGCGCGCATGAAGCCGAGCGCGGTGCTGGTCAACGTCGCGCGCGCCAGGATCGTGGACGAGGAAGCGCTGTATCTCGCGCTCCAGAACCGTGTCATCGGCGGCGCAGTGCTCGATGTGTGGTACCGCTATCCTAGCGCCCAAGACCCGGCCCCACGCCCATCGCGGTTCCCGTTCCACGAACTCGCCAATGTACGCATGACCCCGCACTGCTCGGCCTGGACCCATGCCCTCAATGACCGGCGCTGGGCGGCCGTGGCCGCCAACCTCGACCGCTACGCGCGCGGCGAAGCGCTCGCCAACGTCATCTGCTTCGCCTGAGCACGCAGCCCGGAAAATCGTAATGATCCATACCCTACTTCACACTGATGCTTCGCTCGCGCTCCTCACCGATCAGTACGAGCTTACCATGGCCTACGGCTTCTGGAAGACCGGCATGGCCGAACGGCGCGCCGAGTTCCAGATGTTCTACCGGCGTAACCCGTTCGAGGGCGGCTTCCTGGTGCTGGCCGGGCTCGGCACGCTGATCGACATGCTCGGCGACTGGCGCTTCAGCGGCGCCGACCTGGAATACCTCGCAACCCTCAAGGACCGGGCGGAAAAGCGCCTGTTCGCCCCGGCTTTCCTCGATTATTTGGGGGCGCTCGGTTTCAACTGCGACGTGTGGGCCGCGCCCGAGGGTACGGTGGTATTCCCCAACGAACCGCTGCTGCGGGTCCAAGGGCCGATCCTGCAAGCGCAACTGTTAGAAAGCTTCATCCTCAATATCCTGAATTTCCAGAGCCTGATCGCCACCAAAGCGGTGCGCGTCTGTATCGCCGCCAAGGGCGATCCGGTGGTGGATTTCGGCCTCCGGCGTGCGCAAGGGCCGGACGGCGCGCTGTCGGCGAGCCGCGCCTGTTACATCGGTGGCTGCGCGGGCACTTCCAACACTCTGGCCGGTAAACTGCTCGGCATTCCGGTGATGGGTACCCATGCCCATAGCTGGGTGATGGCGTTCGCCGACGAGCGCGCGGCGTTCGCCGCGTTCGCCGAGGCGATGCCGGACAATTGCGTGTTCCTGGTCGATACCTACGGTTCGATCAACGGCATCCGCAACGCCATCGACGTGGCGCGCAAGCTCAAGGACAGCGGCCACCAGCCGGTCGGCATCCGCCTGGACAGCGGCGACCTGGCCTATTTCAGCAAGCGCGCGCGCGCCATGCTCGACGCGGCGGGTCTGTTCGAAGCGCGGATCATGGCCAGTAACGAACTCGACGAATACGTGATCACCAGCCTCAAGAACCAAGGCGCGCGCATCGACACCTGGGGCGTGGGCACCAAACTCATCACCGCTTATGATGACCCGGCGCTGTCCGGCGTGTACAAGCTGTCGGCGATCCAGGACCGGGCGGGCGATTGGCAATACAAGCTCAAATTGTCCGAACAGAAAGCCAAAATGAGCATTCCCGGGCTGTTGCAGGCGTATCGCCTGTACGATCCGGAAGGCAAGATGGCGGGTGATGCCATCGCCGATCACGGCGAAGACCCTGCCGCCATCCGCCTCATCATCGACCCCAACGATAACACCCACCAGAAGCGTTTTCGCGATGTGTCGCGCGTCGAACCGTTACTGGAGCAGGTCTTTGCAAACGGGCGGCTGCTCGCGCCGCCGCCGCCGCTGGAGCGCATCCGCGCGCGCGTGCGCGAGCAGCTCGCGCTGCTCGACGAAAGCCACCAGCGCTTCGAGTATCCACACCTTTATCCGGTGGGCCTCACGCCTTATCTCAACCGCCTGCGCGACGAGATGATCGAACGCGAGCGTGAGCGCCTCAACGGCTGAATCCATCTCTTTTCAGGAGCTGAGTCATCACCATGCGCTTGATCCTATCCGCCACCTTGCTGAGTCTTGCGCTTCCCGCTGCCGCCGAATCGCGCTGGGAACTGGGTATCGGGATTTCCGGCATCAGTTTCGACGATTATCTGGGTTCCGACGAACGCAACAATTGGGTGCTGCCGTTTCCTTACGTCAGCTATCGTAGCGATTGGCTGGATGTGAGCCGCGAGCAAGTGACGGGCAAGATTTTCACCAGCGACCGCGTCAAGTTCACCGTCAGCCTGAACGGCTCGCTGCCCATCGACAGCAATAACAACAAAGCGCGCCAGGGCATGCCCGACCTCGATCCGACCGGCGAAATCGGTCCGGCGTTGCAATTCACCCTATTCGACGACCGCGAACGCCATGACCGGTTGACGCTGGAGCTGCCGGTGCGCGCGTCGTTCGCCAGCGATTTCAAGCATGTCAAGCACATCGGCTGGGTCGCCAGCCCCAATCTTTACTACGAGCGGGATTTCGCCCTGCAAGGTGGCCCGCTCACGGTGGACGCTTCCTTCGGCCCAGTGTTCGGCGATGGCGATTACCATCAGTATTTCTACGGCGTGGACCCGCGCTTCGCTACCGCGGAACGGCCGGCTTTCGAGGCCGACGCCGGTTTCGGCGGCTGGCGGCTGTCGCTCGGCGTTTCGCACACCCGCGGCAATTTCTGGTATGGCGCATTCGTGCGTTATTTCGACTTGGCCGATGCGCAATTCGCAGATAGCCCCTTGGTCAAACAGGATTACTCGGTCATCGGCGGTGTGGCGGTGGCGTGGATATTGGCCCGCTCTGGAGAACATCATTGAACGCAAACCTGAAATACGGCTGGCTGGCCGGGTTGCTGCTCTGCTGCGCCAGCGCTTCGGCGCAACCCTCGATCAGCGTGCAAGATAGCCGGAGTTTTACCGACCCCAAGCTCGGCGTCACGATAGTGAGGGGCGAGGTCGAACTGCCTTCGCCCGGCTTTTGGTGGCCGGTGAAACCGCTGGCGGATAAGACGCTGGGCGATCTCTACGCCGTACCGCCGCCGGCGCTGTTGCAGGAGATGCGGGGCGAGCCAGCGAAGGCAGGGTCCAGCCCAATACGCTGGACACTGTTGGGCAGGCTCGCTGCGCGGCCCACGGCTCCCATTGCCGTGCAGTTTCGCAACCCGCAGACCGATGCGACGATTGCCGTCACTTGGGACACTCGCACCGCGATTCAGGGTGATGCGACCCTGTTGCGCGAGTGGGCCACGCAGCGCGCGGCCATTTGGCGCGCGCTGGCGCGGCAAACCGAAGCGCCGGTGCTGAATCATTGGTTGGCGCGCCTGCCGGCGCTGTACAACGTACAGGATAGTCCGCCCGAACCGCAAGCGCCGTGGCTCGATACCGAGCGCGCCACTTCACTGTTCAACGCCCTCGGTGGCCGCGCGGCGGTGCGCGAGACCCTGCAATTGCAAGCGCTGCGCGACGTCAAGGACAGCGGCGGGGCTTCCATCCCCATCGCCACCATCCAAGGTGTCGAGGTGCAATCCCATCCGTTTGCGGAGATGGTGCGCGGCGTCGAAGCCGGTCATCTGGCGCTGGCCGATGTCGTTCCCGCCGACCGCTTGTTCGTTTACGTCGCCAAACCCACGGCGTTGCCGCCGATGCTCGACCAGGGCGCGGGTTTCATCGCCGATCTCGGCGCGGCGTTCGACGCCAACAGCCTCGACTACGATCTGAAGGCGCGCATGTTCGCGCGGCTCGGTATAGCCGAGGACTGGGTGCGGGCGCTGCTCGAGCAGAAGATGGTCAAGGAACTGGGCGTGATTCTGCCCGATTTGTTCCTGATCGACGGCGCCGACCTGACCGTCGTCGCACGCATGGCGAGCCCGGCGCTGGCCAAAGCCGCGCTCACGCTGTTGGGGCTTACCGGCACGGCGGGCGCCGATGGCCTCATCACGCGCAGCGGGAGCGACGGCGGCCAGAGCTACTGGAGCGTGCGCGATGATCTCATCGTATTCGGCACCCAGGCCGGCGAAGTGCAGCGGGTGCTCGCGCTCGCTGCCGCTGGTGGGAGCGGCAGCCTCGGTCAGAGCGCCGAATTCCGCTACATGCTGAACCGCCTGCCGATCGCCGCCAATACGCGCCTCTACGCTTACTTCTCCGATCCTTTCATCCGCCGCCTGGTGGGGCCGGAGGTCAAAATCGGCCAGTTGCACCGCCTGCGGGCGCACGCCGACCTGGAAGCCCTGAGCGCCGGCGTGCTGTTGTATCGCCTCGACGGCCACGCGGATCAGCCCAGCCTGGCACGGCTTGCCGAATTGGGCTATGTACCCGCCGATTTCTCGCAGCGCGACTATACGCTGCGCGCCGATGGCAGCGCTGCATCCCAGCGCTACGGTACGCTGGCGCGGCCCGCGACCCTGCTCGACACTCCGCTCACCCACGCAAGCACCGCCGAAGCCGAAGCCTATCGGGCTTACGTCGAGGATTATTCACGTTTCTGGCGACAGTTCTTCGACCCCATCGCCATGCGCCTGGACGATGTCGATGCCGACGGCAGCCTCGAACTCAGCACTTACATTTTGCCGCTGATCGACAATACGTTTTACAACGGCCTGCGCTCGGTGCTGGAGCGGCGCGAGTCGGGTATCGATCTGCGCATCCCCGAACTCGATCCGGCGCCGGTGCTGATGTTCTCCATGAACCTGGCCAAAGAGAGCCTGTTGCAAAGCGGCTTGGGCGAGGTCATGCGCGAGCCGTTCGGCGCCTACAGTGGTTTTGACCCGGCGCTGATCGATACCCTCGGCCAAGCGCTGCATGTCGCCATCGCCGATGCCGACCCGATCATCGCACTCGGCAGCGGCGACATCCTGGGCGCGGTGGGCGGACCCACGGCGTTCGCGCGTGGCGGCATGACGCTGTGGCTGCCGGTGGCGATGGCGGTATTCACCCGGCCCGTGAAGCTGATGTTCGAGCTGAGTGACCCCGCCAAGGCACTGGCGATTCTGCGCAGAACCCCGAACCAGGGGCTGAACCAACAGCGTTGGGGCTGGCGCAGCGGTTTCTACCAGATCAGCGGGCGTGACGCCTGGGTTTACGAAATCGCGATAGAGGGCATGCTGGCGCTGCGCTTTGGCGTTGAAGTGCAACAAGGCTATCTCACGATCAGCAACCTGCCGTGGTCGCAACGCGCGGCGATCCACACCGTGGCCCCCGCCCCGCTCAATGGCGCGGCGATCATCGCCAACCCGGGCGCGGGCACGGCGCAACTGCCCGGTTTGTTCGCCGCCGCCAGCGCCCGCGAACGCGAGGCTGCGATGAGCGGCATCGGTTATCTATACCCCATGCTCGGCGCCGGTGCGCAGGACGTATCCGCCGCCTTGCGCCAGCATGCGGCGCTGTTCGGGTTTCAGCCTGTCCACCCGGCGGGCGGCGACTGGGAATGGCGCGACGATGTGCTCCGCAGCAGCGTGTACGGCACTTTGGGCCGGCAGACGCAGCCTGACTATCAACCCGGCAAGCGCGATTTCGGATTACTGAAGGCCGTGGACTGGCTCCGCGTGAACATGCAGTTCGAAGATACCGGCCTGCGCGCCGCGCTGCGTTGGAAGCCGCGCCTGCCATAGGCTAAAGTTGTTGCACGATACCGAAATCATCGCGTTACCCGAGGAGGATACATTCCATGACGATTTTTTCGCGGGCTCTCGTCCGCGCGGCTGGGGCTCTGACGCTCGGCCTCGCGCTCGCCATTCCAGCCCATGCCTGGGAGCCAAACAGGACGGTCGAATTCATCGTGCCCGCCGGCACCGGCGGCGGGGCCGATCAGATGGCGCGCCTGATCCAGGCGGCAGTGGCCAAACACCAACTGCTGGCCCAGCCCATGGTGGTCATCAATAAGGCTGGCGGGGCGGGCGCGGAAGGGTTTCTGGACGTCAAAAACAGCAAGGGCAATCCGCACAAGCTGGTCATCACTCTTTCCAATCTATTCACCACCCCGCTTGCCACCGGCGTGCCGTTCAATTGGAAAGACCTCACCCCGGTCGCGATGATGGCACTCGATGAGTTCGTGCTGTGGGTGAACGCCGAATCGCCCTATCAGAGCGCCAAGGATTACGTCGAAGCCGTGAAAGCCGGCGCCGACAATCAGTTCAAGATGGGCGGCACGGGTTCCAAGCAGGAAGATCAGATCATCACGGTCGCGCTGGAGAAAGTGACCGGCAAGAAATTCACTTATGTACCGTTCAAGGGCGGCGGCGATGTCGCGGTGCAACTGGTCGGCAAGCATATCGACTCGACGGTCAACAATCCCATCGAAGCCGTCGCCCACTGGCGTGGCGGCAAACTGCGCCCCCTGTGCGTGTTCGACGCCGAACACATGCCTTATCCGGACAAGGTCACGGACACGGTCGCCTGGGGCGACATCCCGACCTGCAAGGAATCCGGCGTCGATGTGCATTATCTGATGCTGCGGGGCATCTTCACCACGCCCGGCGCGACCCAGGAACAGGTCGATTACTACGCCGATCTGCTCAAGAAAGTGCGGGAAACTCCGGAATGGAAGGATTTCGTCAATAAAGGCGCGTTCAACCAAAGCTTCATGACCGGCGCCGAGTTCACAAACTGGCTGGAGAAAACCGAGCAGGAACACCGCGCGTTGATGGAAGCAGCGGGCTTCCTCGCCAAATAAGCCAAGCCATGGCCGATTCCCCAAACTCTCATGCGCGCGGGCTATCGACGCGCGCCATGGAGATCAGCGTCGCCTTGCTCATGATCGGCATCGGCGCGCTGGTGATGGTCGATAGTCGCCGCATCGGCGCGGGCTGGGCGGACGACGGCCCGCAGGCCGGCTATTTTCCCTTTTATATCGGCCTGATCCTGAGCAGCGCCAGTACCGTCAATTTGTTGCGCGCGCTGCTCCAGCGCGCTGCCGGCAAGGTTTTCGTCGATCATCGCGCATTGCGCCTGGTGCTCGCCATGCTGCTGCCGACGACGCTGTTCGTAGCCGGCATTTTTTGGCTTGGCCTTTACACGGCGGCCGCGCTCTTCATCGCCTCTTTCATGCTCTGGCAAGGCGGGGCAGGGATCATCAAAGCGCTGCTGGTCGGTTTGGGTGTGCCGCTCGTGCTGTTTCTGGTCTTCGAGCGCTGGTTTCTCATCTCCCTGCCCAAGGGTCCCATCGAAACCTGGCTCGGCCTCTGATGTGGACGAATTAAGCGCGCTGCTGCACGGTTTTTCGGTTGCCCTGACCTGGCACAATCTGTTGTTCATGCTGGTCGGCATCCTGCTCGGTGTGCTGATCGGCGTGCTGCCGGGCCTGGGCGGGGCGAACGGCGTGGCAATCCTGTTGCCGCTCACGTTTTCCATGGATCACACCTCCGCCATCATCATGCTGTCGTGTATCTATTGGGGTGCGCTGTTCGGCGGGGCGATCACCTCCATATTGTTCAATATCCCCGGCGAACCGTGGTCGGTGGCGACGACTTTCGACGGTCATCCGCTCGCGCAGCAGGGCCGCGCCGGCGAGGCGCTCACCGCCGCGTTTACTTCGTCTTTCTTCGGCGCGCTGGTGGCGGTGCTGGTCATCACTTTTCTCGCGCCGGTGGTGGCGGAATTCGCGCTCTTATTCGGTTCGCCGGAAATCTTCGCCGTGCAACTGCTGGCGTTTTGCAGCTTCGTCGGCATGAGCGGCGGTTCGCCGTTCAAAACCATCGCCGCGATGATGCTCGGCTTCGCGCTGGCCGCGGTCGGCCTCGATACCGTGACCGGCCAGTTGCGCCTCACCTTCGGTTTCGAGGAATTGCTGCGCGGCTTCGATTTTCTGATCGCCGTCATTGGCTTGTTCGGCATTGGCGAAATCCTACTGACCATGGAAGAAGGCCTTGCCTTCAAAGGCGTCAACGCCCGCATCGACCCCAAAGTGGTATTGCAGACCTGGGCGCAATTGCCGAAATACTGGCTCACGGCGCTGCGTGGCACGCTGGTCGGTTGTTGGATGGGCATCACGCCGGGCGGCGCGACCCCCGCCTCGTTCATGAGCTACGGCATGGCCAAGCGCATGTCCAAGAACGGCCATTTGTTCGGCAGCGGCCAAATCGAGGGGGTGGTCGCGCCGGAAACCGCCGCCCACGCCGCCGGCACCAGCGCGCTCTTGCCGATGCTCACCCTCGGCATTCCTGGCTCGCCGACCGCCGCCGTGCTGCTCGGCGGGCTGTTGATCTGGGGTTTGCAACCAGGGCCGCTCTTGTTCGTCGAGCAGAAAGATTTCGTCTGGGGGTTGATCGCCAGCATGTATCTCGGCAATATCGTCGGCTTCGCCGTCGTGCTCACTACGGTGCCGTGGTGGGCGGCGATCCTGCGCATACCGTTCAGCATCATTGCGCCGGTCATCATCGTCATCTGCGCGGTTGGCGCCTACACGGTTCACAACGCGGCCTTCGATATCGCGCTGATGCTGGTGTTCGGCGTCATCGGCTACGTGTTCAAGAAACTCGACTACCCGCTCGCGCCGATGGTGTTGGCATTGGTGCTGGGGGACCTGGCGGAAAGTTCGTTCCGCCAATCCATGCTGCTGTCGCAAGGAAACTTATCGATTTTCTGGTCGAACGGCCTGGTGAGGACGATCTGCGCATTGGCGATCACCATGCTGTTCTGGTCTCCGCTTAAGCGCCTCTTCCGGGCGTTGTTGCCACGCCGACGTGAAGCAGGAATGCGATCCGGTAGACCATGACCCGGTCAGCACAGTCATAAGAATTCGGTAAAATTTCGGTAAAAAGGTCAGCGCGGACTTCAGCGCCCCGGCCAGTGGCTCAGGAGGCGGGCGCGGTGCGCGGCGACACGTCCGGGGTCGCGAAATACATGGATCAACACGACGCCGGCCAGGAAACCGCCGACATGCGCCCAGAACGCCACCCCCCCGCCTTCGCTTTGCAGGGCGGGGAGCCCGCCCAGCAGTTGCAGCAGAAACCAGTAGCCCAGCATCACGAACGCAGGCACCGCGACGCGCCCGACGTAAAACCCGAGAATCACCAACAGATGCACCGGAATGCGCGGGTAGAGCACGGCGTAGGCGCCCATCACCCCGCCGATGGCGCCGGAAGCGCCCACCATCGGAATGGGGCTGGCCGGATCGGCGAGGATTTGCGCGGCGACGGCGGCGAAACCGCAGAGCAGATAAAAGATGACAAAGCGCGCGGGCCCCATCGAATCCTCGACGTTATCGCCGAAGATGTAAAGAAACCACATGTTGCCGAGGATATGGAACCAACCGCCGTGCATGAACATCGAGCTGAGCGGCGACCACCAATGGCGCGCGTCGCCGACCGGGCAGTAATCGCCCGGCCCCAGTTCTATCGCGGCGCCCGGCGGGAATATGCCCAGGAGTTGGCCTGGAATCGCCCCATACTGGCACACCGAACGGCTGAGCGTGGGCTCCGACCCCAGCCCCTGCAACAATAGCCAGGCGGCGGCGTTGAGGCCGATGATGGCGAAAGTCGCCACCGAAGTGTCCAAGGTGGGGTTTTCATCGCGCAGGGGGAACATACAATACCGCCGTACAGGGATAACAAGGCATGATCCCGGAATCGCCCAGGGAAAACAAGCGCCCATGGATGCTGCTACAATCGCGCTTTGCCGACCGAGGAGGGCGATGATGGCCGCTGTAAAACAACTGGCGATGGCGGAGCTGCAAGCAGGATTGGAAGCCATCCGGCAGGCACCAAAAGACAGCGGCACGGTGGACTTGATCGTGCGCCGACCGCGGACCAACGAGCGCGAAGTCTTGGCTCAGGCCGACCTTGACCTGGCGGATGGACTGGTGGGCGACAATTGGCGGGCGCGCGGCAGCTCCGCCACCGCCGATGGCTCGGCGCATGGCGATATGCAGATTACCGTCATGAATTCACGCTTGATCGCGCTGGTCGCGCAGGCCAAGGAGCGCTGGCCGTTGGCGGGCGATCAGTTTTACGTCGATCTGGATTTGAGCGTCGAGAATCTGCCGCCGGGCGCGCGTTTGGCGCTCGGCTCGGCGGTCATCGAGATCACCGCCCAACCCCATAACGGGTGCAAGAAATTCGTGGCGCGGTTCGGGCGTGACGCAATGATGTTCGTCAATTCACCCCGCGGCAAAGAGCTCAGGCTGCGCGGCGTGAACGCAAAAGTCGTGCAGCCCGGCGTCGTGCGCGTGGGCGATAGCGCGAGAAAGCTCTAGGCGTACGCGCCCACCCAGTTCAGCAAGCGGCCCACGTCGAGCGCGCCCGACTGGCGCGCCACTTCCCGGCCGCGCTTGAACAAGATCAGGGTCGGAATGCTGCGGATGCCATAGCGCGCGGCGACGTCCTGGGCCTGATCGGTGTTGAGCTTGGCGAGGCGAACCTTGGGTTCGAGGCGGGCCGCGGCTTGCTCGAAGGCGGGCGCCATCATCCGGCAGG
>JAXMFZ010000032.1:0-50262 GCA_046347515.1 Gammaproteobacteria bacterium | reverse complement strand
CTTCCTGGCGTTTGGTGATCAGCGCCATGATGAGCGCGCCAGTCGCGACGATACCGATCAGAATGGTGGACACCGCGTTGATTTCGGGCGTCACGCCGAGGCGTACCTGGCTGTAGATCTGCATTGGCAGCGTGGTGGCGCCAGGACCGGTGGTGAAGCTGGCGATCACCAGGTCGTCGAGCGATAGCGTGAACGCAAGCAGCCAACCGGCCACCACCGCCGGCGCGATGATCGGAAGCGTGATATAGAAAAATGTGCGAGCGGGCGGACTGCCGAGGTCCAACGCGGCTTCCTCGATCGAGCGGTCGAAGCCGGCAAGACGCGATTGCACGACGATCGCCACATAGCACATCGAAAACGTAGTATGGGCCATGGTCACCGTCAAAAAGCCACGGTCGATGGCGAGCGCCACGAACATCAAGAGCAGCGATAGACCGGTGATGATCTCGGGCATCACCAAAGGGGCGTAGGTCATGCCTGAAAACAAGGTGCGCCCGCGAAAACGCCCGAACCGGACTAAAGCAAAGGCCGCCGCCGTGCCCAGGATCGCCGCCAGCGTCGAGGACAGAAACGCAACCCGCAACGTCACCGAACCCGCGCTCAGCAGCGCCTCGTTGCGCAACATTTCGCCATACCATTTGGTGGAGAACCCGCCCCATACCGTGACCAGTTTAGAGGCATTGAAACTGAACAGAATGAGCAACACGATGGGTAGATACAAAAAGGTCATCCCCACCATGAGAGACGCCATATTGAACCGGCTCATACCCTGATGGTTCATGGCACTAGCTCGCGTTCTTGAGCTGGGCGCGCTGGAAGATCACGATCGGCACCACCAGCAGCAGCAGCAACACCACGGCAACCGCCGACGACAAAGGCCAATCGCGATTGTTAAAGAATTCCGCCCATAGCGTTTTACCGATCATCAGGGTTTCCGAACCGCCGAGCAGATCGGGGATGACGAACTCACCGACCGCCGGAATGAATACCAGAAAACAACCCGCGATCACGCCCGGCAGAGACAACCTGAAAGTGATGCTCCAGAACGCCTTGAGCGGGCGGCAGCCGAGGTCCATCGCGGCCTCCAGCAGGGTCATATCCATTTTTTCAAGGTTGGCGTAGAGCGGCAACACCATGAAGGGTAAATAGGAATAGACGATGCCTATGTAGACCGCGACGTTGGTATTGAGGATGGTGAGCGGTTCATTGATCAGCCCCAGGCTGGTCAGCGCCAGATTGAGCAATCCTTCTTTCTTGAGGATGCCGATCCAAGCGTAGACACGGATCAGCAACGATGTCCAGAATGGCAGAATGACCAGCATCACCAGCGCCAGCCGCCAGCGCTTGGGGGTACGCGCCATTGCATAGGCGATGGATAACCGACCAGTAGCGTGAGAAAGGTAAAGGGGATGGCGGCGGACTTTGTGACTGCTGACATAGGATCGCCAATACAGATCGTCCTCCCACAGCAGCTTGTAATTTTCCAGATTGAAGGTGAGCAGCAGCTTGCCCTCGTCGGTCATTTCCACCAGCGGCGTATAAGGCGGCATGGCGATCTGGGTTTCGGAGAAGCTGATCCTGAGAACGATGAGGAAAGGCAGCAGGAAAAACAAAAACAGCCATAGATAAGGCGCAAGAATGACCACTCCACGCCCATCCAACCCCAGCCATACCAGCACGCTCACGAACCAGCGGTAGGGCGCGAACAGCATGAGGCGCGCGTGCAAAGCGCCGATGCCCGTGACGGGCGCTTTGCGCCCGCTGATATAGGCGATCTTGACGTCGGTCGTTTCAGTGGCCATGGCGGCCTAACTCAGCAACACGATGCTCGCGCCTGGCGCCCAGGTGAGATAAACCTGGTCGCACCAATCGATGGGGCGCTGGATCAGGCGCGAGCGATTGGTCTGCGCCGAGGTGATGGTTTTGCCGCTCGCAAGGCGCACGTGGTAAATGGACAGATTGCCGATATAGCCGATGTCCCAGACCTCGCCTTGCATGCAATTGGCCGTGGGATCGGACGGCGGCTCGGCGCTGATATCGAGCTTTTCCGGCCTGAGCGCCACCCAAACCGTGGTACCAGGCGTGGACGGCACGCTGTGATCGACCAGGATGTCGCAGCCCGCTTCCTCGCTATGGATGCGCGCGTGATCTTTGCCCACCTCGGTCAGACGGCCTTCGACGATGTTGACGTCGCCGATGAAATCGGCCACATAGCGGCTGTTGGGATATTCGTAGACTTCCTCCGGCGTTCCGACCTGCACGATACGGCCGTGGTTCATCACCGCCATGCGGGACGATACCGTCATCGCCTCCTCCTGGTCATGGGTGACGATGACAAAAGTGATGCCGACCTCGTCCTGGATATTCATCAGCTCGAATTGGGTTTGTTCGCGCAATTGCCGATCGAGCGCGCCGAGCGGTTCGTCGAGGAGCAGCATTTTTGGTTTCTTCGCCAAGCTGCGCGCCAGCGCCACGCGCTGGCGTTGGCCGCCGGAAAGCTGGTGCGGCTTGCGCTTGGCGAACGGCGTTAGTTGCACCAGTTCGAGCATCTCCGCCACGCGGCGTTTGATTTCGTCTTTCGACAACTTGTCCTGCTTGAGGCCAAACGCGATATTGCCCTCTACCGTCATGTGCGGGAACAGCGCATAAGACTGGAACATCATGTTCACTGGGCGCTCATAGGGCGGCACGGCGGAGACGTCCTCGCCCTCCAGGAAAATTCGCCCCGAAGTGGGTTGCTCGAAGCCAGCGAGCATTCGAAGCAGCGTCGTCTTACCACAGCCGGAGGGACCGAGCAGCGAGAAAAACTCGCCCTTGAAAATATCAAGCGAAACGTTATCGACCGCGACGAATTCGTCGAATTTCTTGGTGACGCCCTGAATGCGCACATGCGGCTCGGCGCCGGGCGTTTTCCAAGGTTCGGCGCGCTGGCGGGCGACGGCGGGACCTGCCCCCTTGTTTCCCGCGGGCGCGCTCACTTGGCGCTCTTGATCTTGGTCCAGAGCTTGGTGAGCGCGCGCTGGGCCTTGGGTGGATAGGGCGTGATGGAATAAAGCTTGGCCATGACCTCGGGCGGCGGATAGACAGCGGGATCCTCGAACACCTGTTTGTCCAGCAACGGCTGCGAGGCTTTGTTGCCGTTCGCGTACTTGACGAAATTGGAGGACTTGGCGATGACCTCGGGGCGCATCATGTAATTGATGAAAGCATGGGCGTTATCGGGGTGAGGGGCATCCTTGGGAATGGCGAAATTGTCGAAAAACATCTGGGTACCTTCCTTGGGAATGGAAAACTTGATGTTGACCCCGTTTTTCGCCTCCATGGCGCGGTTCCGCGCTTGCAATACGTCGCCGGACCAGCCGACCGCGATGCAGATGTCGCCGTTGGCGAGCGCGTTGATGTACTCGGAAGAGTGAAATTTCTGGATGTAAGGGCGAATCGCCATCAATATGGGCTCGGCCTTGGCCATGACTTTCTCGTCCTTGCTGTCGGCATTGTCGCCAAGATAGTGGAGGGCAAGCGGGATCAGTTCATCGCCGGCGTCCAACACATAAACGCCGCAATCGGCGAATTTTGCGAGTACCTTAGGATCAAAAATCATACGCCAAGAATCGAGCGGCGCGTCCGCCATGCGTTCCTTGACCTTATCGACGTTGTAACCGATGCCCGTGGTGCCCCACATGTAGTTGATGGCATATTTGTTGCCGGGATCGTATTTGCCAACCCGCTGCATGATCTCATCCCACATATTGCCGAGGTTCGGCAACTTGGATTTATCCAGTGCCAGAAACACTCCCGCCTGGATCTGGCGAGCGAGAAAATAACCGGTAGGCACGACGACATCATAACCGGTGCTGCCCGCGAGTAGTTTGGTTTCGAGGATGTCATTGGAATCAAAGACATCGTAAACAATCTTGATGCCGGTTTCTTTCTCGAAATCCTTCAAAATCGTATCGTCGATATAATCAGACCAATTGTAAACCCGGACAACTTTTTCCTCCGCCGCTCGCACCGTGCCGACCATCGGCAACAACAAGAGCAATGCTATGACCGCCAATACGCTGCGCATTTATGGATCCTCCTGGCTGAATGTGGGGTACATTAAGCCATAAACGATGAATCTGTAAATCTTCGCGGCGTTCGGCCAGCGATTGTCATTGTATAGACGCTGATGGCGCGGATCGCGGGATGTGGGCGTGGGGTTAGCAGCAGCGGCTGCTATCCAGGCCAGCATTTGGCATCGATAGCGGCGCCGCGCGGTCCAGGCTGGACTCCATCAGCGCGATGCGCTCCGCCGCCAGATGAACGGTTCGCCAATGGCGGCGACAAAGGCGGCGGCTGTGTGCGGCCTCCGCGCCAGGGTAACATGGGCGCGGAACGGCCGCTCGGGCGAAAACCACATTCCGCCAAGCGTTGATTCAACTCGGCGACAAGCTCGGCGAGCAAGGGTGGAGTAGCGCGCGGCCCCAGCGCAAGGAATGCCGTCGTGGCCAGCCAGCAGGGTGTTCGAAGCGCAGTTCCAGGCTGGGAACGACGATCAGCGGCGCTTTCGTTCATAACAGATCAAGCGTTCGGCTGTCGTTGCGCCCAGAACACGAGGGTGAGATGGAGCTTGTCCACCGCCACGGGACGGATGCCGGGAACCGCTTGCGCAATCCCCGCCAATCGCGCGCCAATCGCGGTATCCGGCCATAGCGCCAGGAACAAGCGGCGCACATCAATCGGCGAGGACATCCAGCACGCCCTGGAGCGCAGCGTATACCGCTTGGGCGCGCACCGCATCGCGGTCGCCGTCGAATCGATAATGCCGGACACGAACGACGTTATCCTTGAGCATCCACGCCAGCCATACGGTGCCCACGGGTTTGGCTGCGCTGCCGCCGCCCGGACCGGCGACGCCGCTCACCGCCAGCGCGAGATCGGCCCGGCTGTGCGCGAGCGCGCCTTGCGCCATCTCACCCACGGTCTCGGCGCTGACCGCTCCGCATTCCATCAGCGTCGTTTCGCGCACGCCCAGCAGTTCGACTTTGGCGGCGTTGCTGTAGACGACGAAACCGCGCTCGAACCAAGCCGAGCTTCCGGCTTGGTCGGTGACGAGCTTGGCGATCCAGCCGCCGGTGCAAGATTCCGCGGTGGTGAGCAAGAGCCGGCGCGCACCGAGCCGATACCCGACTTGCGCCGCACACTCGCGCAGCGCCGGCTCGCTCGGCGCCATCGGGTTTCAGCCGCCGCCGAGCAGTTTTTCGAGGAAACGCAGCTTGGCTTTGGCGTCGGCGTCGCCAGGGTTGAGCGCGAGCGCGTCGCGGTAGGCGTCCACCGCCATCTTGATGTACAAATCGCCGAGGTTGACGTGTACCGTCGGGTAATCGGGCGCATTGGCGACCGCGCTGAGCAGCGCGCGCCGCGCCTGCTCGTACTCGCCCTGTTGGGCATAGAGCGCGGCCAAATTGTTATAGGCCTCTGGGATCTTGGGAAACAGGCGGGCAATCTCGGCAAACACCTCGCGCGCTTCGTTGCGGTTGCCCATCTCCTGGAGCAACAACCCTTTCATGAAGCGCGCCTGTACGTCATTGGCATCGGCGGCGACGCGTTTGTCGAGCAGCTCCAGCGCGGTCTTTTTATCGCCCTTGTCCGCGAGCGCTTTGATAGCGTCAATGGTGACGGGTTGTTGGGCGACAGCGACACCCATGACGGCCGCCAGCAATGACAATAAACCAACGAACAGACTTCTCCTCATGGTTTTAAACCCCTGGTCACGGTGTGGTGCGCAATAACCTGACAGTATGCTCCGGGAAACACGGACGATTATAGGTGAATGGTTCAGCGCACGCAGCAAGCAGCTCGCGTCCTTCCATTTTTTCATTACACTGATGGTATGGACTCCACGCTCGTTTCTCTCGATCAGCACACGCCGATGATGCAGCAATACCTGCGCATCAAAGCGCAACACCCCGACATCTTGGTGTTTTATCGTTTGGGGGATTTTTACGAATTGTTTTATGACGACGCAGTGAGCGCCGCGCGCCTGTTGGACATTACGCTGACCGCGCGCGGCGAATCCGCTGGGCGACCGGTGCCGATGGCGGGGGTGCCTGCGCACGCGGTCGAGCACTACCTCGCGAAGCTGGTGCGGCTGGGGTACGCCGTGGCCATCTGCGAGCAAGTCGGTGATCCCAGCGGGCGCGGGCCGATGGAGCGCAAAGTGGCGCGCATCGTCACCCCCGGCACGCTGACGGACGAAGCGCTGCTCGACGAGCGCCGCGACAACCTGCTGCTTGCCCTGCATCAGGAAGCAGCGGCCTGCGGCCTGGCTTGGCTCGACCTCGCCAGCGGGCGTTTCACGGTGATGGAGGTCACGACGACCGACGCGCTGCTCGGCGAACTCGCGCGCCTCAAACCCGCCGAACTGCTGGTGAGCGAAACCGCCGCGCTGGCGCCCGCCTTGGCCGAATATGTGGGGCTGCGGCGTCTGCCGTCCTGGCATTTCGACAGCGATAGCGCAACCCGCGAATTATGCCAGCAGTTCGAAGTGTTAAGCCTGGAGGGCTTCGGCTGCGCGCGGCTCGCGCTCGCCATCGGCGCCGCCGGCTGCCTGTTGCAATACGTCAAGAATACCCAGCGCGGCGCGTTGCCGCATTTGACGGGCTTGAACGTGGAACGGCGCGAGGACAGCCTGATTCTCGATCCGGCCAGCCGCCGTAACCTCGAGATCGAAAACAGCTTGGGCGGCGCGCATGAGCACACCCTGGCTGGCATCATCGATCGTTGCGTCACGCCGATGGGCAGCCGTCTGTTGCGCCGTTGGTTGAATCGCCCGCTGCGCGAGCGCCCCGTCTTGCGCGCCCGCCAAGATGCGCTCGCCGCGCTACTGGAAACCCGCGGTTACGAGGGCGCACGCGCAGCCTTGCGTGGGGTGGGCGATAGCGAACGCATCCTCGCACGGGTGGCGCTGAAATCGGCGCGCCCGCGCGACCTGTTGGGTTTACGCAACGCGCTCGCGCGGCTGCCGGATCTCCGCCGCGGGCTGGAGGGAATCGCGCCGCTGGCGGCGCTGGCCGAGCGCGTCGGCGACCATAGCGAGATCCACGGCTGGCTGGCGCGCGCGCTGGTGGAAACGCCGCCGCTCCTGGTGCGCGACGGCGGTGTGATCGCACCGGGTTACGACGCCGAACTCGATGAACTGCGGGGCTTGAGCGACAACGCTGATCGCTACCTCGTCGAGTTGGAGGCGCGCGAACGCGCGCGCACCGGCATCCACAACCTGAAAGTCGGTTACAACCAGGTCCATGGTTATTACATCGAAGTCAGCCGCGCACAGGCGAAATCGGTGCCTGCCGACTACAGCCGCCGCCAGACTTTGAAAGGCGCGGAGCGCTACATCATCCCCGAACTCAAGGACTTCGAGCAACAAGTGCTGAGTGCGCGCGCGCGCGCTTTGGCGTGCGAAAAAGCGCTGTACGACCATCTGCTCGACCAACTGATCGGCGTACTCGCGAGCCTCCAGCAGACCGTCGCGGCGCTGGCGGAATTGGATGTATTGGCGAATCTGGCGGAGCGCGCCGAGGCATTGCGCTTCCAGCGCCCGGAGTTGGTCGATACGCCCGGCTTGACGATCACGGCAAGTCGCCACCCGGTGGTCGAACAAGTGAGCGAGACGCCGTTCGTGCCGAACGACCTGGCATTGGGGGAAGACCGGCGCATGCTGATCATCACCGGCCCCAACATGGGCGGCAAGAGCACCTTCATGCGCCAGACCGCGCTGATCGTCATTCTCGCCCATATCGGCAGCTACGTGCCCGCCGAGCGCGCGGTGATCGGCCCCATCGACCGCATTTTCACCCGCATCGGCGCCGCCGACGATCTGGCCGGCGGCCGCTCCACGTTCATGGTGGAGATGACCGAGACCGCCGACATCCTCCGCGCCACGCCCGAGAGTCTGGTGCTGGTGGACGAGGTCAGCCGCGGCACTGGCACCTTCGACGGCCTCGCGCTGGCTTAGGCCTGCGCCCGTGACCCTCGCCGGCGACAAACGCGCGCTCACCCTGTTCGCCACCCATTATTTTGAACTGACCCGACTGCCCAAGGAGTGCCCAGGCGTCGTCAATGTCCATTTGGATGCGGTCGAACATCATGACAAAATCGTGTTTCTGCATGCGATGCGGGAAGGCCCAGCGAGCCGTAGCTACGGTTTGCAGGTAGCGGCGCTCGCAGGCATTCCGGCGCGCGTCATTCGCCAGGCCCGCCAGTACCTGCTGGGCTTGGAAAATCAGGCAGCGCGCAAATTGAAACCTGTTACGGAACAACCGCAACTGCCGCTGTTCAAGCCCGAGGCCCACCCGCTGATAAGCGCCTTAGCCCAGCTCGACCCCGACAGCTTGAGCCCGCGCCAGGCATTGGATGCGCTGTATCGTCTGAAAGCGTTGCTCAATGAATCGCAAGCTGGACATCCGCCTCTTAACGCCGGGCATCACCGCGGTTAAGATGAGCGCTGACTAGGTTCAACCCCTATTGAGGCTTGTTTCATGACATTCGTGGTTCTTGAAAATTGCATCAAGTGCAAATACACCGACTGCGTCGAAGTATGCCCGGTGGATTGTTTCCATGAGGGACCCAACTTCCTGGTCATCGACCCCGACGAGTGCATCGACTGCACCTTGTGCGAACCCGAATGTCCGGTCAACGCGATCGTTTCGGAAGACGACGTGCCCGCCGGCCAGGAGCAGTTTCTGGCGCTCAACGCCGAACTGGCGCGCGGCTGGCCGGTGATCACCAGCAAAAAAGACGCGCCGCCGGACGCCGATGAATGGGCCGACAAACCGGATAAGCTAAAGCTGCTGCAGCGCTGAGCCGGCTCAACGGGCAGCCGCTTGTACAGTCGCGATTTTGCGCACCCAGGGATTGCGCTTGCGCAAGTCAGCGGGCAGGGTTTTCAAGGCTGTATTGGCGGCGCCGGCGTCGGTGTAAGGCCCCAGCAGCAACACATACCATGCTTGTCCCTTGCTCAGCGTGCGCGCGATTTGGGGCGGCATGGGTAAGTGTTGACCATAGGCCGTGATTACCTCGTCCAACGCGCTTTTATCCGCCGAGGCAAGCAACTGCACGACGTATTCGCGCGGATCGAGGCTGCTCAACCAATCGTCCTGGGATGGCCGAACGACAGGTTTGGCGGGCGCGGGCGTTTGCGCCGACGCCGGTTCGGCGGCGCCGAATACCGCTTCATAGTCTTGTTGGCTTGCGCGGCCATGGCGATACATCAAGCCAAGATTATGGCGCGCTTGCTCCGAACCTTGCTGGGCGGCTTTGACGTACCATTTCGCGGCCTCGTGGTCGTCGTTCTTGACGCCCTTCCCCAAGCGGTACATCTGGGCCAGATTGAACTGGGCAATGCCATCGCCCTGTTCAGCAAGCGCCCGCCAAAGCTGGACGGCTTTACCGTAATCGCCGCGCTGGTAAGCTTCGAAAGCGCCTTCGAGGCCGGCTGCCCACAATAGCTGTGGCAGCCACCCCAGCAGAAAAATCAGAGCGGATTTTCCAAGCATCGGCGCGCGCTTGTGGCTAGGCCTCCTAGGAACTGGCGCGGTGGATCAGCTTTTGCCCTCCAGCATCTGCGCCAATTGCTCGGCGGGGACGTAACCCGGCACCAATTTGCCGCTATCCAGAATGATACTCGGCGTGCCGCGCACACCCAGCTTCAAGCCAAGATTATAATGGTCGCTCACCGGGTTGGCACAGGAGCGATGTTCGATGTTCTCGCCGAGTTTGGCGCGGGTAATGGCGTCCTGGCGATTGTCGGCGCACCATACCGAAACGGCTTTGTCGTAGGATTCGGATTTCAGCCCGGCGCGCGGGAATAACATATAGCGCACTCGTATGCCCTGATCGGTATAGGAACTGATTTCCTTGTGCAGTTTGCGGCAATAACCACAATCGATGTCGGTGAACACGGTAATCGTATGCTTGGCTTCGCTTTTGGGGGAGAAGATCACCATGTTGTTTTCTCCCACGCCATTGAGCGCATCAAGCCGCAACTGGCTGCGGCGCATTTCGCTCAGATTGCGCGCCGAATTCAAATCGATCAGGTCACCTTCCATGGCGAAGCGACCGTCGCTACTCACGTACAGCACCTGGGTGCCTACCGTGACTTCATACAAACCGGGCATGGCGGTTTCAGCGATACTGTCGGGTTTGGCGCCACCGAGGGCGGCTTGCAGCTTGGTAGTGTCCGGCAATGTGGGCGGATCGGCAGCGCCGGCTTGCACGCAAGCCAAACCGACAGCAGCGCCGACAAGCAACGTAGCAAATAGGGATTTTGACATGGTCGAGGGTTCCAGGGGTCGAGTCATCGTGAAACGGAATCAGCCGCCATGGCATTGAATAGCCCAGCACCGGTGCTGGGATTCGCTGCTTTCAGCGGCACCGGAAAAACGACTTTGCTGCGCCGGCTCATTCCTGTGCTGCGCAATCGCGGTATACGGCTGGGTTTGATCAAGCATAGCCATCATGCGTTCGAAGTGGATAGACCGGGCAAGGACAGTTTCGTTCTACGCCAGGCTGGTGCTGTGCAAGTGCTGGTTGCATCATCGCGACTCACAGCGGTCATAGACCAACAACCACAACAGCAGGTTACGTTCGAAGCCTTTCTGCGACGTTTCGATGGCGCCGGTCTCGATCTTATCTTGGTTGAAGGATTTAAATATTATCCCATGCCTAAGATCGAATTGCATCGTCCGAGCATGGGCCATCCGCTGCTGAGCCTACGCGATCCTTACGTGATTGCGGTCGCAACGGATGCACCCTTGGCGACCGAACCGTCGGTTCCAGTTCTCGATCTGAACGATTTGGCGGAAATCGCCGGCTTCGTCGAGCGCTGGCTAAACGTGGGCAACCCGCGAGCCTGCGCGTGAAGCCCACGCTTTTTCGTGGAAGAAATACGCCACCGTGTTGCATAGCGGTTCCACCAAAGCCAGCGCGCCGCCAACGGCCACGCTCCCGGTCATGGCATAGGCAACGGTGAATGCGACTGTCATATGGACCGCGGCAAATGAGAGAGTCTTGAGCATGGCAGTGTCCTACGGGTTGTTTACACTGCATTTAATGATAATGATTATTATTTAAAATTTAAGTTGATTATTTTTATCGACTTAATAATCCTAGCCTATCAAATCTTCCAAAATTTCAATTCGTCTTCTCGATAGTTCTTATTTTATTTTGCAAATCAAGCCGGTAAAAATTTCGCAATTCGCCCAACAGCGCGCTCGGTGGCTGGCGGCGCCAGTAGCGCTGCTCCAGATAAAAGCAATATTTCCCAGCGTACCGATTGGCGTCGCGGTAGCGTTCGAGTTCAGCGCCGCTCAGGGCGGCATCATAGCTGGGCTGATCGAACAGCCAAGCATGCAAGCGGCCGGTGGCTGCCAGGCTCCGCTGCTCGGCGGCCAGTACGAGAATGGCGATGAACTTGTCGATTTCGGCCTGCATCTCCATTTCCACGCAGCGCACACTGCGCCCGCGCGCGGCATTCCAGGTAAGGTACAGAAAATGGCTGACTCCTTCCAAGACAGTACAAAAATCAGCCAGATTGCCTTCATGCAGTGCGGCGGTCGGATCGTCCGCGCCTAACCGGACAAGCAGATCGGAATCGAGATACAGCGAGATATCAAGGCAATCGCCGTGTTCCCGCACCAACAGTTTTTCCTCGACTTCGCGCGCTTCCGCGCTGGTGTCGAGTTGGCGAGCGAGGGCGGCATCGGTGATCAGGAAATCATCGACGCTATGCTCGACGCTGACCCCATAAAGCGTTTCGAGGCGGCGCTGCAGCGCATGCAGGCGCATAGCCATCAATGATGGGTGCGGCTGACCGAGCCCAGCGCCGGCTGGATGCCGAGCCGATGCAATTGGCGTTCGGCGCGCTTACTGCCGGTGCGCACCCAAACCTCATAGGTGCGCATGATGTCGATGTCTTTGTGGCAATGCGCTTGTTCGCAAGCTTCGCCGAGCACATCCACGAATGCAGTGAAGTTATTGGCGAGTTCATCGAAGACGTTGCTGAACGCGTGCCAGCGCAGCGCGCCGCGACTGGCATCGGAGAGATAGCTATAGGCGTTGCCGCCCATGGCGATGTAATAATCGACATCGACCAGTTTGCGGTTCAAACTGTCGGCGAACACACCAGCGACGAATAGCGCGATATCGCCCAGGCGTTTAAGGGATTTGTTGCGGTCATCGATGGAGCGCGCCGCCAAGGCTTCGGCATAGAGCAGGGCGAGCGGCTTGAGCATGAGCCCGTCCGGGGTGCTCTCATAGAACTCCTTGGCACGACTGAATACACTGAGCAGGTTGACCAGATAACAGAGCGTTTCCTCGGTTGCCTCCACACGCTGATTGGCGGCGGCTGAATTCACCAACCCGAGAAAAATTTCTTGCATGCTGGTACTGACGATGAGATTTGCGTCGCCATGCGGGTGTGTCATACGCTGCCTCCACATTCTCCAATGAGATGGTTGACCTGCAATCCGAGCCTACGGCTCTTCGCATTGATTGAGGCAAAATATATGCCGAAACTTTCCGGATTGAGAAACCAGCAGCCATGCCGCGCGGCTGCTAATCGAGGGAGATGCCCGCCCGGTACGAAACCGGCCAGAATCCGTAAGCCGCCGGTATTGAGGACGATATGCTCGGGCTAATGGCGGCTCGGCTCAAAGTGGCCTTCGCCGCGCCGACAGTCAGTCCGACCTGGATGCGCCCATGAGTACCCCGTGGAAACCGCTCGCACTGGTTACCGGCATGCTGGCGTTGTTGACGTATTGTCTGTTTGAAAGCCGCAGCGCCGACCCCGTGCACCAAGCGCTTTTACATGCAGCTCTGCAAACATTTGAAGTACATGACGCCGAACTCAACCGCGACGTATTGTTGGCCCGCGCCGGCTTGACGGGCAATTACGACGCCTTGGCGCAGACCGCCTGTCGATCTGCGGGCGGCCTTGGACGCTCTGCGCCGCTACACGGCGGACGCGCCGTCCGCGGCGCGGGCAATGCTGGAACCGCAGGTGGCGGCACTGACCGGGCGGTCGGCGCAAAACTGGCCCAGGTCGAGCATTTCAAATCGGACAACGCCCTGCTGCGTAATTCCATGATGTATTTCGTCTACGCCGGCGATGGCCTGCGCGCGCGCGCGGTGGGCGAAGGGCAGGCGGCGCTCGCCGCCGAAGTAGGTGGCACGGCGCAGGCGATGCTGGGCTTCATGCAAGCACCGCGTCACGAACTGGGCATGGAAATCGAGGCCAAACTCGCGCGCCTGCAGCCCGTCGCGCCGTTCGCCGCCGAACTGGGCCTGCTCGCCACCCATGGCCGGCTGATCGTCCAAGTGCTGCCCGCCGTCGATGCGACACTGCGCGAGATTGCCGCCGCCCCCACCACAGCCGGCGCGCGCGCGGTGCGCGGCACTTTGATGCAGTATGCCGGACAGAGCGAAGCGCGCGCCCAGCGTTTCCGGGTCTTACTTTACTTGGTCGCGGTCGTGCTGCTGGCGTATCTCATCCATCTGTTCAGCCGATTGCGCGCGAACGCCCTCGATCTGCGGCGCGCCAACGCCGACCTGCGCCGCGAAATCAGCGAGCGCCAGCAGGTCGAGGAACGCTTGCGTCATGCCCAGAAAATGGAGGCGATCGGCACGCTGGCAGGCGGCATCGCCCATGACTTCAACAACTTGCTGGGGCCGATCCTGGGCTATGCGGAAATGGCGCTCAACGGCCTGCCCGCCGACGCCCGTCCACGCCGCTACCTGGAACAGGTGATCAGCGCGGGGCAACGCGCCAAAGGCGTCGTGAACCAAATCCTTACCTTCAGCCGGCGCAGTGAAACGGTGCGCAAGCCGCTCGCCATCGAAGCGGTGATCGCGGAAGCGGTGCAATTGCTGCGCGCGGCCCTGCCCGCCAGTATCGAAGTCCGCTCGCAACTCGCCGCCCCCGACGCCGTGGTGAACGCCGACGCTACCCAACTCCATCAAGTGCTCATGAATCTGGGCGGCAACGCCGCCCATGCGATGGCTGGCAAAGGCATACTGCTCATCGAACTGGAGCCCGTGCTGATCGACCAGGCGCTTGCCCTCACCCGCTCACAACTGACGCCTGGCCGCTACGTGCGGCTGAGCGTACACGACAGCGGCCACGGCATGGACGCCGCCACCCGCGAACGTATTTTCGAGCCGTTCTTCACCACCAAGGACATCGGCAAAGGCACCGGGCTCGGGCTCGCCATCGTTCATGGCATCGTCGCCGGCCACGGCGGCGCGATCCACGTCTACAGCGAGCCGGGACAGGGCGCGACGTTTCAGGTTTACTTGCCGTGCGCAGACAGCGCGGCGGATGCGAGCAGCGTCGCTGAACCCTTGACCATGCTCGGCAACGGTGAGGTCATCCTGTTCGTCGATGACGATCCTACCCTTCTCAAACTCGGGGAAGAGATGCTGGCCGCTCTCGGCTACGAACCGGTCGGTTACGGCGACAGCCGCGCCGCTCTCGCGGCGTTTCAAGCCGACCCCGCGCGCTTCGATTTGGTGATCACCGATCAAATCATGCCGCAACTGCTGGGCACGGAGTTGGCCGAACAAATCATCGAGATTCGCGCTGATATTCCCATTCTGCTGATCAGCGGCCACGCCGGCTTGAGCGACCAGGAGACACCCCGAGGCGTGCGGCTGGCGCTCAAAAAACCGCTGCTCATCCGCGAATTGGCGGAGGGCATCGCGCACGTTTTGTCGGCAACGCGCGCTCACTCCTGAGATTCCTACAACACACCCACTGGGACAGCGAACACATACCCCGCACCGCGCTCGGTCTTGATGATTTGCGGCTCGCTAGGATTGGCTTCGAGCTTGCGCCGAAGGCGTAGAATCTGGGTGTCGATGCTGCGGTCGAAGACTTCGTCGCTGTGCAGGCGACTGTATTCCAGCAAATGGTCGCGGCTGAGCACGCGCTGCGGCGCCTTGAGAAACGCCATCAGCAGGTTGAATTCGCCATTGGTGAGTTCCATCGGCTGGCCGTCGGGCGTGGTCAGACGGCGGCTGCGCAGATTGAGCTCCCAGCCCGCGAAGCGGTAGGCTTTGTGCTCCTCCGTGGGCAGCGGCGTCGCTTCGAGCGCTTGCGCCCGGCGTAGCACGGCTTTGATGCGCGCCAACAACTCGCGCGGGCTGAACGGCTTGGTGAGGTAATCATCGGCCCCTATCTCCAGCCCTACCACGCGGTCGATGGGGTCATTCTGGCCGGTCAGCATGATGATCGGAATATTCGAATCGGCACGCAGCCTGCGCGCAAGCGTCAAGCCATCTTCGCCGGGCAATTTCAAATCCAGCACGATCAGATCGATAGCGGCATCGGCCAGCACCCGCGCCATTTCCGCACCATCGGCGGCGGTGCTCACGCGCAAGCCCTGCTCGGCCAGATAATCGGCGATCATCGCGCGCAGCGCCGGGTCGTCATCGACCGCAAGGATATGCGGCGCGGCAGCCAACTTTGGAGGATTACCCAAACCCATATATCCACTGAAAAAGCCGCCTAGCGCAGGCGGCTCTGTTGCATCTCGGTGGCTACGCCCACCCGTCACCCCCACATCAACACATTGCGTTACGCGGCTTTCTGGCCTTTCCGCGCTTGGATGGTCTGCCACACCTTCAAGGGCGTGGCCGGCATGTCGATGCGATCCACGCCGAGGTCGGCCAGCGCATCGATGATGGCGTTGATCACCGCGCCGCAGGAGCCGACGCTCCCCGCCTCGCCGCAACCCTTCATGCCCATCGGGTTGTTTTTGCACAATACCTCGACGTTGGAAAACGTGATCGCTGGCATGTTGTCGGCGCGCGGCATGCAGTAATCCATGAACGAGCCGGTGAGGAGTTGGCCGTTGTCATCATAGACCGCATGCTCCATCAGCGCTTGGCCGATGCCTTGCACCACGCCGCCGTGGACCTGGCCTTCCACCAGCATGGGGTTGATGAGCCGCCCGAAGTCATCGACCACGGAATAATTCGCCACGCTTACCACGCCGGTATCGTCGTCGATCTCGACTTCGGCGATATGGCAACCGTTCGGGAAGGTCCAGGCTTTCACCTCGACCGAAGCGGCGGCGTCCAGTCCACCCTCGTAACCTTTGGGCTGCTGCTGCATTTGCTTGGCCTTGAGCGCGAGTCCCATGATGCCGATGCCGCGGTCGGTGCCGGCGACACGGAACTGGCCGCCGCCGAACTCGATGTCGGCCACCGCGGTTTCGAGTTCCTGGGCGGCATAGTGCTTGCCGCGCTCGATCACCTTGGCGGAGGCGTCGCTGATCGCCCAACCCTCGGCCGTCACCGAGCGCGAACCGCCGGTGCCGCCGCCGGACTTGATGGCGTCGGTGTCGCCCTGCACCACCCGCACCTTGTCGAAGGGGACGCCGAGTTTTTCATGCAGGATCTGGGCATACGCGGTCTCGTGGCCCTGGCCGTTGTTCTGGGTGCCGACCAGCACCTCGACCGCGCCATCGGCGGTGAAGCGCACCGTCGCGTGCTCCATCGGGTCGCCCATCGTCGATTCGATGTAATAACACATGCCGATGCCGCGCCGCTTACCGTGCTGGCGGGCTTCCCGCTGGCGCTTGCCGATGCCGGCCCAGTCGGCCTGTTGCAGGGCTTTGTCCATGACCTTGGCGAATTCCCCGGTGTCGTAAACTTCGCCAGCGGTGGTCTTGAACGGCATCGCCGCCGGTGGGATGAAATTGCGCCGGCGCAGTTCGGCGCGATCCACCTTGAGTTCACGCGCCGCTTTCTCGATCAGGCGCTCCATGACATAAATCGATTCCGGACGGCCCGCGCCGCGATAAGCATCGACCGGCACGGTATGAGTCAGTACGCCCTTGACCCGGTAATGCAGCGTTTTGACGTCGTATACGCCCGGCAGCACTTTAATGGCCGCCATGGTCGGGATGAACGGCGCGAACAACGACAGGTATGCACCCATATTGGCCGTGGTCTCGACCCTCATGCCGACGATCTTGTGATCGCGATCGAAGGCAAGCTCCGCCGTGGTCACATGGTCGCGGCCCATGTTGTCGGAAATAAAGGCGTCGGAACGCTCGCCTACCCATTTGACCGGGCGCTGGAGCTGGCGCGACGCCAGCACCGCCAGCACCAGCTCGGGGTAGATCATCGCCTTCATGCCAAACCCGCCGCCCACATCGGCGGGGGTGAGCAGACGCACGTTGTCCGGCGTGGTCTTGAGCACGCCGTTGGCGAGAAAGTCTTTCATGATCCAACCGCCCTGGGTGCCGGAATGCACCGTGAGCTTGCCAGCCTTGGCGTCGTAATCGGCGATCACGCCGCGGGTTTCCATCGAGTTGACGATGACTTTGTTGTTGACGAGTTCGAGCTTGGTGATGTGCGCGGCCTTGGCGAACGCCGCCTCGACCGCTTTGGCATCGCCGAAACCCCAATCGAACACCAGGTTATGGGAGACATCGTCATGCACCAGCGGTTGACCGGCGGTGTCGGCGGCGGCGGTGTCGGCGACTGCCGGCAAATCCTCGAATTCGAACTCGATCAGTTCGGCGGCGTCCTTGGCGGCGGCGAGACTTTCCGCGACCACGAACGCGAGTGGATCGCCGACATAGCGCACTTTGTCGATGGCGAGCGCCGGCCGCTTGGGATCGGCGCGCGGCGTGCCGTCACGATTGTCCAGCGGAATCGCGCACGGCAGACGCGGATTATTGCCGGTTTGTTCCAGCTCGGCGCCGGTGAGGATCGCCAGCACGCCGGGCGCTTTGCGCGCTTTCCCCGTATCGAGCGATTGGATGCGGGCATGGGCGGTGGGCGAACGCAGTACGCCTTGTACACCTGGCGCTCAGGGTAATGTCGTCCACGTAGCGGCCGGCGCCGGTGATGAGGCGTGCGTCCTCGACGCGACGCACGGACTGGCTGATGCCGAATTGAGTCATGGTAATCCTATCCTCTAGCGGAATGGGGCTTAACCGGAATTATAGGCCTTATCGATGACCGCGCTAGCACTCCAGCGTAGAGCGCCTATGCCGGAACTGCGAACCCTACTTCAGGAGGAGCATGGCATGCACCGGCGCAAACTCGGTATGCAGGGGCTGGAAGTGTCGAAGATCGACGCGGGCGCGATGGGCATGTCGAATTCTATGGCCCCGATGAGGCCGAGTCCATCGCCACTCTTCACGCGCTGGAACTTGGCGTCGACTTCGTCGATACCGCCGAGCATGTACGGCGCGGCCAGAACGAGGAGCTGGTGGGACGCGCTCTGCACGGGCGCCAGCAGAATCACTCTGGCCACTATGTTCGGCATCGTGCGCTCCAACGACCCTGCGTACCGTGCGGTCAACGGCCCGTCGGAGTACGTGAAATACGCCTGCGAAGGCCAGCCTGAAACGCCTGGGCGTCGATCACATCGACCTATATTACCAGCACCGCGTCGATCTCACCGATGCCGCCGTCGAGGACACCGTCACCGCCATAGCGGGCTGAAGACAACCGGCAAGTGCGCTACATCGAAGCGCTGTCGGAGGCCTCGCCGCCAACATCCGCCGCGCCCACGCGGTGCACCCCATCAGCGCCGTGCAATCGGGTATTCGCGGTGGAGCCGCGACATCGAGGAGGACGTGCTGCCTACCTGCCGCGCCCTCGGTATCGGTTTCGTCGCGTTCAGCCCGCTCGGCAGGGGGTTTCTCACGGCTTCCATCTCCAAGCTCGACGATTTAGCCCCCAACGATTACCGGCGCTCGACGCCGCGCTTTCAAGGCGCCAATTTCGAGCGCAATCTGCGCCTGGCGGCCGCGGTCAAGCTGCTGGCGGACAAATTCAGGATCACCCCGGCGCAGCTCTCGCTCGCCTGGGTGCTGCGCCAGGGGCAGGACCTCGTGCCCATTCCCGGCCCCAAACGGCGCCAGTACTGGGAGGACCACGTCAAAGCCGCCACTCTTCTGCTCTCGCCCGCCACGCTTGCCGCCATCGAAACCGCCGTGCCCAAGGGCCAGGTCGCCGGCGCGCGCTACGCCGACATGAGCTGGATCAACCGTTGAATTTTCCTCGGCCGAGGAAAACGCCACGCTTGCCATGAGCGACCGGCCCGATATCGCCGAACTCCTCGGCCTTGACCCGATCGACGTAACCGCAACCCGCGACCTGCTCGCCACCGTGGTGCGCAACCAAGGCGCCGCCGGGCCTGTGGCCAAACCGGCTGCGCCCAACGAAGCCGAACGCCCGCGCTATCATCTGATGGGTAAACTGGGCGCCGGCGGCATGGGTGAAATCCAGGTCGCCCGTGACCGCGATCTGGGCCGCAAGGTCGCATTCAAGCAGTTGCACGCCAGAGCGGGCGAGAGGCCGACCCTCACCCAGCGTTTTCTGCTCGAAGCCCAGGTCACCGCCCAACTCGACCATCCTAACGTGGTGCCGGTATACGCGCTGGAATACGGCGAGGACGGGCGCATCGGCTACGCCATGAAGCTGGTGCGCGGCCATACCTTGCAAGAGTTGCTGGAAAAGTCGCGTCTTGCCATCAAGAGCGGCCAAAGGCCTTCAGCGGAACTGGATCGCGCCGCGCTGCTCGATCATTTCCTCAAAGTCTGCGACGCCATCGCTTACGCCCACGCCAAGGGCGTGATCCATCGCGACCTCAAGCCCGCCAATATCATGATCGGCGCGTTCCGCGAAGTGTATGTGATGGATTGGGGCATCGCCAAAGTCGTCCACGCGCCGACCGCCGCCGATGACTCCTGGGTGGACACGCTGGACGGAGCATCCGCCGATCCCGCCGCCACTCGCACCCGCGTCGGCGATGTGGTGGGCACGCCGAGCTATATGTCACCCGAACAAGCACGCGGCGAGAACCGCGCGCTCGATGAGCGCAGTGATCTCTACAGCCTGGGGCTGATCCTCCAGGAAATCCTGACTCTGCGCCGTGCGCTGAGCGGCACTTCGGCAGCGGAGGTGATGGACAACGCCCGGCGCGGCGACAAACAGCCATTGGCGGCGCCGGCGGCGGCGCTCGTCATTCCCGAAGACCTGGCCGCCATCGTGCGCCGCGCCACCGCGCCACCGCGCGAAGACCGCTATCCCGATGTCACGAGTTTCGCTGCTGATATCCGCGCGTATCTGCGCGGCGATCCGGTGAGTGTGCTGCGCGAAACCTGGCAGCGGCGCTTGTTGCGCTGGATCGGCCGGCATCGCCAGACCACTTTGCTCATCCTCCTAGGCGCGATCCTGCTCGGCGCCACGGCCACCGCGTGGAGCCTGTATCGCCACGCCCACGCCATCGCCGCCGCCCAGGCCCATGAACTGGCGCTGAGCCGCGCGCTGTTGGCGGTCGATGAACAAGCTTATAATCTTCAGAGCTACCTCGCCAACCACAATACTTTGCTGAGCGGCCTGGCGAGCGCCGCCGTGCAAGCGCTCGATTTTGGCCAACCCAGTAGCGATACCCTATATTTCAGCGCGCAGTTCGATGACCCCCCGCAAGCCCCTGCCGACACCGCGCCCGCGCCGCGCTACCTGAACCGCCCGATCAGCCTGGGGCAGCCGGTCTATGTAGTGCGGGCGGATACCGATACGCCCGCAACGCAGGCCATGCTGCGCCGCCTGGTGCCGCTCAGTGGCGTATTCCGCCAACTCTTTCTGACCAGTGCCAATAGTATGGCCAAGGGCAATGCCAGCCAGATCATGGGGCAATTGCTCAATAATCCGGACATGCCGCTGTTATGGGCCTATGTTGCCCTGGAAGACGGCGTATTCATCGCCTATCCGGGTTCGGGCGGCTATCCCGCCGACTACGATGCCACTCAACGCCCCTGGTACCAACTCGCCGCGCGCCGGCAGGGCATTTGGTGGGGACATCCGTATCGCAGCACCCTGACCGGACTGCCTACCATGGCTTGCGCCACCGCGCTCTACGATGCGCGCGCCCAGTTTCGCGGGGTCGCGGCGCTGATTCTGCGGTTGGATGCGTTGCAAAACCGCCTGGCGGTCGCCGGACTACCGATGCTCAGGGCTTACCTCCTTGATCAGGAAGGCCATACGCTGATCCGCAGCGATCATCCGCTCAGCCCCAGCGCGGCGTTGGATACCGAACTCTATCCCGAGGCCACCGTGGTCGCTGCGCTCGCCAAGGGCGAGTCCGGTTATCTCGAACGTGAGCGTGCCGGCGAGCAGCTATTGGTGGTCTACAATGACCTGGAAGGGCTGGGGCTGGGTTACGTGGTGGAACTGGCGGCGTTGGCAACGCGTTAGCTCCAGGCAGTGGCGGTTTTAGTCTCCTGCTCGACGGCTGCCGTTGCGATCACTGCTGCGATCTGGCCGCGGGTGATCGCCGCCAGGGCATCGCGCGAATGCCCCGCCGATTCGACCACGCAGCCGAAGTGAACCTCGACGGGCACGCAGCGTTCGCCCAACAGGCGCCAAGCGTGACGGAGCAGATTGTCGTCATCGATGAAAGGCGCGACCGGATTGACCCCCACGGGATGCGGATAGCGCAGCGCCGCCGGCTGCACCGGAGAACCCGTGTAAAGCGCGGCCTGGAACAAGCGCGGGTAGAAATGCTTGACACCGTGGCCGGCGGTCGAAGTGCCTTCCGGGAAAATCAGCACGCTGCTGCCGCGCCGCAAGCGCCAGGCGATCTGTGCGCTCGCCTCTGCCGCGGCGTTGGGTTCGCCGCGCCGGATGAACAGCGTGCCCGCGCGCCAGGCCAGCCAGCCGCACACCGGCCAATCGCGCACCTCGCGCTTGGCGAGGAAAAAGGTCGGGCAGACACTGGCGATGCAGACGATGTCGAGCCAGGAGATGTGATTGGCGACGAACAGCGTCGCGCGCCGATGCGACACGCCGCGCACCCGCACGCGCAAACCGAGGATGCGGCAGAGCACGCGGTTCCAGATCAGGCTTGCGCGGGGCGAAGCGACGGCGCGGCGCGGATGCGGCAAAGCCGTGGCGATGGCGACGCCGATCGTGATGTGTACCAGCAACAGCGGCAGGCGCAACGCCCGCCGCGCGTTGCGCGCCAGCGCCGCCCTCACTGCGCGTGCTTCTTCAGATAATGGCGGGCGTAACGCCGCTCTAGCTGTGCGGTGGGCAGCCAAATGAGCACATCGGCGACATTGAAATCAGCGTCCAGGCAGGGGGCGCTAGCGATCTGCGCGCCGATGCGCAGGTACGCTTTGAGCAGCGGCGGCAACGCCAAATCGGCGCAGGCTGTTCCATCCTGGCGCGGCAGCGGGCAGCGCGGCGTGGCGCGCAAATCGTGCGCCAGGCCATGGTATTCCAGCAAGCGCTCGGCCAGTGCTTGCACCGCGCCGGCGCCGGCGGCGAGCGGGATGCTGGCGCAGCCGATCACATAATCGAAACCGTGCTTGACGATGAACGCCGCCAATCCCGCCCACAGCGTCGCGATCGCCGCGCCGTTGCGGTAATCGGCGTGGATGCAGGTGCGGCCGATCTCCATGACGCGCCCTGGCTGGCGCAGCAGTTCGGCCAAATCGAACTCGCTCTGCGAGTAAAATCCACCGGCTTTGCGCGCCTGGCGGTCGGTGAGGATACGGGTATAGCCGGCGATCTGGCCGCTGGCGGCGTCACGCACCAGCAGATGCTGACAGAAGTCGTCGTAATCGTCATGGTCGTGGTCGGCCAGGGTGTTATGCAGACGCGCGCCGACCTCGCGCGCGAAGATCTCGTAACGCAGCCGTTGCGCCTCGCGGATCGCCGCCGGCGAGCGCGCCAAACCGACGGCGAACGCTGCCCTAGTGTCTGGCCGCCGCTGCCGTACTGCCGTAGTGGTTTGCGCTGAATAGCTCATGCCGCCCCTCCTGATTTGGATTCGTTGGGCGGCAAGCTTAAAGTCGCAATGATGTCGGCTTGGTTAAGCGCCGATGAAGTTTCTATGACGATATGACGGCCGGCGCCGCGCCGGGTCAGTCCAACACGCGCTTCGGTATGGGGCCTTTCTGTTTACGCTTTTTCAGCCGCAACGCCTCGGCCTGGCGCTGCTCGGCCAGTTCGATCAGGCGGTTTCGCGCACCGCGCGGATCGTCATCCGCGCCGGGCCTGCGCTGCACATAGATGCCATCGGCTTGCATGTCCCAGGCGTTGCGCCGGTCGTGCACTGTACATCGAGTGATTTGCCGGAGTTCTTTCCGGAGTTCCGCCGCTTCGATGGGCATCACCACCTCGACCCGGCTTTCCAGGTTGCGCGTCATGCTGTCCGCCGAACCGATGAAATATTCCTCGTCACCGCCATTGCGGAAATAGAAAATCCGCTCGTGTTCCAGAAACCGGCCGACGATGCTCACCACCCGTACATGCTCCGACAAACCAGCCATGCCGGGCGCAGCCTACAAGTGTCGCGCACGATCAAATCGACCTTGACCCCGGCTTGCGAGGCGCGATAAAGCGCAGCGACCATGTCTTTGTCTTCGAGCGCGTTCATCTTGAACTGGATGAGCCCCGGCGCCTGCGCCGAATGCTTGCCGATCTCGCGTTCGATCTTGGCGAGTAGCGCCGGCTTCAGCACTTTGGGAGCGGGCAGAAGCTTGCGGTAATTGCGCTTCGGCACATACCCCGTTGTGAGGTAGTTGAACAACTCGGTGAGGTCGGCGCCGATCACCGGGTCGCAGGTGAGCAATCCCAGGTCGGAATAAAGCCGCGCGGTGCCGGCGTGGTAGTTACCGGTGCCGATGTGAGCATAGCGGCGCAGGCCGTCGTAGTCGCGCCTGACCACGAACACTACTTTGCAATGGGTTTTCAGGCCGACCACGCCGTAGGTGACGTGTACGCCCGCTTCCTCCAGGCGGTTAGCCCAGCGGATGTTGGCGGATTCGTCGAAGCGCGCTTTCAGCTCCACCACCACCGCGACCTGTTTGCCGTTGCGCGCGGCGTCGAGCAGGTAATCGATGATTTTGGTGTCTTCCGAGGTGCGATACAGCGTCATCTTGATCGCCAGCACCTTGGGGTCGGCGCTCGCTTCCTTGACGAAGCGTTCGACCGAGGTGGCGAAGGATTCATAGGGATGCTGCAACAGAATCGCCCCGTGTTCGCGGATCGCATGGAAGACATTGGGCGCGCCGCCGAGCTTGGGATGATCGAGCGGATAATGCGGCGGATCGTGCAGGCTTGAGCGGCCGATGGCGGCGATCTGAACAGATCGCGCTCATCATGCTGTCGGTCTCGAACACATCGATGGTTTCATTCGGCTCATTTCGGCGGCCAACATGCCGCGATGCAGCGAGTTCCAGTTGTCCTTTTGCACCTGCAAGACGATGGCGCGAAGCGATGCTCGGCAACTCCGCCTCGATCATCGCCAGCAAATCATCGGCTTGTTCCTCGGCGTCGTGCTCGGTATCGGCGTTGCAGACGCAGCACTGCAGGATTCGACCACCATACCCGGAAACAATAGATCGAGGTTGTGCGCCATGACTTCCTCCAGGCGCACATATAAATACTCGTCGCCGACGCGCAGAAACCGCGGCACGCCGGTGACGTTTGGCACTTTGATGCGCACCAGCGCGCTTTGATCGTCGTCGGGATAGCGCACCGCCACCAGCAGATTCAGCGACAGATTCGAGATGAACGGGAACGGGTGCGCGGGGTCCATGGCTTGCGGCGTGACCAGCGGGAAGATATTGCGCAGGTAATAATCCCGCATCCACGCTTGCTGGCCCTGATCGAGCTCGGCGTAACGCCGGATGGCGCCGTGCTCGGCGAGCAAGCGTGCAGCACGCGCGGAACAGTTCGCGCTGTTCGCGTTCGATGGTGCGCACTTCGGCGTGGCATTCGCCAACTGCTGGGCGGGAGTGCGGCCATCCATCGACAGCTCCTTCAGGCCGGCGCCGATCTGCTGCTTGAGGCCGCCGATGCGCTTCATGAAGAATTCGTCGAGGTTGGAGCCGACGATGGCGACGAATTTCACGCGCTCCAAAAGCGGGTTGCGCTCGTCGGCGGCTTCGAACAGCACGCGCCGCTGGAATGCGAGCCAGGTCAGCTCGCGGTTGAGATACCACTGCGGCGCGTCGAGGTCGATGGGCTCGGCGGCGGGTGGCGGCAACGCTTTCTGGCCTGGTTCGGGCACCGGCGATTTGGCCCGCGTCCGTGGTTTGCGCGCGATACTGTCGATGTCCGTCACCGACGCGATATTGATTTGGCCGGCGTCTGGTTTGGAGTCGGATTCCATGGGATGCTCCGCGATCCTGGGTTCATGGGATGGGATCGATTCAGCATAACCGATTTCATGTAACACTTATGTGTCAGAAACGCGCCGCGCTCACCTTGGCAACAGGAACAGCGTCGCCAGGCCGAGGAAGATGAAAAATCCCATGCTGTCGGTGGTAAACGTGAGCAGCACGCTGGAGCCGAGCGCGGGATCACGGCCCAGCTTCGCCATCGCCAGCGGCACGCCGACGCCGGCCAGCGCGGCGATCACCAGATTCAGCAACGTGGCCGCCGCCATCACCAGCGCCAGCGCCGCGTTCCCATACAGCAGGAACGCCACCAACCCCATGACGCTGCCCCACAGCGCGCCATTGATGAGGCTTACGCCGACCTCTTTGCGCGCCAAGTAACCGAGATTGCCGGCGTTGATCTGATCCAGCGCCAGCCCGCGGATGAACAACGCGATGGTCTGATTGCCGGTGTTGCCGCCGATGCTGGCGACGATCGGCATCAGCGTGGCGAGCGCCACCAGTTGCTCGATGGCATGCTCGAACAAGCCGATGCAGCGCGAGGCGATAAACGCCGTGACCAGATTCAGCGCGAGCCACAACCAGCGCCCGCGCGCGCTCGCCCAGACCGGCGCCAGCAAGTCGGCGTCCCCGCTCAAGCCCTCGCGCATCAGCACATCGTCCTCGGCTTCGGCGCGGATGATGTCGACCACGGCATCGACCGTGAGCCGGCCCAAGAGCTTGCCGCGGGCGTCCAGCACCGGCGCCGACACTAGGTCGTAGCGCTCGAATGCCTGCGCCGCGGCGCGTGCTTTCTCGGCGGCGCTGAAGGTCACGATGTCGCGCGCCATGATCTCCGCGACGCGCGCCGACGGCGGCTGCAACAGCAGGGCCGTGAGCGGCAGCACACCGGCCAAGCGATTGCGCCCATCGACCACGAACAGTTTGTCGGTCTGCTCGGGAATCGGGTCGAGTTTACGCAGCCGCGCGAGCGCGCCCTCCACGGTATCGCTTTCCAGCGCGGTCGCCAGCTCGCCGCTCATCCAGTGCCCGACGCTATCCTCCGGATAGGCGATGGTGGACTGGATCCAGCTGCGTTCGCCGGCGTCGAGGGTGCGATACAGATCTTCGAGGATGGCGGGCGGAATGAGTTCGGCGATCTGGCCCAGGTCGTCGGCGTCGAGGCTTTGCAGCATGTCGACCAGGCGCTCGTGCGCGGTGGCGGCGATCAAGCTCTCGGCGACCGCCTCGGCGACTTCGCACAATACATCGCCGCCGCGTTCCAGCGGCACCTGGCTCCACACCAGCAGGCGCTCATCCGGCGGCAGCATTTCCAGCAAATGGGCGATATCGGCGGCGTGCAAAGCGCGCAGCTTGTTGCCGAGCTCCGTCAGTTGCTCGGCGATGCACCAGAGACCCACCAGTTCCCGGCGCGGGTTGTGCTGGCGCTGCACCAAGTCTTCCACCAGTCGGTGCTTTGTCCAGCAGCGGAGGATGGCATGGTATGGTCGTGCAGCTTGTCCGGAGTGCGCTGGTTTGACGACATCGCGCTATGCCGAACCTCAGGCAATTCATGCTGTCTTATTTCGCCAGGCAATGGCGCCGCGCCCCAGGTTGCTGAAAAATCAGCATCATTGATCGTACCCAAAAGCGCTAAAGTTTGCGCCGCGGCTGCCGATAACAAGCGATTGACCCCATCAGGTAAGGAAATCGCATTATGGCAAATCTTGGAATTCATCGTGATCCATCTCAGACCCACAATCACCTATCAAGCACGATAACGCCGCTCGCGCTTCTACTGTTGTTGTCGACCCAGGGCGCGCTCGCGCAAGACGGCGTGGCGACCAGCCCCGATCTTAAAGTCAGCCGCGCGGCCATCGCCAGATACTGGACCCCGGAGCGGATGCGAAACGCCATTCCGAGTTCATTTCCAAAGGCGTCGCTGGCGCTGATTCGCGGCAAGGACACGCCAACCGCGAAAGAGGAGACCGTGGATGCGGTGCCGAGTTTCGCGCCAGGCTGGGCGCCGGACAGTGGCAATCCGCAGCCGGCTTCAGAGGCGTTGCTCGAACTCGTCCCGCAATCCGCCATGAACAGCGGCCTTTCCAGGGCGTTCACAGCGAAGACCACGCCGCTGTTCACAGCCCCGACCACGCCCACCGATTACAAGAGCTATGCGCCATTCAACCGCTGGACCTGGGACGGGGATTATCGGACCTTCCCCGTTTCGACCATAGGCAAGCTGTTCTTCAGCCAGAATGGCCTGAATTACGTATGCTCGGCGTCGGTGATCCACAAAAGCACGCTGGCGACTGCCGGCCACTGCGTCCACGCCGGCGGCGGCGGCGCGGCGGGTTGGTCGACCAATATCATCTTCTGCCCCGGCTACAATGCCGACGGCCCCGACCCGGTGTACGGCTGCTGGGCGGGGCGCTCGCTCGCGACCTCGAGCCAGTGGCTCAACTCCCGCAACGTCGATCGCGATTACGGTTGTATCGTGACCGAGACCACCGGCACCACACAGGCCGACAGCATCGGCAATGTCACTGGCTGGCTGGGGCGCGCGGTGAATCTGCCGAGCAAGCAATCGATATTTGCCTGGGGCTATCCCGCCGGCGCGCCGTTTTCCGGCAACCGTATCATCGCCGTCGTTTCGACCGAATGGTATCAGCTCAACATGAATACCAGCGAAGCCCAGTTATCGAAATACATTGGCAGCGACATGACCGGCGGCGCCAGCGGCGGCCCGTGGTGGATCAACATGGTGAACCATGACGCCGCCCTGGAAATCGCGGACACCGATGGCTCCAGCATCACCGATCCCGAGCAAGGACTCGGCGGCGCGCCGCTGTTGAATGGCGTGAACAGCCACAAGCGCTGCGCGGGTATTGTACGAGCGGCTTATTCAAGGAAGAGATGGGCTCGCCGCAGTTCCGCACCGCCGCCGATACCGGCGAGAGCGAGGATGTATTCACCGCCTGCTTCGCCAAAGGCGGCGCGCAATAGCAGAGGAACAGCGGGCTGGCTCGCGGCGCCGCTCTCATCGGGGCTGGTCAGCCAATACCGGGCGAGGAGGAATCCTCGCCCTAGCCGGCGGCGTACTGAACCTTCCCTGTTCCCTCCAGTCTGATTGATTTCCTAACCAACAACTCCACGGGGAAAATGATGATGAAATCAGCAGTCCGCATTGCTTCTCTATTTGTGCTCGGCGGTTGCGTATTGGCCTGGACGGCTGGCGCTTATGCCGAGGGCGCCACCAAAGCGTGGGAGACGCCTGCCGAATTCAAGCAACCCGAATCGGTCGTTTATGACGCCAAACGCAAGATTCTATACGTCAGCAACATCAACGGCGAGGCCGGCGGCGTGGATGGCAATGGATTCATCTCGCAACTAGGAGCCGACGGCAAGATCACCAAGCTCGAATGGGTGACGGGTCTGAACGCCCCCAAAGGCATGGCGATCCACGGTGACAAACTCTACGTTTCCGACATCACCGCGCTGGTGGAAATCGACATCGAAAAAGGCCAGGTCAGCAAGCGTTATGAAGCACCCGAAAGCAAATTCCTCAATGACGTGACCGCCGATTCGACCGGCGCTGTCTACGTCTCCGACATGATGACTAATGTCATCTACCGTTTGAGCGGCGACAAGTTCGAGTCCTGGCTGAAGGACGATAAGCTCGATAATCCGAACGGTCTGCTTGCGGAAAAGGATCGCCTGGTCGTGGGCGCGTGGGGCAAAATGACCGATGGTTTCAAGACCGCCGTGCCCGGCCATCTGAAAACCGTTTCGCTGAAGGACAAAACGCTTGGTGATCTCGGCGATGGCAAGTCGGTTGGCAATATCGACGGCGTCGAGTCCGATGGCAAAGGTGGTTACATCGCGACCGATTGGATGGCCGGCAAACTGCTGCATATCGACGCCAAAGGCGCGGCGACTACGCTCGCCGAGGTGGGTCAAGGCTCGGCGGATCATACCGTGATTCCCGACCAGAATCTGGTGCTGGTGCCGCGTATGATGAACAACACCGTCATTGCCTATAAAGTCGCCCAGTAACGCCCGCTGTTTGGTTTCCGCGCGGCCCGGCTCAGTCCGGGCCGTTTCATTTTGCGCCGCGCCGTCATTATTTGGTCATCGCGGCGTCATTCACTCGTCACGCAAGCGCTTTAGATTTCCAACCGGTTACTATCGGCCAGCCCTTATTCTTGACGCTGCTTGCGCATCGCTCTTGTCACCGAAACCTATCCTCCTGAAATCAACGGCGTGGCGATGACGGTGGGCCGTCTGCACGAGGGCTTGATCGGGCGCGGCCACCAAGTGCAATTGATCAGACCGCGGCAGAAGCGCGTCGATGCGCGCATCCGCCGCGAGCACGACGAACTCCTCACCGTACCCGGCCTGCGCCTACCCTTGTACCCCGACCTGCAATTCGGCCTGCCGGCTCGGCGCAAGCTGACCGAACGCTGGCGGCGGGCGCGCCCCGACATCGTGCACATCGTCACCGAAGGCCCGCTCGGCGCGTCCGCGCTGGGTGCGGCGCGCGACTTGCGGCTGCCGACGCTGGCCGGATTCCACACCAACTTCCATAGTTACAGCCGCCATTACGGTTTCGGTTTTTTGCACCGCCCGATCATCGCCTACTTGCGGCGTTTCCATAACCGTTGCCATGCGACCCTGGCGCCGACTCTGGAGCTCGCGCAACAACTGGAAAGCCTGGCGTTTCGCAATGTGCGCGTGCTGGCGCGCGGCGTCGACACGCGCTTGTTTACGCCCTTGCAGCGCGATCTGGCGCTGCGCCGCTCGTGGGGCGCGAATGACGATCAGCCGGTGGCGTTATACGTGGGCCGGCTGGCCCCGGAGAAGAATCTGACGCTGGCGATCCAGGCTTTTCTCGCATTGCGTGCGCTGCGCCCTTTTGCACGCTTCGTGCTGGTGGGTGATGGCCCCTTGGCGCGCAAGCTGCGCGTTCGCCATCCGGATTTTCTGTTTTGCGGGGTGCGCACCGGTGCCGACCTCGCGGCGCATTACGCCTCGGCGGATATTTTTCTGTTCCCCAGCCTCACGGAAACGTTCGGCAACGTCACCCTGGAGGCGATGGCGAGCGGCTTGGCGGTGGTGGCCTTCGAGTACGCCGCCGCCTATCGGCACATCGAGCATAACCGCAGCGGGCTACTCGCGCCCCTCGGCGACGCCGACGCCTTCATCCGTCTCGCGCGCGGCCTGGGCTGCGACCTCGAGCGCGCCCATGCGCTTGGCCGACAGGCGCGCACGGCAATCGAGCCGTTCGGTTGGGAACGGATCCATGATCAGTTGATCGAGACCTATTCCAGCCTTGCCAAGTGACCTTTATGCCCCCATCCCTCCTGCTTACCATCGGCACCCTGGCTAGCGCGACCGCGGTCTATGCGGGCCTGCGCTTCCGGCAACAACGGCTTTACGCAGCGCTGGCTCGCGCGCAGGCGTCGCTCGGCGAGCGCCACGGCCGCCTGCTGGAATTTCGCGCTTGGCCGACGTTACCGCCGTTCGACGACAAGCTGGTGGCGCTTGCCGATTTCCTGCCGCAATCGACGTTCAACGCGCTGCGCCGGCACGCGCTCACCATCGCCGAGGCCGAGCGCAGTTATGTTCCCGGCCACAAGAAAGGGGGCACGGTCGCGTATGCCGACCTCCAGCGCCGGGCGCCGGAACTGGTTGCCTTCTACCAGGCGCCGGAGCTGATCCAACTTTGTTCCCGCATCGTCGGCGAGCGCCTGCTGCCCACGCCCATCCATGATCAGAGTTCTTGTTCCTTACTGATTTACGACCGCCCCGCCGATCACATCGGCTGGCATTACGACCACAACTTCTACGATGGCCGGCATTTCACCGTGCTCTACGCGCTGATCAACGAAAATCGCGCCAGCGGCGCGTTGTCCTCGGCGCAGTTGACCATCCGCTGCGCCGGCGCGGATCGGATCGTGCCTACTCCGCCTGCGTCACCCTGGTGATGTTCGAAGGTGCGCGGGTGCTGCATAAAGTGACGCGCCTGCAAGACAACGAGCTGCGCCGTCATGCTCAGCATGACGTATTGCGCCGACCCGCGCGCCTCGGCTTTCAAGCGCTGCGCGCGGCGGCTCAAGGATACGGCGTATTTGGCGTGCGCGCGCTGTGGACCTGAACGCAACCGCCGTCATCGGACCGTCATCGAACGGTCACCGCGCGGTCACTACGCGATTAGCATCGGCGAATTTAACGAAACGAGGGAGTCCGATGATCAAGAAAGTGGGCAAAACGCTCGCCAACAATACGCACGACCTGGTCTTCAAAACCGTCCATAATCGTTGCCTGATCTACAATATGTGCTGGGAAGACCCGCGCATGACCGGCAAATCCTGAGCTAGGTTCGACAGCAAAGTGGTGGTGCTCACCAGCGCCGGTTGCAACACCCTGGATTATCTTCTCGACGCGCCTGCCGAAATCCACGCGGTGGACGTCAACCCGCGCCAAAACGCGCTGCTGCAGCTCAAGCTCGCGCTCATCGAACACGGCGAATACGACGATTTGTTCACCATGTTCGGGTGCGGCTCGCATCGAGCGTTTCGGCGCGTGTACGCCGCCGCGCGCCGGCATCTGCCAGGGTATGCCCAGGCGTTCTGGGATGACAAGATTCGCTACTTCGACGACGCCAGCAAGCGCCGCTCATTTTATTATTACGGCACCTCGGGCGCGGTCGCGTGGATCGTGAGCCGCTATCTCATCACGATGAAAAAACCGCTGGCACGGCTCCTGTTCGAGCTGTTGGACGCACACACGCTGGACGATCAAAAAGCGCTGTACCAGCGCATCGAGCCGCAGTTGTGGACGCGGCTGGTCGCGTGGCTGATCAAGCAGCCGCTGACCCTGTCGATGCTGGGTGTGCCGCGCCCGCAAATCCACCTGATCGACGCCCAATATCCGGGCGGCGTCGTCGGTTACGTCGCCGACAAGCTCAAGCACGTGTTCACCGAAGTGTTGATCCGCGACAATTATTTCTGGCGCGCTTATCTGACCGGTTCGTATACCGATACTTGCTGCCCGAACTACCTGAAGCCGGAGAGTTTCGCTCTGCTGCGCGCCCGTGCCAACCGGGTGCGCGCCTACAACTGCACGGTGAGCGAATTTCTTGAACGCAACCCCGGCGAGTACAGCCATTTCATCCTGCTCGACCATCAAGACTGGTTGGCCTGGCACAAACCCACGGCGCTGCAAGAGGAATGGCGGCTGATTCTTGCCAACAGCCGGCCTGGCGGCAAAGTGCTGATGCGCTCGGCGAGCCAGGATGTCGGTTTCCTACCGGACTGGGCGCGCGCCTCATTGCGGTTTTTCCCTGATCTGACCGGTGCTCTGCACCGCCAGGACCGGGTCGGCACTTATGGCAGCCTGCACCTGGCGGAAGTGCGGTGAAACCGGCCACCGGCTCGGATTCACTCACGCCCGTCGAACGCTATTACCGCCTTCAGTCGTACATCTACGACGCTACGCGCTGGAGTTTCCTGTTCGGGCGCGATGAACCGATCGCGCGTGTGGCGAAGCTCGGCGCGCCGCGCACGATTCTGGAAGTGGGCTGCGGCACCGGCCGCAATCTCCTGCGGCTGGCGCGGGCGTTTCCGCAGGCGCGCGTCGCTGGCGTCGATATCTCCGAGGAAATGCTGGCGCGGGCACAACGCAAGATCGAGCGCCGCAATCCGCGCATTGCACTGTGGCGCCGCCGTTACGACCACCCGTTGCGTCCCGCCCAGGGTTTCGACCTCATCGTGTTTTCGTATTGTCTGTCGATGATCAATCCCGGTTGGGAACAGGCGCTCGCCAGCGCCGGGGCGGATCTGGCCGCCGGCGGGCGGATCGCGGTGGTCGATTTCGACGCCTCGCCCAGCGCCGCGTTCAAGCGCTGGATGGGCGTGAACCACGTACGCATGGACGGTCATTTGCCGCCGGCCTTGCACCAGCAGTTCGAGCCGTTGGTCATTACCAGCCGCGCCGTGTATGGCGGTCTATGGTCGTATTTCGTGTTCGTCGGTGAAGCGCGCGCCACGCCCGCGCATTGAGTGCTACCGCCAGTGCGTTTTCTTTAGGCAGATACAGACTTGACAATATCTGCCTAGACAGATATTATATCCGTTATTATTCCATCCTTACCACACTATCGCCGAGAATGCATATCGACCCTCCAATCGCCAGCGCTTCCACCACGGAACAGTACACGACATCGCCAGCGAAGAGACCCGAGTTCTACACCGCCGACCGTTTCGTCATCGAGGAATCGATTGGCTATATTCTGAGGACTGCGCTGAATTCACTCGGCGTCATGATGGACGCTTACATGGCGCCGCACGGCCTGACCGCCACCCAGTGGCGGCCGTTGCTGATGATCGCCCATGGCAAAGCCAGAACCGCCGCCGAATTGGCCGCGCTGTCGGGCACCGATACCGGCGCCGTGACCCGCATGATCGACCGCCTGGAAGCCAAGGGCCTGCTGAGCCGCCGCCGCTGCGTCGATGACCGGCGTGTGGTTTTCCTCGATCTTACCGAACAGGGCCGGCAAGCCGCCGCCATGATTCCTTGCGGGATCGCGGAAGTGCTCAATCACCACTTGCGCGATTTTTCTGCCGCCGAGGTCGAGCAATTGAAGGCACTGCTGCGGCGCCTCATTGTCAATGGAAAAGCCGAGTGATTTTTTTTGAGCATTTTACTGCATAGGCAGTTACCGCATAGTCAATACCAGCATGAGCAATGAGCAGGAGTCAGCCATCGTGTCCAGCCTCGATCCCATCCCTACTGCAAACCGCAAGCGTAAACCCTTGCTGATCGGCCTCAGCGCCGCCGTGGCGCTCGCCACCGGCGTTTATGGTGCGTACTGGGCGCTCATCGCGCGCCATTTCGAGTCCACCGATGACGCTTATGTCGCCGGCAATATCGTACAGATCACGCCGCAGGTCGCGGGAACGGTGATCGCCATCAAGGCCGATGACACCGACTATGTGCAATCTGGAGAACCCTTGGTCACACTCGACCCGGCCGATGCCGATGTCGGCCTCGCCCAAGTCGAGGCCCAACTCGCCCAAACGGTGCGTGAAGTGCGCATCATGTACGTCAACAACAACGCGCTCGCGGCGACCACCGCGATGCGGGAAGCCGACGTCAAGAGCGCGGAGGCCGAACTCGCCAAGGCGCGCGACGATCTTGCGCGCCGCCAGTCGCTCGGCTCGTCCGGCGCGGTGTCCGCCGAAGACTTGCAGCATGCGCGGAATACCGTCAAGACCGCCCAGAGCGCCCTCAATGCCGCGCAAGCGGCGGCGGTCGCCGCGCGCGAGCAACTGGCTTCCAATCGCTCCCTGACCGAGGGCGCGACCGTCAACGAACATCCCAACGTCAAACTCGCCGCCGCGCGCGTGCGCGAGGCTTACATCGCCAAGGCGCGCACCGAATTGCCGGCGCCGGTGTCGGGTTACGTGGCCAAGCGCAGCGTGCAGGTCGGCCAGCGCGTGGAACCGGGCGCGCCGCTCCTCGCCATCATACCGCTCGATCAAGTCTGGGTAGACGCCAATTTCAAGGAAGCGCAGTTGCGCGACATGCGCATCGGCCAGCCGGTCAGGCTCAGCGCCGACCTCTACGGCGGCAAAATCGAATACCACGGCCACATCGCCGGCCTGGGCGCCGGTACTGGCGCCGCTTTCGCGCTGCTGCCGGCGCAGAACGCCACCGGCAACTGGATCAAGGTCGTGCAGCGGGTGCCAGTGCGGATCACCCTCGACGCCGCCGAAGTCAGCGCCCATCCGTTGCGGCTGGGATTGTCGATGCAAGTCAAAGTCGATGTCCATGACCAGAGCGGCCCCGCGCTCGCTTCCGCCACCCGCGCCAGTAGCATACAAACCACCGCGGTTTTCGATGCCTTGCGCCAGCAAGCCGAAGCGGAAGTCGAGCGCATCGTCAGCGCCAACCTGAATCCCGGCGCGGACGTCAGCGCCGCGCAATCCAACATTCCCGCAAGTGCTGAACCCAAGGGTCAGAATGGCGCGGCCAATCACCCACCCCGCAAACCTGACGCGGGCGACGTCGCCAAACTCTGACGGCGATGAATACCGCGACCCTATCCGCCGGCGCCCACGCTCCTAACCCGCCGCCTCGTCCGGCGGTCGTGTCCGCGGCGCCGCCGCCCCTTGCCGGCGCCAAGCTCGCGATTGGCACCGTCGCGCTGTCGCTCGCGACGTTCATGAACGTGCTCGACACCTCCATCGCCAATGTCTCGCTGCCCGCCATCGCGGGCGATCTCGGCGTTTCGCCCAACCAAGGCACTTGGGTCATCACCTCGTTCGCGGTCGCCAACGCCATCGCCGTGCCGCTCACCGGCTGGCTGACCCAACGCTTCGGTCCGGTGCGTCTGTTTCTTACCAGCATCGTGCTGTTTTCCATTGCGTCTTTTCTGTGCGGGATCGCGCCCTCAATGGGAATCTTGATCGCGTTCCGCGTCGTGCAAGGAGCCGTGGCCGGGCCGATGATTCCGCTCTCCCAAACCCTGCTGCTCGCAAGTTACCCGAGAGAGCGCGCCGGCATGGCGTTGGCGATGTGGTCGATGACCACGCTCGTCGCTCCGGTCACCGGCCCGCTGCTGGGCGGTTGGATCACCGACAACGTGGCGTGGTCATGGATTTTTTACATCAACGTGCCGGTCGGCGCGGTCGCCGCTTGGGTCACCTGGCGTATCTACCGGAGCCGCGAGGCGCCCACGCGCAAGCTGCCCATCGATGCGCTGGGCCTGATCCTGCTGGTGCTCTGGGTCGGCGCTTTGCAAATCATGCTCGACAAGGGCAAGGAATTGGACTGGTTCCACTCGCCCGAGGTCGTCACTCTGGCGGTCGTAGCGGTGGTGGGCTTTGCGTTCTTCCTGGTCTGGGAACTGACCGACGCGCACCCCATCGTGGACCTCAGGCTATTCGCCCGGCGCAACTTCTGGACCGGCGCGCTCGCCATGTCGCTCTCCTACGGCGCATTCTTCGGGAGCGTGGTGCTGCTACCGCTATGGCTGCAACAATACATGGGCTATACCGCCACCCAGGCGGGCATGGCGCTGGCGCCGGTGGGCATTCTTGCGCTGGTGTTGGCGCCGCTGGTGGGCAAGCAGATCCAGCGGGTCGATCCACGCTGGTTCGCGACCTGCTCGCTCGCGCTGTTCGCGGTGGTCATGTTCATGCGTTCGCGGTTCAATACCCAGGCCGATCTGGTCACGATCTTGATTCCGACCGTGATCCAGGGCGCGGCGGTCGCGACTTTCTTCATTCCGCTGCTCACCGTGGTGCTGTCCGGGCTTGGCCCGGAGCGTATCCCCGCCGCCTCGGGGCTCACCAATTTTACCCGCATCACCGCCGGCGCGTTCGGAACATCCATCGCCACGACGCTGTGGGAAAATCGCGCCAGCCTACACCATGCCCAGCTCATCGAGCACATCAATCCCTATGACTCGGCTACCCGTCATGCGCTCCAGGCCTTGCAGGCAGGCCCGGGCGGACTGTCGCCCGAACAAGCCCTGGCCCGCATCGAGGGTATGGTCAACCAGCAAGCGTTCACTCTGGCGGTCAACGACATCTTTTTCGCTTCCTCGCTGCTGTTCATCGTCTTGATCGGCCTGGTCTGGCTGGCGCGACCCGGCAAACGCCAAGCCAAAATCGACTCGGGCGCTGCGCACTGACGCTCAGCCGCCCGCGTGCGCGCTCGGTGCCGGGCGCCCGCCGTCCGCCTCCCAGGAAATTTCCGGCTCCGTGCCAATGAGCGCCGCGCTTTCCTCGACCCAGTGGATCACGCGCAGCTTGCCGTCGTAATCCTCGGCGAGCGCGGTGCAGGACTCCACCCAATCGCCGCAGTTGGCATAAACCAAGCCGTCGAAGTCGGCGATCTGAGCATGGTGGATGTGGCCGCAGATCACGCCGCCGACGCCGCGCCGCGCGGCCTCTCTGGCGACGGCGGCCTCGAAATCCCCGATGTATTGAACCGCGTTCTTGACCTTGTGTTTGATGTAAGCCGACAGCGACCAGTAGGGAAACCCTAGCTTGCGCCGCGCGACGTTGAACCAGCGATTCAACCACAGCAGGAAATCGTAGACCTCCCCGCCCACATACGCGAGCCATTTGCTGTTGCAGACGATGTAATCGAATTCGTCGCCGTGCAGGATCAGATAGCGGCGGCCGTCGGCGCTGGTGTGCATGGCCTCGGGCCGGACTTGGACGCCGGCGAAATACGACTCGCGGTAGGCGCGGAACATTTCGTCATGATTGCCCGGCACGTACACGACTTTGGTACCCTTGCGCGCTTTGTCGAGCACGGTTTGGACGATCGCATTGTTGAGCGCCGGCCAGTACCAGCCGGTTTTCATTTTCCAGATATCGATGATATCGCCGACCAGATAAAGATAATCGGATTCGGTATTGTTAAGAAAATCCAAGAGATATTCAGCCTTGGCGTGGCGCGTGCCGAGGTGAACGTCGGAAATCCACAGGCTGCGTAGCGTGAGCTTGGCCATGAGGGCACCATCCAACTGTCTATAATGCTCGCATAAATACAAGATTATTTTTAAGTTTCCGTGACACCCCGGTGACAGTTTGTCGATCCCATTATGCGCATCGCCAACAAATACGACATCATCGACGAACTCGGCCGCGGCGGCATGGGCAGGGTATATCGGGTGCGCCACGTGCAGCTCAACACGGTGTTCGCGCTCAAGACTCTGCTGCCCCAGTTCGCCGCCGACGCCAGCGTGGTCGCGCGCTTTCAGCATGAAGCGCGGGTCGTGGCGCGGCTCCAGCACCCGAACATCGTGCGGGTGTTCGACATCGACCGCGACGGCGATCAGTATTTCATCGTCATGGAATACATCGCCGGCCAAAGCCTGGCCGAGCGCTTGAAGACCAAAGGCCCCTATGCGCCGGCGGAGGCGCTGGCCATCGCCGGCCAGGTCGGCGCCGCGCTAGCCTACGCCCATGCCCGCCAGCCGGCGGTCGTGCACCGCGACATCAAGCCTTCCAACATCATGATCGAAGATGCTAGCGGGCGCGTGGTGGTCACCGATTTCGGCATCGCCAAGATTCTCGATCCCGAGCAGCCGGGCCTGACCGGCACCGGCATGATGGTCGGCAGTTTCCGTTACTGCGCGCCCGAACAATTGGAAGCCGATCCGCACCTCGACGCGCGCGCCGATATCTTCTCGTTCGGCCTGGTGCTTTATGAACTGCTGGCCGGGCGTCCCTTCTTCGAGGGCTTGAGCTACAGCGAGGTGGTGCGCCGCCAACTCTACGATCCGCACGAGCACGCCCCGGTGTTACCGGCGACGACACCGGCGGTTTGGCGGGCGGTCATCGCCCGCGCCATCGCTAAGGACCGCGAGCGGCGCTACGCCACCGTGGCCGAACTGCTCGGCGCGTTGCAGGCCGCGCCGCCCGACTCCGCGACCCGCCCGCAACCCGAGTCAGCGCCACCCGCGCTGCGCCGGCGGGTCGTGCTGGCGCTGGGCGTGCACCGCGCTGGCGATCTGGCGCTGGCTCTCCGTGGAAGCGCCGCAGCCTTCGCCCTCCACACCCTTGCCCAGCCCTGCGCCGGTATTCGTCGCGCCGGAGATGGTGGCGATCAAAGGCGGCTGCTACGCTATGGGCAGCCCGGATTCGGGAAGCGGGTCGCAATCAGGACGAGCGCCAGCATACGGTGTGCGTGCGGGATTTCTTCCTGGGCCGGTGGGAAGTGACGTTTACCGACTACGACCGCTTCGCCGCGGCCAGCGGTCGCGCCGAACCCGCCGATCAGGGCTGGGGCCGCGCCAACCGCCGGTGATCAACGTGAGCTGGGATGACGCCAGCGCTTACACCGCCTGGCTCGCGCGTCAAACCGGCGCCGCGTATCGCCTGCCGAGCGAAGCGGAATAGAATACGCGGCGCGCGCGGGCACGACCGCGGCGCATTACAGGCGGACGATCAGCCCGCCTGCGGATACGCCAACGTCGGCGACCAGACCGCGCAAAACGGCGCGGTGTCGTTTTGGGAAGCGCCGCACGCGTGCAGCGACGGCTACGTCAACAGCGCGCCGGTGGCGAGCTTCAAAGCCAATGCGTTCGGCCTCTACGACATGCTCGGCAACGTCTGGGAATGGACTTGTTCGGCCTACCAATCACTATACAAGGATGCGCTCGAAACCCGCTGCGCCTACCGACCCTTCCGCGCCGCGCGTGCTGCGCGGCGGAGTTGGCAGGCGCGCCCGCCGAACTGCGCGCCAACCGCCAGAAAGCCCCCCGCCATACCAGGCCGACTCAATGGGCTTTCGCGTCGCCAAGGACGGTTAGCGGCGCGTTCACATTCGCGGCGCGGAGCGTATCATTGCCCATGTCCGTCGCCTTTGACAACGAGGCAAGGCCATGAATGTTCAATCGAGATTTTCCGTCATGCGGGCTGCGCTGGGCTGCGCGCTGGCGCTCGCCGTTCTGCTATCCGGCCAATGCCGCCGCGCGCCGGCCAGCGTCGCGCTGGTGATCGGCGGCAGCGCCTACCCGGACGCCGCGCTGCGCCAGCCGGCCAACGACGCCAGGGAAATCCGCGACGCGCTACGCGCCAAGGGTTTCGATGTCATCCTCGAACGCGACCTGAAACACGCCGATTTGTTGAAGGCGGTGCGGGATTTCGGCCAGATCGTCGACCGCGACGACACCGCCTTATTCTACTTTTCCGGCGCCGTTCCAGTCCAACGGCGAGAATTACCTGCTGCCGGTCGATGCTGGGGTCAAGCCGAAAATGACCTCGCCGCGCAAGCGCTCGGCATGCGCGATGTGCTGCAAGCGCTGGCGGCGGTGGGCAATGCGCGGAGTTTCGTGGTGCTGGAGGCGAACCGCGCCAGTCCCTACGAGGCGCGCCTGCGCGCACCAGCCGCCGGCCTCGCCGCAGTGCAAGCGCCGCCCCGGATGACCGTCGGCCTCGCGCCTGGCGCCGATGCAACGCCGAGCCAGAACACCGCCACCGTCGGCGCCTACACGGCGCAACTCGTGAAAGCCTTGCGGGACAACGACATCGGCGCAGCGCTCGACATCGCCACCGCCGCGACACGGGCGGGCGCCGCCGAGCACCGCCCGCGTCCAGTCGCCGGTTTCTGCGCGAGTCTACCAGAGCATCGCCGCGCTCGGCTCACCGAGCTCCCGCCCTTGCACCATTGCCCACCTGCGCCGTGGAGCCGAAAACAACGCCACGACCCGAATCCAAGCCGGAGCCAAGGCCCGAGCCCCGCCGCCTGTCCCCAGGAAATCGAACCGCGCGTCGAATCGCCAACCGCTCCCAAGGTCGAACCGCCGCCCGCGCGAGTTCCGCTGACCATCCGCGCCACGCCGCGCGACGCCGAAGTGCGGATCGTCAACATCGGCCAGCGCTATCGGCCCGGCATCCGGCTGGCGCCGGGGGCTTACGATATCGAAGCGCGCCGCGAAGGCTATCAACCGCGCCGAGAACGCATCGCCCTGAGCACGGCCGCGGCCACCTTCGCCATCGTGCTGGAAAAACTGGTGGAAGCGCCGCGCATCGACGCCTTCGACGCCCGTCCGGACACCGCCAGGCCCGGCCAGCGGGTGGAGCTTTGCTACCGTATCCGCAACGCCGAGCAGGCCGAGATCAACGGCTTCGGCGCGGTGCGCCCCGATCGCGATTGCGTCGTCCTCATCGCCCAGCGCGACAGCCTTTACACCCTGTCGGCGCGCGGGGCGGGCGGCGTGGATCGCGCCTCGGTGCGGGTCAAGGTCGACGAGCCGCCGCCCGTGGCGCCGGTCCAGATCGAGTATTTCGACGCCAAGCCGCGCGTGACCACGCCAGGCGGACGGGTGCAACTCTGTTGCCATCCGCAACGCCGAACAGGCCGAATTCGCGGCCTCGGCGGTGCCCCGATCAGGACTGCGTCGCGGAGGTCGCGGTCAAGACCGACAACGTGTTCCTGCTGGCGGCGCGCGGGGCGGGCGGCGACGTCGCGCCTCGGTGCGGGTCGCGGTGCGGCGCGGCGGGAATGAACGCGATCCCATCGGTGAGCTGGCGCCGAAGCTGCTGCTCGAACGATTGTTGCGGCAACCGACGCCGGACAAGGAACCCGGCCAATCGGCGCCCAATCGCACGCCGTTCAAGCCACCGTGAACGGCCGCCAGCGGAGGAATACCCCATGACACCACACGCCATCGTCTGCTCGGCGTTGTTGCCAGGTCCGATTGGAGCCCACCGCCGAGCAGAGCGACACCATCCTGTTCGTGCTGGATGCCTCGGGCTCGATGAAGGGCCAGACCGCGGCGGGCATGAAAATCGACATCGCCAAGCAGGCGCTGATCGAGGCCATCCCGCAAGTGGTCGAGCCCGGCACCCAGGTCGGCCTGATCGCCTATGGCCACCAGTCGCCGCGCGAGCAAGGAAAACTGCCAGGATATCCAGGAAGTCGTGCCGCTAGGGCCGCTGGAGCGCACGAATTTCGCCGCGCAAGTCAACGGCATCACGGCGCAAGGCTATACGCCGCTCGCCAGCGCGCTGGAACTCGCCATCCAGCGCGCGCGGACCGGCGCCGGGATAGCGAAAATCGTGCTGATCAGCGACGGCAAGGAAACCTGCGAGCGCAAACCCTGTGATCTGGTCAAGGAACTCGCCGCCAGCGGCTCGCCGTTCGCCATCGACGTCATCGGCCTCGGCATCGCCCCCGACGAACGCCAGGAACTGATCTGCATCGCCGACGCCGGCCACGGCGCTTGGAAATTCCTCACCGATCCGGTGAGCCTGAAGGACGGTCCGATCCTGGAGCCGTTCCGGGTGCAGGAGAATGTGGAATTGGTGGTGGACGCCTCGCGTGCGATGGCGCGCAAACTCGGCCCCGAGTTCGGCGGCGAAACCGCGCTCGCCGTGGTCAAGAAAGCGCTGGCCGAGATGCTCGGCGTGAAAGCGCTGGCGGCGCGCGACCGCCTGGCGCTGCGTCGCTTCGGCGGCCCTTGCGCCGGCGACAATACCCAACGGCTGGTGGAATTCGGGCGCGCCAACGAAGGCCGCATCCTGCAAGAAGTCGAACAGCTCGACATCGGCGGCGACACCGCCTTCGAAGACGCTACTGGCGGCGCTGCGGGACTTCCAACCGCGCCGCTGTTCCAGGGCGTGAGCAAGCGCATCGTCTCGCCTTCGCCAGCGGCGTGGCCTGCGCCGACCAGCGCCCGCAAAAACTGGACGCCATCCGCGCCCAGCTCGCCGAGCAGGGTTTGCGCTTGGATTTTGCGCATCGTCGGCCTGGCGCTGCAACCCGGCAAACAGGACGTGGTCGGGCGCATCGTCGAGGCGGCCGGCGGCAAGGCGGTGTTCGTCGCCAATCAACAGGAGCTGGACGAGGCCCAGGAAGCCGTGCTGCGGCTGGAACCCATCGCCGAGCAGTTGCAGGCGATGGTGGATAACGCCAACACGGTGGCGGGACAACTGGCCGATGCGGTCGCCAAGCTTAGTGCGCGCGCCTATCCCGAAGCACGCGCCGCCGCCGGCCGCGCCAGCGGCGAATGGAACAACGGCAAGCGCCTCTACGACCAGGAACGCTGGCTCATCGATACGGCCCATCAGGACGCGTTTCGCCCGCTTTATGAACTGCTGGCCGACAATCGCCAGGTAGCGAAAGACATGATCGTCATCGCCGATGCGCTGGCGGCGCGGAACGGCGTCGACCCAGCGGGCGACGCGAGCCAGCGTTACAACGCCCTGCTCCAGCGCTACAACGGCCAAATCCAGGAATTGACCCGTAAGCTCGGCGTGTTCGCCGAGTTTCCGCGCTGAGCGACGGCTGGCGATGGTATTCTTGCGCCAGCAACGACCATAGCGAGAGAGAACCCCCATGATCCGTCATCTGAAAACCGGCATGAGCGCCGAAGCGATCAAGGCCGAGGACGCCAAAGTGCGGCAAGTGGTCGAGGACACTCTGGCCGACATCGAGGCGCGCGGCGACGCCGCGGTGCGCGATTACGCGGTCAAGTTCGACCACTATGAGCGCGCCGATTACCGCCTGAGCGCCGCTGAAATCGACGCCTGCCTCGCCCAGGTGGGAAAACAAGCGATCCACGACATCGAATTCGCCCAGGCGCAGATCCGCCGCTTCGCCGAAATCCAGAAAGCCGCGCTCCAGGACGTCGAGGTCGAAACCCTGCCGGGCGTGATCCTCGGCCACAAAAACATCCCGGTGAACTCGGTGGGCTGCTACGTGCCGGGCGGCAAATACCCGCTGGTCGCCTCGGCGCACATGAGCGTGGTCACCGCCAAGGTCGCGGGCGTCAAGCGCATCATTTGCTGCGCGCCGCCGTTCCAGGGCAAGCCCGCGCCCGCCATCGTCGCCGCCATGCACCTCGCCGGCGCCGACGCCATCTACTGCCTGGGCGGCATCCAGGCGATCGGCGCGATGGCGCTCGGCACCGCCAGCATCGAACCCGTCGATATGCTGGTCGGCCCGGGTAACGCCTATGTCGCCGAGGCCAAACGCCAGTTGTTCGGGCGGGTCGGTATCGACCTTTTGGCCGGGCCGACGGAGACGCTCATCATCGCCGACGATTCCTGCGACGCCGAGATGTGCGCGACCGACCTGCTCGGCCAAGCCGAGCACGGTCCGACCTCGCCGGCGGTGCTGCTCACCAACTCGGAAAAACTCGCGCTCGCGACTCTTGCCGAGGTCGAGCGCCAGTTGCAAACGCTGCCCACCGCCGCCATCGCCGGCCAGGCGTGGCGCGACTACGGCCAGGTCATCGTCTGCGATAGCTATGATGAAATGGTCGAGGTCGCCGACCGCATCGCCTCCGAGCACGTCCAGGTCATGACCCGCGACCCCGATTTTTTCCTCGCGCGCATGACCAACTATGGCGCGTTGTTCTTGGGGCCGGAGACCAACGTGTCCTACGGCGACAAAGTGATCGGCACCAATCACACGCTGCCCACCAAGAAAGCCGCGCGCTACACCGGCGGTCTATGGGTGGGCAAATTCCTGAAGACCTGCACTTACCAGCGCATCAAGACCGCCGCAGCCTCCGCCCTGATCGGCGAAGTCTGCTCGCGGCTCTGCGCCATCGAGGGCTTCGCCGGCCATCAAGCGCAGGCCGATCTCAGGGTGCGGCGCTACGGTGGCAAGAACAGCGCGGGCGCGGCGTCATGACCACGCCACGCACGCCGTCGTTTCGCCTGGATGGCAAAACCGCCCTCGTCACCGGCGCGGGCCGGGGCTTGGGGCGGGCCATCGCCATCGCGCTCGCCGAAGCGGGGGCGGAAAGCCTGCTCGTCAGCCGCAACCGCCAGGAACTCGAAGCCCTCGCGGCGGAAATCGCCGCCATCGGCGGTCAGGCTCGCGTCACCCCCTGCGACATCACCGACCTTCCGCCGTGCGCGCGCTGATCGCCGGTTGCCGCGCCTCGATGTGCTGGTGAACAACGCCGGCACCAACCGCCCCCTGCCTTTCCTTGAAATCAGCGAAGACAACTTCGACGCGGTGATGAATCTCAACGTGAGAAGTGCTTATTTCGTCGCCCAGGCGGCGGCGCGCAAGATGATCGAAGGCGGCGCGGGCGGTTCTATCATCAACATCTCGTCGCAGATGGGCCTCACCGGCGGGCGCAACCGCACCGTCTATTGCGCCAGTAAACACGCGCTGGAGGGCATGACCAAGGCGATGGCGCTGGACCTTGCGCCGCACCATATCCGTGTCAATACGATCTGCCCGACGTTTTTTGAGACGCCGCTCACCAAGCCGTTCTTCGAGAACGCTGAGTTCAAGCGCGCCACGCTGTCGCGCATCGCCTTGGGCAGGCTCGGCCAGGTCGAGGAAATCATGGGCGCGGCGGTGTATCTGGCGTCGCCCGCGGCATCATTGGTGACGGGTTCAGCGTTGGTGGTCGATGGCGGGTGGACGGCGCAGTGAGAGGGCGAGAGGATGAATAACGGGAACAATACTTTTATAGCATTGAATAATAATACTAATAGGACTCAATAAAGCCACTGTTCATGAAAGCCACTGTTCATGGGGTACGGGCAATTGTCGGCACCGCATCTTTGATCTGCTGCCGCATGCCTCGATGATTTCCTGGCGACGCGCCGTGTCGGCTCCGGGGTGCACCTGTAGGAGCATGCGGCTGTACTGCAGCTCGACGCCGGACGCTCTTTTACACTCGACGATGCTGAGTACGAAAATTGCACGCAACGCATTGAATAAATTGGCGCTCCCTAGGGGACTCGAACCCCTGTTGCCGCCGTGAGAGTCGAGTATCCTACACTCTAGCGGACACAAGCGCACACTGGCAGAATAAGCGAATCAAAAAGTTAATGCGCCAGCATCCACTAATGTCCGCTAGTTTCCATCCTCATGAATGAGACAAATTCGAGACAAGCCTCATGGCACGCGCGGCACGACTGACCCGACTGGAAAACCGCACCGCTCGGTTGAAGCTGGAAGCCGACAAACGCCACCGCGTGAACGTCGGCAAAGGCATGATCCTGATTTACCGCCGCGGCCCGCAAGGCGGCACCTGGGCGGCCAAGCTCGACGTAGCCGGGCGCTATACCCTCAAAACCCTCGGCGAAGCCGACGACTACCGCGATGCGGACGGCAAGCGGGTGCTCACCTACTTCCAAGCGCAAGAGCGGCTGCGCGCGCTGTGGAGTGAACTACACGCACCGAAACCAGCGGCGACCGTGGCCGTAGCTGTGGAACGCTATCTTGCGTGGTTTCACCAGCACAGAAAAAGCGCCGCCAATACCGAGGCCACCATCCAGGCGCATATTCTCCCCACCTGGGGCGACCAGCGGCTTTGTGATCTGACCGCACCGGCGATACGCACATGGCTTGACCGCATCGCCGCGCAACCCGCACGGCGTAGGAGCGGTTTCGGGCGGCCCTTGCGCCAAGGGGCCGTACCTGTGACCGATGACGAGAAACGCGCCAGGAAGGCCACGGCAAACCGCGTGCTGGCCGTTTTCAAGGCGATCTTGAACAAGGCGTTCCATGACGAACTGGTCGTTGACGATTCACCGTGGCGGAAAGTGAAACCCTTCGCCAAGGTCGAGGTGCCGCGTGTGCGGTTTCTCACCGCCGATGAAAGCCGCCGCCTGGTGAACGCCTGCGCGCCCGAATGCCGGGCGCTGGTCCGGGCTGCGCTACTCAGCGGCTGTCGCTATGGTGAGCTTTCTCGGCTCACCGGCGCCGACTTCAACCCCGACACTCGCGTATTGCACATCCGCGAATCGAAGTCCGGCCATCCGCGCTACATCCCGCTCAGCGCCGAAGGCGTCGAGTTCTTCCGCACCCAAGCGCTCGGCAAAGCGAGCACCGCGCCGCTACTCACCAACGTTCACGGCCAGGCCTGGGCGAAGTCACAGTACCAGCGGGATCTGGTCGCTGCGTGCGCCGGCGCCAGAATCGAGCCACCCGTGCGATTCCATGAACTGCGCCACACCTACGCCAGCCTGTTGGCTCAGGCCGGCGCCGATCTCCTCACCATCAGCAAGCTCCTGGGCCATAGCGATACCCGCATCACCAGCCTGCACTACGCGCACTTGTGCGACCGCACCCTGGCGCGCGCCGTGGAAGCGCATTTGCCGGATTTCTCACCGCGTCCCGATGATGGGGGGGACGCACCGGCAAGCAATGTCGTCACCCTGTCTCGATAGCGGGCGCATCCACCTCGCTTTGCTATCAATCGGAAGCTAATTGACAGGTATTGATACGTTCAGTATCATTCCTATCAATTTCAAATAAATTGATAGTTAGAAATGAAGCCGCCGTTGAAACCACCTGCCTATGAAGCGCTTCTTTCTGATTATGCGCTGCGACTGAGCAGCATCATGCAACTCCATACCGAAGGCGTGTTAGCACACGGTCATTATTTGCACTGGGACGAACTGCGCCATCGTGCGCCGCCGGAACAGTTGGATCATCGAAGCTGGTGGCTGGCGGTAAAACTAACACGCCGTATGCAGGCGCGTTCCGTGCCTGGCTTACTGGATCAGGCTCAACGCCCCTTCGCCTATGCGCTCACCGATCGCGTACTGGCAACATTGCATCGACTCGATAGCGAAGCCAGTGGCCGTATTGTGCTGCCAGACCCGGTGGTCAACACTGCGACTCGGGACCGCTATTTGTTCTCATCGTTGGTAGAAGAAGCGATCACGTCGAGCCAGTTGGAAGGCGCATCCACGACGCGGCAAGTCGCGCGGGAGATGCTGCGCACCCAGCGCCCGCCTCGCGACAAAAGCGAGCAGATGATCTGGAACAATTACCACGCCATGGAAACCATCCGCACCATGGCTAAGGAGCCGTTGACCTTGGCCGGATTGCTGGAATTGCAGCGTATCGTCACCGACAAAACCTTACCTGATGCCTCAACCGCAGGGCGGCTTCAGACACCAGACGAAGAGCGGGTATGCGTGGTCGATCATAAAACCGCGCGAGTGTTGCATATACCGCCGCCGGCGCATGAACTTCCAGAGCGAGTGGCGGCAATGGTGGAGTTCGCTAATGCGCCAGATAGCACCGAGAGGTTCATCCATCCCGTAGTGCGTGCCATCGTGCTGCATTTCTGGCTGGCCTATGATCATCCGTTTGTTGATGGTAACGGCCGCACGGCGCGCGCGCTCTTCTATTGGTCGATGTTGAGGCGCGGTTACTGGCTGTTCGAATTCCTATCGATCTCGAGCATTCTGCACCGAGCACCGGCCCAGTATGCCGGGGCGTTTCTAAAGACTGAAACGGATGACAACGACCTGACCTATTTTCTGCTCTATCAGCTGGAGGTTATAGAGCGCTCGCTCGAGGCGCTGGTTACATACCTGAACGATAAAGCCCAGCAGGCGTGGCGGGTCGAGAAGTTATTACAGGGTTCGGTGGAATTGAATCATCGGCAGATTGCGCTTTTGGCTCACGCGATCCGTCATCCCGGATTCATCTACAGCTTCAAATCGCATCAAACCAGTCACCGTATCGCCTACGCCACCGCACGGGCGGATCTGCTCGATCTTGCAAACCGCGGCCTGCTGGAGCAGCGCGAAGTGAGCGCTAAGGCGTTTATCTTCCAGGCGCCAGACGATTTTGAGGAACGCTTGCGCGCGTGTGCGAGATAATATTGATCAACGCCAGCCCCTAGCCTGATCAGCGAAAAGCCGGTATCCGCACCGGCTTGGGGATGGCGCCTATCTTGCGGACACACTGCGGAGTGTGCGATGCAGTCATTTTTGAGCTACGAACGTAGCAGGTATCCGAATCGTTGGTTGGACATCTTGGCGTCTGATGGCGGCGCACAAACTATCATCAAGCGCTGGTGTAAAAATCCGCGACTTCGGATTAAAGCCGAGCTACCGCCCTCTCTGGCGCGCGCCGCGTCCATTGATGGTCCGCTCCCCGATGGAGTAAAGCCGCGTGAAGATTGGGAAGTGCGGCTCTGGTTTCTCGCGAACCACTTTGAGCTTTACCGAGAGCTGTCAGGCTGGGAAACCGCATCCTTCGACGAGCGATCGGCGCATAGTAAGCGCGTGGCGAGATTAGCGCGTGACCTTGCCAATGCTTTGGAAGAAACGCCAAGACCTCATTATCCGCCGGCACTTGCACTGTTGATTTCGGTACTCTAATTTGGGCTCTCCCGCACCTTTCGTGGAAGGGGAATAGCCTTTTCCGAACCGGCGATAAGCGTTACAACGGATGGGTTTCCCTGACCACCGTGGCTGAATTGCTATGTTATTACTCCCGTTACTGTTTCCTACGTCACTGATCGCCATCATCGCGGTGACGAAAGTGGCCGATCAGCTGGTGGTGATCGCCGCCGGGCGGCAAACGGATGCGACCTGTCCGCATTGCGGCGCGGTGGGCGCGCGCCTTCACAGTGGCTATGAGCGCCAGTTGCAGGATGTGCCCTGGTGTGGAATCGGTATCGTAGTGCAGCTGCGGGTACGGCGGTTTTATTGCGATAACGCCGCGTGTGGACGACGCACCTTCAGCGAGCGTTTGTCCGGATTTGCTGAAGCCTATCAACGGCGCACCGCGCGGCTACAGGCGACGTTGCAACGCTTCGGTTTCGCGCTGGGCGGCGAAGCCGGCGCGCGCTTGGCCGAGCGGTTGGGGATGGCAGTGAGTGCGGATACGTTGCTGCGCGCCATTCGCCGCTTTGTCCCGCCGGTGGCGGGCGCTCTGTCAGCCATCGGCATTGATGACGGGGCGTATCGGCGCGGCCAGCGCTACGGCACGATCGTCGTGGATCTCCTCACGCACCGACCCATTGAGGTTTTGCTGGATCGTCAAAGCGAGACCGCCGAGGCGTGGCTGAAGCGCCATCCTGAGATTGACGTGATCAGCCGTGACCGCGCCGGCGCGTATGCCGAGGCCGCGCGCTTGGGTGCACCGCAAGCGGTGCAGGTCGCCGACCGCTGGCACTTGCTCCAAAACGTCCGCGAGGTCATCGAGCGCGTGTTGAGTCGGCATGGCAAAGCGCTCAGCCACGTCAGCAAAGCGCTGGCGGCGGAGGCGAGTCCGCCACCGGCGCCAACGCCACCGTCCGAGCCTGCTGCAATACCGGCTTCACCCGATCCCGCCAAGGCCCAGCGGCGTGAACGCCGCCTTGTCCGTTACGAGGCGGTGGTCAACCTCCGCCAGCAGGGCATGTCCATCCTCGGAATAGCGCAAGCCTTGACGATGCACCGGCGCACGGTGCGTTTGATGCTGCGGGCGGGCAGTTGCCCGGAACGGGCTATCCCCAGGCGCCGGCCCAGCCAACTCAATCCATTTCGCGAGTATCTTCGCCAACGCTGGGACGACGGCTGCCACAATGCCACCGCGCTATGGCGTGAACTCAAAAGCCGCGGCTATCGCGGGGGGCGCAGCCTCGTCAATCGCTTGATCTTGCCCTGGCGCTACGAACAGCCGCATTATCGTCGCCGCGCGGCCAAGCGCCCACCGGCAGCACCAGAGGTACCGTCGCCACGGCGGGTGAGTTGGTGGCTTCTGAAACTTATCAAGAAACCCAAGGACATCGCCGTCCATGCCGAGCAGAGCCGCTTCGTCGAGCGGCTCTGCAACGAGCAGCCCGACATTCAAA
>JAXMFZ010000031.1:0-50483 GCA_046347515.1 Gammaproteobacteria bacterium | reverse complement strand
TTTCACTCACCGCGGCGGTGCTACCGAACACGACGTTGACGCCGTTTCATCTGGAAGCTGGACAATTACCCATAGCCGATGAAAAAGCCGAGAGTTGGCGGAAACTGGTCCGTGTCGGTGCCGATCGAGAGCCCCAGTTTCTGTTGTTCGCCGACCCGTTCAGCTTTGACACGGAACCGCTGCTGCTCGGCCTGGACCGGGCCTATCCGCACAGCCCCAAAATCGGCGGGCTGGCGAGCGGCGCCACGAGTTTCGGCCACCACGCCCTGTTTCTCGATCAATTGGTTTATCGTTCTGGACTCGTGGGTCTCGCGCTGGCAGGCGATATCGTGCTCGATACCGTCGTCGCCCAGGGTTGCCGTCCCATCGGCGAGCCCTTGTTCGTCACCCGCGCGGAAACCAACCGCATCTTCACCCTCGACGGCAAGCCACCGCTCATCGTCCTGCGCGAACTGCACGAGCAAGCGAGTGAAGAAGAGCGCAAACTGTTCCGCCATTCCTTGTTCCTGGGCATCGCCATGCGCGACCGCCGCGACATCTATCAGCAGGGCGATTTCCTCATCCGTAACATCGCCGGAATCGACGCCGAGCGCAATGCGCTGGTGGTGAGCACGGCGCTCGCGCCCAATAGCGTGGTGCAATTCCATTTGCGCGACGCGCGCACTTCCGCCGCCGATCTGGAAACGCTGCTCGGGCGTTTCGACGCGCTGCCGGCCACCGCCCGTCCGCGCGGCTCTCTATTGTTCTCCTGTGTGGGGCGCGGCGAACGTCTTTACGGCGAAGCGAATCACGATTCGCGCATATTCGCCCGCCATCTGGGCGCAACGCCGCTCGGTGGATTCTTTTGCAACGGCGAAATCGGCCCGGTGCACGGTATGACGTTTCTGCACGGCTATACGAGTGCGTTCGGCTTATTCCGACCCAGGCGAGTCACTTAAGCGCGGGCGTTGGGCATGCGTATCGAACAACACCCCGCCTGGCCGGTGAGCCATGTCATCTTCGACATGGATGGCCTACTGCTCGACACCGAAGTGCTGTACACCCGCGCCACCCAGGATTTCGTCGACCGCTACGGCAAAGTCTTCGACTGGACCGTGAAATCGCGAATGATAGGCCGACCGGCGCTCGAATCGGCGCAGATTCTGGTGGAAGCGCTGGACTTGCCGATTGCGCCCGAGCACTATCTGCAGGAGCGCGACGCCATGCTCACCGCGCTGTTCCCGCACGCCGATCCGATGCCCGGCGCCGAGCGCTTGATTCGCCATCTGCATCAACACAACGTGCCGGTGGCGCTGGCGTCGAGTTCCGGACACCGCTTGTTTCAGCTCAAAACCCGCCGCCATCGCCACTGGTTCGAGTTGTTTGACGCCATCGTGCTGGGCGACGACCCGGCGGTCAAACACGGGAAACCCGCACCCGACATTTTTCTGGAAGCCGCTCACAGAATCGCCGCGCAGCCCGCGCGCTGCCTGGTGTTCGAGGATGCCCCCTCGGGCCTCAGCGCGGCGCGCGCGGCGGGAATGGCGGTCGCGGTCGTGCCCGACCCCCATATGGACAAGACTTTATACCAGGATGCCCACGAAATCCTGGATTCCCTCATCGATTTCGAGCCGCAACGCTGGGGGCTGCCACCGTTTCGCGACCAGCCGGCGGGCGCTTAACTGCACAGCAACTGCGTAGGCGTGTTCGTACTCTCGCCGGTGCTCCGGCGTAGCTTCTCCATATCGAGGATGCGCACGTTGCGACGGTCGACACTGATCACGCCTTTTTCCTGCAGCGATAGAAACAGGCGGCTCACGGTCTCCACCGCCAACCCCAGATAGCAGCCGATGTCCTGGCGCGCCATGCTGAGATTGAATTCGTGGGCGGAAAACCCGCGTTTAGCCAGCCGTTTCGAGAGAGTCAGAAGAAAATGGGAGAGGCGCTGCTCGGCGGTGCGCTTGCTCATGAACAGCAGCAAATCCCGAGCGCGATTGATTTCCTCAGCATAGAATCGGTGGAGTTGGTTTTGTACACCCGGGTACGATCGTCCCAGCTCCTCTATACGCTCGAACGGCAACTCGCATACGCTGGTGGTTTCTAGGGCAACAGCGATACAACCATGAACCTGATTAACGACCCCGCTCAAACCCAGCACGTCACCCGGCAGGTAGAATCCCAGCACCTGCTCCTCGCCCTGATCGGTCAAGGTATACACTTTGACCGAACCCGATCTTACCGCGTAAAGCATATGAAACGGGCTGCTCAAACCGAAAATCTCGTCGCCCCGGGCAAGCAGGCGAATGCGTTTGATGACACTGGAAAAATGGTCGATATTCTGCTCGGCCAACTGCGCGCACAAGCACTGCTGGGTGCGCAAACACCCGCTACAATCGCGCCTTACCGCCGCCAGATTGATGACATTCCGCTGCTGGATCATACTGACCTCCTCGCGTTGCGTCTTATTGAATGTTGCGTGACAGCATGCGCGCGAGTCGCGACAAATCCTATGCGGAATTTCACGTAGCCAATTTGCGGATTATACGTATAGCATGGCTACGGAAATCATCGTTTTAAGGATAAAACGATGTGCGACAGAGTCAGTTGATCTAGGTCAATATCGGCGTCTGTGGCAACAGCGGACAATGCACTTAGCAAAATCACCCTTGAGGTCGCGATGAATGCCTACGCTCCCAATCCCACCGCTTCGGCCACGGACGCTTATGCACCGGCACAAATCGCGCAATTGATCGAAGCGGGTGGCGTGCGCAAAGCGCAGCTGTCGATCTTGCAACTGTTGATTTTGGGGATGCTTGCCGGCGCCTTCATCGCTTTTGGCGCCATGTTGTCGACCCTGGTCCTCACCGGCAGCACGCTCGGTTTCGGTCCGAGCCGATTGCTCGCCGGGGCTGCGTTTTCTCTGGGTCTGGTGCTGGTACTGGTAGGCGGAGCCGAGTTGTTCACCGGCAACAATCTCATCGTCATGGCCTGGGCCGACGGTAAGGTCAGCACCGCCGCCCTGCTACGCAACTGGGCGATCGTCTACATCGCCAACTGCGCGGGGGCACTAGGCAGCGTAGCGCTCCTCTACTGGTCGGGAACACTCCACCTCGGCGGCGGCGCGGTCGCGGAAACTGCTGCCGCCATCGCCGCCGCCAAATTGAAGCTCGGCTTGGTCGAGGCGCTGACGCGCGGCGTGTTGGGCAATACCTTGGTCTGTCTCGCAGTGTGGCTCAGTTTCGCCTGCCACGACGTGGCCAGCAAGATATTGGCCATCGCATTTCCGGTGACGGCGTTCGTCGCGCTGGGTTTCGAGCATTCCATCGCCAATATGTATCTGTTGCCGATCGGCATGCTCGCCTCCGGCGGCGGGATCGATATCCCAGGACTGGTCGCCAATCTGGCATCCGTCACCCTCGGTAATCTGATCGGTGGGGGTGGACTGGTGGCGTTGGTGTATTGGCTGGTCTACCTGCGCCCCGCGCGCTGACCACAGCCCATCCAGTAAACGCGTTCGATTTGACATAGATCAATGCCCTGCGCGAATCGTCGTTTACTATTTACAATAGGGAAGTGTGCAATCAATAGAGGGGCCGATCATGGTCAATACTTGGATCGTCGTCGCAGAAAGTAGCCGCGCCCGCATCTTTGCCGCCGCTCAGTCCACTGGCGCATTGACTGAGCTGGACGACCTCGTGCATCCCCAATCGCGATTGCATGATCGCGATCTCACCAGCGATCTCCCCGGGCGCGCGTTCGACAGTACGGGCCGCCGCCATTCGTTCGAACAGAACCAAGACCCGAAGCGCCACGAGGCCGAAATCTTCGCCAAGCAGATCGCGCTGCACCTCGAAACCGCGCGCAACGATGGCCGCTTCGATCAGTTGGTGCTGATTGCGCCACCCACCTTCCTCGGCTTGTTGCGCGAACGCCTCGATGCCACGACTGCCAAACAGGTCACACGCACTATTGTCAAGGATTTGATCACGCTCAATACCGGTGAACTGCGCCAATACCTGGCTGATCATGCCTGAACCGCGCTGACGTGAGGCATTCTGTCAGCGGAGACGCAACCCATGCTCGAACATCGCTGGAACCAACGGGTGGAAATCGATCTTGCCGCTGAATGGTTGAGCCACACGGAGGGAATCCGCTGGCAAGCGGGCCGGATCCGCAATCTGAGTTCGGAAGGGCTGTTCATCGCCAGCGACCACCCTTTGCCCGAGCATGGTTCTTTACACCTGCGCTTCACGCTCATGACCGACCAGGGCGCAGCCGAATACGATCTGACCGGCATCATCATGCACTGTACGCGGCGCGGCGCGGGATTATTCGTCGATGTATCGCAACCGAGCGCGCGGCTGGCGCTGGGCGACATCGCACGCTACAGCGCCCGCACATCCACGGTGCGCGCCATCGCGAAAACACCTAGCCGCAACGGCGCCGCCAGCCCGACCTATGCACGACATTGACCACCACAGAGCAGGGAATCATGGCAAGTCACTTGAAATCGCAGGCGATCATGGGCCTGAAACGGCGCCTACAGCAGCGTGCGACCGAACTCAAAAAGCAAATCCAGCAGGAACTGCTCGCCAGCAATGATCAACGCTTCATCGACTTGGCGGGTCAAGTCCACGACGTCGAGGAAGAGGCGTTCGCCGACTTGCTGGTCGACCTCAATCTCGCCAGCATCGACCGCCATGTCTTGGAATTACAAGAAATCGACGCCGCCCTGAAACGCATGGCCGCCAACGAATATGGGCTATGTACGGACTGTGGTCAGTCCATCGCCGCGCGGCGGCTCGAAGCGTACCCCGCATCACAGCGCTGCATCTCCTGCCAAACCGCGCATGAGAAGCAGCAGGCGAGCAACGGGCAGCCTAGCCTGTGATGAAACTGCCGCGCTTGCCGCCCCTCGCACGCCATCAGGTAGCGCGCGAGTAAGGCGGGATCAGGGCGATGTGATTGTCTACCGCGCGCACACCGGCCACTCGTTCCACCGCCAACAGCAACGCCTGTCGCTCCGCCTCAGAATCAACCCAAGCCCATAGCGCGACGACACCGTCGCTGACGGTCACGTTGGGTAAGCCGTGCGTCAGCCACCCTTCCCGCTTCAGCGTCGCCAGGATGTTTTCGCGCAGGGTGTGATCATCCACCGATTGCGACGCTAGTTTATTCTTGTGCGCCACCAAGCCGTGCAACAAATTGGCGCGGCTGACGATGCCCACCAATTGACCGGCCCTCACGACCGGCGCTCGCTTGATGCGCCGCTCCTCGAGAATACGCGCGACGTCGGCGACTGACATCTCCTCGGTGACGGTGACGACATTGCGCGTCATCACTTGTTCGGCGCGCAGCCCATGGGTCTTCACGTACTGGGCGGCACGCTCGCCGCTGTCATTGAACCATTCCAGCCACCAGGAGGCGCGATAATCAGTATCGTTCTCCTGGCGGCGCAGCAAATCGCCTTCGCTGACGATGCCCAGCACGCGGTTCTCGGCATCGACCACAGGCACGCCGCTGATGCGCCGCTCCAGCAACAGCGCGGCGATCTGCTCGACACGGGTATCGAGGCCAACCGTCACCACATTCGTGGTCATGATGTCTTTGACTTGCATGGCATCCGCCCTCCTATGCATGATTCACTGAAATTTCAGTGTAACTTCCCCAAGCTCTTTCAGCTTTGATCCATATCAATAAGCCGTATCAACGACACGGCAGCGCCGGTTGCCTGGTTGATTTGGATCAATGCACTTGCTGCCCGCTCATGGTCAAATGACACTGTAAAGTCTTACAGGTTTGAGCCCTAAGGGTCAATATCATGGCGATCAAAGACATTCTGGTGCATCTGGATAACAGCCCGCAATGCGCAGCGCGGCAAGACGTCGCCATCGGCTTGGCGCGTGACTTCGATGCCCATCTGACTGGCCTCTATGTCATGCCAAGTTTGATGATAGGGGTTTTCGCCGAGGTGCAAATCCCGGAAGAGATCATCGTCCAGCAGCAAGAAGAAGCGCGGGCTGCTGCCGCCGCCGTCGAGTCGGAGTTCAAAAACGCCGCCGCGCGCGCGGCTTGCCCGGCCGAGTGGCGCTGCGTCGAGGGCGATGCCATCGATCAGATCAATGGGCACGCGCGCTATACAGACCTAGTGGTACTCGGCCAGGCGGAACAAAGCGGTATCTTATCGCCCGGCGCCGAACTGGCCGATCAGGTCGTACTCGGCGCAGCGCGCCCGGTGCTGTTCATCCCCTATATCGGCCCCGGCAAGACTTTGGGCAAGCGCATCCTGGTGGCCTGGAACGGCAGTCGCGAAGCCGTGCGCGCCATCAACGACGCCTTGCCGCTATTGCAACACGCCGAGGCGGTGCATGTGCTGGCCATCAACCCATCCAGCGCCGAGGGCGATATCCCCACCGCGGATATTTCCCTGCACCTCGCCCGCCACAGCGTCAAAGCCGAAGCGAGCCAAGTGATGGCGAAAGACATCGAAGTCGGCGATGCACTACTATCGCGCGCCGCCGACCTCGGTATCGATTTGATTGTCATGGGTGCTTACGGCCACACGCGGTTGCGCGAAACCATCCTGGGTGGTGTTACGCGCCGCCTGCTGCGCCACATGACGACATCGGTATTGATGTCGCATTGAACCAAGAAGCGACCTACGCTACCGAGCGCGCAACCACCCATTACTTCACCAGAGTGACAGGCACATGGGCGTGGTGGATGACTTTGGTCGCCACTGAACCGAGCAAGAGCGTGGATAGCGCACCCAAACCGCGCGTACCCATGACGATTTCGTCGCAGCCCAATTGACTGGCCTGCTCGGCGATGCTCTTGCCGGCCTCGCCAATGAATACATGAGCCTGATACGGGACGCCCGCTGCATCGAGCAGCGCGCGGGCAGGCTGGAGTGCGCGCTCTCCCGCTTCTCTCTGCATCTTTTCGAGCTTATCTTTTCCCACGTAAACATCGATTTCGCCGTAATGGATGGCGGGCGCCTCGACATTGAGAATATGCAGTTCCAACGGGATATTGCGTTGCGCCATCGCGATCACGTATTGAACCGCGCGGTTTGAGTTGTCCGAGCCGTCCACGGCGATCAGAATTTTTGTCATGGCCTGAATCTCCAAAATATGCAATGCGACTGTAATAATATTCTTGTATCACGAGCGCCGGCTTGCCAGCATTGACATCGATCAACCGCTTCGCAAGCGCCAACACCTGCTCTACGCTAACCATTCTACCCAGCGGCGCTGCGCGATGTCCCAGCAACCCCATGACTCCAAACCAGACCTCGGCTGGCATCGACGCTCCACGCAGGCTATCGCCGAGGCGCTCAACACCGACTTGCGACACGGCCTGAGCCGTGCGGCCGCCACCACCTTGCTGGAACGCCACGGCGCCAATCAACTGCGTGCCGCGCCGCCGCGGTCGATATTCAAGATCCTGCTGGGTCAGCTCGCCGGCTTCCTGATCCTCCTGCTGCTCGCCGCCGCGCTGATCTCGGGCGTGGCCGGAGACCCCGAGGATGCCATCGTCATCTTGCTGATCGTGGTGCTCAACGCCGTGATCGGCGCGTTCCAGGAATACCGCGCCGAGCACGCCGTCGCCGCCCTCAAGAACATGGCCCCGCAACAAACCCGCGTCTTGCGCGGCGGCGCATTAGCAATGGTTGCCGCGCGCGAACTGGTGCCCGGCGACGTGGTACACCTCGAAGCGGGCAATATCGTGCCGGCGGATGTACGTTTGCTGGATACGGCAAAACTGCAGATCGACGAAGCCGCGCTGACCGGCGAATCTCTGGCCGTGGAAAAACATCCCTTTACGCTCGATGCGCCCGACCTCCCGCTCGGCGAGCGCCCCAACATGGCCTACAAAGGCACGCAGATCACGATGGGGCGCGGTGTCGGCCTGGTGGTCGCCACCGGCATGGCGACCGAACTCGGCAAGATCGCGGCTTTACTGAACCAGGAAACGACTGTCGCAACCCCGCTGCAACAACGCTTGGCGCAACTGGGCAAACGCCTGGCGCTGGTCATCTCGGCGCTATGCGCGGGTTTGTTCGGCTTCGGACTGGCGCGCGGTGAACCGGCGCTACCCATGTTTCTTACCGCCGTGAGCCTGGCGGTGGCGGCGATTCCCGAAGCGCTGCCCGCCGTCGTCACTGTCACCCTCGCGCTGGGGGCGGCCAAGATGAGCCGCCTTCATGCTCTGATCCGCCATTTGCCGGCGGTGGAAACCCTGGGTTCGGTCACCGTCATCGCCTCCGACAAGACCGGCACGCTCACCGAAAACCGCATGCGCCTCGAAGCCTTGATCATCGGCCATCAGCGCGTCAACGCTATGCCCCAGGCGGAAGCCGACCAACCGTTCTGGCGCTTGCTGGGCGAGGCGCTGGCCCTCAATAACGACGCGACCCTCGATAACGCCGGCGCGCACGGCGACCCTACCGAAGTCGCTTTGCTCGAGGCGGCGCAAACCGCCGGCTTCGCCAAACCCGCATTACAGCAAGTGCTGCCCAGAATCGGAGAACTCCCTTTCGATTCCACACGCAAACGCATGACCACCCTACATCGCACGGCGCAAGGCGCGATGGCTTATGTGAAGGGTGCGCCCGAAGCCGTGTTGGAACTCTGCGCCGAGCAGCTCACACCCAACGGGATCGAGCCGCTGCGCAGCGCGGACGTGCTGGCGCAAGCCCATGACCTAGCCAGCGAGGGTTATCGGGTGCTGGCCGTCGCCTACCGGCACTTGGCCGAACCGCCGCCGATGATTACCGCAGATCTGGAACGGGACTTCATCCTGCTCGGCCTGGTGGGGCTGATCGACCCGCCGCGCGCCGAAGCCGCCGCGGCGGTGGCAGATTGCCGAACGGCGGGCGTCAGGCCGATCATGATCACTGGCGATCACCCCGGCACCGCGCTTGCCATCGCGCGGCGGCTCGGCATCGGCGCCCACCACGGCGATGTCGTCACCGGCCGCGAACTGGCCGGCCTCGACCCCGCCGCGTTTCACGAGCGCGTCGCCAATGCCCGCGTTTTCGCGCGCGTCGACCCGGAGCAGAAAATTCAAATCGTCGAGTCCTTGCAAGCGCAGGGCGAGTTCGTGGCGATGACCGGTGACGGCGTGAACGACGCACCGGCGCTGCGCCGCGCCGATATCGGGGTGGCGATGGGCGGCAAGGGCAGCGACGTGGCGCGAGGCGGCGGACATGGTGTTGCTGGACGACAACTTCGCCACCATCGTCGCGGCGGTGCGCGAAGGCCGGCGCATCTTCGACAATCTGCGCAAGTTCGTGAAATACGCCCTGACCGGCAACACCGGCGAAATCTGGACGCTCACCCTTGCGCCGCTGCTGGGCTTGCCGCTGCCGCTGCAGCCAAGCCAAATCCTGTGGATCAATTTGGTCACCGACGGTTTGCCGGGCCTGGCGCTGGCTGCGGAAGCGGCGGAACGCGGCGTCATGACACGCCCGCCACGCCCGCCTAGCGAGAGCCTCTTCGCCCACGGCCTTTGGCAGCACATCCTCTGGTGCGGGCTGCTGATCGGCAGCTTGGCGCTGCTGCCCGAATTCTGGCTAGGCGCTCGCTCCACCACGCATTGGCAGAGCATGGTGTTCACCACGCTAGCGTTCACCCAACTCGCCCATGTACTGGCGATCCGCTCGGAGCGCGATTCCCTCATCATCGTCGGCCTGCGCTCCAATCCGTGGCTGCTAGTCGCGGTGCTGCTCACCGTGGCGCTGCAACTTGCGGTGCTCTACGTTCCCTTCCTCCAGGTTCTGTTTCATAGCGCGCCGTTGACCGCCGCCGAACTAGCGGTCTGCCTCGGGCTGGCGGTCGTCGTATGGATCGCGGTCGAACTGGAAAAAGCACTGGTGCGGCGAGGCTGGCTGTACCGCACTGCCGCAGTGCGTTAATCGGTTGGGCGCAGCGCGCCAACTTGGGCCTCATACTTACGCAGCGCCGAATGCAGCACTCGCGACCCGCTGCGCACATAACCGAGATACAGCAGAGCCATGATCAACAGCGCGGCATACGCGACCAGAACCGCGACGAAATCCCGCTTCACCAGTCCATAGGCCGCGAACAGCGCCGAGGGCAGGATATACACCCCATAGTCGAATAACGCCTGACCTCGCATTGGCTGGTGGTGGAGAATGCGCGCGATCAGGCGTTTTTCATCGGCGCTGAAAGATTCGGTTGCCATTGCCACGCGTATTGCCCTTATCCTATCGTAACGACGGCGGCATCCCGCCCCCCATCCCGCCGAACCGGCCGCGCAGGCCGCGCATCATCTTCGCCATGCCGCCGCTCTTGATCTTCTTCATGACCCGCTGCGCCTCGGTGAACTGCTTCAGCAGCCGGTTGATATCCTGAATCTGGGTGCCGGAACCAGCGGCGATGCGGCGCTTGCGCGAGCCGTTGATGGTATCCGGGAAGCGCCGCTCGCGTGGAGTCATGGAGTTGATGATCGCGATCGAGCGCTTGACCTGCTTGTCATTGACCTGGCTGCGCACATTCTGCGACAGTTCCGATACCCCCGGGATTTTCTCGATCAAGCTGCCGAGGTCACCCATGGATAGCACCTGCTGCATCTGCTCGCGGAAATCGGCGAGGTCGAAATTCTTGCCCTTCTTGAATTTCTCGGCGAGTTTGAGGGCTTTTTCCTTGTCGACTTTCTGTTCGACCTCCTCGACCAAGGACAGCACGTCGCCCATTCCCAGGATGCGCGAGGCCACCCGATCCGGATGGAAGGGTTCGAGCGCGGCGGTCTTCTCGCCGACGCCCAGAAACTTGATCGGCTTGCCGGTGATATGACGGATCGAGAGCGCCGCGCCGCCGCGCGCGTCACCATCGGCCTTGGTGAGCACTACGCCGCTGAGCGGCAGAGCCTCGTTGAAGACGCGGGCGGTGTTGACCGCATCCTGGCCGGTCATGCTGTCGACCACGAACAGCGTTTCGATGGGATCGAGCGCGGCGTGCAGGAGCTTGATCTCCGCCATCATTTCGGCGTCGATATGGAGCCGTCCGGCGGTATCGACGATCAGCACATCGAACGCTTGACGGCGCGCGGCATCCAGCGCGGCGCGGACGATGGCTTCGGGTTGCTGGCTCGGATCGCTCGCAAACCACTCGACGCCGACTTCGCGCGCCAAGGTCTTCAACTGGTCGATGGCCGCCGGTCGATAGACGTCGGCGCTCACCACCATGACCTTTTTCTTCAAGCGCTCCTTGAGCAGCCGCGCGAGCTTGGCGGCGCTGGTCGTCTTGCCAGAGCCTTGCAGGCCGGCCATCAGAATCACGGCAGGCGGCTGGGTCTTGAGGTTCAGTTCCTCATTGGCCTCGCCCATCACCTTGACCAGTTCTTCCATGACCACCTTGACCAGCACCTGGCCGGGGTTGAGGCTGTTCATCACCTCGCGGCCCACGGCACGTTCGCGCACATGGTCGATGAAATCCTTGACTACGGGCAGCGCCACATCGGCTTCCAAGAGCGCCATCCGCACCTCGCGTAGCGCCTCCTGGATGTTGTCTTCGGTGAGCCGCGCCTGACCACGCAGGCGTTTGACGGTTTCGAGCAGGCGTTCGCTTAAGCTTTCGAACATGGGGGCAAAGCCTCTGGGCGGAAAGAATTAGCCATAGTGTATCAGGACGATGGCGGCAAGCATTGCACGGCGGCGATAGCCAAGCGCTTGCCCTCGGTCAGGTCGAGCATGTAGGCAGCGGGCGTGCCGCGCACGATCGCAGCATCGGGTTCCGGTTCGTGGGGCGGCGCGATGGTGATCGGATTTTGCAGGCGTAGATGATAACCCAATGCCTCCAAGCTTGGCGCAAGCCGGATCAAGCGGCTGACCACGAGTGCATGGAGTGGATGGGCGGTCATTCCCGCCCCCCGGTTTTTCTTGACCAATAAACCGTCGATGAGCTCGATGGGCTCACCTTCGGGCAGGATGCCCGCTTCCACCATCCGGTGATATTGCGCGACCGTAAGCGTCACCAAATCGCGTTCAAGAAGCCGGGTGGTCATGGTGTTCGCCAATCCATAAGGCCAATAGCAACACAAAAATCATAACAAAAATTGATCTCTTCCTCCGGATTATCCCGGCACATTGCGGCGCAGTTCTTCCAGCCAAACGGCCGCTTCCGAATCGCTGGGCGCACGCCAGTCGCCGCGCGGCGACAGCGACCCGCCCGATCCCACCTTGGGGCTGTTTGGCACGCATGAGCGTTTGAACTGGCTGATCTGGAAGAAGCGGTACAGGAACACCTCCAGCCAGTGTTTGATAGTCGCGAGGTCATATTGGTTGCGGCGTTCAGACGGTATGCCCTCCGGCCAATCGCCGCGCTCGCGGTCGGCCCAGGCATGGTGACTGAGAAAGGCTATCTTGCTCGGGCGAAAACCATAACGGGTGGTGTAATAGACATTGAAATCCTGCAATTCGTAAGGCCCGATCTTGGCCTCGGTGCTCTGCGCCGGTTGCGCGCCGCCTGATTCGCCGGGCACCAATTCGGGCGAGATTTCCGTGATGAGGATGGAGCGCAGAATGGCGCCGGCCTGGGCATCGAACTGGCCGCTTTCGCTCACCCAGCGGATCAGGTGTTGGATCAGGGTTTTTGGCACCGAGGCGTTGACGTTGTAGTGCGACATATGATCACCCACCCCGTAGGTGGCCCAACCCAGCGCGAGTTCGCTGAGGTCACCAGTGCCGAGCACCAGCGCATGGTGCAAATTGGCCAAGCGGAACAAGTGCGAGGTGCGCTCGCCGGCCTGCACGTTCTCGAAGGTGACGTCATAAACGGCCTGGCCTTCGGCGTAAGCATGGCCGATATCCTTGAACATCTGGATGCACGCCGGGCGAATGTCGATCTCGTGAGCGCTCACACCGAGCGCACGCATCAGTCCGCGGGCGTTGGCAAGCGTGGTGGAGCTGGTGGCAAAACCGGGCATCGTATAGGCGAGAATGTTCGCGCGCGGCAGCCCCATCCGATCCAGGGTCTTGGCGGCGACGATCAGCGCCTGGGTGGAATCAAGGCCGCCGGAAACACCGATGACGAGTTTCTCGATGCCCGTGCTCTGCAACCGTTTCAGCAGGCCATGGACTTGGATGTTATAAGCCTCGAAGCAGCGCTCGTCGCGCTTGGCCGCATCCGCCGGCACATAGGGAAAACGCGCAACCCGGCGCCGCAACGGGACACGCCTCCGGCGCGTCGAAAGTGAACGTGATGCGCCGAAACCCGCTCAAACGCTCTGCGGTGATCGCCGGCGCAGTCGTGAAAACTGGTGAGGCGCATCCGCTCCTGCGCCAGGCGTTCGAGGTCGATATCGGCGAGGGTGACCTGCCCCTGCGTGGGAAAGCGCTCGGTTTCAGCCAGCAATGAGCCGTTTTCGTAGATCAGCGCATAGCCGTCCCAGGCAAGATCGGTGGTGGATTCGCCCGGCCCGGCGGCGGAATAAAGATACGCCGCCACGCATTTGCCGGACTGGGCGGCGCACAGATCGCGCCGGTACTCGGCTTTGCCGATGGTGATATTGCTTGCCGACGGATTGGCGAGCACCGTGGCGCCGGCCAGCGCGGCGTAGCTGCTCGGTGGAATCGGCACCCAAACGTCTTCGCAGATTTCGACGTGGAGCGCGAAGTCATCGAAGTTGCGCGCGGCGAAAATCAGATCGGTGCCAAAGGGCACGCAGCTTCCCAGAAGGTCGATTTCGCGAGCCATGGCTAGACGCGCCGGGGCGAATTGGCGTTTCTCGTAGAATTCGCGGTAATTCGGCAAGTAACTCTTGGGGACGACACCCAGCACCCGCCCACGGTAAATCACCATGGCGCAGTTGAAGAGCTTGCCTTCCCACCGAAGCGGCGCGCCGACGATGAGTAACGGCGTGAGTTCCCGGCTCGCCGCGACGACCTCGGCGAGCGCCTCCAACGCCGCCGCGAGCAGCGCATCCTGATGGAATAAATCCTCGTTGCTGTAGGACGAGAGTCCGAGTTCCGGGAACAGCGCGAGCGCCGCGTGCCGGCTCGACGCTTGGCGCGCGAGTTCAAGCGTTTGCGCCGCATTGTAGCTAGGGTCGGCGACGCGCACGGCCGGCACGCACACCGCCGCGCGGATGAATCCGTGGGAGTAGATCGAATGGAAGTTTCGCATTCCAAATCCTCGGCCAAATTGACGCACAGCTTCAAGCCCGCCCTGAACTATGCCATTATCGTCTATATTCGTCGCGTATGAATGCGCCTTGGACTATGACCAGTATCGTAATCGGCGGTTTGGCCGCTCTTCTCTATCTGTTGACCGGCGGCCTGCTCGGCGTGCGGCTGGCGCGCGCCGGTCAGGGCCATGCCCAAGGCAAGAATGCACTGCTCGCGACCGGCGCGCTGGCGGCTCTACTGCATGCCGTGGTGCTCGCCCACACCGTGATGCTGAATGACGGCGTCAACCTAGGTTTTTTCAATGCGCTATCCTGTACCGCCTGGCTGATCGCGGTGCTGCTGCTCGCCGCGGCGACTTTCCGCCCGGTGGAAAATCTCGGCATATTCCTGCTGCCCTTCGCCGCCGCCGCCATCGTACTCGCCCTTATTTTTCCCTCGCACCGCATCGTTTCCGATACCGCGCAATGGCCGCTGGATCTGCACATCGTCGCATCGATCACGGCTTATTCGGTGCTTACCCTGGCCGCGGTCCAGGCCATTCTGCTCGCGGTGCGGGACTATCGCCTGCGCCACCGCCAACCGCCGGGACTGTTGCGCGGCATTCCACCGCTCACCACCATGGAATCCCTGTTGTTTCAGCTCATCGGCGTTGGCTTCGTGTTGCTCAGCCTCGCGCTTCTGACCGGCTTGTTGTTTCTGGAAGACATTTTTGCCCAGCACCTGGTGCATAAAACGACGCTGTCGATTACCGCTTGGATCGTATTCGGCATCCTGTTGTGGGGGCGCTGGCGATTCGGCTGGCGCGGACGCCGGGCCATCGCCTGGACGCTGGGTGGATTCACCGCCCTGATGCTTGCCTATTTCGGCAGCAAACTGGTGCTGGAGCTGATCCTGCGACGTTGATCGGTTTATTGCCCCGCCAGGCGGCTTAAAGGTTGATAACCGTGAGCGCCATACCAACCGGCATCCTATTGATCATTCTTATTTTATTGATTTTCTTGTCGGCATTTTTCTCGGCCTCCGAAACTGGGCTGATGGCGCTCAATCGCTACCGCTTGCGTCAGCTTGCCCACGCCGGGCACCGCGGAGCACTCAGGGTAAGTGCGCTGCTCGCCCGCCCTGACCGCATCATCGGGCTGCTGCTGCTTGGCAACCATTTCGTCAATATCTTGGCGTCCGCGGTCGCCACATTGATCGCCATTCGCTGGCTAGGCCTCGCCGGTTTAGTGATCGCCGCCATCCTGCTCACCCTGATCCTGCTGATCTTCGCCGAGGTCGGGCCGAAGACTTATGCCGCGCTATACCCGGAGCGCACCGCTTTTCCCGCCTCCAGGGTACTGTCGCCGCTACTGCGCATCAGCTATCCGATCGTATGGGGAGCGAATGCCATCGCCAACATCATCCTCAAACCGCTCGGCGTGCGCGGCCACGAAGCACCGCAGCATCCGCTGAACGCCGCCGAATTGCGCGCCATCGTCATGGAGTCCAGCAATCTGATCCCCAAGCGCCATCGGAATATGCTGCTCAACATTCTGGACTTGGATACTGTCACCGTGGATGACATCATGGTGCCGCGCGGCGACGTCGATGGCGTCGATCTGGACGCCAGTTGGCAAGAGATCGTGGCGCGCGTGCAGCGCAGCCAGTACACACGCTTGGTCGTCTATCGTGGCGACTTCGATTCGGTGGTCGGCGTGCTACACGTACGCTCGCTGATCAGCCTCATGCATCGCGAGCGCGAGTTCTCGCGAACCGACCTGGAGCGCCTGGTGCAAGACCCTTATTTCGTGCCGGCTGGAACCTCTCTGCAGACTCAACTGTTGAACTTTCAGAAGCACCAGCAGCGCATCGGTCTGGTGGTGGACGAATATGGCGATTTCCAAGGCCTGGTGACCCTAGAGGATATCCTGGAAGAAATCGTCGGCGAATTCACCAACGACCCACTGACACTGGCGCGCAAATACATCAGCCCACAGCCGGACGGCTCTTATCTGGTGGATGGCGGCACACCGTTACGGCTACTGAACCGCAGCCTCGATTGGGATTTACCCATCGACGGGCCGAAAACCTTGAACGGGCTGATCATGGAACACCTGGAAACGATCCCCGAGCCGGGCGTCGGCCTGTTGCTCGGCGGCCGCCCGCTGGAAATCGTCAAGGTTGCCGGCAAGCGAGTGAAGACGGTGATCGTGCAACCACCCCTGCTGGCGAACCCAGCAGGCGCAGACACGCGACCATAGGAAGCCATATCCCTCATGACCAACACCCATTCTCTCGATGCGGCGCTCGCACCGATTCGCCCCTGGATAGCCCAGGCCGAACGCATCACCGTACTCACCGGGGCGGGCATCTCCACCGAATCCGGCATTCCCGATTTCCGCGGGCCGCAAGGCACCTGGACCAAAGACCCCGAAGCCGAAAAGCTCTCCACTTTGCAGTACTACCTGAGCGACCCCGACATCCGCAAGCGTGCCTGGCGCGCGCGCCTGGCCTCCCCCGCCTGGAGCGCACAGCCCAATGCCGGCCATCTCGCCCTCCTCGAACTGGAGCGACGCGGCAAGCTGCATACCCTGATCACCCAGAATATCGACGGCTTGCATCTCACCGCCGGCCACGCCCCGCAACGGGTGGTGGAGATCCACGGCACGATCCGCGAAGTGGTGTGCATGGCCTGCGGCGAGCGCGGTCCAATGGCAAAAGCGTTGGCGCGGGTAAACGCCGGCGAAGACGACCCGCCGTGCCTGAGCTGCGGTGGTATCCTCAAATCCGCCACCATTTCGTTCGGCCAAAACCTGGTCGCCACCGACCTCGCGCGTGCCGAGCAAGCCGCACGGGAATGCGATCTGTTGCTTGCGATCGGCACTACGCTGTCGGTCTATCCGGTCGCGGGCCTGGTGCCCATCGCCAAGCAGGCGGGCGCGCGGCTGATGATCGTGAACGGCGGCCCGACCGAAATGGACGACATCGCCGACGCCTTGCTGCGCGGGCCGATCGGTGAGCTACTGCCGGCGCTGCTGGCTGCACCGTTAGACGCGGAAAAACTCGCTTAATACCCGCGCCGTCGGTGCCGGGTCTTCAAGGTGCAGATGATGGCTCCCCGGCAGATCGATGATGCGCAAGCGCTCGACGCACCGATAGCGCTCCGCCATCGATCCTTCACGCTCGCGCAGCAAACCGGATTCGGCGCGGATCAGCAGCGTCGGCGCTCGAATCGCACCGAGAAAGGCCAACACCTGCGATTCGGTCAAGTACAACGGTGACAACAGAGTCAAGCGCGGGTCGCTGCGCCAGCCAACCCCGCCGGGGACGGTTTGTGTGCCGCGCTCGGCCAGCGTCACTGCCGCCGCCAGATTCAAACCGCTGGCCTGTGCCCGCGCAGCCGCCGCGGCTTGCAAATCGCGGTATACCGGCACGCGCTTGGCGGCCAACGCGCGCGCTTGCGCGAGGGCTTTCATCAACCGCGTGGGAGCCTCGAGCGGATCACCGGCGCGCGGGCCGAAACCTTCGATCAACGCCAGCCGCATGATCCGCTCCGGCGCGACTGCGGCGACGAACGCAGCGATCCCCGCCCCCAACGAATGACCGAGCAACGCGAAGCGTTCCCAGCCGAGCGCATCCGCCGCATTGAGCACATCGTAGACATAATCGATGAAATGATACGCAGCGCCCGGCGGGCGATGGTCGGACCTCCCATGACCGGGCAGATCGAGGGCAACTACCCGAAATCCTCCAGCAGCGGCGCCAAGCCGGCGAAACTCGCGGCGTTGTCGAGCCAGCCGTGCAGCGCCAACAGCGGCGTATCATCGATGCTACCGTAAGCGCGCGCGGCAAGCTTCAGCGCGCGGGTAGACAGAATGATCTCCTGTGGCGCAATCTTCATCGGCACAGTGGTGTGGGCAACAGCGAAACGAGGCTTATGAGCAAGAACAAAGTCGTGGTACTGATCGTCATCGTTGTTCTCATCGGCGGATTCTTTTGGTTCGATCTGGAGCGCTACTTCAGTCTGGCGTCTCTCAAATCCCAACAAGCAGCCCTCGAAACGTATCGACAAGCCCATCCTTGGCAAACCGCGCTGGCCTACTTCGCGCTGTATGTCGCGATCGCGGCGCTGTCCCTACCCGGCGCGGCCTTGATGACACTCGCCGGCGGCGCGATTTTCGGTTTTCTCACCGGCACGGTGCTGGTGTCGTTCGCTTCGAGCATCGGCGCTACACTAGCGTTCCTGGCCTCCCGTTTTCTGTTTCGCGACGTGGTGCGGAAACGCTTCGGGCGACCATGGCAAACGATCAACCAGGGCATTGCCAAAGAAGGCGCATTTTATCTGTTTACCCTGCGCCTGGTGCCGCTATTTCCGTTCTTTGCCGTCAATCTGCTGATGGGCCTTACCGCGCTGCGTACCCGCACCTTTTACGGGATCAGCCAGATCGGCATGTTGCCGGCGACTTTGGTGTACGTCAATGCCGGCACCCAACTCGCCCGACTCGATTCGCTCGCCGGCATCGCTTCGCCGCGCTTGCTCGCGGCATTTGCCTTGCTTGGCGTGTTCCCCTTGATCGCCAAGAAAATCATTGAATTTTACAAAGCCCGCGCGGCGCTTAAACACTACCCCAAACCCAAGCGCTTCGACCGCAATCTGATCGTCATCGGCGCCGGCTCCGCCGGTCTGGTGTCGGCGTATATCGCCGCTGCCGTAAAAGCCAAAGTGACATTGATCGAAAAACACAAAATGGGCGGCGATTGTCTGAACACCGGTTGCGTGCCCTCCAAGGCGCTGTTGCGCTCGGCGAAATTTCTGTCGCATATCAAACGCGCCGAGGAATTCGGCTGCAAGACCGCACAGGTCGAGTTCGATTTCGCCAGCATCATGGAACGGGTTCAGCGGGTGATCAAAACCATCGAGCCGCACGATTCGGTCGAGCGCTATACAAAACTCGGCGTCGAGTGCATCTTGGGCGAAGCCAAGATGACTTCACCCTACAGCGTCACCGTCAACGGCCAGACCTTGACGACCCGCGCCATCGTCATCGCCGCCGGCGCAAGGCCCTTCGTACCACCGATCCCGGGCCTGGAAGACGGCGGCTATCTGACCTCGGATACGGTATGGGAACTGCGCGAACTGCCCGCGCGGCTGGTCGTGCTTGGCGGCGGGCCGATCGGCTGCGAACTCGCGCAAGCGTTCGCGCGCTTCGGCAGCCGGGTGACGCAGGTGGAAATGTTGCCGCGCCTTTTGATCCGCGAAGACCCTGAAGTTTCAGAGATGGTGGCGCGGCGTTTCGCGGCGGAAGGTGTGGATGTGCGCGTCAACTGCAAAGCCATCGCCGTGCAGCGCGAAAACGGCGAGAAGATCTTACTCTGCGAGCAACAGGGCACGGCACTGCGCATTCCATGCGACACCATCCTAGTTGCGGTCGGGCGCGCCGCCAATACACAGGGCTAAGGCCTGGAGGAGCTCGGCATCGCGCTCAGCCCCGGCCGCACGATCGAGACCAACGATTTCCTACAAACGCGCTACCCCAACATCTTCGTCTGTGGCGACGCCGCTGGCCCCTACCAGTTTACCCATGTCGCGTCCCATCAAGCCTGGTTCGCCACGGTCAACGCATTGTTCGGCGGGTTGAAGAAATTCAGGGCCGATTACTCGGTGATTCCCTGGGCGACGTTTACCGAGCCCGAAGTGGCGCGGGTAGGCCTCAACGAACAAGACGCGCAGACCAAGAATATCGCTTATGAAGTCACGCGCTACGCCCTCGAGGATCTCGATCGCGCCATCGCCGACGAAGAAGCGCATGGCGTCGTCAAGGTGCTGACTGTACCGGGCAAGGACAAAATCCTAGGGGCCACCATCGTCGGCGAACACGCCGGCGATCTCATCGCCGAGTATGTGGCGGCGATGCACCACGGCTTGGGGCTCAACCAGATTCTCGGCACCATCCACATTTACCCGACCCTGGCCGAAGCCAATAAGTTCGCCGCCGGTGAATGGAAACGAGCGCACGCGCCCGTCACCGCGCTGCGCTGGCTTGCCCGTTATCATGCCTGGCGACTCGGCTGAGCCACGCCAGTCAGGGCCGGCGCTTGTGCGAGAGCGTTATCGCGCTCATGGAACAACCACTCACGGAATGCGATGATTTTGGGCTGACCGGCGGTTTCTTCAGGGCATACGATGTAATAAGCCAGCGCCGCCGGCAGGCTCAACTCGAATGGCCGCACCAGCCTTCCCGCCGCCAACTCGTCGGCGGCGAGCACGCTGCGCGCCAACGCCACGCCCTGGCCCGCTACCGCGGCCTGGATCAGCATGCTCGAATCATTGAATACCGACCCGCGCGACGCATCCAGTTTGTGGATTCCAGCCGCTTCCAGCCAGATGAGCCAACCGGAAGGATGATCGTCGTGCAGGAGGTGATGATATTGCAGATCCTCGGGCTGGCGCAGCGGGTGCTGGCCTTGCAGCAGCGCCGGACTGCAAACCGGGAACACATCCTCGGTCATGAAACGGTCGGCGCGCAACCCAGGATAGCGGCCACCGCCATAACGGACCGCCACATCGACATCGGTGCGTGCGAAATCAACCAGTTCGTGCGAGGGGGCGATGCGAATATCGATCTCGGGATGGGCCTCGCGAAACCTCCCCAGGCGCGGCACCAGCCAGCGCGCCGCGAACGACGCCAGGGTGGACACGGTCAGCACGCCACTGGATTCGCTCCTGCGCAAACGTTCGGTGGCGACCCATAAATCCTCGAACGCCTGGCGCACGGCGCGCAGATAAGTCTGGCCATCCGCGGTCAGCACCAAGGCACGATTGAGGCGGCGGAATAAAGCCAAACCCAAGTGCTCCTCCAACGCCTTGATCTGGTGGCTGACTGCCGCCTGGGTCACATGCAGCTCGGCGGCGGCCTTGGTAAAGCTCAAATGGCGCCCCGCGGCTTCGAAAACCCGCAAAGCATTCAACGGTGGCAAACGTCTGCGCATTCGCGTTTCAGATCAATTCGGGTAATGCGTTACATTACATCATATCGTTTGTGACGGCTATGATTACGCAGTATTTTATGCTCATAAGACGAATCAATGGAAACTTGGTAGATTACTTTTTATGAGGATAACTCGATGTCCGATTCAAATCGTTTGGGCCAACACGCCGAAATCCTACGTCCGCTCCAGCGAGCGGTAATGGATGGCATCGTCCAAGGTTTCACGCACGGTGTAGAAATCTTGGTCGCTTGGCAGAACCGCCACGTCGAGCGGCGCCAGCTCGCCAGCTTCAGCGACGATGCCCTCAAGGATATCGGCATTACCCGCGTCGAGGCGGAGCAAGAAACGAGTAAGCCCTTTTGGCGCGCCTGATGGCGGCATTGCATGCCGCCTCCTGACGGTGCCCTATGCTAAGCTTAGTACGTAGACAGGCACGCACAGGAGGTTTGCGCCGTGATCTTCGTCAACCCGAGTCGCAACGATCGAGCGCTGAATAGCGCCAATACCGTCACTGCTCAGCTGGCGCGCGCGCGCACTGCGCAGCAATCAGGCAATCTTGCCGTTACCGGCGATGGTATCCAGAACGCCTTGAACGCCATGATCGAGGTCGTCAAGCACTTGCAAGCCAATGACAGCATTGCGCGCGTCAATGTCGCCAATCACATTCCGCTGTATTGTTGGCTGGATATGCCTACCGCGCAGCGCCTCGAACGCCTGTCCCAGCAAACCGGCACATCGGTCCAGCAAACCATCATTGATCTACTGAACCGGGGTGAGCTACCCGCGCCATCCATCGCCACCAACGCGGCGGCTACGCCATGATCCCGCGTAGCCTCATCGCCACCACGGCGCGCGCCCTGCTGGATGAGCACCAGGCGCGCCATCCCTATCATCCGCTTGCCGACGATCTGCGGGCCGCGCCGCTGGAAGATGCGTACGCGATTCAGGAAGCGTTTCAACAATTGCGGATGATGGAAAGTTCAGGGCCTATCGTCGGTTACAAAATCGCCCTGACCTCAAAGGCCATGCAACAGATGTGCGGCGTCGATCGCCCGCTGGCGGGGGCGATCTTCGCCTCGGTCGTGCATGCATCGCCGGCGCGGCTGAGCCTGGGCGGCTTCCAGCACTTGGGCGTCGAATTCGAGGTAGCCGTCAAACTCGGCGCCGATTTGCCCAGCGCCGCAAAACCCCATACCCGTGCCAGCGTGGCGTCGGCGGTCGCCGCTTGTATGGCAGCCTACGAACTCGTGGAGGATCGCCACGCGGATTACCAGCGGATGGATGCTTTTAGCCTGGTCGCCGACAATTGCTGGAACGGCGGTATCGTGCTAGGCGCACCTGTAGAAAATTGGCGGACGCTCGATTTAGTGCAAGCGCCCACGCAATTGTGGATCAATGGCTTATTCGCGGGGCAGGGAAAGATCGGCGACGCGCTGGGCCATCCTTTCGAAGCGGTGGCGTGGCTGGCGAACCTGCTCAATCAGCAGGGGAAGATGCTCAAGACGGGAATGATCATCATGACCGGTAGCAGCATCACCACTAAGTTTCCGAGCGCGGGCGACCGCTTACGCTTTGAGATCGAGGGCTTGGGCGGGGTCGAACTCGAACTCACCGCCTAGCCTTTATTCCTGGCGACGCTTGAGCGTCGCCAGGAATGCGAACGGTCTGATTCGTTACCTCATGGCGAACTGCGTGCCGCGATCCACGACTTCGAGAGATACGCGCGCGGTCCCCCTGCCCAGCATGTTGAGCTCGCGAGCAGCGGCTTTGCTGAGATCAATAACGCGATTGCGGACAAACGGACCGCGGTCGTCGATGGTAACGAACACGGATCGGCCATTATCGGCGCGTGTCACTTGCACCACGGTGCCACACGGCAAGCGCTTGTGCGCCGCTGTCAGCTTGTGCATATCGAAGCGATTGCCGCACGCTGTCATGCGGCCATGGAATCCATCCCCATAGTAAGACGCTATTCCTTTTTCGGCATGGGCAACACCATGATGTATAGCGCCTATCCACAATACTGCGCACACAAAGCCGAGCTTTCGCATAATTTAAAGAGCCTCCTCGTGCTCAGGCATAGCTTTACGTTATGCGCTTAGCCCACCCGGGAGCCGTTTATCTTCCAGGTGATAATCGGCTCTTGTAGTTATTTGTATCGAGAAAATAACCGAAGTTTTCGGCGAAGTCGAGGAAAATTACTCCGGATTTTATCAATCTGATTTATTAATCATACGGTTAAATATAACAATCGATCGCCATTGCCGGGCGCTGGCGTCTTGATCATCCAACAGCGGCCGGCAAATGCCGTAGGTATTGCTGGACGAAATCGAAATCCACCAACCGCGTATAGCGCTCCATCAAGCGCTGGGTGAGAAGTCCGGGCGGGTGTCCAGTGCCGACCGGCTTGGCATTGCACGAACGCACAGGACACAGACACAGACTGGTGGAGGTGATGAACGCTTCGTCCGCCGTATAAGCATCGTAGAGCGTGAGATCGGCCTCCTGGGTAGGAATCGACAGCTCTTTCGCCAATTCCATCACCGTTTGCCGACTCACCCCATCTAATACATATTGCGCCTTAGGCGTGTAGAGCGCCCCTTGCTTGACCAAAAACACATTGCTACCCAGTCCCTCACAGAGAAATCCCCGGGTATCGAGCAATATCGCCCATCCCTCTGGAATTCGGCTGCGTACTTCGAGATCGGCAACGACCAAATTGAGGTAATTATGGCTTTTCACATTGGGGCTCAGACAATCGGGCGGCACCCGGCGAATGGCCGGCGTTACGATATCGATACCGTCACGGAACAGCGCCGCGCGCGCGCGCAGAGGCAAAGGCGTACATTCGATAATCACGGTGGGGCCATCGCTCGGCCAGGATTCGCCCGCCACTCTATCGATACCGCGGCTTATCCTTTGCGTCACCCAGTAGTCCTCGTCGGCGCTGAGCAGATGGCGGTTGCGTTCGACCACTTGTTCTGTGATCGCGCTCATGTCCGCAGCGCTCAAGCCGGGATCAATGCCGACATACCGCAATGAACGGTACAGCCGTTCGATATGCTCATGCAGTTTGAACAATTTGCCGCCGAACGTGCGCGCGGTATCAACGCAGCGTCTCCATACTTGAAGCCACGGTCGCGGAATGGAATCAGGACTTGGCTTTCAGGTACGAATTTACCGTTGAAATAAGCGAAACGTTCGTTGCTTAGCATGATGACCTCGGTCGTTGGCAGGGATGGCACAAAATTCTTGCCCAAGGGCTCGCGGTAATCTGGCAAGATACGGACTATAAACTATTTGACCGTTTTCAACATTGGCTATGGGGAGGTATCTTCATGAGATCGTTATCGGTTGGTTTGCTGTTGGTGTTGCTTGCAGTCAATCCAATGCGGGCCAGCGCTCTCGAAATCGCGGGTATCAAACTCGACGATTCCGCTACCCTGCGTGCAGGTGGAACACCGCTACTGTTGAACGGGGCCGGCGTGCGCACGCGGCTGTTGTTCAAGGTGTACGTCGGGGCTCTTTACTTGCAAACCAAAACCAATGATGAGGCCGCAGTGCTGGCCGAGGCCAGCGAAAAGCGGTTGGCGCTGCACATGCTCCGGGAATTGAGTGCGGATCAGTTCCTTTCGGCCATTCAGGATGGCCTCAACGCTAATAATGACAAAGCCGAGCTTACCCCTTTGCAAGATCGACTCGCGACTTTTTATGATGTGATTCGCGCGATCCCGTCAGTACACAAGGGGGATGTCATCTTGCTCGACTATCGCCCGGACAGTGGAACCCAGGTGACGGTGAATGGCTCGGCTAAGGGAGTGGTAGCTGGCGCGGATTTCAACCGTGCCTTGCTTAAAATTTGGCTAGGCCCTAAACCCGTGGACAATCAGCTAAAGAAAGGCCTACTCGGCGGCCATTAGCAAACAGGGTGGGCGTTGCGCCGCCCACCCTAAGTCCCTGCGATCATCCCATCGGCTATTGTTTCTTCTCTTCTGGCTTCTTCTCACCCTCTGCGGCAGGCGCGGCGGCTGAAGGGGTGGCAGCAGTGGCGGGAGCAGCAGCCTCTTTCGCCGGCGCAGCAGGCGCAGCAGCTTCCGTTTTTTGTTCCGCTTTCTTTTCGCAAGCGGAAAGGCCGATGGCGATAATGCCAGCGCAAAGAATTGACATCAAAGCATTCTTGGAAAACATAATAAAAACCTCGCGTTGGTTGGGTTGAGAAAAATCGGGTGAAAATAAAGTACAAAATCATAATAATGGATTAGAAAATCATGCCATGTATTATAAGATCATAATCTTAATAATATTCTTGATCATCAGTTAAGAATTAAGATAAGAAAATCAAAACTAATGAGTGCTATTATGTCATTAAATTGCGACAGTATTTCATAATGATTTGAATTTTTTGGATTAATGTATGTCTCTTATAAGAGACAGTTTTGCAACAAATTGATTAACGGATTGAATCTAAATACAATCATCTGTCGCCAAAAAGGAACAAACTTAATCCGCCTTGAAATTCGCCAATGGCACCTGATGTTTGGTCAACAGTTTATAGAAATCAGTACGGTTGCGTTTTGCCAACCTTGCCGCGCGGCTGACATTACCACCGGTGATTTGCAATAGCTGGCAAAGATAATTACGCGTGAAATCGTTGCGCGCCTCATCCAAGGATGGCAATTGCTTGGCATCAGGGCCTAATGCCTGCTCGACAAACTGCAGGATGACCGGCGCTGGGCATAGGGCTTTATATTTTGCTCAATGACATTGATGAGTTGACGGATATTGCCCGGCCATTCGGCGGCAACCAGCAAGTCCAGCGCCGCAGGCGCGTTTTATGCAGGCCATTGTTGCGCTCGGCAATTCGTGCAAGAATTTGTTGAACTAACAATGGGATATCTTCGCGCCTCTGGTTGAGCGGCGGAATATGCAGATTGACCACGTTGAGGCGATAGAACAAATCCTCACGGAATTCGCCTGCGGTCAACGCCTGGCGCAAATCGCGGTGAGTCGCGGAGATCAGGCGCACATCAATGGGTATGGTCTCGGTGCTGCCGACCGGACGCACGCATTTCTCCTGTAGCACCGCAGCAATTTGACTTACAGAGCCAGTGGCATATCGCCGATCTCATCAAGGAACAAAGTACCATTGCTCGCCGCCTGGAATAAGCCGCGATGCTCGCGCACGGCGCCGGTGAACGCCCCCCTCTCGTGACCGAACAACTCCGATTCCAACAGCGGTTCCGGGATTGCACCGCAATTGATGGCAACGAACTCATGCCCACCGCGCGCGCTCGCTCGGTGGATGGCGCGCGCCAGCAATTCTTTGCCGGTGCCGCTGTCGCCAGTGATCAACACGCTAGCATCCGCATCGGCGATGCGGCGCGCTTGTGACAACAGCGCTTCCATCAATGGGCTGCGGGAAATGATGTCGCTGCGCCAATCTTCATCCGCCTGGTCACCATCGCCGCCCCAAATGCTCAACGCCTTCTCGATCCGCTCCAGTAGCAGCTTGCTGTTGACGGGTTTGGTCAAAAAATCAAAGGCGCCGCTCTGGGTAGCCGCCACGGCATCGAGAATCGTGCCATGCGCAGTAATCAACAACACCGGCAATCCAGGCCGGCGCAAGTGTAATTCTGGAGTAGTGCGAGGCCATCCAAGCCATCCATTTTATCGGTCACCACCACCCAGGTTGAAACGTGGCCAACTCGTTGAGGGCGGCAATGCCACTCTCACGCGCATTGACACTCATAACCCGCCGCGCGCAAGCGTATGCTCGGCAGGCGTAACAAGCGGATCATCATCTACCAATAATACTTTGCCCTTGGTCTTAGGCTTCATAGCATCACCATCTCATCATCTCGTTGCTTGATCGATCGCTCGATCGTCGTCAAGGCGTGGATTTTCGCGCGCGCCTCCGCTAATTCCGCACGCAGAATCATCAGTTCCACATCGCTCGCGGATAGCCTTTGGCGCAGGCTGCGCGACCTCGGCACATTGGCTTTGTCGAGCTGCGTTTTGTAGCATCTCTAAGTCATCACTCTTTGCGTCGCACCCCACCCTTGTCCGGCATCGCCGCGCCAGGCTGTCGTCTGCCCATAGCCATGCACTACTGTTCAGCAACATGCTAAACAATAGAATCAGGCTCGCGCTTAACCTCCACGGACGCGCTCCGCGGCCGCTTTGGCAAGGTGATTCGGAAATTCGCCCCTTGCTGATCATTATCGATAACCTCAATCGTCCCACCATGTGCTTGAATACATTCTCGTGCAACCGACAAACCGACGCCGGTACCGCGTAAGCGCGTTCCCGTCGGCGAATGACCGCGAAAAAAAGGCTCAAAGATACGTTCTTTATAAACGTCCGGAATACCAGGGCCATTGTCGATCACTTCGATGATCCAGGCTCTTTTGGTCTGTTTGGCCAAAACCCGCACCTCTCCGCCTTCGGGCGCAAACTTGAACGCGTTGGAAAACAGATTTTCCAAGGCCGTCGCAAGTAGCACCCGATCAGCCACGAGGGCGGCATCGGTGCGCGGCAATCGCACTTCGAGATGTTTGGCGCTGACTGCCAACCGATGCTTGCCGGCGATCTCCGCTAACATGGGTAAAAGCGCAAAACGATCCAGCTGCAAATGTGCGCGTTTCTCGCGCCACGCATTGAAATTCAGAAGATTTTCAATCAAGAGCTCGAGCTCCACGCTGCTCTCGCGCAAAATCGCGGCCACTTCGTTCTGGCTCTCGCTGAGCGCGCCCACCGTACCGTCCGCCAGCAACTCGGCGCCTTCGCGCACGCTTGCCAGCGGCGTTTTCAATTCGTGCGACATATGCCGCAAAAATTGATTCTTTTCTTCCTCCGCCTCTTGTAGACGCTGCCTCAACCAATCCAGCTCTTCTCCCAATTTACGCAATTCAGGCGGACCGCTGACCGTAACGGGTTGATCGAAGCGCGTTTCCCCCAACATCTGAATGGCATGGCTGAGTTGGCGGATCGGCTTGGTGATCAATACGGTAAACAACAGCACCAGCACCAGCGCCAACGGAATCAATGTCGCCGCCTGCCAGTAGAGGTGCCGCCGGGCTTTGCTTGCGCCTTTGAACAAATCCCGCATATCGCGGCTAATGACCCGGCTGCTCTGACCTGCGAGCCCAACCGCGAGGTCTTTCAAAGTGGTGAAATACTCCAGAACCTCATTTGCTTGCTCGGGCGTTGCCAACGGCGGTATTTTTCCTGTTTTGCCCTGCTGCAAACGCAACGCATCCAACACCGCCGTACTATCGTGGCGCAACTTCTGGAACTGCTCAGGGGTCGCGCCTTCGGGCGCTAGTTTTTCCAGCAGATTCACCCGCGTCAGAAACTGGGTATGTTTTTCTTGGTATAAGGCCAACAGTGCGGAATCGCCCAATACCTGATACTGCCTGGCGTTACGCTCCATATCCGACAACTGTTCGGCCAGCATTTCGCTGGAGCGCGTCACTTCGATACCCTGCAATACCAGATGTTCGCTCTGTAATACCAGCGCATCCACATAGGCTACGGCGCGCACGATGGAGACGATGAGCGGTAGCGCGACCAGGGCAAAACCAAACACGACCAACCCCAAGATCGACCGCGGCTGGAGCAGTTTGCCCGTCCATAGCGCCAGAACGCGCGCCAACTCGGGCCACTGCCAGCGCCTGGCTTCCGCATCGGACGAATCGTAACGTTTCATAACGGTCGTCATTACCTGGTTTCTTCATGCGCCATCATAACAAAGTGTACTTTTTCTCCCGCCGTCATGACCACGCTCCTTGGCGGCACCACTGTATTTCGTGGCTAGGGTATTTTGGAATAAATATAAATATTATATTTATCATAAAGATAAATAGAATCATCGATTGGCATGGCGCTTGCGCTCATGGTCGCCATCCTCACCAGCGCAGAGAACCCCTATCATGGCCACCGTCATTGCCTCTCCCAACCACGACGCCGCGCGTTTGGCGCGCGCCAATCGTATTGCAAACTGGATGGGCTGGATAGGCGAGGGCTTGCGGATCAGTGAAATCAGCCTAAGCCCAATTCTAGATTTGATCATCCGCTTGTGGCTTGCCCAGCTTTATTGGGTGTCAGGCATCGTCAAGCTGGCGAACTGGGATACCGCCCTACGCCTTGCCACCGAGGAATACCCGGTATCCTGGTTGGACCCGGTAGTAGCCGCGTACCTTGGCGCAAGCATTGAATTGATCTGCCCGATCTTCCTGGCGCTCGGCTTGGCCACTCGCCTGGCGGCGCTGCCCATGCTGATCCTGGCGCTCGTCATCCAATTTGCCTACCTGCCGCTCAATCAGCATTTGTACTGGGCTGCGTTGCTTGGCTGGTATGTGGTCATCGGCGCGGGGGCGCTATCGCTGGATCGGATTCTGGATCGGGGGTTCTCCGCCAGCGCCTTGCCCTTCGTCGCGCCGATCAGCCGCTTTTTCAGCGCGCTCAGCGCTCACCTTGGGCCTTATTATCGCCTCGCCATCCGTTTGTGGCTGGCGGTGGTGTTCGTACTGGCGGGGTTCAACTTGGCCGACGGCCCGCATACGGTATTCCTTTACCAGTTCCAAGCCCTGCTGCCCGCCAGCGCATCCGCCGCTGCCCACACCCTGCTCGCGGTAATCTGCCCGATCATGCTGGCGCTCGGCCTCGCCACCCGGCTGGCGGCGCTGGTCGCTTTGCTGATTCTCATCGGCGCCGCCGCCATGCCGGACACGACCGTGCTCCAAGGCATCGACTATTTGTACTGGTCGCTATTGCTGGGAATGATTCTGTTACGTGGGCCTGGCCCGCTCGCAATCGATCACTTCATCGCCCGGGAACTCCGCCACCGCTATCCACAACTGGACGGCAAGCCCGCGGCGGCGCTCGATGCGCTTCCTCATGTCGCCATCGTCGGCGCCGGCTTTGGCGGCATCAGCGCCGCGCGTGCGCTGCGCCTGGCGGCATGTCGGGTGACGATCGTCGACCGCCACAATTATCATTTGTTTCAACCCCTACTGTACCAGGTCGCGACCGCAAGCTTGTCGCCCGCCGATGTCGCCACACCGATCCGCGAGTTGTTCCGCGATCAATTCAACGCCCAGGTATTGCTTGGGGAAGTCACCGGGATCGACCGCGACACTCGGGAAGTGCTGCTCGGCGCGCGCCGCCTGGCCTTTGACTACCTGATTCTCGCGACCGGCGCCCGCCATGCGTATTTCGGGCGTGATGAATGGGAATCCTTGGCTCCGGGACTCAAGCAAATCGACGACGCTACCCATGTGCGTCGCCGTCTGTTGCTCGCTTTTGAACGGGCCGAATCGGAAACCGAGATGGGAGAACAGAGCCGCTTGCTGACGTTTGTCATCGTTGGCGGCGGCCCGACCGGGGTGGAACTCGCCGGCGCCATCGCCGAACTCGCCCGTCACGGCATGGAGCGTGAATTCCGCAACATCGATCCCGCCAAAGCGCGGGTCATCCTGGTGCAAGCGGGGCCGCGCATCCTGCCTACGTTTCCTGAGCCACTGTCGGAGAAATCACGCCAGTCGTTGCTGAGGCTTGGAGTCGAAGTGCTGACCAATAGCCGCGTGGAGCGCATCGACGCCGACGGTGTGGTGGTGAGCGGCCAGCGCATCGACTCGCGCACCGTGTTCTGGGCCGCCGGTGTGATGGCCTCCCCCGCCGCCGAATGGGTGCAAGGCGAACGCGACAACAGCGGACGGTTGAAAGTCGGCCCCGACCTCAGCGTAGCGGGCATGCCTAACGTATTCGCCATTGGTGATACCGCCCTCAGCCAAGCCTGGAATGGTCACCCAGTCCCCGGCCTGGCACCCGCCGCCAAGCAAGGGGGCGCGTACGTCGCTCAGGTCATCCAAGCGCGGATCGAGGGCCGTCCGCCCCCCGCTCCGTTTCGCTATCGCCACCTTGGCAGCCTCGCCACCATCGGCCGCCAGGCGGCGGTCGCCGATTTCGGTAAAGTGCGTTTGAGCGGGGCGCTCGCCTGGTGGCTGTGGGGCCTGGTCCATGTCCTGTTTCTCGCCGGGATGCGCAGCCGCGTCTCGGTGGCCGTGCAGTGGTTTTGGGCTTACCTCACGTTCCGGCGCGGCACTCGGCTCATCACCGGGGTGGATGAACTGCGATGAACGCCATCGGCATCGATCAATCTTGCGGCTGGATGAAGCGAGGTTGGCACAGCCTGTGCCGGCATTGGCCCGAATACTTGATGGAAGCCTGGGGACTGGGCCTGTTCATGACCTCGGCGGGATTGTTCGTGATCCTGATGGAATGGCCGGGTTCGCCGATCCACCAAGCGCTGCCCCATCCCCTCGCGCGGCGAGCGCTGATGGGCAGCGCCATGGGACTCACCGCCATCGCCCTTATCTATTCACCCTGGGGTCAGCAATCGGGCGCGCACCTCAACCCAGCCACCACCATCGCGTTTCTGCGTCTGGGCAAAGTCAAACCCTGGGATGCGTTGTTCTACATCATCGCCCAGTTCTGCGGCGGCACTCTGGGCGTGCTGCTCGTCGCCAACGTTGCCGGAACCGTATTTTCCACGCCACCAATCCATTATGCCGCCACCCAGCCCGGCCACTACGGGCCGTGGGCGGCGTGGGTCGCCGAATTCATGATTGCCTTGGGGATGATGCTGATGGTGCTCACCCTCTCCAACACCCCCAGATTCGCCCGCCTCACCGGCGTGGGCGCAGGTATTCTGGTCGCCCTCTACATTACACTGGAGGCGCCCATTTCCGGCATGAGCATGAATCCGGCGCGCAGTTTCGCCTCCGCGGCGCCCGCCGGAATTTGGCACTCTTTATGGATTTACTTCAGCGCGCCGCCGCTCGGCATGTTGAGCGCGGTGGAAATTTACCGCCGCCTGGCTTCGCGCCCGCTGCTGAGTTGCGCCAAGCTCGACCATCCCGTTCACAAGCGCTGCATCCATTGCGGCCATCAGCCGCCATCCTGATCCGACAAACCAGCCAGTTCGTCGGCGCTGAAGCCGGCTTGCGCGCGCGCTTCGAGATTGAACGGGCCGCGTAATTCTCCGCGCACGTATTCCCGCAACAGTTCGTGAAACGTACGCTCGGCCGAGATACCGCGCAGGGTGCAGCAATACCGGAACCAGTGCGTGCCGATGGCGACGTGACCGATTTCATCGCGCAGAATGATTTTGAGAATACCCGCCGTGGCTTCATCCTGCACCCGCAGCAATTTTTCGATCAGCGCCGGCGCCACGTCCAGACCGCGCGCTTCCAGCACGCGCGGCACCAACGCCATACGGGTCAGAACATCGTGCGCGGTACGCCGCGCCATATCCCACAAGCCATCATGGCCGGGGAAATCGCCGTAGTCATGGCCAAAGTCGCGTAAGCGGTCGCGCACCATGCGGAAGTGATAGGCCTCCTCGGTCGCGACCCGCAGCCAATCGCCATAATACTCGGGCGGTAAATCGCGAAACCGCGTTACGGCATCCAGTGCCAGGTTGATCGCGTTGAATTCGATATGGGCGATGGCATGAATAAAGACGCAGCGCCCCTCCGCCGTGTGCAAACCGCGGCGCGGCAGGTCGCGGGGATGAACCAACTGGAGTCGCGGCGGGCGTCCTGGCTCGACAGCTCTCGGCGGAGCGGCAACGGATTCCAGGGTCAAAGAACCAGACTGCCAAGCATGATGCGCGGCTTCCGTTAGGGCGATCTTGGTGTCAGGGTCGGGTTCGATCAGGGCGCGCCAGGCGGCGGCGAAAACGCCGCCACCGACCACTGCCATACCCAACCGGCGGCGCTCGCTATCCGCCCCGTTCTTCCAGCACTGCCACCGCCGGCAGTGTTTTGCCCTCCAGGAATTCCAGAAACGCGCCGCCGGCGGTGGAAATGTAGGAAATCTTGTCCTTGATGCCATATTTCTCGATGGCCGCCACCGTATCCCCACCTCCAGCCAGTGAAAACGCCGGGCTCGCCGCGATGGCGCGCGCCAGGGTTTCGGTGCCGTTGCCGAACTGGTCGTGTTCGAACACGCCGACCGGGCCATTCCAGACGATGGTGCGCGCTTGCTTCAGGAATTCGGCGTAACGCGCGGCGGTATCCGGACCGATATCGAGGATAAGATCATCGGCAGCGACGGCCGCCACCGATTTGTGCACGGCTTGCGCGGCCGCCGACAATGCCTTGGCAACCACTACGTCGCTCGGCAGCGGAATCGCCGCGCCGCGCGCCTCGGCAGCCATCATCAGGCGTTTGGCCTCGGCGATGAGGTCGGGTTCGTGCAGTGATTTACCGACTGGAAAGCCGGCGGCGGCCAGAAAGGTGTTGGCGATGCCGCCGCCCACGATGAGTTGATCGACCACCCGAGCCAGGCGGTCGAGAATGGTGAGCTTGGTCGAGACTTTCGAACCGCCGACGATGGCGACCAGAGGCCGCGCGGGTGCGGCCAAGGCCTTGCCGAGCGCGTCGAGTTCGGCGGCAAGCAAGGGGCCGGCGACGGCAACTGGCGCGTATTTCGCCACGCCGTGGGTGGAGGCTTGCGCGCGGTGCGCGGTGGCAAACGCATCCATCACATAGATATCACAAAGCGCCGCTATCTTGCGCGCCAGCGCTTCGTCGTCTTTGTCCTCGCCTTTGAGAAAACGCACGTTTTCCAGCAACACGATGGCGCCGGGCGCGACCTCGACGCCGTTCAACCAATCGCCGACCAGCGGCACCGGACGGCCCAGTAACTCGGCGAGCCGCGCCGCCACCGGCGCGAGCGAGAATTCCGGCGCGGGCTGGCCTTCCTTGGGCCGTCCCAGGTGTGACATCACCATGACCCGCGCGCCGGCTTGCAAGGCGCGCTCCAGCGCGGGCAGCGCAGCGCGGATGCGGGCGTCGGAGGTCACCTTGCCATGGTCCAGCGGCACATTGAGGTCTTCGCGGATCAGCACGCGTTTGCCGGCAAGGGCGAGATCGGTCATCTTGCGTATGGCCATGGCGGCGCTCCCGGCGGTTGTTATTTGGCGTTCATCAACGCTACGGTCGTGTCGAGCATACGGTTGGAGAAACCCCACTCGTTGTCGTACCAGGACAACACCTTGACCAACTTGCCGATGGCTTTGGTCTGGGTGGAATCGAAGATGCTGGACGCTGGATTGTGGTTGAAGTCGATGGACACCAATGGCTCGATGTTATAGGCCAGTATCCCTTTGAGCTCTCCTTCGGAAGCGTCTTTGATAATGCGATTGACTTCTTTCACGTCGGTCGCGCGGCTGGCGACGAAACTCAAATCGACCACAGAGACATTGGCGGTCGGCACGCGCATGGCGAAACCATCGAGCTTGCCGTTCAGCTCCGGCAGTACCAGACCGACGGCGGCGGCGGCGCCGGTTTTGGTCGGGATCATGGAGAGGGTGGCGGAACGCGCGCGGCGCAAATCTTTGTGGAAGACGTCGATCAGCACCTGGTCGTTGGTGTAGGCGTGGATCGTAGTCATCAGCCCGGACTCGATCCCCAGCGCGGTGTGCAGAGGCTTCGCCAGCGGCGCCAGACAGTTGGTGGTGCAAGAGGCGTTGGAGATGACGGTGTGAGCCGCTTTCAGCACATGGTGATTGACCCCGTAGACCACGGTGGCGTCCACATCCTTGTCGCCGGGCGCGGAGATGATGACTTTCTTGGCACCGCCCGCCAGGTGGGCGCCAGCCTTGGCCTTGCTGGTGAAGAGCCCGGTGCATTCCAGCACCACATCGACGCCGAGATCTTGCCACGGAAGTTTGGCCGGGTCGCGTTCGGCCAACACCCGGATGCGGTCGCCGTTCACGGTGAGCGCATCACCCTCCACCGCCACCTCGGCGGGGAAGCGGCCATGCACGGAATCGTAGCGGGTGAGGTGGGCGTTGGTGTGGGCGTCGCCCAGGTCGTTCAGCGCGACGAATTGAATATCGTGCTTGCGATTGCCTTCGTAATGGGCGCGCAAAATATTGCGGCCGATGCGGCCATAGCCGTTGATGGCGACTTTAATGGTCATACTCGTCTCCTAAGCGAATCTGCGGGTTAGCGGCTTATCGGCTAATAAGTCGTGCGCTGCGGCCTGACGATGCCAATCGCGTGTTCGACGGGTTCAGTGCGCGTTTTCAGCCGCTTCTTGTCCTCCATCAAGCGCCAGATGATGGGCGTCAGGATCAGCTGCATGGCGAGCTCTATCTTACCACCCGGCGCCACGATGGTGTTGGGCCGCGACATGAAAGACCCCTGGATCATGGTGAGGAGATAAGGGAAGTCCACCCCGATCGGATTGCGAAAGCGAATCACCACGAAGCTCTCGTCGGCACTCGGGATGTCACGTGCGATGAAGGGGTTTGAAGTGTCCACCGTCGGCACGCGCTGGAAATTGATATGAGTCTCGGCGAACTGCGGGATGATGTAATGCACATAGTCGTACATCCGGCGCAGGATCGTATCCTGCACGGCCTCCTTGGAATAGCCGCGCATTCTGGTGTCGCGATGGATCTTCTGGATCCATTCGAGGTTGATGATGGGCACCACGCCGATCAGCAGATCGACATGTTGCGCCGCGTTGACCTTGTCGGTGACGATTCCGCCGTGCAAACCCTCGTATAGCAAGAGATCGGTGCCCGGCTCGAGTTCGGTCCACGGCGTGAACGTGCCCGGTTCCTGGCCATAGGGTTCGGCCTCTTCCTCGTTGTGCAAATATTTGCGGACTTGGCCGCCGCCGGTTTCACCGTAGAGGCGGAACAGCGTTTCGAGTTCCTCGAATAGATTCGCCCCCGGGCCGAAATGGCTGACGACCGAACCGTCGTTTTTGTTGGCTTCGGCGATGAATTTCTTCATTTCGGCGCGGTTATAGCGATGGAAACTGTCGCCTTCGACCAGCGCCGCGGTGATTTTTTCGCGGCGAAAAATGTTGGCGAACGTGCGTTGAACCGTCGAGGTCCCGGCTCCCGACGAACCAGTGACGGCGATGATCGGATGCTTAACAGACATGATGATCCCCCTCCCTCTCACGAATGTCCTCTACGTCAGTGGACACGCGGAGCGTATTGCCCCGCGGCATAGCGCTTGGCCATCTCCTCCAGGGTGAATGGCGTGAGGCTAGCGGCCTGGCCGGCGCAGCCGAACGCTTCGAAACGCGCTTTGCAGATATCCTGCATGGCCTTGGTCGAGGCTTTCAGGAATTGACGCGGGTCGAAATCCTTGGGATGCTCGGCGAGGAAACGGCGCACCGCGCCGGTGCTCGCCATCCTGAGATCGGTATCGATGTTGACTTTGCGCACCCCGTGTTGGATGCCCTCGACGATTTCCTCCACCGGCACGCCATAGGTCTGGCCCATGTCGCCGCCGAAGCGGTTGATGATCGCCAGCCACTCCTGCGGCACCGAACTGGAGCCGTGCATGACCAGGTGGGTGTTGGGAATGCGGGAATGGATGTCCTTGATCCGGTCGATGGCGAGGATGTCACCGGTCGGCGGGCGCGAGAATTTATACGCGCCGTGCGAGGTGCCGATGGCGATGGCGAGCGCGTCCACCTGGGTCTGGCGCACGAAGTCGGCGGCCTGATCCGGATCGGTGAGCAGCAGCGCGTGGTCGAGCGTACCCTCGGCGCCGACGCCGTCTTCCTTGCCGGCGGTGCCGGTCTCGAGCGACCCCAGGCAACCGAGTTCGCCTTCCACCGACACGCCCACCGCGTGCGCCAATTCTGCCACCCGCTGGGTGACGGCGATGTTGTAGTCATAGCCCGCCGGGGTTTTCATATCCTCTTGCAGTGATCCATCCATCATCACCGAACTGAAGCCTGCTTGAATCGAGCGCAGGCAGACCGCGGGCGATGCGCCATGATCTTGGTGCATGACCAGTGGAATCCGCGGCCAAGTCTCCAGCGCGGCTTCGACGAGGTGGCGCAGGAATGCCGGCCCGGCGTAGGAACGCGCGCCCGCGGAAGCCTGGAGGATCACCGGGCTATCGGTTTCGGCGGCGGCGCGCATGATCGCCTGGATTTGCTCCATGCTATTGACATTGAAAGCGGGTACGCCGTAGCCGCGGTCGGCGGCGTGATCCAGCAATTGGCGCAGGGTAATGAGGGCCATGGTTTGTTCTCCTCCCATCAGGTGAAAAGGGCAAGCGTCGCCGCGGCGACGCGGTCGGCGCTGAAACCGAAATGTTTGAACAACGCGCTGGCGGGGGCGGATTCGCCAAAGCGGTCGATGCCGACCACCGCGCCGTCCAGGCCCACGTATTTGCGCCAACCATCGCTCACCCCGGCCTCGACCGCCACGCGCTTACGCACGGCCCTGGGGAGCACGCGCTCGCGGTAAGCGTCGTCCTGGGCGTCAAAGACATCGCAACTTGGCATCGCCACCACCCGCACCCGCTTGCCCTGCTCGGCCAGTTGCTCCCGTGCCTGCACGGCGAGCGCCACTTCCGAGCCGGTGGCGATGAGAATGGCTTCGGGAACACCCGCACAGTCGGCCAGCACATACCCGCCACGCTGGATAGCGGCGAGCGCCGTGGCGTCGCGCGCTTGCGGGGGCAGATTCTGGCGGGTCAGCGCGAGGCAAGTCGGACCATCAGCGCGCTCCAGCGCCGCCCGCCAGGCAATGGCGGTTTCCACCGCGTCGCAAGGTCGCCATACGCTCATGTGGGGAATCAGGCGCAGCGCGGCCAGATGTTCGATGGGCTGGTGGGTCGGGCCATCCTCGCCGAGGCCGATGGAATCGTGGGTGAACACGAAGATCTGCGGGCCTTGGTGATGGCCGCCATGCGCAAGGCGCTACGCGCGTAATCGGAAAACACCAGGAAAGTACCACCGTAGGGAATGAAGCCGCCGTGCAGGGCGACGCCATTCAGGATCGCGCTCATGCCAAATTCACGCACACCGAAATGCAGATAATTGCCGTCGGAATCGCGGTCGATCACGCGCGAACCTTTCCAGTCGGTGTTATTGGACGGCGTCAGATCCGCCGAGCCGCCGAGCAGTTCCGGCAGCAGCGGCCCATAGCCGTTCAAGGCATTCTGCGAAGCCTTGCGGGTAGCCACGTTTTCCGCTTTGGCGGCGACGGCAGCGATGAACCGTTGCGCTCCGGTTTCCCAGTCCCCGGGCAATTCGCCCGCCATCCGCCGCTCGAATTCGGCGCCGAGTTCGGGGTGCGCGCGGCAATAGGCGGCAAGCGTTTCACGCCAGGTCGCTTCCCATCGTTGGCCGCGGGCGTGGGCGTCGAAACCCGCGTAAATTTCCTCTGGGATCACAAACGGCGCGTGCGGCCAATGCAGTGCCGCGCGGGCGGCGGCGATTTCCTGCTCACCGAGCGGCGCGCCGTGGCTGTCGTGGCTGCCCGCTTTGGTGGGCGCGCCATAGCCGATGACGGTCTTGCAGCAGATCAGGGTCGGACGGATGGCATCCGCGCGGGCGGCGACAATGGCCTGCCGCACGGCCCCGGCGTCATGGCCGTCGATGTTCGCCAGCACCTGCCAACCATAAGCGGCGAAGCGCTTCGGCGTATCGTCGCTGAACCAGCCCTGGACATGGCCGTCGATGGAGATGCCGTTGTCGTCATAAAACACGATCAGCTTGCCGAGCGCCAGCGTGCCCGCGAGCGAACAGGCCTCGTGGGAGATGCCCTCCATCAGGCAACCATCGCCAGCGAACACATAAGTATAATGATCGACGAGGGTAAAACCGTCGCGATTGTAATGTGCTGCCAGGAGTTTTTCGGCCAGCGCCATACCCACCGCGTTGGCGATCCCCTGGCCGAGTGGGCCGGTGGTGGTCTCGACGCCGGGGGTGAGGGTGTTTTCCGGATGACCCGGCGTTTTCGAGTGGAGTTGGCGGAAGTTGCGCAAATCGTCCAAGCTCAGGTCGTAACCGCTCAAGTGCAGTAACGCGTACTGCAGCATCGAACCATGGCCGTTGGACAGCACGAAACGGTCGCGGTCGGGCCAGCGCGGATTAGCGGGGTTGTGGCGTAGGGTGTCATTCCACAACACCTCGGCGATATCGGCCATGCCCATCGGCATGCCAGGGTGGCCGGAATTGGCCTTTTGCACCGCGTCCATGGCAAGAAAGCGCAGCGCGTTGGCCAGGGTGCGCCGGTCGAGACGGGGCGGATTCGCGGGCTGGCGGGCATTCATCGGCGGTGGGGCGGGCATATCGGCTCCAAAGAATTACGACTGCAAAAGGACAGGAAAGTGCGTTACATCGCTATCCGGCCACCATACAAGGGTGGAATTGATAAGATCAAATCAATAATTATTAGAGTTTTGATAAGGTAAATTTTTCACTAACTCGCACCCTAAACGCCATGACTCATCGCGACAGCACGCTGACGATTCGCCCCGAACTGCCTAGCGACAACATCGCGATCCGCCGCATCCACGAAGCTGCGTTCGGTCGCACGGCGGAAGCCCAGTTGGTCGAGCGCCTGCGCGCCCAGAACCGCGCGGTGATATCCCTGCTGGCCGAACAGCAAGGCGCATCGGTCGGCCACATCCTGTTCAGCCCGGTTACCCTGGATGGCAGCGTTGCCGGTCGCGGCGTCGGCCTGGCGCCGCTCGCGGTATTGTCGGCCCATCAGCGGCGCGGCATCGGCGCGCGCTTGGTTCAGGAAGGGCTCGGCGCTTGCCAACGAGCGGGACACGGATACGTCGTGGTGCTCGGCAAGCCTGGCTACTACCAGCGGTTCGGTTTCGAGCGCGCGAGCCTGCGCCGCATCGGCAATGAATACGGCGCGGAGGCGGCGTTCATGGTGCTCGAACTCCGTTCCGGCGCGCTGCCAAGCGCGGGCGGGCTGCTGCGATACGCGCCCGAATTCGCCGAGTTGGGATCATGAACATGCGCTGGGCGGCGCATCCTGCACGTGCTATATAAAGGCCATCATCCGCATCCTTGGATTGGCCCTCCATGTACGACCTCGTCATCCGTAATGCTCGTATCGCCGACGGCCTGGGTTCGCCCCTCGCCAGCGGTGATGTCGCCGTCCATCATGGGCGCATCGCCGCCATCGGCAAGCTCGGCGACGCCGCCAGGGAAATCCTTGACGCCGACGGCTTGGTGCTCGCGCCCGGCGTCGTCGATGTGCACACCCACTACGACGCGCAACTCACCTGGGATCGGACGGCTTCGCCTTCGCCCGCCCTGGGCGTGACCACGGTCGTCACCGGCAACTGCGGTTTCGGCATCGCTCCCGCGCCGCCGGCGCGCCGCGAACTCATCGCCCGCAACCTGAGCGAGGTCGAGGCGATGTCGCTGGCCGCGCTGGAAACCGGCATCGACTGGCGTTTCGAGAGTTTCGGCGATTACCTGGCTCTGCTGCGCGCCAAGGGCTGCTATCCGGAACGTGGCGGTACTGGTTGGCCACTCCACGGTACGCAGCGTGGTGATGGGCGGCGCCGTCGGAGCGTGCGGCCGGCGCCGACGAAATCGCGGCGATGCAGGCGCTGATCCGCGACGCACTGGAGGCGGGCGCGATCGGCTTCGCCTCCTCGCAGAGCCAGAACCACGCCGGCTACGGCGGTGTCCCCATGCCCTCGCGGCTGGCCGACGAAGCGGAACTGCGTGCCCTGGTCGGGGTGTTGCGGGAGGCCGGCAAAGGGCTATTCCAGATCACCGTCGGCCCGCATATCAAGGTCGCATTCCTGGAAAGCCTGGCCGCCGACTGCGCCAGACCGGTGATATTCTCGGCGCTGTTTCAGAACGATGCCTTCCCGAAACGCGCGCCCACCATGCTGGCGCAGAGCCAAGAGGCGCACGCGCGCGGCCATCGCGTCTACGCCCAGGTCGCCTGCCATCCGCTGACCATGGAGTTCACCCTGGCCAACGCTTATCCCATGCAAAGCCTGGAAGTCTGGGCCGCGCTGCGCGGCGCCGACCAGGAAACGCTGCAAATCGCCTATCGCAAGGCCGATTTTCGCCGCGCATTCCGCGACCAGCTCGCGCATCCAGCCAAGGGCAAGCTGTTCTACGGTAATTGGCGCAATGTCGACATCAACCAAGTCGCCGATCCCCGTCATCGCGAACTGGAGGGCTTGAACATCGCCGACGCCGCCGCGCAACGCGGCGTCGATCCGGTCGATTTGTTCTTCGACCTCGGCCTCGCTGAACGGCTGCAAACGCTGTTCTCGGCCAAACTCCTCAACGTCGATGAAAACAAAGTCGAGCCGTTGCTGCGCCATTCCGCGAGCATCATCTCGCTCAGCGACGCCGGGGCGCATTTATCCTATCTCTGCGACGCCGGATTCGGTCTCAACCTGCTGGGCCACTGGGTGCGGGATCGCCATACCTTCACCCTGGAAGAAGCGATCCGCCAGCTCACCAGTTGGCCGGCGGCTATCTATGGCATCACCGACCGTGGCCGGATAACGGTGGGCGCCTATGCCGACCTCATGCTGTTCGATCCCGACAGCGTCGGGATCTCTGGCCTCAAACGGGTACACGATCTGCCCGCCGGCGGCAGCCGGATGATCCGCGAGAGTCGCGGACTGCATGGTGTGTGGGTCAACGGCGCGCAAGTCTGGGAACCGGCGGGTTATCGCGATCTCGCGACCGCCCCCGGCATGATCCTGGACCGCTTCAGCGCATGATCGACGGGCGCGCGCAGGGGTGGTTAGCGCGTCACGGCAGTTTGACCACCGGATCGAGGTAGGCGTTGCTGTAAGCTTTGACAAGATCGAAGGGCTTTACTGTGCCTTTGGCGATTAGCGCCTGGTAGTCGGCGCGCACCGCATCGGGATGGAAGACGCCGAAGGTCTTGCGGCTGGCGGCCTGGCTCAGCGCCGCCGCTGTCGCGCGCCATGCGGTTGCGACATCGGCGCGGCTTTGGCGCCGGGCGCGGGCATATTGGGCGACGCACGGATCGGGATTTTTCGCGCAGTCGGCGAACGCCATTTGGGTGGCGCGCACGAATCCGCGCACCACATCGCCCTGCTCATTCAGATATTCGCGATTGGCGATCAATACGTGGCCGTAGAGATTCATGATCGCCACCACGGCCGCCCCGCCAGCGCTGCTCTGCAACGCGGTCGCCAGATCGACGAGACCAAGCTGAAGCCGCCCCGTGCCCACTTGCTGGGCGATCTTGGCGGCGTTGTCATCGGTGCTGATGCGCAGCGCGATGCCGGCTTCTTTATAGCCGCCCTGCTTCAGCGCCCAATAAAATGGCGCTTGCTCGGCCCGCGCCGCGCCGAGCGCAAACCGCAGCGGCGTCAATGGCGGCGGAGGTAGCGGCTGCGCCGCGGGTGGTTGCACGGAGTTTCCAGGAACGGCGGGCGGCTCCAACGGCGCGGTAGCCGATTCGGGCGCCGGTTGCGCCCATGCGGCGCCCGCCATGAGCGCTAAACAACCCAGCAGAGCTTGACTCCAAATCATCGCGGCCCCCACGGCAAACGCAGTTCGATCCGTTCAGCATAACCAAGCTGGCGGGTACCGCGCAAATCGCGGACGAGCACGGGCAGGCGCTAGAAATACGGATTCAATGCAACGCGGGGAACTGGGCGAGCAATCCCGCCGCCGCCGCCATTTCCTCGGCGTCATCGAAAGTCGGCACGCCCGCCGCTTCCATCGCCGCGAACCAATCGGCCTTGGCTTCCAAGGTACCCATCATGCTGTGCAACAACGGCAACTCGGCGCGTTTGGCCCGCTCGGCCAACGCCGCGATGATCGGGCCGGCGTCCACCATGAAGGGCACGACATGGATCATCAGAACCGCGTCGAAAGCTTCCGCACCTAGCTCCAACGCCGCCGCCAGCGCCAGCGCGAAGCGGTCCTCGCGGGCATCGGCGAGCAGATCGATGGGGTTGGCGACCGCCGCTTCTGCCGGCAGCGCGGCGCGCAGCCGCTCGCCGAGCGCGGCGGGCAAGAGTGGCAGAACAAGGCCTTGGTCACTAGCGCAATCGGCGGTGATCACCCCAGGCCCGCCCGAGTTCGACAACACTAACACCCGCCGTCCTATGCCGCGTGGATAAAAGCCGAACGCTTTGGCCGCCAGCATGAGCCACCGCAGGCTGGTGACGCGAATCACGCCGCAGTCGCGGCAAAAAGCCTCGGCATCGGCATCGGCCAACGCATCCGCGCCGGTATGGTTGCGCGCGGCCGCCGCTCCCGCCGCCGTGCGCCCGCCAAGCAGCGCGACCACGGGCTTGCGCGCCGTCACCCGCCGTGCGACGGCGCGGAAACGCTCGCGGTCGGCGATCGATTCGATATACAACAGTACGCAATGGCAATCGGTTTGTTCGCCCAGGTATTCCAGATAATCCACGACGCCGAGATGGAGCGCGTTGCCGACCGATACCACCGTGCCGATGGCGAGCTTGCCGCGATTCGCCGCCGCGATGATTTCCTCGGCGATGGCGCCGGACTGCGAGATCGCCGCGACCCCGCCGCCCGGCGGCAGATCGCGCAAAAACGTCGCGGCGAACGGAAATAAGCGATCCCGGTGGATGAGCCCGGCGCAGTTGGGGCCGGCGATGGTCACGCCGGCTTGCCGGGCGAGTTCCCGCAGCGCCTGCTCGCGCGCCACTCCCTCGACGCCGGCCTCGGCGAATCCGCCGGGCAAGATCAACAGATGTTTGTGCCCGCTGACGGCGGCATCGCGCACCACCTCCAGAATCAGCTCGGGCCGCACCACCACCACCACGAGTTCGGCGGGCGAAGCGAGCTCGCGCAGCGACGTCTTCGCCGCAAATCCCAGGATTTCTCCGCCCTTGGGATTGATCGGGATGACGGTTCCCGGATAGCGGGCATGACCGAGATTGCGCAACACCGCGCCGCCCGAACTGGTGATGCGTTCTCCCGCGCCGACCACGGCGATGCTGCGCGGGCGAAAAAACGGACTCAGGTCTTTCATCTTGGAGATGGCGCCGTCAGCGTCCGCCACGGTCCTCGCGCCACAGGCCGAGTTTTTGCTGGATGGCGCGATCGGAAAAACTGAACAATACCGCGTCTACATCGGCCACATGACGGTGCTGGCGCCAACTAGGGATCACGAAGGTATCGCGCTTGCCCCAATCGAATCGCTGATCGCCGACCAGAGTATGACCCGTGCCCTCGACCACCGAATACACGGCGGCGTCGGTGGCGCGGTAAGGCGCGGTCTCGAAGCCCTTGGGCAATAGCTGCATGAACGTGGCCATGGTCGGCATGGCGTAATCGCCGTTCACCGGATTGACGTATTTGAGCTTGAGGCCGTGGCACGCATCCCAGGCAGCGCGCCGACGCATCGTTTCCAGCGCCTCGCGGGTGCGGGCGTAAAGAATTGAATACCGGCGAACTGGGCGATGCCGACTGGTGATCGACCGGCAGCAGCCGATCCATAGCGGGCCAACGAATCGCCGGCCCGGGCGTGCTCAAGGGCTGGGCGTCCTCGACCTCGACGACACATCCAGGGGCTGCACGACCGGATATGAGACCTCCAACCACCGTTGCCACTGTCGTTGCCATGATCGTGCCAGGTCAGGACGGGGTAATGACGAAATCGCCCTGCGCATCAGGGTCTTCTCGCCATCCACCGCGGTGGCAGCAGCGCCATCGATGAAGCGCAGCGCCGATTGGGTGGCGATGGGAAGGCGCGACCTCGCCCGGCAAAGTGATGAGCTGCAACCCGGCGTAGAGCGGGTGGTGATGCGCGACTTCGCCGCGGATTTTCTGCGGGATCAGCTGCCGCGCACCGCTTCCTTGGCGCTGATCAGACGACCGCTTCCAGCAACAGTGGGCGGAAGAATCTGTTCATAGCGCCACAGCGGGCCCAGCAGGCGCTGTTGAACGGGCGTGATCAGCCCGCATCACCTCCAGAGCGGCGCCAAACGGAGTGGCGCGAGGCGCTGATATAGGCTTTACGCTTATGTAGATCATCGGGATTGGCGCTCATCGTCTACCTCCTGCTCAAGCCGTCTGCGCCGACGCTTTAATTGCAATTGATGCAACTCCTTGGCGGCGCTTCAGATAATCGGCCAGCTTTGCTTCGTTGCTGCGCTGCTTGATACCCCATTTACGGTAGATTTCATTGTTCTTCGAGTTGGGTTGGCCGAAGAATTTGACCAGCATCGGGAAATAACGGTCGATGGCATCTTGCACCGCGCGTCTTCGTCTGGCAGAGTTCGGTGCCATCGCGCCGAATTGCGCGTGGAAGCGCTCTTCGGGCATGGTCATGCGCGCGAGATTCCTGAGCGGTACGAACGAACACTGCACCAAATCTTCGACTTGTAGGATTTCGGCGAGATCCGCGAGCAACTTGATGACACAGAATTCCGGCCAGGTTTGCAGCGGAAACTCGAAGATCGACAATGGCTTTTTCGACTGTGGCGTCATCCGCTCGGCATTCACCCAATTCACGAAAGCGCACATGATGGCCGTATTCCTCCATCGCCACCCGGCAGGTCAGCCATTTGGCGTAAGGCGTGAGAGACCCAGCGCGATGGCGGGCTCGTCGAACGCCGCGCCGTAGAGCTCATTGACGGCATGGCTCACCACGATTTTCTCCAGCGCCTGGCGATATTCGGCAGCGCATCGGCAGTTTTGAATATCGAACGTGGTCGGGTTGATTGCATCACCTTTCGAACGCTGCCCGGCAACGACAGCGATCCACTCACTCCGGCAGCCCCGCCTTGCGCAGCCCGCGCATAATCGAATCGCAATGCGCCGGGTCGATGATCGGGCAAGCCCGCAGATATTGACTCACCGACCAATAGGGAGCCATTTTCAGTAAACCCGCGACCACCGCCCGCGCTTTGGCGATTTGCCCGGTATTGGCGTAGGTAGCGGCGAGCCAGCAGCGGGTCATGGGCTTGCCGTGTGGTTCGCTTTGTAAAACCTGCTCAAACGCCGCAATCGCGCGGTCAGGGTAGCCCAACATCAGTTGCGCGCACCCACCGAGCGACAGATACCACGCTGGCGGATGGGGATTGAGGTGTAGCGCCTGTTCGACCCGTATCAGCGCTTCTTGAAACCGGCCTGAATAATAGACCAGAGAATTGGCTATGCTGATCATGCTATAGGCGTTATTAGGATCGAGGGCAACGGCTTTGCCCAACAGTGCGAGTCCCTCATCGTGCTTGCCCTGCTGCTGATAAATATCGCCTAACGCATTATGGGCGTCGGCGCAGGTGTCATCGAGCGCCAATGCCTGCTGGGCGCAATCTGCCGCGCGGCTTAATAGCTCAGCACGATTGGGCACCTCGCAAAAACGCGCTTGCACGCAGTAAGCCTCCGCCAGTAGCGACCAAGCGCTCGCGAACTTCCGATCCAGCGCTAGCGCTTGGGTCAACCAGCGCTGGATTTGTTCGATAGTCAACGGATCAATGGATTGAAACTGATCGAAGCCGCACCGGAAATGCTGATAAGCTCCGGCATGGTGCGTCGCCCGCCGCCATACGCGGGCCATCTCGCCCTGGGTCAGTTGCACCTCCAGTTCGGTCGCCACCTGCCAGACGATCTCGTCCTGAAGCTCGAAGAGGTCTGTGAGCGCGCGGTCATAACCCTCGGCCCACAGGTGATGGCCGCTCAATGCATCGATCAACTGGACCGTCACCCGCATTTTATCGCCAAAGCGCTGGACGCTGCCCTCCAGCACATAACGCACCCCAAGCTCCTCAGCCACTTGCTTCACCGTCACAACCTTACCCTTGTAGTAAAATGACGAGGTCCGCGCAATCACGAACAGCTTGGGGATTTTAGAAAGGGTGGTGATGAGGCTCTCGGTGATGCCATCGGCGAGGTAGTCTTGCGCCGGATCCCCGCTGAAGTTGGCAAACGGCAATACCGCGAGCGCAGGCTTGACGAGCGGCGCAAGCGCCCTGTTGGCCTCGACCGCGACCGAATGCGGCGTTGGGGCTAGCGATCGCTCACCGACCGTAATACCGCCCAGATAGCGATAGCCGCGCCGGCGCAGGGTTTCGATATAGCGCGGCGAACCAGAATCGTCGCCCAGCGCTTTGCGCAGATCGCGTACATAGTCGCGAATCAGTTCTTCGCTGACGTAGCGGCCCTGCCAGAGGACGTCCAATAGATCGTCTTTGCTGATCAACTGCTCGGGGCGTTCCACGAAATAGCGCAGCAACGCAAACGCCTTCGGCGTGAGCTTGATTTCTTGCTCGCCGCACCACAAACGCTGATTAGCCAGATCGACATGAACCGTCGCCACCGCAGCCACGTTATGCCCCCTATAACAGCCACGTAAAAACCATTATTTACCCCACGCAAGCATAATAGGGTTCGTGCTAGCGTGCTATGACGATTGACACACTTCACTAGCAAAGGGTCGCAACCATGACGATGAACGTGAATACCATCGATGGCGGCCAGGCCGCCGCGATTCTCCATCAATTCCTCGGCGAGGCCGGGTTGATTGCCGATAGCCAGGAAATCCTGATGCGCCGGGATGAATTACTCCCGCAAGCACTGGCGATGCTGGCGGCTTTCCATGCCGATCCCCAATGGAATTTATCGGACTCTCCGCTGCCGGTGCAACATTACGCTGGGCTCCTCATCAACCTGTTCTTGGCGGCGCTGATGCAGCAAGCGGAAACAGATTCGGCGCGACTCCCCGAGAACTTGTCGATTCGGGAACAAGCGGCGGTGCTCATCGGGCGCGAACTCGAACGCCATCACCGCCAAAACCTCGTGCTGCTCAATAATACTTAGGGAGGCGTTGACCATGCCGCGATCCATACTGAATGCAGCCATCGTCCTATTGGCTTTAGCCATTCACGCTGATGCCGCGACCGCAGCGCAGGCCGACGCCAAACCGAGCGTTTTCACCATCGCCTTCTACGCTGGCCTCCCGGACCTCGACCCCAGCACGGCGGCATCGGTCGAACAAGTCTTGCTCGCCAATGTCTATGAGCCACTGGTGTGGTTCCAACCGGGCAAAGGCGCGCAGCCGGGTCTGGCCGAACGCTGGGAAGCCTCCAGCGACGGCAAGCAATGGACGTTTTATCTGCGCAAAGGCGTCAAGTTCCACGACGGCACGCCGTTCGACGCCGAGGCGGTGAAGTTTTCCATCGAACGTACCCAGAAACTCAACGGCAGCTTTGCCTATATCTGGCAAGGGGTTAATAAGATCGAGGCCAAAGACCCCTACACCGTGGTGATGATGCTCGACTATCCCCAACCCTTGGATTTGATCGCTGCCGCGACCTATAGCGCCTGGATGATCAGCCCGGCCGCGGCCGACAAGGACGGCCAGTGGTTCAACGCCGGCCATGACGCCGGCACCGGGCCTTATCGCATCGAAAGCTATCAGCCCAGCGAGCGCGCGGTGCTCACGCGCTTCGATGGCTATTGGGGTGGCTGGAAAGATGGCCAATTCGGTAAAGCCGTGTTCGAGATCGTGGACGACGCTACGTTGCGTCAGCAGAAGATCGAATCCGGCGAGGCCGACTGGACTTACCTTCTGCCGGTCGAAAATCTGGCGGCATTGGACGCGCGCTCCGATGTCAAGGTCGTGGTCAATCCTTCGTTTCAGAATTGGTACGCGCATATCAATATCCAGAAAAAACCGCTCGATAACGTCAAAGTGCGCCAAGCGCTGTCGTATAGTTTTCCGTACCAGGACGTCATCGCCAGCGTGATGCAAGGGCAAGCTGGACAATCCTTCGGGATTATTCCACAAGGGATACCGGCGTATGACCCGCAGGCCAGGCAGTACACCTACGACCTCGCCAAAGCCAAGGCGTTGCTGGCTGAAGCGGGATTGCCAAACGGGGGCTTCGAGTTGACCGCGACCATCGTCACCGGCGTCACGGTGGCGCAGCATATCGGCGAGCTGTGGCAAGCGTCTCTAGCGAAACTCGGCATCACTCTGAAATTGCAGCCGATGGCCTATGAGGCACTGCTGACCTTGGCGAGGAGAGACCCCGATAAAGCGCAAGACCTCATGGTGTTCGCCTGGTGGCCGACGATCGCCACACCGTATGACTATTTGAAGAGCATCTTTCATACCGAGCCAAAGCCCGACTGGAATTTCAGCTATTACAGCAACCCAGCGTTCGACAAGCTGATCGAGGAGGCGTATGCGAAATCCGGCGTCGATTGGCCAAGCGCCGAGAAGCTGTTTCGCGAGGCCAACCGCATACTGATCGAGGAAGCTCCGGCGATTTTTATCTTCGATCAGCCCAATCGCCATATCATCCGTGAAAACATCAAGGGCTACGTGGATAATCCCGCTTATTCCTATGTGGTGTTTGTGTATCAGTTGTCGCGCTGAATTCGGCTCACCCGGCTTCGCAATGGATTCCTTGACCTGTTACCGCTTCCAACGCATCATGACAGCATACTATTTGCTATCATGATGCCATGCGAACCACCGTTACTCTTGATGCTGATGTGGAAGCGTTGCTGCGCAACGCCATGCGCGCGCGCGGCGAATCCTTCAAACAGGTGCTGAATGCTGCAATCCGCGAGGGCTTGAGCGGTGCTCGGCGGGAAACAACCAAGCCTTTCCGGCAGCCAACCTTCAACCTGGGCGAGCCGCTGGTCGATCTCACCAAAGCGCTCGCGTTATCAGGCGAGTTGGAAGATGCGGAAACGATTGCCAAGATGCAGCGTCCGCGGGCAAATCGGTGAAGCTACCCGATGTGAATGTATTGCTGTTTGCAACGAATACTGCCAGCGCCGAGCATGAGCAGGCGCGGACCTGGCTGGAATCGGCCTTCAATGCCTCGGGTGGTGTGGGGCTGGCATGGGTGGCGCTGCTGGGATTTGTCCGCCTCGCCACCCGCCGCGGTATTTTCGCGCAACCGCTCACTGTGGAAGATGCGCTTTCTGTGGTGCGGGCCTGGCTTGCCGAACCGCAGGCGAGCGTGCTGCACCCGACCGAACGCCACGCGCAGATTCTCGCGCGGCTGCTGGTCGGCGCAGGAACGGGCGGCAACCTCACCACTGACGCACATCTAGCGGCGCTCGCCATTGAACATGGGGCTACACTGGGCTCGTTTGATCGCGATTTCGAGCGATTCAACGGCCTTTCGTTCGAAGCGCTAGGCGAAAAGTAGGGGCAATCGTCCGATCACCCCTACTCCGGCAATCCCAGCTTGCGCACCGCATCCAATATCGGCTCTATAACCTTAAAGTCCTTGAAGGGCATGGCGTAGACAAGTCGCGCGACCGTCCATTCGGGTTCGATTTTCAGAACTTCACCCAGAGCGGCTTGCGCCTCGCCAAGCCGCCCCGTTAGCGCATACATACCGGCCAACGAGCAACGCATACTCGGATTTCGCGGGCATTGTTCCACATACTTTTCATAGATTGGAATCGCTTGTTCGTACTGACCTCGGTTACGGTGAATCATGCCGATAACCAACAAGTACCAGGCTGGGTAGTAAGGGGCGAGGCGCATGGCCTGTTGAATGTGTACCAGCGCTTCTTGCAGTCGGCCCACGTAAGTAAGCCATAACGCGCATACGGCGTGGTTTTC
>JAXMFZ010000030.1:0-51014 GCA_046347515.1 Gammaproteobacteria bacterium | reverse complement strand
CTTTGTTCCCAATCGTGGCAGTCGATCCATTCAAAGCCGTCGTTGTCGAAGTCGCGTTCGTATAGGGCGGGTTCCTGCTGGTAGCAGTGATTCAGATCGCGCATCCAGCGCTGTATCCCTTGGTGGCGCTCGTGGTTCAGCAAATACCAGTCCAGTTCGCGATCATGGGCCCATTCCCGCCATTGCCCGATCTCGCCGCCCATGAACAAAAGCTTTTTGCCGGGATGGCCGATCATATAGCCGAACATCAGCCTGAGATTGGCGAATTTCCGCCAGTCGTCGCCCGGCATCCGCCCGATCAGCGAGCGTTTGCCGTGTACGACTTCATCGTGCGACAGCGCCAGCACGAAGTTCTCGTTGAACGCGTACCAAATGCTGAAGGTGAGCTGGTCGTGGCGGTATTTGCGGTAGAGCGGATCCTGGGCGAAGTATTTCAGGGTATCGTGCATCCACCCCATGTTCCATTTCATGCCGAAACCCAAGCCCCCGAGATAAACCGGCCTCGACACCATCGGCCAGGCGCTCGATTCCTCGGCGATGGTCTGGGTGTCTGGAAAATCTCGGTACACGGCGAGATTCAAGTTGCGCAGGAATTCCACCGCCGCGAGGTTTTCACGGCCGCCATGGGCGTTCGGGATCCATTCGCCGGGCTGGCGGGCGTGATCCAGATGGAGCATGGAAGTCACGGCGTCCACGCGCAACGCGTCGGCGTGGTAATAGCGCAGCCAGAAGGTGGCGCTGCTCAGCAGAAAGGCGCGCACTTCGTGGCGATCATAATTGAACAGCGTGCTTTTCCATTCCGGGTGGTAGCGCTGTAGTGGGTGCTGGTGCTCGTACAGATAGGTGCCGTCGAAATAGCTGAGGCCGTGGCCGTCGTCGGGAAAATGCGACGGCACCCAATCGAGGATCACGCCGATGCCGTGCTGATGCAATTGATCGACTAGAACCATGAAATCCTGCGGCGTGCCATAGCGCGCGCTAGGAGCGAAGAAACCGGTGACCTGATAGCCCCACGACGGATAAAAGGGATGCTCCATCACCGGCATCAACTCGACATGGGTATAGCCCATTTCCCCGAGATACCGCGGCAGCTCTTGCGCCAGTTCGCGATAGCTCAACGAGCGGTCGCCGTCGGCGGCCACGCGGCGCCACGAGCCTATATGCATTTCGTAGATCGACCAGGGCGCGCTGAGGCGGTTGCGGCGCGCGCGCGTCGCCATCCATTCGCCATCACCCCAGGTATAGTCGAGGTCCCAGACGCGTGAAGCAGTCTGCGGCGGCATCTCGCAGAAAAACGCGAACGGATCGCTTTTGTCGGCGCGATAGCCGTTGAAGCGCGACGTGATCCGATATTTATAGCGTTCGCCGTGGCCCACGCTCGGCACGAAACCCTGCCAGATGCCGGAATCGTCGCCGCGTGGGGCGAGCGGATGGGCGGTGTCGTTCCAGTCATTGAAATCGCCCAGCACCGCGATCGCCTCGGCATTCGGCGCCCACACCGTGAAGGCAGTGCCGGATTGTCCATCGCGGTTGACCAGGTGCGCTCCGAGCTTGTCATGCAGGCGCGTGTGGGAGCCTTCCTTGAACAAGTACACGTCGTGGTCGGTGAGCGGCTCGGCGGTGCGCGGTCCTGGCTGGTTCACGGTCGTCATCTCCCAGGGTCGAAAAGCCGGCAATCAGCCGGGAACTATCCAGGTTCCGGTCGCGCCCGCCAAGGCGCGGCCGATACCCGCGATGCTGGTGATGAGTCCCGATTTGCCGCTGGCCTCGACAAACTCGATCAGCGCCTGAACCTTTGGCCCCATGCTGCCCTTGTCGAACTGCTCTTCACTCTGGTAGCGCTTGGCGTCGGCGACGGTCATGCGCTCCAGCCAGCGCTGGTCGGGCTTGTTGAACTGGACCGCCACCCGTTCCACGGCGGTCGAGATCAGCAGCAGTTCGGCGCCCAGGGCGCGGGCCAGGAGGCCGGAGGCAAAATCCTTGTCGATCACGGCTTCCACACCCTGGATGCGCCCGGCGCCGTCCCGCGCCACCGGAATCCCGCCGCCGCCGCCGGCGATCACCACATAGCCGGCGGCGACCAGCGTACGGATGGTGTCGAGTTCGAGGATGGCTTGCGGGCGCGGCGAGGGGACGACACGCCGCCAGCCGCGCCCGGCGTCTTCCTTGACGATCCAGCCATGCTCGGCGGCGCGCTGGCGGGCGGTGGCCTCATCCATATGCGCGCCGATGGGCTTGCTGGGCTGGGCGAAAGCGGGGTCATCGGGGCTCACCAGGGTTTGGGTGACGATGGCGATGGGTTGCCGGCGCATGCCCCGCTCGTGGAATTCGTTGCGCAGCGCTTTCAAGAACATATAGCCGATCACGCCTTGCGAATCGGCGACCGCGTAGTCCATCGGCATCGGCGCGACCTCGGGGACGGCGAGTTCCGAGCGGCGCAGGATGAAACCCATCTGCGGGCCGTTGCCGTGCGTCACGACCAAGTTCCAGCCGGCGGAGATCATCTCGGCGAGGGAGCGCGCCATCGCGATTGCGGCCTGATACTGATCGGGAATCGAGCGATGTTGGTGGTCGCGGATGAGCGCGTTGCCGCCAATGGCGACTACGGCGAGAGGGTCGACGGTCATCGGCAATACCTGGGTTTGTGTGGTTGGCGTCGATTCAGGGTGGATGCTTGATTATAGAAGTTTAACCGGAATCGGCGTAGCGGTTGCGGCGCCCGTCCTCATGGCGCGGGAACGGGTATTCGACGGCGCCGTCGGTCTTCATTTGCTGCGCTCTCTTCTATACTGGACAAAGATAAACTCTGGAGACGCCAGACGTGGATATACCCTTGAATCACTTTAAGCATGCCCTCAAAGCCGGCCGTTCGCAAATCGGGTTTTGGTCGAGCCTGGCTAGTCACTTGAGCGTCGAGATTCTGGCCGGGGCCGGGTTTGATTGGCTGCTGCTCGACACCGAGCACGCGGCCAATGAACTTCCCATGGTGTTGAGCCAGTTGCAAGCAACCACCGGTGGAACCGCGCAGCCGGTGGTGCGGCCACCCTGGAACGACATGGTGACGATCAAGCGTTACCTCGACGCCGGCGTGCAGAGCTTTCTCATCCCTTATGTGCAGAACGAACAAGAAGCGCGGCAAGCGGTGGCTTCCACTCGTTATCCGCCGCGCGGCGTGCGCGGCTTCGCCTCGGCCTCGCGCGCCTCGCGCTATGGCCGGGTGCAAGACTATTACGCCCGCTGCGAGGACGAAATCTGCGTGCTCGTGCAAGTGGAGACATCGACCGCACTCGCCAACCTGGAAGCGATCTGCAAAGTCGATGGCGTCGATGGTGTATTCATCGGCCCAGGCGACCTGTCGGCGAGCATGGGCTATCTGGGCGAACCCGCCCACCCGCAAGTCAACGCCGCCATCGAGGACGCCATCCGGCGCATCCGCGCCTGCGGCAACTGCCCGGGTATCCTCACGGGAGATGAAAAACTCGCGCGCCGTTACATCGAAATCGGCTGCTTGTTCACCGCCGTGGGTTCCGACGTCGGCATGCTCGCCCGCGGCACCGAACAACTGGCTGCCCGATTCAAGGCTTAGCGGCGGGGCCGCGATGGATGCTCACCAAGCACCCGCGCCGCCGCTCGCCCGTGTCGCCATCACCTACTGCACCCAATGCCAATGGTTGCTACGCGCGGCATGGATGGCGCAGGAACTGTTGTCCACCTTCACCACCGAACTCGGAGAAGTGGCGTTGCGGCCGGGCACCGGCGGTGTATTCGATGTCCATGTCGATGACGACCTGGTCTGGTCGCGGGCCGCGCGCGGCCGCTTTCCCGATATCAAGGAGCTCAAGCAGTTGGTGCGTGACCGCGTCGCGCCGGGAAAAGCGCTGGGGCACACCGATCGCCACGCGCTCAAGAGCTAAATGCTCACCATGGCCGAGTCTTGGCTCATTCGCTCTTGTTCGTGGCCGAGCGGTTCAGCTACGATGCTATAGTGTTGTCCGCCGCCATTGGCGGAGCGCGGCTTGACGAGGAATCCCATGGCAGAATCGCGATCAGATTTGATCACTAGGCTACGAACCGAAGCGCGCCAAATCCGTCGCGACGTGTGGCGCGCCCTGCGCGCCGGGGGCAGCGGCCATGCCGGCGGCTCGTGCTCGGCGGCGGATGTGCTCGCCGCGCTATATTTTCACCGGCTGCGTGTGCGCCCACAGGAACCCGACTGGCCGGAGCGCGACCGCTTCGTGCTGTCGAAGGGACACGCCAACGCGGCGTTAGGCGCGGTGCTGGCGCAGGCGGGCTTCATCGAGGACGCGGTGCTGGATCGCTTTTACGGCTTCGACTCGCCTTTCGGCATGCACCCGGACATCAAGGTTCCCGGCGTGGAAATGTGCACCGGCGCGCTCGGCCACGGGTTGGCCATCGCCATCGGCATGGCGCTGGGCGCGCGTATGCAAGGCCTGGATTTCCACACTTTCGTGATGCTCGGCGACGGCGAACTACAAGAGGGTTCGGTGTGGGAGGCGGCGATGGCGGCCGCGCACTATCGGCTTGCCAATCTCACCGCCATCGTCGATTACAACAAGATCCAGCAAAGCGGCAAGGTTGCCGACATCCTCGGCGTCGAGCCGCTCGCCGACAAATGGCGTGCATTTGGCTGGCAAGTGCGGGAATTCGACGGCCATGACATGGACGCGATCATCGCCGCGCTCGAGGCATTGCCGCTGTACCCCGACCAGCCCTCCGCGCTCATCGCCCATACCGTGAAAGGCAAGGGCGTGAGCTTCGCCGAAGACACCTACCTTTGGCACAACAACAGCGTCGATGACGCGGTTTATCAACGCGCACTGAAAGAGCTCGACGGATGAACGCAACCGCCAAAACGGCTAGTGACTGGCGCACGCGCGCCGCCCAGCAAACCCGCCTCGCTTTCGGCCAAGCATTACTGGAAATCGGCGCGCGCGAACCCCGCGCCGTGGTAATTTCCGCCGACACCCAGGATTTGCTCGGTATTCGCGGCTACATTGAGCGCTATCGCAAGCGTTTCGTCGAGGTCGGCATCGCCGAGCAGAACGCCATCGGCATCGCTGCCGGGCTCGCCACCACCGGCTTGCGTCCCTATGTCTGCGCTTATGCGCCCTTCATCACCACCCGCAGCCTGGAGCAGGTGCGCAACGACATTGCCTACGCCCACCAACGCGTGGTGATCGGCGCGGCCGCCAGCGGCATAGCGCTGGGCGTTGCCGGCGGCACGCATCACGCCCTGGAGGATTTGGCCTTGATGCGCAGCCTCCCCAATATGACGGTCATCGTTCCCGCCGACATCGAGGAAGCCTATCGCGCCACTTTGGCGACGCTCGACATCGACGGCGCGGTTTATCTGCGTCTGAGGGGCGGGTCGAAGACCCTACCGTGAGCGACCCGCAAGCGCCGTTCCAGCTTGGCCGAGCGGCGCAACTGCGCGCGGGCGACGATCTCGCCATCATCGCCTGCGGCGCTATGGTCGCATTGGCACTGCGCGCCGCGGATAGCCTGCGGCAAGCCGGTATCGCCGCGCGAGTGCTGAACCTGCACACGATCAAACCGCTGGATCGCGACGCCATTCTGGCGGCGGCGCACGAGACGCGCGGCATCGTCACCGCCGAAGAACACCGCGCGAGCGGCGGCCTGGGCGGCGCGGTCGCCGAATTGCTCGCCGTCGAGCGCCTGACGCGGATGCGCATGATCGCGATGCCGGATGTGTTCGCCTCGATCGGTCCGACCGGCGCGCTGCGCGCCAAGTATGGTATGAGCGCGGAAGCGATTGCCGAGGCTTGCCGGGCGTTGCTTGACGCCAAGTGACGCCTATAGTCGATCGGCGATGTGGCGCGCGGCTTCCGCTGAAGTGCGCACCGGAATCACCTCGAAATGGCCGAGGTCGCTCCAGGCTTTGATCCAGGTGTCGAACAAACTGGGATCATCGGTGCGCATCAACTGGAAACAGCGGAAGTAATCGAGGTCCACCCAACTGTCGATGTACTCAAGGCCCGGCGGCAGTTGGCGGCCTTTGTCTCGGGCGCGGCGGTAAATCTCAGGGGCCGCGCCCGCGTTGAAGGTTTCGATGACCATGTAGAGCATGGGTGGGTAGCCTGGTAGGATTTGCGCTGCTCAATTCCCGTCTCGCTCATTCGCCTCAAGTAGAGCGCAAAAGCGCAGCGTATTGCGCCGTATGAAAAAACATTTGGCGGAATACGGTAGTTTTCTATTCCGCCCTCTGCAAGATAGATTAAACTTCTTCCCAGTTTGCAAGGCTATTTAGGGAATATTTCGGAATCTGAAAATGTCGAATATTAGGATAGCGCAAAAAATTTGGATTGAGTGATTTCGCGGCAAACCGATTATGGTAAACGTTAAGGTAACGCTGAGCATTATCGGAATGGAGAGTTGCAAATGCGCTAGTAGAGGTATTGCAGTCAGGGCGCATTGATCGCCCAATACGGCCAGAAATAATTTCACCAAATGATGGTGGATTCCATTGATTTCTATGAACTAAAGCATTTTGGATATCAAATCCTTGCATTGCGGTCATGACAGCGTAGGGATCAGTATGAAGGCTACATGGCGTATTGTTATACGCGATCAGCAACGTGCAGCATTTGCCTTTAGAGAGTTCTTTTAGTTGTGAGTTGGCTTTGCGGATTACACTTCGGATACGCTCTCCAGGTTGTCCCCCTAGAACCGCTATATGTCCTTGCTGAAGCCGTTTATTTGCCTCCCGCTCCTGAGTATTTGGATCGAATTGCTTGACTTCAACAAAAACTATTTGATCTGCAATATTAATCTCATAATCTGGGCGCTCTTTCGATGATTCTCCAATCTTGCGCCATTGAATTTCAATCGAGTTACAGAATGACTCAAATAAGATTTCGGATTTCGTTTTTACACTCATGGCTGGCAAATAGGAGCCAAATTAAAGTTTATACTGCCTTACAATAAATCAACTTCCCATCCCCTGGCGCATAAAAATCCTCCAGAAACGCCGCCTCCTCATAGCCACACTTGAGATAAAACCCCCGCGTCGAGGCGTACAATTCACGCCCCGACGTTTCGATGTAAACACGCCGCCCACCCCTGTCGCGGATCAGCGCCTCGCTTTGTTCCAGCAGAATCCTGCCGACGCCTTGGCCTTGAAAGCGCGGATCGACCGCGATCCAGAAGAGATCATAGCTCGCTTCGGTAAGGGCAATCGGGCCGAAGCAGGTGTAGCCCAGGAGTTCACCGTCGCGTTCGGCGAACAGGAACTCGTAGCCGCTGGCGGGGCCGTTGGCGAGGCGTTCCTGGACGAGTTCGACCGCGACTTCGATCTCGGCTTGCCAGAAGAAGCCGGTCGCCGCGACCAAGCACCCGACTTTGCCGGGGTCGTCGGCGCGGGGTTCGCGGCGAAAGCTTAGGGAGCCATCGGCTGCGGCCATGCGGAGGCGGCGGCTCTGGGTTTGCGGGGAGCGCCGCGCCGCGCTGATGCGCGCTCGACGCCTGGCTTATCGAGGCGTAGCGCGGTGGCGACGATGCGTGCGACCGCCGTGTGCAGCGTCAGCCCGGCTTGCTGGACGGCCGCGGCGAAGCCGGCGTCGGGCGCGAGGCAGGGGTTGGTGTTGACCTCCAACACCCAGGGCTGGCCATGGCGATCGACGCGGAAATCGACCCGTGCGTAACCGCGCAACTGGAATACATCGGCGCAGCGCAGGGCGAGCGCCTTGAGCGTTTCCAGCAATGCTTGGTCGTGGTCGGGGAAATCGAAGCGGCGCGGGGTGTTGTGGAACTCGAACGCGGATTCGTCCCACTTCGCCGGGTAGCCGACGATCTTGGGCTTACCGGCAGGGAAGTCGCGGAACACGATCTCGGCGGGCGGCAGCACTTCCAGGCCACGTTGGCCGGCGAGCAGAGCAAGGTTGAATTCGCGCCCGTCGATGTAGCGCTCGGCGAACCAGTCACCACCGAAGCGGGCGTGCTTTTCCGCGAACAAGCGCTGCAAATCGGCGGACTTGCCGGTGAGCGAGCGATCGTCGAGGCCGATGGAGGCATGTTCCCACACCGATTTCACGATCCACGGCGGCGGGCAATCCCGACCCTTTTTCGAGGTCGGCAAGCGCCAAGCCGGGGTGGGGATGCCGGCAAGATTTAGCAACTGCTTGGCGGCGAGCTTGTTGGAGGTGAGGAAGGTGGCGTTGAGCGGTGCGCCCGTGTAGCGCAAGCCCAGTTCCTCCAGCAAGGCGGGCGCGAGGTGGATATAGCGCCCGCAACCGGCCAGGGTTTCCACGAGATTGAATACGAACGCGGGGCGCCGTTCACCGAGCCGCTGGCGCGCGGCGCCGAGATCCAGCGTGAGCGGCAGACGCTCGGCGGCGAAGCCCAGATCGCCGAGGATCTGGGCCACCGTCTCGACTTCGACCAAAACGTCCTGCTCGTCCGGCGGCGCGTCGGCGGCGACCGCCCCGTGCAGGATGACCGCGAACTGCGCGCTCATGCGACCTCCGCGAGCCGCTGGGTCACGACGCGTAGCGCCGCCGAATCGACGATACGCCGCACCAGCTCCAGATAACTCACGCCGGCGAGCTTGGCAAGAATCGGCAAGTCCGAATGCTCCGGGTGCATGCCGGCGAGTGGATTCACTTCCAGGAAGTGCGCGCGGCCCGCCCCGTCCAGCCGGAGATCGACGCGCCCGCCGTCGCGGCAGCCGAGCACCCGATAGGATTTGAGCGCCACCGCGCCGAGTTCGGCGCTGAGCGCCTCCTCGGCCAGGCGGTAGTCCACCAGTTCCTCGCAGTATTCCTTGTTACGGTAGGAATAGACTTCGGTGTCGGCCTGCGGGCGCAGGGCCACTTCCATGATGCCGACCACCACGGCCTCGGCGCCGGTGCCGGTGATGCCGACGGTGAACTCGCGTCCCGGCAGAAAGGTTTCCACCAGCACCGGCTGGCGGTAGCGCTCCAGCAGTTCGCGGCAGGTGACGGTCAGAGCGTGCGGCGAGTCGATCTTCGATGCTGGCGTCACGCCCTTGCCGGTGCCTTCGGCGACGGGTTTGGCGAACAGCGGATAGGGTAAGGCGACGGCGGGGATGTCCGTCCGGCTTTCCACCACTGCGAAGTCGGGAGTCGGCACGCCGGCGCCGCGCACCACATGCTTGGCCATGCCCTTGTGCAAGGTGACGGCGGCAGTGAGCGGGTCGGCGAAGGTGTAGGGAATACGGTAGGCGTCGAGCAGCGCCGGCACTTGCGCCTCGCGCCCGAAACCGTATAAACCCTCGGCGATGTTGAACACCAAATCCCAGCGCTCGCCGGCCACCAGGCGCTTGGCGAGCGCCTGGACGTTGCCGATGCGCACCGGCTCGTGACCGAGTTCGGCGAGCGCCGCCGCGATCGCCTCGATGGTGTCGGGGCGGTCGAATTCGGCGGTCTCTTCCTCACCGTAGCCAGCGGCCAGATAGTCCTGGCGTAAATCATACGTCATCCCTACGCGCATCCCGGCACTCCTTCGAGGCGCTTGTCCAGGCCCACCGTGCCGTGCGGGTCGGTGTAGCGGTAGATGCGCCCGGCGTAGTTCCTGAGCAGCAAATCGGCGCCATCCTTGCCGACCACGTAGTCGGGGATGAGCGGAATCTTGCCGCCGCCGCCGGGAGCGTCGACCACGTAGGTCGGCACCGCATAACCCGTGGTGTGGCCACGCAAGCCACGGATGATTTCCAGCCCTTTGTCCACCGTGGTGCGGAAGTGGGCGGAGCCGGAGATCGGGTCGGCTTGGTACAGGTAATACGGCTTCACGCGGATCTTGAGCAAGCCCTGCATGAGCTTTTTCATGATCGCGACATCGTCGTTCACGCCCTTCATGAGCACGGTTTGGCTGCCGAGCGGAAGTCCCGCGTCGGCGAGGCGTTCACAGGCTTCCGTCACCTCCGGGGTGAGTTCGTCGGGGTGGGTGAAGTGGATGCTGAGCCATGGCTTGTGGCGCTTCAGCACGCGCGCGAGGGCGGGGGTGATGCGCTGCGGCAGCACCGCCGGCATCTTCGATCCGATGCGCAGGAACTCGACATGCGGAATCTTCCGCAGCCTCCCCAGCAGCCAATCGAGGCGCTCGTCGTCGAGGCTCAAGGGATCGCCGCCGGAGATCAGCACATCGCGCACCGCCGGCGTCGCCTCGATGTACTCGATGGCGCGTTCGTGGTCGCTTTTCTTGATGCTGAGTTCACCGGTCGCGCCGACCAGCCGCGAGCGCGTGCAATAGCGGCAATACGTCGAGCAGATGCCGGTGGCAAGGAATAGCACCCGATCCGGATAGCGATGGACCAGACCGGGCACCGGGCTGTCGCTGTCTTCGCCAAGCGGGTCTTCATCCTCGCCAGGGCTATGCAGGTATTCCGCGCTCACCGGCACCACCGTGCGCCGGATCGGCTGGAGCGGGTCGTGCTCGTCGAGGAGGCTCGCGTAATACGGCCCGATCGCCACCGGCAACGGTCCCTGATGGCGCTTGATCGCGGCGACTTCGTCGTCGGCCAAACGAATGATGCGGGCGAGGTCGTTGACGGTGCGAATGCGGTGACTGTTCTGCCAGCGCCAATCGTTCCATTCGCGCACCGTGGCTTGCGGATAAAAGCGTTTGCGGAACGCTTGGCTCCGTTCGCTGATCGCGAGCCGTGGTACGGTGCGGCGGGGTTTCGGGAGGGAAGCGAGGGGATTTTGCGGGAGAGGCGGGGTATCCGGCGAGCGGATGATGACGGAAGTGTCGCGGGCGTACAGGCTAGGACCAGGAGGTTCGCCGTCGTCCGCAGCCAGCAGTTCTTCTTGCATCTTGCAGATTCCTTTACAGTCGAAGTTGGCTGTGATGGCGCAGACAACGCGTGATTCCGTCACCTTGCGGTGCGCCCACCCGCGGGTGGTTAAAGGCATCCGCCGGATGCCGCGCGCCCTGCGCCGTATGCCGTTCTCGCCGAGGATCGCGCTTGGCGCGCCCGCGCCAGGGCTTATCCTATGGTGGAGTTCAGCGACGGCTATGATGATAGTTTTTTTACAAAACACAAGAGGGTCAGGCAGTGGTTAACAAAATTTTTTTCGTGGCAGCGCGCATGGCCGCAATCGCTGTGTTGAAAATGCCCGTGGGCGCCCACCAAGGAAGCCGCTAAGCTGTGGAAAATCCTGGATTGTACAGTGTTGCGGGCGCGCTGGTCGGCTGGCTGGTCGGACTGACCGGCGTGGGCGGTGGTTCGCTGATGACGCCGGCATTGATTTTCTTGTTTCATTTCAACCCGACCGTGGCGGTCGGTACCGATCTCATCTTCGCCGCACTCACCAAGTTGTTCGGCGTTTGGTTGCATGGCCAGCGCGGCGCGGTGGATTGGCAGTTGGTGCGCTGGTTGGGCCTGGGTAGCCTACCCGCCGCGGCATTGACCCTGCTCGCGCTCGGCGGCGGCCACCCCGCGGAACTCGCGCTAGTCGTCACCAAAGCCCTGGGAATTACGCTGATTCTAACCGCGTTGGCGGTGCTGCTGCGCCACTATCTGCTCGCGCTGGGCCGGCGCCGCGCCGATCCCGACAGTGCGCACAGCGTCGCATTGCGACCGTGGCTGACAGTGGTTACCGGCGTCATGCTGGGGGTGCTGGTGACGCTGACTTCGGTCGGCGCCGGCGCGCTGTGCGCGGTAATCCTGCTGTTCCTCTATCCGTGGCGGCTCACACCGGCGCGCCTGGTCGGCACCGACCTCGCCCACGCCGTGCCGCTCACGCTGGTCGCCGGTTCCGGGCATCTTTGCTCGGCAATGTCAATTTCACGGTGCTCGGCTATTTCTGTTGCTCGGTTCGCTGCCCGGCATTTATTGCGGAAGCTGGCTCAGCGCCCGGATTTCGGCGGGATTATTGCGCACCGCTTTGGCCTGCGTGCTGCTGTTGGTCGGACTCAAGGTGCTGTTGAGTTGATGCGGCGTCGGCGAAATGGCATGCCACCTGGTGTTCATGCCTCCAGTGGATCAGCGCCGGTTCGCGTTCGCGGCAGATGGTATCCGCCAGCGGGCAGCGCGGATGAAAGCGCAGCCGCTAGGCGGGCTAGCGGATTGGGGACATCGCCAGGAAAGGCCGGAGCGCTGGCGCTTGGCGGCGGGATCGGACAGCGGGATCGCGGACAGCAGCGCCCGCGTGTAAGGATGGCGCGGCTGGTGATAAAGCGTGTGCTTGTCGGCCACTTCGACGAGCTTACCCAAGTACATCACCGCGACGCGGCCGGCGATGTGGCGCACCACGGAGAGATTGTGGGAGATAAACAAATAGGTCAGCCCGAACTCGCGCTGCAAGTCGCGCAGCAAGTTGACGATCTGCGCTTGGATCGAAACGTCCAAGGCCGATACCGGCTCGTCGCAGACGATGAATTTCGGTCTGAGCGCCAGCGCGCGAGCGATGCCGATGCGCTGGCGTTGGCCGCCGGAGAATTCGTGTGTGGATAACGCCGGGCGTAGTCGCCGGCAAGCCCACCAGCGCGAGGAGTTCCGTCACCGCCGCGCGCGCGCGCATGGCGGTCGCCGATGGCGTGCACCACCAGCGGTTCGGCGATGATGGCGGCGATGGTCATGCGCGGATTGAGCGATCCGAACGTCCTGAAACACCATTTGTAGCTCGCGCTGCTGCGCTTGCAGCGCGCGGTGGGACAGCAGGCGTGGCGGTCGCGCCCGGCGTAACGGATGACGTCGGCGCTCGGTTCGATGAGCCGAAGCAGTAAGCGCCCCGTGGTGGACTTGCCGCAACCGGATTCACCGACCAGGCCTAGCGTCTCGCCGCGACGGATGGTGAAATCGATGCCGTCCACCGCGCGCAGTGGCGCCACGGCATGGCGCGCCAGAAAGCCGCTCGCGGTTTGGAAGTGCTTGACCAAACCCTGCGCTTCGATGAGCGGCTCGTGGCCGTCTGCCGGATTCATCATCCGACCTCCTCGGCGGCGGCGGAATCCGGCAACCGGTAGCCGGTGTGGCGGATGCAGGCGACCTGGTGATCCGGGCCAGCCGCGGCGATGAGCGGCGGTCGCAGCGCGTGGCAGGGCGCCAGGGCATAGCGGCAGCGCGGGTGGAAGCGGCAGCCGGACGGCCATTGCGTGGGGTTGGGCACGACGCCTTCGATCGCCGCCAAGCGCTCGAGGTCGCGGTCCAGGGGCGGAATCGAGGCGAGCAGACCTTCACTGTAAGGGTGATGGGGACGAGAGAACAGCGCGCCCGTGGACGCTTGCTCGACCATCTGCCCCGCGTACATCACGATCACCCGGTCGGCCATCTCGGCCACCACGCCGAGGTCGTGGGTAATGAGCAGCACCGCCATGCCCAGGTCACGCTGGAGTTGGCTTAGCAGCGCCAGGATCTGCGCCTGGATGGTGACGTCGAGCGCGGTGGTCGGCTCGTCGGCGATCAAGAGCTTGGGGCCGCAGGCCAGCGCCATGGCGATCATCGCGCGCTGGCGCATCCCCCCCGAAAGCTCATGGGGATAGGCGTCGAAGCGGCGCGCGGCGGCGGGGATTTCCACCCGCTCCAGCCAGGCGATGGCCTGCCGGCGCGCGGCGCGCCGATCGAGGCGACGATGGTAGCGCAGCGTTTCGCTGATCTGCTGGCCGATGGTGAAGACCGGGTTTAGCGCGCTCATCGGTTCCTGAAAGATCATGGCGATCTCGACGCCGCGGATGCGGCGTAGCTCGACGGGCGCTTTGCGCAGCAAATCCTCGCCTTGAAACAAAACTTGGCCGGCCGCGATCCGGCCTGGTGGCGCGATCAGCCCCATGATGGCGAGCGCGGTGACGGTTTTGCCGCTGCCCGATTCGCCGACCAGCCCGAGCACCGCGCCGGCTTCCAGGTCGAAGCTCACGCGCTCCACCACCGGCAACGGGTGATTTTCGGGCGTTGTGAACACGATGCCGAGGTCGCGCACCGCGAGCAGCGCCGCCATCAGCGCACCTCTATCCGCATGCGCGGGTCGAGCACATCGCGCAAGCCGTCGCCGAGCAGATTGAGGCTGAGCACGGTGAGCGCGATGGCGATCCCCGGGGAGAGCGAAATCCACGGCGCTTCAGGGATGTAGTTACGGCCCTCGGCGATGATATTGCCCCAGCTCGGGGTGGGCGGGCGCGGCCCCACGCCGATAAAGCTCAGCACCGCTTCCGCCAGGATGGCGAGCGCGAATATGAAGGTGATCTGCACGATCAGAGGCGCCAGGCTGTTGGCGAGGATGTGGCGGAACAGAATCCGCAGATGGCCCGCCCCGCAAGCGAGCGCCGCTTGCACGTATTCCATCTCGCGGATGACCAGCACCGCGGCGCGCACGATGCGCGCGGTGCGCGGCGTATAGGCGATGGTGAGCGCGATGATGGCGTTGCTCGCCGACGGCCCGAGCACGGCGGCCAGCGCGATGGCGAGCAACACGCCGGGGAAGGCCATCAGCCCGTCCATGATCCGCATGAGTGGATTGTCGAGTGCGCGGAAATAACCCGCCAGCGCGCCGATCAGCGTGCCGAACACGCCGGTCAACACCGCCACCAGCAGTCCGATCGACAGCGACACCCGGCTACCGTACACGATTCGGCTCAGAACGTCGCGGCCAAAATTGTCGGTGCCAAGCCAGTACTCCGCGTTGGGCGCGCTCAGGCGATAACGGACGTGGTTCTGGTTGGGATCGTGCGGGGCGATGAGGCCGGCGCCGAGCGCCACCGCCACCATCAAGACAAACAACACCAGGCCGGTCATGAACAAGCGATGCTGGCGCAGCCGCCGTCCAATTCGTGCGCTAGCCGTGCTCATAGCGCACCCGGGGATCGAGATAAGCGTACAGAACGTCGACCACGATGTTGACGAATACGAAAGCACTGGCGGTAAGCGCAGCCCGCCCTGGATCACCGGCATGTCGCGGCGCTGGATCGCGCCGATGATGAGCCGCCTGACACCGGGCAGCGAAAACACCGACTCCACCACCACCGCCCACGAGCAGCAATCCAACCGAAAGGCCGATGACCGTGACCACCGGCACCAGTACGTTGGCGAGCGCGTGTTTGCCGATCACCCGCCATTCCGGCAGGCCTTTGGCGCGCGCGGTGCGCACGTAGTCCTGGCGCAGCACTTCCAGCATGCTGGAGCGGGTGAGGCGCGCGAGCAGCCCCATCTGGGTGAGGGCGAGCGCGAGCGCCGGCAGCGCCATGGTGCGCAGCCAGCCCGCCGGATCGACCATGAACGCGACATAACCGCCGGTGGGGAGCCAGCCGAGCACGACGGCGAACACGTAGATCAGCACCAGCCCCAGCCAGAAATCCGGCAGCGACAAGCCGAGCAGGGCCAAGGACATCAGGCTTTGGTCGATCCAGGTGTTGGGGCGCAGCGCCGCGAGCACCCCGCACGCCACGCCGAGCGGCAGCAGGATGGCGAGCGCCAGCAGGGTGAGGGACAGCGTCACCGGGGCGCGTTCGATGATCGCGCTGGCGACGCTGCGATGTAACAACAAGGACTGCCCTAGATCGCCGCGTGCCAGATTGGCGTACCAGCGCACGATCTGCTCGTGGAACGGTCGATCCAGACCCAGTTGGGTGCGGATGCGCGCGATCTCCTCCGCGCTGGCGGCGGGGCCGGCCATCTCCGAGGCGGCGTCACCCGGCACCAGCCCGATGATCAGAAACGCCAGCAGCGAGACGATCAGTAACACCACGATCGCGCTCAGCAAGCGCTTGGCGATAAAGCGGCCCATCGCTGGTTAGTCCGGTTCGTCAGGCAATGGGCGTGTCCAGCCGGTGGTCTACTCGAACCACACGTCCCACATGCGCGGGATGCGATAGGGTTTGTAATTCATGACGTTGGCGCGGGTTGCTTGGTAGATCCCGACATCGCCGATCTTCACCGCATAGAATTGCTCGTAAAGGCGTTTCTGGAAGTCGGCGAAGGCTTGCTTGCGCGCCGCCAAATCCGCGCCGGTGTTGAGCGCTTGATTGAACGTTTCCAGCACTTCGTCGCGCGCCAGTTGGAAGTTTTTCTCGCCCACGAATACGCCCGCCACGCCGTATGGGCCTTCGTAAGGCTCGATACCCATCATCAGCGTCCACGCGTTCCAGCCTTCCGGCTTGGTGCGCGCCGCCATCGCCGTCGGCCAATCGACGACGTTGATCTTGACGTTCATGCCAATGGCTTTCAGTTGTTCACCGACCACCACCGCGGTGTCGTTGTGATTCTTGAAGCTGTTATCGGTGAGGATGATCAGTTCCTCGCCCTTGTAGCCGGATTCAGCGAGTAGCTTCTTGGCGCGTTCGGCGTCATGCAAATTGTAGAATTCCTTACCCACGTCGCCCGCGAAATAGGCGTTCTCCAGATGTTGCCAGCCGTGGCTGAGGCGATAAAGGCCGTCGGTGGAAATCGCCATGATTTCGTCCATGTCGAGGGCGACCTGGATCGCTTCGCGCACCTTGAGGTTGTTGGTCGGCGGCAGAGAGGCATTGAAGAACAGGGTTTGGAACGCCCACGGGATCATCTCGTAGGCGCGGATGTCGGGGTTGTCCTTGAGACGGCGGGCGGCGGGCGGCGGCAGTTGCTCCAGCACCTGCACTTCGCCGGTTTCCAGCGCCGAGGCGCGCGCGCCGCCTTCCGGCATGAAGCGGAAGGTGAGGGTGTCGAAATACGGCGTCTTGCGTCCGCCGAAGCCATCGCGGGCAGGGTAATTCGGGTTCGGGACGTAAGCCTCGAAGCGTTTCAGCTTGACGTGGCTGTCCGGCGCGAACTCGACGAATTGATAAGGGCCAGTGCCGATGAGTTCGATTTTGTTGGCATCCTTGCCCGCTTCTTCGGCGGGGATGATCACCGCCGGCGCGCGCGGCGAGCTAATCTGTTCGATGAAGCCGGGCACCGGGGTTTTCAGTTTCACCGCGAGGGTGTAAGGGCCATCGGCGACCATCGCATCCACCGGCTTCATGAGCTGGGTGGTCGCGCCCACTTTGGCATAGCGCTCCAGCGAGGCTTTCACGTCGGCGGCGGTCATCTCCTTGCCATTGTGGAACTTCACCCCCTGGCGCAGCTTGAAGGTGTAGACCAGGCCATCGTTGGATACCGTAAAGCTCTCGGCGAGGTCGGGAATCGGCGCGGCTTTTTCGTCGCGCGCGACCAGGGTTTCGAAGATGTGCAAGGTGATGTTGCGCGACGCCTGCGCCGAGGTGGTCATGGCGTCCAGGGTGGGCGGTTGCGCCTGTTGGGCGATGACGACATCGCCGCCTTTTTTTTGCGCATGCGCGGGCAGGACGAACAACAGCAGTGCAAGAGCGCAAGCAACGAGCATCGACGGGGTCTGGCGCGGCGGGCGCATGGCGTAACTCCTTTCAGCAAGTGGGCGCAGGATCAGCGAGGGGCTTGGCTTCAGCCGAAATCCCATTGACAACGTATAGCCGCTAATTCGCCGAACGCAAGACGAAGCGCCGCGCCTGCACTACAATCGACCCAGGCTGAGCGGCATAAAGGGCGGCATCATGTATCGCGATGTGGGTAGATCACGGGTCATCGTCGAGGTCGATTACGATAAGCCTGGCAAACAATTTGGCGTATTGCGGGTGCCGCAGTCGCGTAACGACTCCGGTTGGGGTACCATCGCCATTCCGATCGTGGTGATCCAGCACGGTAGCGGCCCGACCGTCCTGTTTACCGCTGGCAACCATGGCGATGAATACGAAGGTCAGGTCGCGGCCTTGAATCTGGCGCGCGAGCTAGCGCCCGCTCAGGTTCAGGGGCGGGTAATCATCCTGCCAGCCATGCACTTCCCGGCGGCCATGAACGGCACGCGCTTGTCGCCCATCGACGGCAAGGATTTCAACCGCTGTTTTCCGGGCAATCCGAACGGCACGTTCGCGGAAATCCTGGCCCATTACATCGCGAGCCATCTTCTGCCGCTCGCCGATTTCCAGATGGACTTGCATTCCGGCGGCCATTCGATGGACATCGTGCCCAGCACTGCCGCCCATGCCCTCGATGACCCCGACGCGATGGCCAAGACGCGTGCGGCGATGGCAGCGTTCGGCGCGCCGCTCGGCATCATCCTGACCGAGGTCGCCGGCGGCCCGACTCTGCTCGCCGAGGCCGAGCGCCAGGGGGTGATCGCGCTGTCATCGGAACTCGGCGGTTTGGGGCGGGTTTCGATCGACGGCGTCGAAGTGACCGAGCGCGGCGTGCGCAACATCCTCAAACATTACGGCGTGCTGGATGGCAAGCCGGAACCCTCGCCGCGCTATCGCCCGCGGTTCATGCGCGTGCCTGACTTCCGCCATTATGTATTCGCGCCGCAGCCGGGCATCTTCCAGCCCTACCACGCCATCGGCCAAGAGGTTGCAGTCGGTCAACCCGCCGGGCGCATCCTGTTCATCGAAGATCCCGACCGGGCGCCGGTCGATCTCGTGTATGGCGCTTCCGGGCTGCTTTGGAGCACGCGCGGCGCGGCGCGGGTGCAAGCCGGCGATCCGGTGGCAGTGATCGCCTGCGCCGATGACGGTATTGAGGCAGGCTCAGTCGTGAGGAGGTAGAGGCCATGAGCGCCGTTTACGATCGGTCTTCCGCTGAACAGCGGGAATGGGCGCTGCGTTGTGATTTGGCAGCGGTGTTTCGGGTTTGCGCGCGGCTCGGCATGAACGAGCAGATCGGCAACCACCACAGCGTGATGCTGCCCGGCGCCGAGCCGCTGTTCTTGATCAATCCGCGCGGCCTGCTGTTCCAGGAAATCAGCGCGAGCAAGCTGATCGTCTGCGACCTCGACGGCAAGGTCGTGAGCGGAACCGGGGAACTGCGCAAGGTGGCGTTCCATATCCATGCCCGCATCCATCTCCTGCACCCGATGGCGCGGTGCGTGCTGCATGTCCATCCGCAATATCTCACGGCCCTGTCGATGATCAAGGGCGGACGGTTGGAACTCGCCCACCACAACAACCTCATCCTCAATGATCGGGTCGCCTACGACGAAGAACAGCACGGCCCGGTCAATGACAACGACGAGGGCGATCGCATCGCCCGCCTGCTGGGTGACAAGACCATCCTGCTGATGGCCAACCACGGCGTGACCGTGGTCGGAGCGACGGTGCACGAAGCGTTCGATGAGCTCTACGTCGCCGAGCGCACCTGTATGTATCAGCTGACCGCGATGAACAGCGGGCGCGCGCTGTGCCTGCAACCCGAGGCGCTGTGCGCCCGTTACAACGGGCCGTGGGGCGAACGTGTCGATGCCCGCCTGCACCTGGACGCCTGGCGGCGTATTCTGGATCGGGAAGAACCCGAGTATGCGACATAAAGCGCGGCATTGCGCGCCCAGTCGGTCTCCGCCGCGCTGCGCGCGCATGACAGGCGGCGATCGCGACCTGTTCGCCGGGCCAGCCACCGCCATGATTCCAAGTCCGCGTTGACTTGTATCAACGTGTGTCCTGTTGGAGTCTGCTAAGCTGATTCTTATCATGACTGATGGAATTTTGCCTATGCGGCAGTTCCGCGACCGGCGTGAAGCCGGACAATCCCTGGCGGCGGCGTTGGCTCACTTCGCCAAACGCGGCGACGTCGTGGTGCTTGCGCTGCCACGCGGCGGTGTGCCGGTGGCGTTCGAGGTCGCCAAGGCGCTGGCGGCACCACTGGATGTTCTGGTGGTGCGCAAGCTCGGCACCCCGGGTCACGAAGAACTGGCGATGGGCGCCATCGCCTCTGGTGGCGTGCGCATCCTGAACGAGGACGTCATTGGCGCGCTGCACCTCTCGCAGCAGGCCATTGCCGCCGAAAGCGTTCGCCAGCAGCGCGAAATCGAACGCCGTGAACAAGCTTATCGCGGCGGCCGTTCTCCGCTCGCAGTGGCGGGCAAGACGGTCATCGTAGTAGACGATGGTGTCGCCACTGGCGCAACGATGCGCGCCGCCGTGGCCGTTCTCAAACAGCACCACCCGCTCCGGATTGTAGTGGCGGTTCCTACCGCTGCCGAAGATACTTACCAAACGCTATGCCAAGAGGCGGACGAGGTCATATGCCTGGCAAGACCCGAGCCGTATGGAGCGGTCGGGAACTGGTACATGGATTTTAGCCAGACCAGCGACTTGCCGAAGTGCAAGCCTTGCTGGCGCAGGCCGAAACGGGTCTTAGCCATTGACCCTAGAGGGCCGGTTTCAACCAGCCCTCTTCGGTGTAGCACTCCCGCGCCGCTTTGACCTCGATCTTGCGGGTCTTGGCTTCGGCTTCCACCGATTTGACGGTAATCTTCAGCACGCCTTTGGCGAACTGCGTGTCGATTTTCTCCGCATCGACGTCGTTGGGCAATGTGAATGAGCGTTGGAAAGCGCCACCTTTGCGTTCACTCAAGTAATAACCAATGGTGCTAGTTGAATAGCGGTTGGCAAAGCCATACGTGCCAACCACCGTGTCAAGCAGAGCTACCCACCTGCCGTCGATGGAGGCACGCATGACCTGAACTTTATCCACCGAGTTGTTCTGCCGCGTAGATGATCGATTTCAAGCACTGGGATTGGGGCGGCATCGGCAGGCCAGTTGTGGCCGAGCGAGGTGGTAACTTTGGCCGCTGCTGTTCGCACTCAAGGGGGTGGGCGGTCGTGCCTTCTATCGCTGGATCAGCCGCGACGGGCAGGGAGCTGTTCCCAAGGTTGCCAGTCGCACGGGGCTGTTTCGGCGTATCGCTACCCACTGGCGCTGGAGCGATGCGTTCATGGCGGAGATGAGTCTGTTGGGAGTGGCCGATACCTACGGCATCGAACTGCTGCATCCCAAGCGCGAAGGGACGCAGCCGCGCGCCGTCGGCGCGAAACGTCAGATGTCGCTGGATCGTGGGTGTCAAACTCGGCGTATTGCTCAACCGGCTGGGGTTGGTGGTGGGCTGGGTGTGGGCGACGGACAACATGCACGACTAAGCATTTTGCGGTATTGGTCGAGGCGGCGCGGGAGCAGATGGTCGTCTTGGCCGATCACGACTTTCACGCCACAGTGGGTGATCCGCCCGCCTCAAACTCTGCCAGCGCGGGCAGTGGAACGGCGAACGGATGCTGGTGGGGGAGACGGTGTTGCAGAGGTACTGACCACCGTTGCCCATCTGAAAAAACTCAGCCACCGGGTGGCTGCCTACCTTCAAGGCGCGCTTGGCTTTCAGCATGGCGTTGTTCAATCTCTTGGCTCAATGGCATGGGTTGACAGCCGATGAAGACGGATTCGTGCGGCTTTCCATCGCCGAGTTCAGCCTATGAACTAGCACCATTGGTTAATAATCTTTCTTTTTCTCTTCCCGTTCCGCTTTTTCACCCTTGAGCGTGAGCACATTGTCGCTGAGGAGTAATATTGATTTCTTTCGCATCAGGCCCGGTATTTCGGCGCTGATCTCATAAGCGGTGTCGGTTTCGGCGATATCCACGTCGGGCGACAACTCCATGCCGCGGCAGCGTCAATTTCGTGGACATTGTACGGAAAGATTAGTGCATGAGCCGCCAGCTTGGCCAACCGCGCGTAAAGTTTTCAAATACTTGGTCGTTTCACTGCGCAAGCTCGCCAATGGGTTGCTGGGGACAGTCACAGGATTGACCTTGACGGGAACATCTTGGGATTTGCTCGTCATTTCGCTGTACCTCTTAGCCGTTCATTACTGCAAATCTACGCTTTTACTAAGCGCTTACCCATTGTGCTTGCCAGGGTGGCGAGAGGCATTGACGCAGATCAAAACAACATCAATCTGTACAGCATGAGCCTCCATCTTCGCCTCTAGCGGGCGACTCGGCCTTGAATGGCGTTGACCAGTTCATCCACCTCCACAGCGACCGCATCAATGGCAAGCGCATGCCCCATTTCCTCCGCCGCGAGCGGCTCTTGTTGGTTGATTTGCGCCTCCAATACCCCCAGATCGGCTTCCGAGGGGTCATCGTGTTGGCGCCGACGGCGGGTGATGCGCTCACTCAACACTTCGCGCGGCGCCTGCAGGTCAAGAATGAGAAACGGCACCTTCAGGTGTTTTGCCAATTCGTGGAACGCGTCGCGCTGCCAGCGCTGGAGAAACGTGGCGTCGACCAGCACCGCATAGCCCGCGACGATACTCTGTTCGGCCAATTCGGAGAGGCGCTGGTAGGTCAGCCGGGTGGCATCGCCGCCATAAAGGCCGGCGCCGATACCGGAGTGGCTGTCCGCCCCCGCGGTGAGGCCGTGCAGGCGTTTGCGTTCGACATCGGAACGAATCCGCAGCAGGCCGAGCTTTTCCACCAGTTGCGCGGCCACCGTGGATTTGCCGGCGCCGGCCAAGCCGCGCGTGATCAGCAGCATCGGTTTGCGCGGTTGGGTAAATGCCAAGGCGAGATCGATATAGTCATGGTATTCGCGCCAGCTGGCATCGACCTGGCGGGCGCTCAGCGTGCCCTGGCCCAGCCGCAACAGATCGATCTTGGCGCGGATCAGGGCCCGGTACACCAAGTAATAGGGCAGCACCGCCAGGCCTGCGTAGTCGCCAGTATGGCTCAGATAGCGATCCAGGAAGCGCCGGGCGAGCGCCGCGTGGCCGCGGTCGTGCAAATCCATGACCACGAATGCAACTTCGCTCATCACATCGATCCAGCGCAGTTCTTCGTTGAATTCGAGGCAATCGAAAATTGCCACCCGGCCTCCGAACAGCGCCATATTGCCGAGGTGCATGTCGCCATGACACTCGCGGATGAAACCCCGCGCGTGGCGTGCGTGCAGATGCGCGCCGATTTGCGCCGCGCTGGAGCGCGTCCAGGCGTGCAGTCGCTCGAGTTGGGCAACATCCTGGGGCGCGCTCAGCAGCGGAGCGATCTGCGTGAAATTCTGCTCGACCCAGTGCTCGATCTGCGCGGGCGCGCCGAACCAGGCGTTCGCCTCGGCCACCGCGATGCGCTGGTGAAAAGCGGCGCTTTGCGCGGCGATGTCATCGATGTGCGGAGCGCCCAACTCGTTCCGCGCAGCAAGCCTGTTGAGTAGATCATCCTGACGGAACTGGCGCATTCTGACGGCGTATTCGATGGCTTCACCGCCAGCGCCGAGCACCGGGTGTTGCGCGCTGCCGCCTATGGCGACGACATCGCGATACAGCATGGGCGCGAGTCGGCGATTCAGGCGCAGTTCTTCCCAACAATAATGGCAACGCTTGGCGAGGGTGGTGAAATCGACGAAACCGAAGTCCACCGGCTTTTTGATTTTGTAGGCGTAAGGCCCCGTAAGCAGCACCCAGGAAATGTGGGTTTCCAACACCTCGAATCGGACCACCGGATGGTCATACAGGCGTGCGTCTTGCAGCGCCGCGATGAGCGTTTGTGGGTCGTGATTGCCCACCGCGCGTATCTGCCCGGCGCGTGCTCAGTGCGACATCAATACCGGCACCGGCATATGCCGTAACAAGTGGTGAGTCACTCCGCCCAGGATAGTCTCGCGCAAGCGCGTGTGGCCATAAGCGCCCATAACGATGAGGTCGAAGCCGTGGTCGGCGACGCGCGCCAGCACAAGCGCGCCGACATCGACATCCTCGGCCACCGTCTCGCTCGCTTCGGCTTTCACGCCATGGCGCGCCAGGTGCAGGCAAATGGCGGCGCTCGGGATGTCGCCTTCGGCGGACGGTGGATTGACCGCGAGTACTTCCACTTTATCGGCCTGGGCCAGCACCGGAATGGCGTCGTTCACGGCGCGCACGGCTTCGCGGCTACCGTTCCAGGCCACCAATACGCGCTTGCAAATGCTCGCGCCGATGCCGCTATAGGGAATGAACAGAACGGGGCGTCCGGCGCTGATGATGATCTCGTAGTGGATCAAAGCATCCCGCGACAGCATGCCTGCCGCTTCGGCTTTGCTGAGGACGATGAGATCGGTATGGCGGGCCTCGGCATTGATGTGGTTCACGGCATCGCCCTCGAGACAGCGCCAGGTCGCCGCGCAACCCGCTTGAGCCGTGATTCTTTTGAATTCAGCCTCGGCTTGTGCCGCCTCTTTGCGCAATTCCGCCTCCTGCTCGGCGAGGATTTCGGGCGGCACGGGCATTTCCGCAAAAATAAACAGATCGAGACGCGGAATGACATAAAGCCCGGTCAGGTGGGCATCGAAGCGGCGCGCGAGTTCCACCGCGGCGGCAAGGCGTTCCGCGCAGGTCGCGCGCCGATCGACATGGACAAGAATGTCCTTGATAGTCATGGGGTCACGCTCCTCCTCAAATTTTCACGAAACCTATCATCCCATGTAAAAGCGCACTCGACTTTGACTCATGTCAAAAGAATCAGCTAAATAAACGATTTTATATCATCATCTTTATAGACAATTCAACCCTAACTCAGAAACCGCCGCAACAATTTCCCCGGCTTACCCGCATCCCCAATAATCCCTTTTCCATCAACGATGCGCTCACCATTCACCCATACCCCATGCACACCGATGGCATCCGTGATCAGGCGCGGCGCGCCACCGGGGAGATCGTGTACGCGCCAGCTGGGCGTGCGATTGACGGTGGCGGGATCGAACAGTAGCAGGTCGGCGTGATAGCCGACGGTCAGCCGCCCGCGCTTGGGGATACGGTAAATCGCCGCCGGCCGACCGCTTAGATGGTAAATGGCTTGCCCCAGGCTGAGGGCACCGAGCTCGCGGCTCCAGTGGCCGAGCAGGTGTAGGCCAAACCCCGCATCACAGAAAAACGTCTGGTGCGCGCCGGCGTCGGACAAAGCGATGGAAGCATTGGGATCGGTCAACGCGCGTGCGACATATTCCTCGTCGGAGTTCAGCAGAATCGCATTGAACTGGGTTTCGAGATTTTCCGCGCATGCCAGATCCAACATCCAATCCAGCGGATACTGCCCGTCACGCGCCGCCAGCTCGGCGATATCGCGCCCCTCGCAGAGAGCGTTGCCGGGGTTTGCCACCTGCGTCACGCTGAGCTTGCGCCACTCGCCATTGAACAGCCGCACCGCGCGTGGAGTTTCCACTTCCGCCCGCACCGCCCGACGAAACTCGGGATCGAGCAACACCGCCTTGAGCGCTTCCGGCGTCTCCGCGCGCAGCGCCGGCTTCCAGGCATCCAGACCCTCGAAGGGGTAGGGCGATTGCATCGAGAACTTGAAGGTGAGCGGGCAGCAGGATACCTGGCCATACAGTTCGCGCCCGCGGCTGCGCGCCTGATTGATCTCGGCGAGATCGGCAAAAATGGCCTCCGGCGCCATGGGATTATGCAATAGCGCAGCGATCATCACCGGGCGGCCGCTGACGGCCGCGATCTCTTCCAAAAACGCAATACGGGTCTTCTCGCCCTTGGTGAGCATGAAGACGCCGCGCTCCGAGCTGCCCATCGCCGCGACCAGGGTGCGCAACTCATATTCGTCGGCGAGCCGCGACGGCATGGGATATCCCTGGTAGCCGTTGTGCTGTTCGGCGGTCGAAGTCGCGAATCCAATCGCCCCGGCGCGCATGGCCTCGACCACCAGTTTGCGCATCTCCTCGACTTCGCCGGGTGTCGCCGCGCGTCGATTGGAGCCTGGTCCCATGACCCACAGGCGCAGCGAGGAATGGCCGAGAAACGCTGCGACATTGGGCATGACGCCGCGCCGCTCCAGCATATCCAGATATTCGGGGAAGGTCTGGAAGTCCCACTGGATGCCCTCGCGCATGGCTTTCAACGAAATACCCTCGACCCGGGTGAGGTTGCGCATCGCCAAGCTGCGATCCTCGGGTTGCACAGGAAATGGTGAAACCGCAGTTGCCCATGATCGCGGTAGTAACCCCGTTGGCAGGTGATGGCGACAGTTGCGGGTCCCGGGTGATCTGGGCGTCGTAATGGGTATGGCTGTCGATGATTCCGGGGGCAGGCGCGAGGCCGTCGGCATTGAGGTCTGGCGCGCCGCGCCCAATTCCTCGCTCTTGTCGATCGCGCTGATCAGCCCACCGTCGACCGCGAGGCTGCCGTGATAAGGTAACGCACCACTGCCATTGACGATCAGCGCATTGCGAATGACGAGGTCATGCATGGATTTAGCTCCCGCGTGGATCAGATGGACGACTATAAGACGACCGGCTGGTTAGGCAGTTCGTTGCGATCCGCGCCAGTGGACGGAAAATGCTGGGTCAACAAGGCGCTGACCGCTTCGATACCGGCCAGGATGCCCAACCGCAGACGATTTCTTCGCACAGGTGTTGCTCATGGCGCGGCGGATCGCTTCCCACTCGTGCGGCGGCACCTTATCGGCGATGCCGCGATCGGCGACGATTTCGATGTCGCGTTCGGCAAGCAATAAATAGATCAGCACCCCGTTGTTTTGCTCGGTATCCCATACCCTGAGCCGGGCGAATACATCGATGGCGCGGTTGCGCGCGGTCTGGCCGCGCAACAAAGGGCCGATGTCGAGCGCGGTCTCGACCGCGAAGCGGATTTCGCCGCGGTGCTCGACCTCGCTGGCGGCAATGGCATGCTCGATGCGATCAATAGGTGCTTGGGGAAAATGCCTGTGTAAATGCAGGCCCGAGCAAAGCAAATTTTGCACCACCCGCCACGCCAGCTTTACCATCGACCGGATGCTCCGCCGCCGCCGAAGTTGCCCACCCCACCGCTCCAGCCTCCGCTACCACCTCCAGCATACCGCCAAAACCACCACCGCGAAACCGCCTGGAACCCACCGCGCGGAGCCGGGTCGATGCCCGCCATCAGCGCGCTGTCCTGTCGAGGGCGAATACACCACCGAGCACCGCGATGAACACCGCGCCGATCAGCGATTGCAGGAGGAAATAACCGATGGCTCCACCCAAACCCCCGGTGATGAGCGCCGCCGGCGAGCAGCTCGACGATCTGGCCGAGCACGGGGGCCAGAAACACCACGAAAACCAGAATACCGAGCCAGTTGGCGCCTTGGCTTTCGTCGCCCAAAGCGCAGCTTGCGCAGCAGCGGCGAGGGCTCCCCATCGACGAGGCGGATCAGGCGGTCGACGCCGGCCTCGATACCAGCAGAAATCCCCGCCTTGGCCGGCACGATGACTTCGTCGATTACCCGATTGGCGATGGCGTCGGGTATCGGGCCTTCCAGCCCGCGGCCGACCTCGATGCGCAGCGCGCGATCATCCTTGGCGATCAGCAGCAATACGCCATCGTCGACGCCTTCGCCCCTGGCTTCCAGGCCTCGGCCACGCGGATGCCGTATTGCTCGATGGCCTCGGGCGCCGTGGTAGAGGTGATCAACCCCGATCGACTGCCTTCTTGGCCTCGAACGCGGCAAGCTGCTGCTCAAGCGCTGGCGTTCGGACCAGCAGGGTGGCGGTGAGGTCGGTGACCGCGCCGTCAGCGCGGGCACAACCAGCGCATGGGCGATGAGCGCCCACGCCAACAGCAGACCGATGGCCCGCCGGCAGGAGCGGCCAACGGCCGTCATCTGGCTTGGCATGCGCCAGCCACGCTCAATTGGTGTTGAATTTCACTTCCGGCGGTTTGCTCACGGCATTCTCATCGGCGACGGAAAAGGTCGGTTTTGGGATGAAAGCCGAAGAGGCGGCGATGAGGTTATTGGGAAAGGTGCGCACACTGGCATTGAAATCCTGAATGGCCTGGATGAAACGATTGCGCCACGCTGATCCGATTCTCGGTGCCTTCGAGCTGCGCCTGGAGATCACGAAACAGACCATCGGCCTTGAGCTGCGGATAGTTCTCCGACACCGCGATCAGCCGTGACAAGGCCGATGACAGCTCGCCCTGAGCGGCCTGGAATTTCTTCAGCGCCTCCGGATCATTGAGGGTGTCCGCCGTTACCTTGATCTCGCCCACTTTCGCCCGCGCCGCCGTGACCTGTTCCAGCACTTCCTTCTCGTGCGCGGCGTAGCCCTGGACCGTCTTCACCAGATTCGGCACCAGATCGGCGCGGCGCTGATACTGGTTGAGTACCTCCGACCAACTCGATTTGAGTTTCCAGCGTCGGCCACGCGACGATGCCGTACCGGGTAGCCGACGTTGATAGGCGGAAGCCGCCGCGATGATCGCAGCGACGATGAGGAAAGACTTTCATGGGCAGGCCTTCGGGATTTCGAGTGGGTGAGCTTAAGTATAAAGAATCGCGCCCCGAAAACCACACGCCGGGTTCAGCGGCCGCCCACCAGCGTTAATGCCGACGTCGCGCGCGGCCGCGCACAGATACATCTCGCGATAATACGGCTCCGGATTCCCGCCGCGTCGGCGTTGGCAATTCGGCGCGATACTCGGCGACGATCTCGCGCGCCTCGGCTTTGATGGCAGCCTCGTCCACGGTGAGAATCTTGCCGCGCTCAGCCACCGCAGCCCGCCACCATCGTCATCACCACCGAAGCGCCGTTCTCGCAGAACACCAGTTGCCGGCGCAGATCGTTGAGCGGCGTAGACGCCAGCGTATCGAGGTCGAGCAAGATCAGGTCGGCCTCGTAGCCGAGGGCGAGCACGCCCCGCGCCCACCCGGCGCATCGCGCGCGCGCCGCCGCGTCGGCGCTCGAGGATTTCCGGCGCTTTTGTGGCGGTGCGGTATTCCGGGTCGGCGATCGCGTACCATGCCGGCGACTTTCGCGACTGTCCACAGGTTGATGGTGTCGTCGACGCAGGCCTCGTCGGTGCCGAGGCGAAGACCGGTACGCCACGCTTGCGCGGCTGCGGAACGGCATCACGCGCTGCCGAGCTTGAGATTGCAGACCGGGTTGTGGGCGACGGTGCAACCCGATTCGGCGAGCAGATCGATGTCGTGGTCGTCCGCAAATGGCGTGGATCACCTCCATGCGTTCGTCGAGGAAACCGAGGTCGTGGACGTAGCGCACCAACGACTTGCCGAACTTTTCCTCCCAAGCACTCGTTGTAGCTTGGTTTCCAGAATGTGGATGAAGAACATTAAATCGTGGCGCTTGCTGAGCGCCGACAATTCGGCGAGTAATCGATCGTGACCCGTTGCGACGCCGAGCAAGACACCGCCGCCATCAAGCGGCCCGCGCCTGAACCGTGCCAGCGCTGGATGAAATAGCGGTACAGTTCGGCGAGCGCCGCCGTGGTCTGCCGCGGCGCCGATTCCATTTCGCCGCGCACCCGCTCCGGCAGTAGATCGCGGAGGTAGGGATATTTGTCGTATTCGACCACGTTGGGCTGATCGAGCGAAACGGCCGCGCGCATGCCGCTGTCGGCGTAGGCTTGCATCAGACCGTCGATCGTCTCCGGCGTCGGCACCGGGATATAGAACGCATCGTCCAATACCGAGGTAATGCCAAGCTTCAGCATCTCGATGGCACCGAGCAAGGTGCGCACGTAATTGAGGCGCGGCGACGGCGGCTTTTGGCTGAGCGGCGGCACTTCGTAGAGCATGAAGACTTCCAGCGGCGTGTCGTCGAGCGCGCCGCGGGTGAAATTGCCCGGCGAGTGCAAGTGGGCGTTAACCAGCCCCGGCATGGCGAGCAGGCCGCGCGCTTCGATTACCTTGGTCTGGGCGAGGTCGAGGCCCGCGCCGATGCCCGGCCCCAATGTGTGAATCCGGCCGTCCCGGATGTGGATGTCGGCGCTGTCGTATTCGCGGTCGTTCTGGTCCAGGGTCAGCACGCGCGCATTCTTGATCAGGGTGTCCATGTCGTCACTCGATGTAGGGGAACGAAGGCGTGAAAATCTCGCCGACTGGCGGATGCCGCCAGGTGCGTTCGGGATAGGTGGAGATCAGCTTGTCGTATTGCCGTTGCGCGCGGTCGTGATACGCGGCGAGGTCGACTCCCGGAATGTGGCCATCGCGCATGACGATGCGACCGTTGATGATCACCGTGCGGAAATCCCGGCCCGAACCGCTCAACACCATGGTCTGGATCGGGTCGATGAACTGGCCAAGATGGAAGCCGGATAGGTCGAACACGGTGATGTCGGCTTTCGCCCCCGGCGCGAGCCGGCCCAAGTCGTTGCGGCGCAGCGCCGCGGCGCCGCCGAGGGTGGCCGCGCTGTAGAAATCGGCGGCGCTCGCCGCGCTCTTGTCGTGTTCGACCACGCGGCACAGGTTGATACCGTGGCGCATGTTCTCGATGAGGTCCGGCGGGAAGGTATCGGTGCCGAGGCCGACGTTGATACCGAGCTTGCGATAGCGCGCGAACGACTCCAGCGCCTCGCCGTAGCGCATCGCCACCAGCGGGCAATGCACCACGGTTGCGCCGGATGCCCGCAGGGTTTCGAGATCATGACCGGGCCGGCGGATCTGGCTGTGGCCGGTAACGTACACGCCGTGCGGCAACAGCGCACGGTCCGAGAGAAATCCCAACGAATCCAGCCATTCGATGGGGGTACGCCCGTGCAACCGCACCACCGTGTCGAATTCATAGAGCGATTGGCAGCAGTGCAGGCGCACCGGGCAGTCGAGCTCCGCGCTTGCGGCGGCCGTGCGCTTGAGCAACTCGGCGGTGCAGGTTTCGATACGATCCGGCGCCAACATGCCGCGGATCAAGCCGCCATGCGCGCCATCATGGGCACGGATGAAGCGGATGGCGTCATCGAGACCGCGCAGGCCGCGTGCCTCGTCCCAGTAGAGATCGAGGCTGCCATCGTCGCGGATCAGGGTAAGGCCGCTCATATGGCAGGGGCCGAGATAGGCGCGCATGCCCAATTCGGCGGCAGTCTCGGCGGCCTGGGCAAATTCGTCGTAAGTCTCGGCCCAAGCGCGATAATACATGGAGGTAATCGGCAGCGCCGTGGTCACCCCATTGCGGATGAGCTGCACGAAGGCGTAGCGTATCTTGAAGGCTTGCTCGTCGGGGGTGTAGACCTCGCGCGCTTTGGCCACATAGTCATTGGCCCACACCCGACCCTTGGCCCAATCGGGATGGTTGTCGAATGCCAGGATGGTGGAATCGAGATCGCCCAGCGCGTTCAGATCAATGAAGCCGGGGCCGATGACGGCATTGCCGGTATCGATCACCGCATCGACCGGGGCGCTATGGCCGCGCCCGACGAACACGATGGTGTCGTCCTTGAATACCACTTCACCGTCGCGCAACAAACGATGGTTATTGCCGTCGTGGGCGACGACGAAACGGCCGGTGATTTTGGTCATCGCCATCGTTTACTCTCCGCTGGCGTGGCTGACGAACTGCAAGCGGGTGCGCGGATCGAGCGCGTCGCGCAGGGCGTCGCCGAGCAGGTTGAACGCCATCACCAAGATGGTGATCGCCAACCCCGGTATGGTGGCGATATGCGGCGCGACGATCAGATAGGATCGACCTTCGCTGGTCATGATGCCCCATTCGGCGGACGGCGGCTGCACCCCCAGGCCAAGAAAGCTCAAACCGGCGGCGGTGATCACCACGGCGCCGACGATGGTGCAACTATAGACCACCGACGCCGCCACTACGTTGGGCAGCATCTCCACGAACATGATCTTGAAATCCGAGGTCGCCGCCGCGCGCGCCGCCTCGATATACGCGAGTTGCCGCTCCTGGCGCGCCGCGCCATACACCACCCGGGTATTGTAGGGCACCAGGGTAACGACCAGTGCGATCAGCATATTGATCATCCCTGGCCCCATGAGGGCCGCGAGCATGATCGCGAGTAGCGCCATCGGAAACGCGAACAGGATGTCCATCATCCGCATCACCGCCTCGCCCAGACGCGGATACCATGCCCCGATTAGGCCCAGCGGGATGGCGATGAGGGCGCCGATGATGACCGGCAGGATACCGGCTATAAGGGTGAGCGCAGCGCCGTGCAGCAGCCGCGACAACAGATCCCGTCCCTGGTGATCGAGGCCGAGGAGGTGCCCCGGTGTGCCCGGCGGTTGCAAACGCAGCGCGGGGTCGGCGGCGTTCGGCGCGGTCGGGGCGAGCAGGGGGGCAAGCAGGGCGCAGAGGATGATCACCAGAATCACAGCGGCGGCGACGCGCGCCACCCGGTCGCCGATCACCCCACGCCAGACGAAATACAGATTGGAGCGGCGCAGGGGAGAAGTGTAGGCGGTTGGCGTCATCGGCGGCAGGGGGCTAGCGTTGGGCTGGATCGAGGGCATCGACGATGACGTCCGAAATCAGGTTGCCGATCACGAATACCGCCGCGACGACCAGCACACAGCCCTGGATCATCGGCGCATCGCGCTGCAAGATGGACTGGTACAACTGTTCACCGATGCCCGGCCAGTTGAAAATGATCTCGGAGAAGATCACCCCGCCGAATAAATAGCCGATCTGTAGCCCGCCGATATTGGCGAAGGTGGGCAGGGCGTTGCGCACGCCGTGTTTCCAGACCATGCGCCGACGGCTGAGGCCGCGCGCCGCGCCAGCCAGGATGTAAGGCTGATGCAGTACGTCGATCAGCCGAGCGCGGGTAACGCGGGTCACCACGGCGATGGAAGACGCCGCCGTCGCTAGCGACGGCAGAATCAAGTGTTGAATCAACTGTTTGAATCCGCCCGGATCAATCATATTATAGATACCGGAAATCGGCAGCAGTTTCCAGTGGATGCCGAACACATACAGCAGCACGATCCCCAGCCAGAATACCGGAACGCTCGCCAGTACCAACATGATGCCGACGATTATTCTATCCAGTGGCTGGCGGAAACGGGAGGCCGCTAAGACACTCAGCAGAAAGCCGAAAACGATCACCAACACCAGACTTCCCGCCATCAGAATCAAAGAGTTGATGATCTTGCCGCCGAGAATAGCGGCGACCGGACGTTGCTGCGCCAGCGACCGGCCTAGATCGCCATGGAGCAGATTCCACAGCCAGTTCACGTATTGAATCGCCAACGGCCGGTCCAGGCCGAGTTCGCTGCGCACCGCGGCCAGCCGTTCGGCGCTGGCGAAGCGTCCGAGCAGCGTGAGCGCGATGTCGCCAGGCACGAGCTGCAGCGCCAAAAACACTACCAGGGTCACGCCGATCAGCACCGGAACGGTGTAGATCAGGCGAGTGGCAACCAGGCGCAAAATGGACATGGGACGATACCCCTCACCCCTACCCCTCTCCCAGAGGGAGAGGGTGGCTGCAAGCCGGATGAGGGGTTTATTGTTTGGTCAGCCCAGTGATGTCGATCCAATGCTGGGGCGCGAGGACGAAGCCCTTCACATCGGGGCGCGTCGCGTACACCGACATGGCGGTGTAATAAGGCACGAACGCCATCTCGTCGGCGATGATTTTTTGCACCTCGCCCAGCGTCGCGTTCATGTCCTTCTCGGTGAGCGCGCCGCGCGCCTTGGCGAGCAGTTCGTCGATTTTCGGATTATTGTAATAACCGGCGTTGCAGCAGTTCGGGGGCAGCGCTGCCTTGGTCAGTGTTTGATCGAGCCAGGCGAACGTGCTTTCGCCCCACGAGACTGACATCATACCCGTGCCTTCGCGGATGCCGGCGGTCATCATGTCCCAGTAGGTATTGTTGTCGAACATCTCGATGCTGGATTTGATGCCGACTTTCTCGAAGTCGCGCTGCAACCATTCGGCGTCGCCCTTGGTGTTGACGTCCGAGCCCGCGCCCAGGGTCCAATCCATGCGGGTGGTGAGTCCGTCGGGATAACCAGCCTCGGCGAGGAGTTTCTTGGCGCCTTCCGGGTCGTATTTGCAGTCGCGGAAATTGGCATCGTAGCCAGGGCCGCCGAAATTGAGAATCCCATAGGCGGCCTTGGCTAGGCCCTTGCGCTGGAACTTAGCCATGTCTTCCCGATTGATCGCCATACAGATCGCCTGGCGCACCTTGAGCTTGCTGAGCGCGGGGTCCTTGAAGTTGAGCCACAGCACGTAAATGGTCGGGCTATCGCTCTTGATGATCTTCATGCCCTGCTTTTCCAGCGATTCGATGGAATCCGGCGACGGCGTGCCGATGACGTCCAACTCGCCGCTCAAGAGCGCGAGTTCGCGCGTCGCGACTTCCGGTATGCCGCGCAGAATGATACGGTCGGCTTTGGGTTTGCGCGCCGCGTTCCAGTAATCATCATTGCGGGCGATGACCAGTTTCTCGCCGACCACGCGTTCCACGAACTTGAACGGCCCGGTGCCGATGGGATGCTGCTCGATGTCCTTGTTGCCGTAGGTTTTCACCGCGGTCGGGCTCAACATGCGCGGCGAACCCGAACCGCCGGCGGTCAAGCGTCGCAGGAACTCGAAGTTTGGCTGCTTGAGCTTGATCTGAAACGTATAGTCATCGACGACCGCGTAGCTGTCCAAATCCTGCCACATCCAGCCCATCATTCCAACCGATGTGGGTTGATGAAACTCGAACTTCGGGTTGATCATCCGATCCATGTTGAACTTCGCAGCCTCCGCGTTCCACGGTGTACCGTCGTGAAACTTGACGCCTTTGCGGAGCTTGAAAGTATAAGTCTTGCCGTCGCTCGATACGTCCCAACTCTCGGCGAGCGCGGGCACGACCGCCGGTGTCTCGTTGCCGCCCTTGGTGAGGTCTTCCTCGACGAAGCCCTCGAACAGGTGACGGATCACTTTGAACGTATTCCAGGTGTTGGAGGTGTGCGGATCGAAGCGGCTGAAATCGGATTCGACGCCGATGACGATGGTATTGTCCGCCGCCCGTGGGGATTGTGCCGGCATGGTCGCCAACACGGCGCCCAGTATGGCCGCCTGGACGGCGTTTCGTCCCCATCTTGCCCAGCGCTGTTGATGATGTTCGAGGTGCTGCATAAGAAGTTAACCTCCGCTAGCGTTGCGACCCGCATTGGACTGTAGCTCGCCGTGCGAGTGAGCCTTGCCGATCTTGGGGTCATGGAGATGGCAGGCTACGTTCCGGCCCTCGGCGATTGCCGCGAGCGCCGGCGCGATGTGTTGGCATGGTGCAAAGCGCTCCGCGCAGTTTTCCGCGTACACACAGCCGCCCGGACCAGCGCTGGCGCGCGCACTCGAATCTTCGAGATCTTCGGCGCGCTCGGCGGCGCGCTCCCAGGCCGAATCCTTGCGCAAGTGCAAAACGGTTCCCAGAAAATCGCGGGTGAACGGATGCAGCGGCTCGCGGTAGATCGCTTCGCTGGCGCCGGATTCGAGAACGCGCCCTCGATACATGACCACGGTGCGATCGGAGAACTGCTTGACGATCTTGAGGTCGTGCGAAACGAACAGATAAGTGAGGCCGAGTTTCTTCTGCAAGTCTTTTAATAAGTTCAAGATTTGTGCTTGGATCGAGACGTCCAGAGCCGACACCGGTTCATCAAGCAACAGGAATGCCGGCTCCAGCGCGAGGGCGCGGGCGATGGCGATGCGCTGGCACTGGCCGCCGCTGTATTCATGCGGATAGCGGTGCGCTTGCTCGGGGTTGAGGCCCACCAGATTGAGGAGTTCGGCCACGCGCGCGCGCGCCGCCTTGCGTTCGACGCCGAAGTTGAGCAACGGGCGTTCGACGTTCTCGATGACGGTGCGTCGGGGATTCAGGCTTTGCAGCGGGTCTTGAAACACGATCTGCATCTTGCGGCGCAATGGCCGCATGGCCTGGCCGTCCAAGCGCGAGATGCGCGCGCCCGCGAACCAGATCTCACCAGCGTCGGCCTCGATGAGGCGCAGAATCAATCGGCCCAGGGTCGATTTGCCGGAACCCGATCCGCCGACGCAGCCCAGCGTTTCGCCGGCTTGGATGGTTAAGCTGACGTCGTCAACTGCGCGCACGGCGCTGATTGGGCGCCGCCCCAGCCAGCCGCGCTTGACCGTGAACGTTTTGCTCAGGCCGGTCACGACGACGAGGGGTTCGGTCATGGCTTTAGCCCACCGTGGCGCTGACCAAATGGCACCGCACCGCGCGCCGCCGGGCAGCGGAGCGAGCGCCGGCAGTTCGCGGCGGCAGCGGTCGGTCGCCCGCGCGCAGCGCGGCGCGAAGCGGCAACCTGGCGGTGGATTCAATAACTGCGGCGGCTCGCCCTGGATTTCTCAAGCGCGCGCGCGGCGCATCGGGGTCGGGCACGGATTGGATGAGGGCTATCGTATAAGGGTGTAACGGCGCAGCCAGCACTTCATCCGCGGCGCCTTGCTCTTGGATCTGTCCCGCGTACATGACCGCGATCCGGGTTGCCAGCGCCCGCACCACGCCGAAGTCATGGGTGATGAGTACGATGGGCAGGCCGTGGTCGCGGTTGCGGCGCTTGAGCAGCAGCAGAATTTTGGCCTGCACGCCGACGTCGAGGGCCGTGGTCGGCTCATCCGCCAGCAATACGCGCGGCTGGCTCGCCAGCGCCATCGCCAGCGCAGCGCGCTGGCACATGCCGCCGCTCAACTGGTGCGGATAGCTCGCCAGCACCCGCTCCGGATCGGAGAAACCGACCTCGATCAATGCCATCCGACCGCGCGCTGCCATATCGGTGGCCGACAGACGTGGGTGGTGGCAGCGGATGGTCTCGCCAAGCTGGGAACGCAGGGTGAACGCGGGATCGAGCGATGCGCGCGGATTCTGGAAAATCATGCCCATCAAACGTCCACGCACCCGCGTCAGCGCGGGCCCATCGAGCGCCAGCACAACCTCGCCATCAATCCACACCGAGCCGCTCATATAGCGGCCGGGCGGTACAGCGACGAGTTTCATGAGCGACAGCGCGGTGACGCTCTTGCCGGAGCCGGATTCGCCGACCAGCGCAAGGATCTCACCCCCATAGAGAGCGAACGAAACATCGTCGACCGCCTGTACGACGCCCGCGGGAGTGTGGAAATGCGTACGCAGATGCTCGACCGCCAGAATCGGCTCGGCTGTGCCGCCGGCTATCGTCGGCGCGGTGTGCTGCATGATCGCTGGACGGACGGTGAAAGAAGCCATTTATCGTTTTAGTCTAGGCACCTGGATGAGTTCGAGCCCGAGCAGTTTTCGTGCCGCTTGACATTGGGTCACGAGGGTATTTGTAATCGCTTGATCAACTTTATTTTTGATAAGAATAGTCGATTTTGGCGGAATGCCCAAGTTTAGTGCACAGGTACCATCCCGTGCGCCATCTTGGATCATCCGACTGTCCAGCGCGTAACGCGAGCGCAACCGATGGTCAGGCCGCTGACCCACGGCTATTCGTTCACGCCTTGAGGCCGAGATAGGTCTGACGGATGTGCTCATGGCCGAGCAATTCTCCTCCAGCACCACTTTGCGCAATCCTGCCGTTTTCGAGGACGTAGGCATGGTCGGCGAGTTCCAGCGTCTGGCGGACATTTTGCTCGACGATCAGGATCGGCGTGCCCTGATTTCGTACCCGTTGGATCGAACGGAATACTTCAGAGACGATCTTCGGCGCTAGCCCAAGCGACGGCTCATCAAGCAGCAGCAAGCGCGGTTTCGCCATCAGCGCCCTGCCGAGCGCCGCCATTTGTTGTTCACCGCCAGACAGGGTATGGGCGATCTGGTTGCGCCGTTCGCCCAGGCGCGGGAATAGCGCCACGACCTCGGCGTAGCGGCGCGACACTTCGGCGCGATCGGCGCAGGTATAAGCGCCGAGCAGCAGATTTTCCTCGACGGTCATGTCGGGGAAGAGCTTACGCCCCTCCGGGCATTGGCTAAGCCCGAGCGCCGTGCGTCGATACGCGGGAACACCCGTGAGATTGCGCCCGGCGAACACGAGACCGCCCTGCGCGGGCACTAGGCCCGAGATCGCGTTGATCAGCGAACTCTTGCCAGCGCCGTTGGGTCCGACGATGGCGACAACCTGGCCGCTGTCGACCGTCAGTGACACCTCCCAGACCGCGATGACCTGGCCGTAAGCGACTTGCAGTCGGTCTACCTCAAGCAGGGCCACCGCTCTCTCCGAAATACGCATCGACCACCGCCGGAAGGCGCATCACTTCATCCGGCGCGCCTTCGGCGATGACGCTGCCGTGATGCAGTACATACAGGCGATCGGCCAGCGCGACGATGGCCCGCATCAAATGCTCGACGACCACCAAGGTGATGCCACGCCCGCGCACCGCGCGCAGTAATTCAATGGCTTCGTCCACTTCGGTGGGGCGCAGTCCGGCCATGATTTCGTCGAGCAAGATCAATCGCGGCTGGGTGGCGAGCGCGCGTGCGAGTTCTAGGCGCTTGCGCCCAGGCAGGGTCAGTTCGCCGGCCAAGCGCTTGGCGTTGGGAGCCAGCCCGACGAAAGCAAGCGTATCCATGGCCAATAGCCGTGCCGCAGACAGGGGGCGGCCACCGTGCAGGGCGCCGATCAGGACATTATCGGCGACGCTGAGTTCGGCGAATGGTTGGGTGATCTGGAACGTGCGCACCAAACCGCGCTCGCAGATGCGAAATGGGCGCAAGTCGGCAATGGATTGATCATCGAAGCGAATAGCGCCCGCGTCGGCTTGCAGAAACCCGGCTATCGTCGCGAACAAGGTGGTCTTGCCCGAACCGTTGGGGCCGATCACGCCAACGGTTTCGCCCGCCGCGACCTGGAGCGTCACGCCGTCGAGCGCGGTCAGGCCGCCAAAGCGCTTGGTGACGCCAGAGAGCGCCAACAGCGGTGCACCGCCATCAGTCATGGCGCGCCAAGAAACGCTGGTGGAAACGCTGCAAGAAACCCGCGATGCCGCGGGGGATGAGCAGAATGCTGATGATCAGCACCAGCCCGTACAGCACCAGATAGAGTGCATCGGCCTGGCCGCCTAGCCAGCCGCGCAGAATATCCTTGGCCGGCCTGAGCAGCGCCGCTCCCAGCACCGGCCCGATCAGCGTGAGCCGACCGCCGAGCACCGGCCCGAGCAGAAACTCGAAATTGAGCGCCAGGCCGAACACTTTGTCCGGGTCGATGAACGTCGTGAATTGGGCGAAGAAGGCGCCGGCGTAACCGGCGATCGCGCCGCTTACCGCAATAGCGAGAATGCGGTAGCGGGTGACATCGACGCCGAGCGCCTCGGCGGCGGTCGGGCTTTCGCGGATCGCGGCGAGGAAATGGCCGACCCGGCTGCGCAGGATGGCGTAGGCGATCAGCAGGGTCAGCACGAGCAGTCCGAGGCCGACGTAGAGATACGGCGTCTTGTCGGGAAAGCTCATGGTCGCGAGGTCATAGTGCAATACCGAGATGCTGATGCCGGTGGCTTTGCCAGCGAGCGCCCAGTTCACGAACAAGACTTTCAGCACTTGCGACAGCGCAACCGTGAACAGCCCAAAGTAATCCTGGTTGAGCCCGAAGCGCACAGTCACCGCTGCCGCGGCGAACGCAAATGCCGCGCCGCAGGCCGCGCCGATGCCGAGGTTGAACCACGGCAGAAATCCGAATTTGGTATACAAAATGGCGTTGGCGTAAGCGCCGATGCCGAAGAAGCTGATGTAGCCGACCAGCAATTGTCCGGCGAAACCGGCGGCGATGGTCCAGCCCACTGCCATGATCGCGAAGATCACCGTGAGCGTCATGATTTGAATGTCGTAAGGCGAAGCGCGGGTTGCGCCGAACCAGGCCGTCGCCGCGATTAACATCAAGGCGAGTAAAAGCTGAAAATGCAGCCAGTCGCCAATCAACAGACGAAAGATACCCGTTCGCGGACGCGGCACGCTGGCCCTGCTCATCGGCGGCGCCCGCCGAACAAACCGCGCGGCATGAACAGCAGTATCAGTACGAACAGCGTGAGGCTCGCAAGTTGCCGGAGCGATGCACCCAAAATGACGCCGGCGAGCGCTTCCACCAGGCCGATGATGATGCCGCCGACCAGCGCGCCGATGAAATTGCCCATGGTGCCGAGCACGACGATGACGAACGCCGGCAGCAGGAACAGGTCGATGCCAACCGTAGGATTGATGAAGAAAATCGAGCCGACCAACGCGCCGGCGAGCGCGGCGAGGCTCAAGCCCAAGGCGAAGGTGTAGCGCTGGATGGCGGCGACGTCGATGCCCACCAACAGCGCCGAACTCGGCGCTTGGGCGACCGCGCGGATCGCCATCCCGAGCTTGGTGTGCTTGAGGAAATACCAAAACCCGCCGGTCACCATCATCGCCACCGCGAACGCGATGAGGCGAGTATAAGTGATGCGCACCGAGCCCAGGCTCAGCGCTTCACGCGCATACGCGGTGCGGATTACCGCCATGTTGGCGCCCCATAGCATTTGCATCAAGCCGATGACCACGGTGGATACGCCGATGGTGATCAGCATTTGGTTGATCTGTGGATGATCGAGCGCCGGCTGTATGCACAGCCGATGGATCGCCAAACCGAGCAGGAATACAGCGATCACCACCAGCGGCGCGAACGCATACGGATCGATGCCGAGCGTGGCGAACCCGAACAGCGCCAGGTACATGCCCAGGGTTACGAATTCGCCATGGGCGAAATTGACGATGTTCATAACCCCATAAATCAGCGTCAGGCCGGCGGCGACCAGCGCGTAAACGCCTCCCTGCATCAGGCCGAGCGCGGCGGCCTGTAGCAGGATCTCGGCCTTCATCCGAGGAAAGGGTAAGGCCGTGCTTACTTGCGCTTGCCCCAGCCCGCCACCGGCCAGGTTGCGTCGGCGACCGCGAGGGACTTGGGCCAGATCACCTTGGCTTCGCCCTTCTGGATTTGGGCGGCGACATTGGAAGCGAATTTCATGAAGCCTTTGTCGTCGAAGGCGACTTCCGGGTACATGAACATCGGCGCGCCCTCGGTGAGGTGCAGCGAAGCCAGGGCATCACGAATCTTGGTGGGATCGGCGGAGCAAGCTTTCTCGATGGCGGCGTGGAAGATCCATACCCCGGCATAAGTGGTATTGGCGTTGCCCAGCATATCCACGCCGGTCCTCTTCTTGAAGCGTTCGTTGGCTTCCTTAGCGCCCGGGCGTTTGATGTCGGGAAACCAGTCGTTGACCACGATCAGGCCATTGGCGAGGTCGCCGAGATTCTTGTGGGTCACCGGGTTGCTGTAGCCGCCGCCGACGCCGATCCAGCCGAGTTTGGGCCAATAATCGAGCTCCTTCAGTTGCTGGAACAACAGGGTGATGGCCGCCGGCTCGCCTGCCGCGAACACCACATCGGGGTCGTCGCCCTTGAGCTTGAGGATGACGTCTTCCATCGACGTCGCGTTGTTCGGATAGGTATTGTCCGACGAAATCTGGAAGCCGAATTTGGGCAGGTGGTTGCGGAATTGCTCGCCGACCACGTTGCCGAAATAATCGTCGGCGCGCACCAGGCAGGCGATTTTCGGCTCGATCTTGGCAGCTTTACTCAGTTCCTGCACCACGGTCGCGCCGTCGATCGCGAACTGCGACACATGCGGCACCGATTTGAACGTGTACTTGAGGCCGCGGCTGGTGATGGCGTCCGACAGGGCGTTCGGAACCAGATACGGCACTTTGGCGCGTTCGGCGATCTCGGTGCCGGCGATGGCGACGCCGCTGGCGTAAGGGCCGATGATGCCGACCACTTTTTCTTTCGAGATCAGGCGCTCGGTTTCGACATTGGCCTCGGCGGCGTCGGTCTGGTAACTGCCATAGAGCGGAACCAGCTTGGCGCCGCCCAAACATTTCACGCCGCCGGCGGCGTTGATCTCCTCGATCGCCATGTCCACCGCGGCTTTTTGCAACTGGCCGGCTTCGGCGAACGGCCCGGTGAGCGGCAATACGAAACCGACCTTGACATCATCGGCGGCATGCGCCGCCGCAAAGCGCAGTAAGTAGGGCACGGCGGCGAGGGCGGCGGTGCTTTTCAGGAAACGACGGCGAGGATTGTAAGATTCGACAGGCATAGGGGTATTCCTATTGTTGATTTTCTGGACAGCGTGCGGCGAACCGTAATAGCAAGCGTAGGTAAGAATTGGGCGTAGTCAACCGTTGCCGCGGGTATCGACAACCACCGTGCTGGACATGCGGTCATGCCAAGTGAGGCGTTCACGGTCGATCAGCATCCACCAGTAACCGAGGCCGAGCGGTAGCCACGACAGGATGGCGGCACAGAAACGCGCACCGGCCTGCGTCCAGGTAATGGCAGTGCCATCGCGGGCTTGCGCGCGAATTTTCCAAGCCTGCATGCCGAGCGTCTGACCGCCATGGGTCCAGCACCAGCCATAAAATAGAAAGCACACCAACACCAGGTAGAAGGTGTATTCATAATGGCCGGGCCTGATCGCTTCGCCGTGCGTGAACGGCAGCAGCAGCGCGGTGGCGGCGAACAACAAGCCGAACACGAGCAAGGCATCGTAGACTAACGCGGCCAGCCGGCGCGGCAAACCGGCGGGACATACGGCCAGCGCGGCGTTCACAGGCGCCGTTCGGCGCGCGGGTCCAGCGCGTCTTGCAGGCCGTCGCCGAGGAAATTGAACGCCATGACGGTCAGAAAAATCAAGATGCCAGGATAAAACGCCAGGGTCGGCGCCGATAGGATCAATTCCTGGGCGTTGCTCAGCATGTTGCCCCAACTGGGAAGCGGTGGCTGGATACCGAGACCGAGGAAGCTCAGCACGGATTCCATCAAGATGATGTTGCCGACCGACAGGGTTAGCGCGATGATGATGGGTGACAGTACATTCGGCAGCACGTGGACGCGCATGATCCAAATCGGCCCCGCGCCCGCACTGATCGCCGCTTGAATGAACTCCTGCTCGCGCACGCTCAAGGTAGCGCCGCGCACCAGCCGCGCCACCGTCGTCCAGCCGAATAACGCAATGATCGCAATGATGCGATACAAGCTAATCCACGATGACTGAACCCAATGTCCGGGCAAGCCGAGTTTGTTGAGGTCGATGGCCGCCAGTACGATCAAGAGTGGCAGCAAGGGCAGAGCGATGACGGCGTCGGTCAAGCGCATCAATAAGGTGTCGATACGCCCGCCGAAATAACCGGCCAGCAAACCGACGAGGGTGCCGATCGCCGCCGCGGCGAGCGAGCCGATGACACCAACCAGTAACGATACCTGGCCGCCGTGCAGCAGCCGCAACAACATATCGCGGCCAAGTTCGTCGGTGCCGAGCGGGTGCGCTGTGGAAGGAGGTTGGAAGCGTTCGAATAAATTGACGGTTTCCGCATCAATCCCGAGCCATGCGCCAATCCACGGCGCGCTGAATGAAAGCAGTGCCAACAAGCCGAGCAGCGCCGCGCCTAGCATCGCCAGCGGATGCCTGCGAAAGCGCGTGACCGTTAGCCACCAGGGCGATACGGGGTGCGCTTTCATCGATAAATGATCCGCGGATCCAGCCATGCGTAAGCGAGATCGGCGAGCAGGCTACCGGCCAGGGTGACGAAGGTCGCGAGCAGCAACGCCACTAAGGCCAGATTGAAATCATTGCCGAGAATGGCGTCATAGATCAATTTACCCATGCCGGGCCATCCGAACACGGTCTCGGTGATGAGCGCGCCGGAAAACAACGAGCCGAAATCCAGCGCGAGAATGGTGACCACCGGAATCAGCGCATTGCGCAGCGCGTGCTTGACGACGATGCGCGCGGTGCCGGCACCCTTGGCGCGCGCGGTGCGGATATAGTCCTGGCGCATGACTTCGAGCATCGAACCGCGCATGAAGCGGGTATAGGCGCCGGTCCGCGCTAAGGTAAGGGTGGCGACCGGCAGCACCAGGTATTTGCACTGATCCCAGAGCGTCTGAGCATCGGTGCTAGCGACGCCGCTGGCGGGCAGGATGCCGAGTTTGACCGAGAACAGGATGATGAGCATCAATGCCAGCCAGAAAGCGGGTAGCGAAATGCCGGCGTAGGCGCCGATGTTGATGGCATGGTCGCGCAGCGAGTAGGGCCGCAGGGCGGCGAATACGCCAGCGGGCAAGGCGATCAAGAGTGACAGCAACAGGCTGATGCCCATCAATTGTACGGTGTCGGCCAGCGCCGGCCCGATGGTGGTCAGCACCGGGGCCGCATAAAGACGCGAATAACCGAAATTGCCTTGCGCCAGCGCCGCCAGCCAATGCCACCAGCGCTCGGCCAACGGCCGATCCATGCCATACAAGGCTTTCAGGCGCGCCATGTCGGCGCTGGTGATGTGGGGATCGGCGCTGATCATCATATCGATGGGGTCCCCCGGCATCAGCCCGATCAGTGCGTAAATCGCAATCGACATGAAAAACAGCACCAACGCCATTTGCAACAAGCGGTGCGCGATGAGGCGCATCATGCCTGCGCTGGCTCCGGAAAGTGACAGGCGACTTGATGGTCGCCGTCGCCATCGGGCGCGGCGCTGACCTCCGGCACGCGCTCGCGACAAATTCCTTGGGCTTTGTAACAACGCGGATGATAGGGGCAACCCGGCGGCGGTTTGGCCGAATTCGGCACATCCCCAATCGTCACTCCCGAGCGCCGTTTGCCGCCGCGCTGGATCGCGGGGATGGCTGCGATCAGCGCACGGGTGTAGGGATGAGCCGGCGCGCGAAACAGAATGGCGCGCGGCGCTGATTCGACGATGCGCCCCAGGTACATTACCGCTACGCGGTCGGCGATGTGATCAACCACCGTGAGGTCATGACTGATGAATAAATAAGCAAGCCCCAGCTGTTGCTTCAGTTCCACCAACAAATTGAGTAGCTGGCTTTGCACCGAGACGTCGAGCGACGATACCGGCTCGTCGGCGATGACCAACTCGGGTTCCAGGGCAAGGGCGCGCGCCACTGCGATGCGCTGGCGTTGGCCACCGCTGAATTCGTGTGGATAACGCCCCAACAAGGCAGGATCCAGGCCTACCGCGTGCAATAATTCGGCGGCACGGTCGCGACGCTCGGCGCGGCTGCCGATGCCATGCAGGGTGAGCGGTTCGGTGAGGATGGCGAGTAGCGGCAGGCGCGGGTTGAGCGACGAAAAAGGGTCTTGAAATACCATTTGCACGCGCCTGCGGAACGACCGCAACTGGTGTTGCGGCAAATGTGTGACATTCGTCTGGTCCAGCCAGATCGTGCCAGCGTCGGGCCGATGCAGGAGCGCCAACATGCGCGCCAGCGTCGATTTGCCGCAGCCCGATTCGCCCACCAAGCCCAACGTTTCGCCGCGCTGGATGGCGAGGCTTACGCCATCCACGGCGCGCAACATACCGGCGCCCGCATGTTGCGTCGGATAGCATTTGCTGATGGCGTGGGCGGCGAGCAAAATCAAAGGCGGCACGGACGGCGAGCCCATCGCTACCGAAGGATCAAACTATCGAGACCAAGGCGCGGGCGCTTCCGGGTCGATTCCATAGCGTTCGATAGCGCTTGCCAGAGAGGCGCGCGGAATTTTGCCGTTGCGTGCCAGGGCATCGAGCGCGGCGAGTACGATTTGATGGCGATCTACCTCGAAGAACCGGCGCAGCGCCTGGCGCGTGTCGCTACGCCCGAAACCGTCGGTGCCTAGCGCAACAAAACGCGCTGCCACATAAGGGCTGATCAATTGCGGGTAGGCGCGCACATAGTCGCTAGCGGCGATCACCGGTGCGTCGCCCGCAAGACAGCGGTCGAGGTGGCTGATTCTGGGCTCCTCCTGCGGATGAAGGCGATTCCAGCGCTCCGTTGCGCGGGCGTCGCGCTCGAGTTCGCTGAAGCTCGTGACGCTGAACACCTCGCTCGCAACATGCCAATCCTCGGCAAGACATTCGCCGGCGGCGATCACTTCACGCAACATCGTGCCGGAGCCAAGCAAGCGCACTGCCATCTTGCCGCCCTTCACGGTGTGCGAGGCGAAGCGGTACATGCCTTTGATGATGTGTTCTTCCATCCCTGCCGGCAGCGAGGGCTGGGGGTAGTTTTCATTCATCACGGTGAGGTAATAGAACGCATCCTCACGCTGCTCCATCATGCGCCGCGCGCCATGATCGAGAATGACTGCGAGTTCACAGGCAAAAGCAGGATCGTAGGCGCGGCAGGTCGGAATCGTCGCCGCTGCTAGATGGCTGGAACCGTCCTGATGCTGCAAGCCTTCGCCGCTCAGCGTGGTGCGCCCGGCGGTGGCGCCGATCAAAAAACCGCGGGCGCGTTGATCGGCCGCGGCCCAGATCAAATCGCCGACGCGCTGGAAGCCGAACATCGAGTAGTAAATGTAGAACGGCAACATCGGCACGCCGTGGGTGCTGTATGCGGTGGCGGCGGCGACCCAGGAGGACAATGCTCCGGCCTCGGTGATGCCTTCTTCGAGCAGCTGGCCGTTTTGCACTTCACGATAATACAGCATGGCGCCGGCATCTTCCGGTTCGTAGAGCTGGCCCACCGGAGAATAAATGCCGATCTGCCGGAACAGATTCGCCATGCCGAACGTCCGTGCCTCGTCGGCGACAATGGGCACGATGCGTGGTCCTAGCGTAGTGTCTTTCAGTAGATTGCTGAGCAAGCGCACGATCGCCATGGTCGTGGACATTTCCTTGCCCTCGGCGCGCAGCGCGAACTGGGCGTAAGCGTCGAGCGCGGGTATCGCGATGGCAGGGGCGTCGGACTTGCGCGCCGGCAAATAACCGCCAAGCGCAGCGCGGCGCTCGCGCAAATAAGTGATCTCGCGGCTCGTCTCGGCGGGCCGATAAAAACCGGCGGCGCCGACCTCGGCGTCGGTGAGAGGCAGGCCGAAGCGATCGCGAAACACTTTCATGGCCTCGATATCGAGTTTTTTCTGCTGATGAGCGGTCATTCGCGATTGGCCCGCCGCACCCATGCCGTAGCCCTTTTTGGTCTTGGCGAGGATGACTGTAGGCTGGCCTTTGTGCGTCTGGGCTGCGCTGAAAGCGGCGTAGAGCTTGCGGAAATCATGCCCGCCGCGGGTGAGACCGTCGATATCGACCTCGCTCATATGGGCGACCAACTGCCGCAATTCGGGAGCGCGGCTGAAAAAGTGCTCGAAATTGTAGCGCCCGTCGTTGGCGCCCAGGGTTTGGTATTCACCGTCCGGGGTTTCCGAGAAAGCGCGCAGCAATGCATGGGTTTTATCGCGGGCGAACAAGGGGTCCCAGTCCGACCCCCACAGCACTTTGATGACGTTCCAACCCGCGCCGGTAAACAAAGCCTCCAATTCCTGGATGATCTGGCCGTTGCCGCGCACCGGGCCATCCAAGCGCTGCAAGTTGCAATTGATGATGAAGGTGAGATTATCCAGCTTCTCACGCGCGGCCAGCGTGAGCGCGCCCACGGCTTCGGGTTCGTCCATCTCGCCGTCGCCGAAGACACCCCACACGCGTCGGCTGGCGGTGGTGACGATACCGCGATGTTCGAGATAACGCATGAAGCGCGCCTGATAGATCGCATTGATGACGCCGAGACCCATCGAACCGGTAGGGAACTGCCAGAATCCCGGCATCAACCATGGATGGGGATAAGAGCTTAAGCCCTTACCTCCCACCTCCTGGCGGTAGTTGCCGAGTTGTTCTTCCGACAGCCGTCCTTCGAGGAAAGCGCGCGCATAGACGCCAGGCGCCGAATGCGGCTGGAAAAATACCAAATCGCCGCCATGTTCACCCGCGGCGCGAAAGAAATGATTGAAGCCGACTTCGAAGATTTCCGCCGCCGAAGCATAACTGGCGATATGGCCACCGAGCTCACCATGGGCTTTATTGGCACGCACCACCATGGCCAGCGCGTTCCAGCGGATGATCGAGGTGATGCGCCGCTCCAACTCGAGATCGCCGGGATAGACTGCTTGCTGCTCCAGTGGGATGGTGTTTTGGTAAGCCGAGTAGGGTGGTACGTGCGCAACGATGCCGAGACGCTGGGCCTGTTCCTCCAATTCCTTCAGTAAGAACAAGCCGCGTTCGTGGCCGCAAGTATCCACCACCGCCGCCAGCGACTCGATCCACTCTTGCGTTTCCATCGGATCGACATCGACCGCCGGAAAACCCACCGACTGCGGGCGTTCGACCAATCTTGTGGAATCATTTGCCACGACTTCATCTCCCCCTCGTTACATCCTCTGATTAGCATCCGCGCTGGCAGCATTAGCCGGCGCGCGGATGCGGATTGTACCGTGCCATGAATTTTTTCGCGCGCGCACTTGAAAGCAGATTGCGCTGACCTCATCTAGCACTCGGCACCCGAGAGTGCTAAAAACATCGTCACGTGGTGTGTGTAGCGGCAAACCGATGCCGTGCGCATGACGCTGTAACCAACTACTTGGGAGAATGATATTTTATGAAGATTCGTCCATTACATGACCGGGTCATTGTCAAGCGTAAGGAAGAGGATCAACGGTCCCCGGGCGGTATCGTGATTCCTGATAACGCCAAAGAAAAGCCTGCACGTGGAGAAGTCGTTGCGATCGGCAAAGGTAAGATTCTGGATAACGGTGAGCAACGCTCTCTCGACGTGAAAGTGGGTGATGACATCCTGTTCGGCAAATATTCCGGAACTGAAGTGAAAATCGACGGCCAGGATCTCCTGGTCATGCGCGAAGAAGACATCATGGCGGTATTCGACAAGTGAGTCGAGCCGTTCAGAGCTAGATAAAACGATTTGAGAGAGGTTTATCCATGGCAGCAAAAGCCGTTAAATTCGATACCGATGCGCGCCAACGCTTGGTGCGCGGCGCCGCTATTCTGGCTGATGCGGTAAAAGTCACGCTCGGGCCGCGTGGGCGCAACGTGGTGCTGGAGAAAAGCTTTGGCGCTCCAACCGTAACCAAAGATGGAGTCTCTGTCGCCAAAGAAATCGAACTGCAAGATAGGTTCGAGAACATGGGCGCACAAATGCTGAAAGAAGTCGCTTCCAAGACTTCCGACGTCGCCGGCGACGGTACCACGACGGCAACCGTACTGGCGCAGGCGATGCTACGCGAGGGGTTCAAAGCAGTCACCGCAGGCATGAATCCAATGGATCTGAAGCGTGGCATCGACAAGGCCGTGCAAGAAGCGGTCGCAAGCTTGAAGAATCTCTCCAAACCCATTGTCGATGAGAAAGCCATTGCCCAAGTCGGCATGATTTCCGCCAATTCGGACGAGTCGATCGGTAACATCATCGCCGACGCGATGAAGAAAGTCGGCAAGGATGGGGTGATTACCGTAGAAGAAGGCAAGGGGTTGAACAACGAATTGGATGTCGTGGAGGGTATGCAGTTCGACCGCGGCTATGTTTCGCCTTACTTCATCAATAATCAGCAAAGCATGGCGTGCGAGTTGGAAGACGTCAGAATCCTTTTACACGATAAAAAAATATCGAACATCCGTGAGCTTCTTCCGGTGTTGGAATCGGTCGCCAAATCCGGTAAGCCGTTGCTCATTATCACCGAAGACGTTGAAGGGGAAGCGCTGGCAACGCTGGTGGTCAATACCATCCGCGGAATCCTGAAAGTATGCGCCGTTAAAGCGCCAGGATTCGGCGACCGCCGTAAAGCCATGCTGCAAGACATGGCGATTCTGACCGGGGGCCAAGTCATATCGGAAGAAGTTGGCCTAAACCTTGAGAAAACGACTCTTAATGATCTCGGCAGCGCTAAGAAGGTGATTGTCGGCAAGGAGAATACAACCATCATTGATGGCGCTGGCAAAAAGAGCGAGATCGAAGCCAGAGTCAAGCAGATTCGCGCGCAGATTGAAGAGACCACATCCGACTATGATCGCGAGAAACTCCAAGAGCGGGTCGCCAAGCTCGCCGGCGGCGTTGCGGTCATCAAAGTCGGCGCGGCCACCGAAGTCGAAATGAAAGAGAAGAAAGCGCGTGTCGAAGACGCTCTCCATGCAACCCGTGCGGCCGTCGAGGAAGGCGTCGTTCCGGGCGGAGGCGTAGCGTTGTTGCGCGCGATGCAAGCGATCAAGAAAATTAAAGGAGACAATCATGAGCAGGATGCAGGTATCAATATCGCGCGGCGCGCAATGGAAGAACCACTGCGCCAAATCGTCGCCAACTGCGGTCATTCCGAGCCTTCGGTTGTTCTCAATAAAGTACTTGGCGAGAAAGGCAGTTTTGGATTCAACGCTGCATCGGAAGAGTATGGCGACATGATTGACATGGGTATTCTCGATCCTACCAAAGTGGTTCGGTCCGCGCTGCAAAACGCAGCGTCAGTCGCCGGCCTGATGATTACGACCGAAGCACTGGTAGCGGAACTGCCCAAGAAAGAAAAAGCGGCTGGCATGCCCGGCGGCATGGGTGGTGGCATGGGCGGTATGGGCGGCGGTATGGGCGGCGGCATGGGTGGCATGGGCGGTATGGACGATATGGATATGTAAACACCAAACACGGCTGTTCGGGTAGATCAAGCGAGCCCCACATGATGTGGGGCTTTTTTTACATAAAAATTGAAAAACATGTTATGTAACACATAACATCTTATGAGCTGCATAGCGAGTAGCTTAATTCACTATTCTTTGCAATAATTCATGATTATGGCTATTATCATGAATTATTGAGGCAGCAATTCTATTGTTATCTTGTCGAGTCCGTTGCAACCCTTTGGTCAGGGTGATATGGTGATCAATCATCAATAAGATGAAAGGCTTGCGGAACATGACCATACCTATTGACCTTCCTAGACCCATCGAGTCCATGGCTTTGCCTATGGCAATGAATGGCAATACCGGCAGCAACCGCGCGCAAACCGATGCCAAGAAACAGATTGAAGCGAACGATGACATGGCGGCGATTCAGGCGTGGTTGGCTGAATTTCGTGATTCACCCCAGACGCTACGTCATTATCGCAAAGAGGCTGAACGATTATTATTATGGGCACTGATCGAGCGTGGTAAGCCGCTTTCTAGCCTGAGCCGTGAAGATTGCTTGTTATATGAAGATTTTCTTGCCAATCCTGAACCTCATGAGCGCTGGTGCGGGCCGAAGGTACCGCGAAATCATCCTGGTTGGCGACCCTTCCTGGGGCCGCTGAATCCACCCAGCAGGCGCACAGCGTTGCTGGTCATCAATTCCTTATTCTCATACTTGGTCAAGGCTGGCTATTTATCGGGCAATCCCTTGGCGTTGCTGAAACGTCGAGGTCGCAAAGGCAGCCATAAGCAACAACAGATTGAGCGCTTCCTGGAGCAGGATCAATGGCAGTTTGTGCTCGATACGGTTGAGATGATGCGGCGTGACACCGACCGTGACCGACGTCATTATTACCGCGCGCGCTATTTGCTGGCGCTGCTTTACTTGCTCGGCCCGCGGGTCAGTGAAATCGCTGGCAGTACAATGGGTAGCATGATTGAAGTGCGCGGCCGCTGGTGGTGGTTCGTCACTGGAAAAGGCGGCAAACAAGCCAAAGTGCCCGTCAACACGGACATGATCCGCGCACTGCAAGAATATCGCCTATCGTATGGCTTGAGTCCGATGCCAGCGCCGACCGAAAC
>JAXMFZ010000003.1:0-242492 GCA_046347515.1 Gammaproteobacteria bacterium | reverse complement strand
CGCGCGGCTACGCCGACGACGGCTATGACCTGATCATCGGCCACGGCTTCGAGTTCGGCAGCGCTTTTCTCGAAATCGCCCCCGCTTATCCCAAGTTGTCGTTCTTCGCCACCACCTTCAAGCCGCAGGACAAGATTCCCGCCAACGTGCAGTACGTGAATCCGGCCTACTGGGACATGGCGTACGCGGCGGGCGCGCTGGCCGCACTGATGTCGAAGAAAAAAGCGGTCGGCTTTGTCGGCGGCGGCGACAACCCCACCCAACGCGGCATCAAGAATACCTTTATGCTGGCGGCCGAGAAAACCGTTCCCGGAACCAAGGCGCTCGGCGTCGTCACCGGCGACTACAGCGACGCGGCCACGGGCCGCGAAGCCGCCGCAACCATGGTCGGCAACGGCGCCGATGTGATCTGGCACGCCGCCGACATCACCGGTCTCGGCGCTCTGGAAGGCGCGGTGGCGGGCGGGGCCAAGGTGCTCGGCTGCTACGCCGATCAGACCCAGGTCGCCCCCAAAGCCATGGGTTCGAGCATCGCCATGGACCTCAGCAACATGGTGGTGAAACTCGGCCACGACATCCGCGACGGCAAATTCGCCGGCGGCACCGAGTGGCAGCCCAAGGTCAACGAGATGTGGCATTGGTCATGGAATGGCGGCAAAGGCGACCACAACCCGGAGATCATTCCGGATGACGTGTGGCAACAATTCATGGCGATCTGGAATGACCTCGCCGCGGGCAAAATCAAGTACGAGGTCAGCAACAAGTAAACCTTGCCTCAATCCGCCCTCTTCCAATGGGAGAGGGCATCCGACCCGAACCGTCACCGCAGATATTTCACCTTGCCTCCCTTCCTACAACTCCGCCAGATCGTCAAACGCTTTCCCGGAGTGCTCGCCAACGATCACATCGACTTCACGGTCGAGGCTGGCGAAATCCATGCCTTACTCGGCGAAAACGGCGCGGGCAAGAGCACGCTGATGCAAATCCTTTACGGGCTGTATCAGCGCGATGGCGGCGATATCCTGATCAACGGCGAAGCGGTCGAAATCCACAACCCGCGCGACGCCATCGCACTTGGTATTGGCATGATCCATCAGGAGTTCATGCTGGTGCCGCGCTTCAGCGTGGTGGAAAACGTGGTGCTCGGCATCGCCGAGGACGGCAAAGGGCCGCTCCTCGACCTCAAGGGCGCGGCGCGGCGCTTGACGGAACTGTCCAGGCAGCATGGGCTGGAAATCGACCCGCTGGCTAAGATCGAGCATCTGCCGATCGGCGTGCAGCAGCGCGTCGAAATCCTCAAGCTCCTGTATCGCCACGCCAAGCTACTCATCCTCGACGAACCGACGGCGGTGCTGACGCCCCAGGAAAGCCAGAATCTATTCAAAGTGTTGCGCGCGCTCGCCGGCCAGGGCCATGCGGTCATCCTCATCACCCATAAGCTGCACGAGGTCATGGCGATTGCCGACCGTGTCACCGTACTGCGCGATGGCCGCGCCACCGGCACGCTGGCTACCTCTGACACCAGCGCCCGGGAACTGGCGCGCCTGATGGTGGGCCGTGAAATCGCCCCCAGCGAAAAACCGGCGCAAGCACCGGGCAAGCCCATCCTCGAGGCGCGCCAATTGCATGTCGCGGACGAGGCCGGGCGATTCAAGCTCCAGGGTTTGGATATCACCCTCCACGCCGGCGAAATCCTGGGGCTGGCCGGCGTCGATGGCAACGGCCAATCGGAACTCGCGGAAGCCTTGATGAATCTGCGCCCCATCCGCGCCGGCCAAGTCTTACTGGATGGCTTGGACCTCACCCACGCCAGCCCCGCCGCGCACCGTGCGGCCGGCATGGCCTACATCCCCGCCGATCGCCGCAATGTCGGCTCGGTCGGGCCACTCAGCATCGCCCACAACGCCGTGCTTGGCAATGTGTTCGATTACCTTGGGCGCGGCAAGCTTCTGCTCGACCAGCGCCGGGTTCGCCGCCATGCCGCCACCCTGGTCGAACGCTACGACGTGCGTGCGCCGGGCATCCAATTCGCGGCGGGTAAGCTGTCCGGCGGCAATTTGCAGAAAGTCGTGCTAGGGCGAGAGGTCATGCGCAATCCTCAGGTGCTGATCGTCGAGCAACCGACGCGCGGCCTGGACATTGGCGCCAGCGAATACGTGCGCGGCCAACTGCTCGCCGAACGCGCGCGCGGCGCCGCCATTCTGCTGATCTCGGCGGAACTCGAGGAAATCCTCGCGCTCAGCGACCGCATCGCCGTGCTCTACCAAGGCCGGATCATGGGAATCCTGGACGGCGCCAACGCCGATCTGGAAACCATCGGCCTGCTGATGGCCGGCACACGCGACGAGCCTCCGGGCGCGGTGCGGCATGGCTAAACCCGCGCTGTGGGTACGGCACCTGACGCCGGTCGAAGCGCCGCTGGCGAGCGCCGTATTGATCCTGCTGTCGGTGGGTGCGGCGCTTCTCCTCGGCAGCTTGCTGTTCCTGCCGTTCAACGCCCAGCCACTCGCTGCTTACGCGGCGATGCTGAGCCAGAGCTTCGGCAGCCTGACCGGTATCGGTTTTACCCTGGTGCGCGCCACGCCGTTGATTTTCATCGGCCTGGGAACGATATTCGCGTGGCGCTCGGGGTTCTTCTATCTTGGCTTCGAGGGCACGCTGTATATCGGCGGCGCGATGGCGGTGTGGGTAGCGCTCGCCACTGCTGCCGATGGCGCGCTCGGACCTTTGCCGGGGTTGGCGTTTTTCCCATTGGTATTCATCGCGACGTTTCTCGCCGACGGCGCATGGGCCGGCATCGCGGGCGCGCTGCGCGGTCGCTTTGGCGGCAACGAAGTACTGATCTCGCTGATGATGAATTACCTCGCCGTGCTGTTCATCAACTATCTGGTGTCGGGGCCGCTGCGCGCGCCTGGCGATCTGCCGCAGACACCGCGCATCCCCGACGCCACCATCCTGCCCTTCATCCTCCCCGACACCCGCGCCCATGCCGGCATCATCGCCGCCTTGGCCGGCGCATTCCTGGTTTGGCTGATCCTGCGCAAGACCGCCATCGGCTACGAGTTGATCGTCGCGGGCTTGAGTCCGCGCGCCGCGCGCTACGGCGGCATCGACGTCGGGCGCCGATTGCTGCTCGCAGCGGTGGTGGCGGGCGGCTTGGGCGCCCTCGCCGGCTTGGTCGAAGTGCTGGGCGTGCAATACCGGCTGCTGGATGGCATATCGCGCGGCACCGGTTTGTCGGCATCGTGGCGGCGCTGCTGGGCCGCCTCCAACCGCTGGGCGTGGTCATCGCCTCGATCCTGTACGCGGGTCTGGGGGTGGGCGCCGACGCCATGCAGCGCCGCGCGGGCGTGCCGAGTTCCGTGGTCTTCATCATCCAAAGCCTGATCGTATTACTTATCCTGGCCAGCGATCTGCTGCGCTATTATCGTGTGAATCCGGCGGCGTTGCGGCGCAAACCGAGGGCGTTTGGCGATGGATCTTGAGCAAATTTCACCTCGGCATTCCTGGTTACCTGGCTCGCGGCCAGTATTCGCCTGGCGGGGCCGGTGCTGCTTGCGGCGTTAGGGGAGATTTTCGGCGAACTTTCCGGGGTGCTGAACATTGGCATCGAAGGCACCATGCTGCTCGGCGCCCTGGCCGGGTTTCTCGTCTCATTGCTGACCGGCAGCCCATGGCTCGGCCTGGGCGGCGCAATTCTGGCCGGGCTGTTGTCGAGCGGGCTGCTGGCCTGGTTTTACGTGAACGCCGGGGCGAGCCAGGTAGTAGTGGGAATCGTCTTCAACACGTTGGCGCTCGGGATCGCCAGCTATGTTTACCGGGCAGTGCTAGGAGGCCAAGTCAACCCGCAGAAAGCGCCGATGTTCGCGGTGCTCGAATTCCCCGTGTTGTCGGATCTGCCGATCATCGGCCCTATTCTGTTCAGGCACAATATCCTGCTTTACATCACCCTGGCCCTGGTGTTGGTTGCCGGTTTCGTTCTGTATCGAACCCAATTCGGTCTTGGCCTGCGCACCGCCGGCGAGCACCCGCGCGCCGCCGATACCGCCGGGATCAACGTAATGCGTATGCGCACCATCGGCGTGCTGTTGTCCGGCGCGGCGGCGGGCATGGCTGGTGCCTATCTAGTGCTGGGCCAATTGGGCATTTTCCGCGACAACATCGTCGCCGGGCGCGGCTTCATCGCCTTGGCGATCGTGATCTTTGGGCGCTGGAATCCTTATCTGGCGGCGCTGGCGGCGCTTGTTTTCGGCGCGGCTGATGCGCTGCAACTCTCGTTGCAAATCTTCGATTTCAACATCGCACCGCAGATTCTGATCAGCCTGCCTTACCTGCTCACCATCCTCGCGGTTTCGGGCTTGATCGGGAAAGCCATCCAACCGGCGGCCCTGCTGACTCCCTACACCAAGGAATAGCGACAACGCACACGCCCATGAACCTCAAACGCTACCTTTGTAAGCCTGGCGCCAACATCAGCCTCAAGAACTGGAACCCGGACGACAAAAGCGCCGTGCCGGACAGCAGGGAACAGGCCGAAGCCGAACTCAAGGCGCTCAGCGATCACTTGGATCACCTGCAAGATCTGTTTTACGCCGAGCATGACCGCAAGCTGTTGATCGTCCTGCAAGGCATGGACACCTCCGGCAAAGATGGCACGATCCGCCATGTGTTTCAGTCCGTGGACCCACTGGGCGTACGGGTAGTAAGCTTCAAAGCGCCGACCACCGAAGAGCTCGATCACGATTATTTATGGCGCGTCCATCGCCAGGTGCCCGGCAAGGGCGAGATCGTCATCTTCAACCGCAGCCACTACGAAGACGTCTTGATCGTGCGCGTGCACGAATCGATTACGGCCAAGACCTGCCAGCAGCGTTATCAGCAGATCAACGATTTCGAGCGCATGTTAGCGGAAACCGGTACCATCATCGTCAAGTTTTTTCTTTACATTTCCAAGGATGAACAGAAGAAACGCCTGGAAGAACGCCTGCAGGATCCGGACAAACGCTGGAAATTCAGGGTCGGCGACCTTGGGGAACGGGCGCGCTGGAAGGACTACATGAAAGCGTATGAGGACGCGCTCACCGCCACTAACACCGCCTGGGCGCCGTGGCATATCGTCCCGGCCAACTCCAAGACCAACCGCAATCTGCTGATCTTGGCGATTCTGATCGACGTTCTGGAAAGCCTGAAGCTGCGCTATCCGGCGCCCAGCGAAGACCTGCGCGACATCGTCGTCGAATAAACCCCGCGGGCGTCGCCCGGCGCCTGCTTTGCCATCAATGGTGATGATGGCCGCCGGGGCCGTGGACATGGCCGTGGTGAATTTCCTCGAGCGTGGCGCTGCGCACGTCCAGTACTTTGACGTGGAAGGTGAGGCGCTCGCCCGCCAACGGATGATTGCCATCGACCGTGATATCGTCACCATCCACGCCGGCGATCATCACCGCCATCGCCTGACCTTGCGGACCTTCGGCGTGAAACTGCATGCCGACTTCAAGATCGATATCGGCTGGAAACGCCGCGCGTGGCACTATCGCCACCTTGGCCTGATCGCGGTGCCCGTAAGCGTCATCGGGTTGAATGGCGACCTCGAACTCATCGCCGACGGTGCGCCCTTCCAGCGCTTTTTCAAGCCCCGCGATGATGTTGTTGGAACCATGCAGGTAGGTAAAGCTACCGTCTTGGGAGCTGTCGATCACAGAGCCTGCATCGTCAGTCAGGGTGTAATCCAGGGTCACGACCTTATTTTCGGCGATGTTCATGAACGCAATCTCAGTCAATAGCAGCCGCCAGAGTAACAGAAAAGCGCCGCCGCGGCTCGTGGCAATCAGTACTCCGCCAACCAGCCGCGCCGCTTCAAAAACACGTGGATATTGATCGCCGCGCGGTTCCACACGCCCAACTGGTAAAACGGATCGTTGCGATTGAAGGCCTCGGCCTCGGCGCGGGTGGCGGCATCGATGATCATCACGCTGCCGATGGGCGTCTCGCCGTCATCGGCGGCGATCGGGCCGGCGAGCACGATCTTGAGCGGCACGCTGTTGAGATAGGCGCGATGCTCGGGGTAATGGTCGAGGCGCGCCTGGAGTTTATCGGCATGGTCAAGACAATGGATGGCGTAGAGCATCTATTGGGTTCTCTGACTGACTCGAGGGCGTCCACGAGGGCCGCCCCTATGATTATGCCGCCTGCGCTTCCACTTCGCGTTTTTGCTCGGCGAGCACACGTTTGTAATCGGTCGGCATCACTTTGACGAATTGCGCGATGCTACCCCGCCAATCGTTCAAGATCCGCTCCGCGACCGCCGAGCCGGTATAGCGCCGATGTTTATCGATGAGCGCATGCAGCTCGCCGATGTCGTCGTCGCTCTCCAACGCCTCGAGCGCCACCATTTCCCCGTTGCAATGGGCCGCGAAGCGGACGTCGGGATCCCACACATAGGCGATACCGCCGCTCATGCCAGCGGCAAAGTTGCGTCCGGTAGGCCCCAGCACCACGACGCGCCCACCGGTCATGTATTCGCAACCGTGATCGCCAACGCCCTCGATCACCGCCTGCGCACCGGAATTGCGCACCGCGAATCGCTCGGCGGCCATGCCGCGAATGAACGCCTCGCCGGCAATCGCTCCATACAATACGACATTGCCGACGATGATGTTGTCTTCCGCCACAAAACTCGCGTTACGCGACGGATAGATGACGATGCGCCCACCGGAAAGGCCCTTGCCCACGTAGTCGTTGGCATCGCCTTCGAGTTCCAGGGTGACGCCTTTGGCGAGCCAGGCACCGAAACTCTGGCCGGCGGAGCCGGCGAACTTGAAGTGCAGCGTATCGGGTGGCAGCGCCTCCTCGCCACGGCGCTTGACGATGGTATGGCTCAGCATGGTGCCGACGGTGCGGTTGATGTTGCGGATCGCGAGTTCCTCGCGCACCCGCTTGCCGTGCGCGATGGCCGGTTCAGCCAGGGCAATGAGGCGATTATCCAGCGCCTTTTCCAGACCATGGTCCTGCGCGATGGTGTGGTACACCGCGACGCCCGCGTGTGGTTTGCGCACCGGCGCGAGCAAGCTGGACAAATCGATGCCATCGGCCTTCCAATGGTGGATAGCGGCGTTGGTCTCCAGCCTATCGACCCGGCCGATCATCTCGTTCATCGTGCGGAAACCGAGTTCCGCCATGATCTGGCGCGCTTCCTCGGCGACCATGAACAAGTAATTGATCACATGCTCGGGCTTGCCCTTGAACTTCTTGCGCAACACCGGGTCTTGGGTGGCGATGCCAACCAGGCAGGTGTTGAGATGGCATTTGCGCATCATGATGCAGCCGAGTGCAATCAGCGGGCCGGTGGCAAAACCATACTCCTCCGCGCCCAGTAATGCTGCGATCACCACGTCCCGGCCGGTCTTGAGCTGGCCGTCGGTCTGCAAAATGACGCGCGAACGCAAATCATTCATCACCAGGGTCTGGTGCGTCTCGGCGATGCCTAACTCGAACGGGAGGCCAGCGTATTTGATGCTGGTCAAGGGCGATGCGCCGGTGCCGCCGTCATGGCCGGAGATTAAGATATGATCGGCGTGGGCCTTGGCCACGCCGGCGGCGATGGTGCCTACCCCGACCTCGGAAACCAGCTTCACGCTCACCCGCGCCGACGGATTGGCGTTCTTCAAGTCATGGATGAGCTGCGCCAAGTCTTCAATGGAATAAATATCGTGGTGCGGCGGCGGGCTGATCAGGCCCACGCCCGGCGTCGAATGGCGCGTGCGGGCGATGATCTTGTCGACCTTATGGCCGGGCAGTTCGCCGCCCTCGCCGGGTTTGGCGCCTTGCGCGATCTTGATTTGCAGTTCGTCGGCATTGGCGAGATACCAAATGGTGACACCGAACCGTCCGGACGCCACTTGCTTGATCGCCGAACGCTCGGAGTCGCCATTGGGCAGCGGTTTGAAGCGCGCCGGATCTTCGCCGCCCTCGCCGGTGTTGGATTTGCCGCCGATGCGGTTCATGGCGATGGCCAGGGTCTTGTGCGCTTCCAGCGAAATCGAGCCATAGCTCATCGCGCCGGTGCAAAAGCGCTTGACGATGGCACTGGCCGGCTCCACTTCGCCGAGAGGTATGGGTCCGCCGTTGCCAGCGGGCTTGAATGCCAGCAGGCCGCGCAGGGTACAACGGGTGCGGGCGTCGTCGTTGGCGATCTTGGCGAAACGCTGATACGCCTCACGGCTATCGAAGCGCGCCGCGGTCTGGATTTCGGCGATGGCCTCCGGGCTCCACATATGGCGCTCGCCCTCGGCGCGCCAGTGGAACTCGCCGGGGTTGGGCAGGCTGGAAAATACGCCCTCTTCTCGTGCCGGATAACCCAAGGCGTGCCGGCGCAGCGCTTCGCTGGCGAGAATATCGAAGTTACAACCTTGTACCCGGCTCGGGGTGTCGGTGAAACATTGTTGGATCACTTCGTCGGCCAATCCCACCGCCTCGAAGATCTGCGCACCTTTGTAGCTTTGCAGCGTCGAGATACCCATCTTGCCCATTACCTTGAGCAAGCCCTTGGCCACGCTCTTGCGATAGCCGGCGGTCACGTCTTCGTCGCTGTAATCCTTGCGCAACTGGCCGCTGGCGCGCGCCTGCCAAAGCGACTCGAAAGCGAGATAGGGATTGACCGCATCGGCGCCATAACCGATCAGCAGGCAGAAGTGATGGACTTCGCGCGCCTCGCCGCTCTCCAGGATCAGCCCCAGGCGGGTGCGCTTCATCTGCCGCACCAGATGATGGTGCACCGCGCCGCAGGCCATCAAGGAACTGAGCGGCACGCGCTCGCGGCTGATCGCGCGATCGGACAAGATAACCAGGCTATAACCATCGGCGATGGCGCCCTCGGCTTCGCGGCAGATGCGCTCGATGGCCGCCAACATACCAGTCTTGCCATCGGCGCGTGGGAAGGTGATGTCGAGCGTCTTCGCGCGCCAGCCGCGATGATCCATGAATTTCAGCGCCGCCAATTCGGCGTTGGTCAGGATCGGATGCGGTATCAGCAGGCGATGGGCGTGAGATTCCTTCGCCTCCAGCAGATTTCCCTCGGGCCCGACATAGCACTGCAAAGACATGATGATTTCTTCGCGGATCGAATCAATGGCCGGATTGGTGACCTGCGCGAACAGTTGCTTGAAGTAGTCATACAGCATGCGAGGCTCATCCGACAGGCACGCGAGCGCCGCGTCGTTGCCCATCGACCCGACCGGATCGCGCTTCTCGGTAACCATCGGAATCAGCATGAAATGCAGGGTTTCGGTGGTATAACCGAACGCCTGCATACGCGCCAACAGCGTATCCGGCTCGAAGCCAGCCACCCGCGGCGCCGGCTTGAGGTCGGCCAGATGGATGCGCTGCCGTTGCAGCCATTCGCCATAGGGCCGGCGGATGCTGAATTCATGCTTCAATTCATCGTCGGCGACGATCCGCCCCTGCTCGAAATCGACCAGAAACATCTTGCCCGGTTGGAGCCGGCCTTTTTGCTTGACGTTGTCTGGCGCGACGTTCAGCACGCCGACCTCGGAGGCCATGATCACGCGGTCGTCATGGGTGAGATAGAACCGGCTCGGGCGCAGGCCGTTGCGATCCAGCACCGCGCCGATATAACGGCCGTCGGTGAAGGTGATCGAGGCCGGCCCATCCCACGGCTCCATCATGCAGGAGTGGAACTCGTAGAACGCTTTTTTCTCCGCCGACATGGCCTCGTGGTTTTCCCAGGCTTCGGGGATCATCATCATGACCGCCGCCTGCAGCGAACGCCCGCTCATCAGCAGGAATTCCAGCACGTTGTCGAAGGTGCCGGAATCGGAGCAGTGCGGCTCGACGATGGGATAGAGCTTCTTCAGTTCTTCCCCGAACACCGCCGATTCCGCCACGCCCTCGCGCGCGCGCATCCAGTTCATGTTGCCTCTCAGCGTATTGATCTCGCCGTTGTGGGCCATGAAACGGTTGGGCTGGGCGCGATCCCAGGACGGAAAAGTGTTGGTGGAAAAGCGCGAATGCACCATCGCCAGATGGCTGCTGTAATCCGGATCGGCGAGGTCGGGGTAGTAGGGCATGACCTGCGCGGGCGTGAGCATGCCCTTGTACACCATGACCTTGGTGGACAGACTGCAGATATAGAACATCAAGGCCTGGCTGAGATTGGATGTCCGCAGCGCATGGCTCGCACGCTTGCGGATCAGGTACAGCGCACGCTCGAACGCCTCGCCTTGCAAGCCATCGGCGGCGGCGATGAATACCTGCTCCATGGCCGGCTCCGCCGCGCGCGCGGATGGCCCGATGTCGGCGCCCACCGCATCGGTGGGCACTTTGCGCCAGCCGAGCAGGATTTGCCCCTGCTCGGCGACGATGCGCGCGACGGCCTCCTTGCAATGCTCGCGCTCCACATCCCGCTGGGGTAGGAACACCAGACCCGCCGCGAAACGGCCCGGCGCGGGCAACTCCACCCCGAGATCGCGCGCCGCGACCTTGGCCAGAAACTCGTGCGGCAGGGCGGTGAGGATGCCTGCGCCGTCGCCGGTGTTGGGCTCGCAGCCGCAAGCGCCGCGATGACTCATATTGTCCAGCACTTCGAGCGCATCAAGCACGATCTGGTGGCTGCGCTTGCCCTTGATGTGTGCGACGAAACCGACACCGCAGCTCTCGTGCTCGAACTGGGGATCGTAGAGGCCGTGTTTTTCTGGATAGGGGTGCGTATTCATCTTGAGTCGTTATCGCTAGCAAGTACGGTCTAGTGGGTTGATCAGAATACAATGGAATAATCGATTTGCAAATTCGTTTGCCGATCATTCGGAGCGCGGCTCCTAGCCTAAAGTCAGTTCTGCATTTTGCTTTTCATTTCACAAACTGACAGAATGGATTGCGCGAAGACACCGAGGCTGGCTATATGAATAAACTCATTCGCATCATCGGTTTGTTACTCATCGTTGCGCTTTCCGCTATTCATGCCGACGCTCAGCCGATTTTCAGCGCCAGCTTCGAAGATGCGTCACTTCGAGGCCGCCTCCTAGACACCACCGACGCTGTTGCTAATCCGCCGGTGCAAAGGCCGGTGGTCGGCGCTCGGGTTTCCATCCTCGGCCAGAACGCTTCGGCGCTGAGTGATGCCATCCAATTGGTCTAGTTGCGGGTGATCAAAATCTCTATCGGTATGTATTTAATAACCAATGGTGCTAGTTCATAGGCTGAACTCGGCGATGGAAAGCCGCACGAATCCGTCTTCATCGGCTGTCAACCCATGCCATTGAGCCAAGAGATTGAACAACGCCATGCTGAAAGCCAAGCGCGCCTGAAGGTAGGCAGCCACCTGGTGGCTGAGTTTTTTCAGATGGGCAACGGTGGTCAGCATTCCTCTAACACCGTCTCCACCAGCATCCGTTCGTTCCACTGCCCGCGCTGGCAGAGTTTGAGGTTGGGCGGATCACCCACTGTGGCGTGAAAGCCGTGATCGGCCAAGACGACCATCTGCTCCCGCGCCGCCTCGACCAATACCGCAAAATGCTTATCGTGCATGTTGTCCGTCGCCCACACCCAGCCCACCACCAACCCCAGCCGGTTGAGCAATACGCCGAGTTTGACACCCACGATCCAGCGATGATTCGACAAGCCTTTGCGGCCGATCTGCGCGCGGCTGCGTCCCTCGCGCTTGGGATGCAGCAGTTCGATGCCGTAGGTATCGGCCAATCCAACAGACTCATCTCCGCCATGAACGCATCGCTCCAGCGCCAGTGGGTAGCGATACGCCGAAACAGCCGCGTGCGACTGGGCAACCTTGGGAACAGCCGACATTCCGCACCCCTGGGATGAGTTTTGAGAGGTGCGGGATTATAGTTGTCTCTCAATGAGTTGGGAGGCAACGCTGATGAGTAAACAATACGCCAGCCAAACGCTGGAACACCTGGGGCTAGTGGCGGGGATGTACGACGAACTGGGGATCGGCAAGGTGCTGGATGACACCATCGCCCAGACTACGACCAACGCCAAGTCAGCGTGGGGCAAGCCGTGAAAGCGCTGGTGCTTAACGGACTGGATTCATCAATCGAGCGTTGTATTTAGTGCCGCAATTTTTCGCCGACAAACCCACCGAGCGCCTGATCGGAAAAAGGGATTGCACCGGAACAGTTGAATGATGATGTGCTGGGCCGCGCGCTTGATGCCCTCTATGCCCACGATGTGACGGCGTTGTTTACGCTCCTGTCGGCACAGGCGTGTCAGCGCCTGGGTTAGCGGGTGCGACGGTGCATCTGGACTCGACCTCGTTGCATGTCGATGGGGCTTATGCGCAGGAAGAAGAAGTCGGTGTGGTCACGCTCACCCACGGCTACAGCCGTGATCGACGGCCCGACCTGAATCAGATCATGCTCAATCTCATTGTCGAGCAACGCGCGGGGCTACCGCATGATGCAACCGCTGAGCGGCAACTGCAATGACACGGCCAGTTTCGGCGCGCTGATCGAACGCCATATCGATAACCTTAATGCCACCCATCAGGTCGAGTACTGGATCGCCGACAGCGCGCTCTACAGCGAAGCGAATCTACAGATACTGGCGGCGCATCGGGGTCGGTGGATCACGCGCGTGCCTGAAACGCTTGCGCTGGCTCAGCGCTATCGGGATGAGGTCGGCGAACCCACCGAGTTACTCCCCGGTTACCGCTATCGCCGCGTGGAAGTCGAGTATGGGCGTGTGCGCCAGCGCTGGCTGATCATCACCTCGGTGCACGCGCCGCGCGTGCTGCCCCAGCGGTGAGGCGTCAACTCCTGAAGCGTAGCGAATGGGAGGCCAAAGCCTTTGGCCAACTCGCCCGCAAGACCTTTGCCTGTGCCGCCGATGCAAGCCAAGCGCTGTGGGAGTTCGAGCGCCGCTTACAGGTGCTGTTCATTTCTGAGGCCAAGGTGCAGCCAACGCCTCGCGCGCGGCGCTGGCAGGTATGCGGCCACCCAGCCAGCAATCCCGATGTACGTTGGCGTTGGCTGCGGCGGCGCGCCACCTTTATCCTGGCGACCAATGAACTCGACACGCAACGGTTGCCCGACGCCGCCGTACTCGAACAATACAAACAGCAACAACAGGCAGAACGCGGCTTTCGCTTAAGGACCGCGCTAAGCCCACACGCTGTTTCTGAAGTCCCCCAGCGGATCATGGCGCTGTTGATGATCATGACCGTGTTCAGCTGTCTATGCGGCGTTGGAGTATCGCCTGCGCCAGCGCTTGGCGACAGGTGAAAGTGTCGCCGATCAGAAAGGCAAGCCCACCCACCGGCCCACGATGCGCTGGGTGTTTCAGCTCTTTGCCGGGATTCACCTTTTACTGATCGCCGGCCAAGCAGCTGCTCAACTCAAACCGCCTCAGTACCAGATCATTACACTCCTCGGCCCCGCCTATCATGCGCTCTATACGTGAGGGTGCGGAATGTGGGAACAGCTCTCGCCCGTCGCGGCTGATCCAGCGATAGAAGGCACGACCGCCCACCCCCTTGAGTGCGAACACAGGCCAAAGTTACCACCTCGCTCGGCCACAACTGGGCCTGCCGATGCCGCCCCAATCCCAGTGCTTGAAATCGATCATCTACGCGGCAGAACAACTCGGTGATAAAGTCTTCGGTGGTCATGCGTGCCTCCATCGACGGCAGGTGGGTAGCTCTGCCTACTACGGTGGTTGGCAGCTTGGCTTTGTCAACCGCTATTCAACTAGCACCATTGGTTAATAATCTGGTTAATTTGGTGGGTTTGACAGGAATGACATCTGAATCGGACGATAAAGAAAAACAATGCGGTCGTAAACTTAAAAAGGATCGAATAACTTTGGTAGGGGTACAAGAACAGTTTGAAGGAGTGGCAAGAGAGCAGGATAAGTATCGCAAAGGAAAACGCCTTAAATCGATTGATTTTAATGATAAATCTAAATTGGATGAACGAACTAAATTCAATCTTATAAAAGCGCATGAAGACGCTGAGTAGCCAGCGTAGCGTGCGCTATGCGCACGAAACAACCAACGCGCGCATATGGCGCACCCTACGTGCTATGCCCTGCGCGCTGAAATCACCTTATCATTGCTGATGCGGCCACGAGGTTACGATCATGAGTACGAAGCAGCACCCCATACTTTCAGTCGAGGACTACTTGGCGATAGAGCGTAGCGCGGAACAACGCCATGAATATTATCAAGGCGAGATATTTGCGATGGCAGGCGGTAGTCCTGCGCATAACCTGATTGTGGCCAACAGCGTCACGAGCTTGACGTTACAGCTCAAAGGCCGTCCGTGCCGGGCCTACGCCAGCGACATGCGCGTTAAAGTCAACCCACTCGGAAAGTACACCTACCCTGACATCGTCGTCACTTGTGGACAGGAAATCTATGACGATGTCCAGCAAGACACACTCACCAACCCTTTACTCATCATGGAAGTGCTTTCCGACTCAACGGAAGGCTATGATCGGGGTGACAAGTTTGCCCACTACCAGAAGCTCAATTCTCTCAAAGAATACGTGCTTATCAGCCAGAAAATCTCACGCATCGAGCGCTTCGTCCGCCAGCACGACGGAAGCTGGCTATTGCATGTCTTCGAGCATCTGGAAATGACGGTGCAACTCGATGCCATTGGTTGCAAGCTAAAGCTGGCCGACGTATACGACAAGATCGATTTGGCCGCAAACTGATACGCTTCGGCACCGGGCGAGCGTGACAAAATCTCCTGACATCTCGCGTAGGGCACCACGCGCAGCGTCATCCGCCTATGAAACACATTCGGCGAAATATGGCCGTCGGCTCATTCCGCCATACGCCCCACTGAGTTACTTCAGCAACTCCAGAATAGCGATTTCTTTCTTCGCAGCCAACGCAGCGCGCTGCGCCATACTATGAAATTCCCCCATCGCATGGAGGAATTTCATGGTATATTCCTTTTATGATTGAACGCGAGCCATTACACAAGCAGATCGAGACGGCGTTGCAGCGCAGCCGGGTCGTGGCGTTGATCGGCCCTAGGCAAAGTGGCAAAACGACGCTGGCGCGGCAGTTCGTCAAACCCGACTCCCTCAACTATTTCGATTTGGAAGACCCGGCCAGCCTGGCGCGGTTGGACGAGCCGATGACGGCGTTACGCGACCTCCAGGGATTGATCGTCATCGATGAGGTACAGCGCCGCCCCGAACTGTTCCCGGTTTTGCGCGTTTTGGTTGACCGGCAACCCTTACCGGCGCGATTCCTCATTCTGGGTAGCGCGGCGCCGAATTTCTTGCGCCAGCCATCGGAATCCTTGGCAGGACGGATGGAAACCATCACCCTCGGCGGGTTCAGCCTCGCCGAAGTTGGCATCGAGGCCCAGGCCCGACACTGGTTACGCGGCGGGTTCCCACTGTCGTTTTTGGCGCAATCCGATCAAGACAGCGTGGCCTGGCGACAAGCCTTCATGCAACTGCTCCTTGAGCGCGACTTGCCGCAACTGGGTATCGGCGCATCGACGGCGGCGTTGCGGCGCTTCTGGACGATGCTCGCGCACTATCACGGCCAAGTGTGGAACGCGGCTGAGCCCGCCCGTTCCTTGGGTATCGGTGAGTCTAGCGTGCGTCGCTATCTGGATCTGTTGGAAGGCGTTTTCATGGTACGCCAGCTCCAGCCCTGGTACGCCAATCTGATGAAGCGGCAGGTCAAATCACCCAAAATCTATCTCCGCGATAGTGGTCTGCTCCATGTGCTACTGGGCATACGCTCAGAGAAAGAGCTGCAAGAGCATCCTAAATGTGGCGCGTCGTGGGAGGGCTATGCGGTTGAGGAGGCTATCAAAGCCTTGCAGCCGGAACAAACTTACTTCTGGGCGACCCACGGCGGAGCGGAACTCGACTTGATGTTGCTCAAAAACGGGCGGCGTATCGGCATCGAATGTAAACGCATCGATGCACCCCGGCTGACGCCTTCGATGCGGATCGCGTTGCAAGACCTGGAACTGGATCAATTGTGGATACTCTATCCCGGCACGCAACGGTTTCCACTGGCTGACCGCGTCGAGGCGCTCCCCTTAGCGGAACTGGCCGGGTGGTCGCAGCCAGCGTAGGGTCGATTCGCGAAGCCTAATCCGACGAGCACATTCGGCGGATTACCCGCTATTAGGCTATTCCGCCCTAGGCGTTAACCAAAGACAGATCGGAACTCCCTGGCATTCTGGCAGTTCGCTTCCGGCATGGTAATGAGCCGGATACTTGCAGATATTCGAGCTTGAAAGCGATTGGGGCGCCGTTGACGGCGGCGGTGATGATCGGCGTGTGGCACAGGCGCTCGCGAATACGCTGGTAAGCTTGTTCTATGGTCGCGCGATCCAATGGTGAGTCTTCACGTTCATGTCAGTGGTCGCGCGCGGCGTCGGTAGCCGCCAGTCGTTCACGCAGTTCGGCGATCTTGGCGCGCAACACCGCTAGCTCGCGTTCCTTCTCGCGCGCTTTTCCTTCGAGATGGCTTAGATAGCGTTCCGGCTTGCGATGCAGCGCGCGCTCGATCAGATTGAGCAGCAACACCAGGCGGTAGGCGCGCGTCCACAGGCTGCGTAATCGATACGCACGCAGCAATTTGCCGGCCTTGGCGACCCGCAACACTCGGAACAAGCGCAGCGAGCGCAGAAACGCCACCAGCGGCAGCAAAATGATGACGATGTTGATCCAATTCTGCGCGCAATAGCGCAGCTTGCGCTCGGCGACCGTCAACAACAGGATGAACTCGACCGCGAACGCGAACCAAATGAGTGCGGTGCCGAGATTGACCGCCATCGCCAGCACGAGTTGACGGGCGAGCAGATCCTTGAAGAACCATTCCAGCACGACCACGGGCAAAATGAGCAACGACACCGCCAGCATCGGCAGTGCCAAATCGCGCTCCATCTGTTCATACAAGTCCGCATCGACCCGCCTCCAGCCCGCCCAAGGTAGCCAAATCGAGGTCATGGGCCAGGCCGAGGCGACCGTCATGCGCAACGGTGGCAGCAGGGCTACCAGCAGCGCGCGCTTGCCCGCCGCTTTCCAGCCGTCGGGCGCCGTGAACACGCCGAGCAAGGCATCGACGATGATCGCCAGCCACAGCAGCGCGATCCACCACCGCAGGGCCGGGATCTCGACCGCCTGCACGATAGTCTCGTCGTCCAGGCTGTCGTGGTGAATGAGCAACCCTAGCGCCAGCAGAAACACGATGGCGAGCGTGAACATCAACGCCGCCCGCGCCGAATTGCCGCCCTCCAAAGGCCGTGCCGGTACCAGGCGTTCGGAAAAAAGCTCTGTGCCCATGGCGGGGTATTTGATGCGCTACTGGCCCGCTTCGCGATAAATCGCCAGCGCCGCGTCCACCGCGTCACTGGCGGGCGCCTGGAATCCTTGCTGGCGCAATACCGCTGCAAGCGCGCCCAAACAGATCAGGACATTCTGTTTGCGGCAGTTGTAGCCCATGGTGCCGATCCGCCAGATCTTGCCGCGCAGCGGTCCGAACGAAGTGCCGATCTCGATGCCAAAATCGTTGAGCAAGCTGGCGCGCACGGCCTCGCCGTCGATACCGTTGGGGATGACCACGCCGGTAACATTGGGCATTTTGTAGGCAAGATCGCCGTAGACCTTCAAGCCCATGGCCTGCAGACCCGCGACCATGGCGCGGCTCGCCAAGGCATGGCGCGCGAAACCATTGGCCAAGCCCTCTTGCAGAACGATGCGTGCGCACTCGCGCGCGCCATAGAGCATGGTGGTCGCCTCGGTATGATGATTCAGGCGTTTTTCGCTCCAGTAATCCATCAACATGCCGAGGTCGAAATAATTCGACTGGATCAGCCTGCCCGCGCCCGCCACGAATCCCTCCGGGCGGATTCCCTGTTCGATGTGTTTGCGCTTCAGCACCACTTGTTCGACCCGCTCATTGAAGGTCAGCGGCGCCGAACCCGACGGCCCGCCCAAACACTTTTGCAAACCCACCGACACCGCGTCGATCTGCCACGCATCGACCGGCAAATCCATGCCGGCGATGCTGGCGGTGGCGTCGACATAAAGCAATGCGTCGTAGCGCCGGCAGATGGCGCCGAGTTCGGCGAGCGGCTGGGCCATGGTGGTCGAGGTGTCGCCCTGGACGATGGCGACCAGCTTGGGGCGCTGGGCGCGGATCGCCGCTTCGATCTGCTCAGGGGCGAATACGCTGCCCCAGTCGGTTTCAATGTAATGGAGGTCTGCGCCACAGCGATTGGCAATCTCCCACAACAGATGGCCGAAGCGCCCGAAGATCGGCACCAGCACCCGATCACCGGGGCTGATGATCGACACCAGCAGCGCCTCGATGGCGGCGCGCGCCGTGCCGTCGATGACGAAGGTCCAGCGATTGTCGGTCTGGAACACCTGGCGGTAGAGTTCCATGACTTCGTTCATGTAGCGGGTGAACGCCGGATCGAACTGGCCTAGCAACTGCGCCGACATCGCGCGCAACACGCGCGGATCGGCGTTGATCGGGCCGGGTCCCATCATCAGCCGCGGCGGTGGATTGATCTCGTCAAACATTTGGGGATTGTGCGGTGTGCTCATCGTTGGACTCGGGTTTGCCAAACAGGATCGGCTGGTCGAAAGTGGTGGGTCATGCCCGCCATGGGACGGAATCACCAAAGCATAATGGTACTCAGATGATACGCCATCGGGAAATACGCGTGGCCGGCTCTTCGTGGCAGCCACGCGCGCGCGCTTTGTTATACTGAAGCGATCCTTGGGTTCTTAGCCGTTCATATCGCTTTTCATAGCGCATGCCAGCCACCACCATCCTGGGCCTTTCGGCTTATTATCACGATTCCGCCGCTGCTTTATTGCGCGACGGCGACATCGTCGCCGCCGCCCAGGAAGAGCGCTTCTCGCGCAAAAAACACGATGCGCGTTTTCCCGCCCACGCAATTCGTTATTGCCTACAAGAGGCGGGCATCGATCTTAGCGCGGTCGACCAGGTGGTGTTTTATGACAAACCCTTGGTGAAATTCGAGCGGCTACTGGAAACCTACTTGAGCTATGCGCCGCATGGTTTGCGCTCGTTCATTGCGTCGATGCCGATATGGCTCAAGGAAAAGCTTTATCTCAAGGCCACCCTCAAGAAAGAATTGGCGACCCTGGGCAACTGCAAACCAAAGCCCTGCCGCCGCTACTGTTCGCCGAACATCACCAATCCCATACGGCGTCGGCATTCTTCCCTGGCCCATTCCAGCACGCCGCCGTTCTGTGCCTGGACGGGGTGGGCGAATGGGCGACCCCGGCGCCTGGCGGGGCCGCGATCACCAGCTGGACCGCTGTGGCAAATCGACTTTCCACATTCACTGGGACTTCTGTACTCGGCCTTCACCTATTACACCGGCTTCAAAGTCAACTCCGGCGAATACAAACTGATGGGGCTCGCCCCTTACGGCGAGCCGAAGTACGCCGACTTGATCCGCGAGCGGCTCATCGACCTCAAGGCCGACGGCACGTTCCGGCTGGACATGCGTTACTTCGATTACTGCACCGGTCTCACCGTGACCAACGGCGAATTCGACCGCTTGTTCGGCGCCCGCCGCGTAACCCGGAGAAGTTGCTCGGTCAGCGCGAAATGGACATCGCCGCCTCGATCCAAGCGGTCACCGAAGAAGTCATCCTCGAGACTGGCGCGCACGCTGCGCCAGGAAACCGGCGAAGATTATCTGTGCCACATGCCTGGCGGCGTCGCGCTGAACTGCGTGGCCAATGGCCGGGTTTTGCAGGAAGGACCGTTCCAGGACATCTGGATTCAACCCGCCGCCGGCGATGCCGGGGTGCGCTGGGCGCCGCCTTCATCGCGTGGCACGGCTGCCATGAAGCGCCGCGCCGGGTGAATGGCGCGGATGGGATGCATGGCGCTTACCTGGGGCCGCGCTATCGCAGTGACGAAATCCAGCGGCATCTTGACCAAGTCGGCGCGCGTTACCTCGAACTCGACGAAGACGCCCTGCTCGCGCGCCTGGCTGAAATCCTAGAGGGCGAGAACGTGGTCGGGTGGTTCCAAGGGCGGATGGAGTTCGGCCCGCGCGCGCTCGGCGCGCGCTCCATCATCGGCGATCCGCGCAGCGCCAAGATGCAGTCGGTGATGAATCTCAAGATCAAGTACCGCGAATCGTTCCGGCCCTTCGCACCCTCGGTGCTGGCCGAGCGGGTCGGCGATTATTTCGCGCTCGATCGCGCCAGTCCTTATATGCTGATCGTTGCGCCGGTGCGGGAAGACTTGCGCATTCCGATGACCGCGGAGCAACGCGCGCTGTTCGGCATCGACAAGCTGAACCTCAAGCGTTCGACGCTGCCGGCCATCACCCACGTCGATGATTCGGCGCGCATCCAAACCGTGCATCGCGACACCAACCCGCGCTATTACAAGCTGTTGCAGGCGTTCCATGCGCGCACCGGCTGCGCGGTGCTGGTCAACACCTCGTTCAATGTGCGCGGCGAGCCGATCGTGTGTACACCCGCCGACGCCTACCGCTGCTTCATGCGCACCGAGATGGATTATTTGGTGCTGGAGAATTTCCTGCTCGCCAAGAGCGCGCAACCCACGCAAGCCAAGGACTCGGCATGGCAAAAAGAATTCGAGTTGGACTAAAGACCATGCACGCCATCCCGGAACTCGACCGCAAGGGTTTGCGCGATTTCGGCCTGCTTCTAGGGAGCATGATCGGCCTGGTATTCGGTCTGCTCTTACCGTGGCTGTGGGGTTATCGTCATCCGCTCTGGCCGTGGCTCGCGCTGGCGCTATTGGCGGCCTGGAGCTTGCTTGCGCCGCAGACGCTCGCGCCCCTGTATCGCATTTGGACGCGTTTCGGCCTGCTGATCGGCAAAGTGACGACACCGCTGATCCTCGGTATCGTATTCTTCGCGGTCATCACCCCGGCCGCCCTGCTGGTGCGCTTGCGCGGGCGCGACGCTTTGCGAAGGCGCTTCGACCCCGCCGCCCCCAGCTACCGCAACGCGAGCCAAGCGGCGCCCAAACACAACCTGGAGAGACCTTTCTGATGCTCGATTTTCTCGGCGATTTGTGGCAGTTCATGCGCGAGCGCAAAAAATTCTGGCTGGCGCCGATCATCATCGTCATGATTCTATTGGGCGCGCTCATCATACTCTCGCAAGGAGCCATCGCGCCGTTCATTTATACGCTGTTTTAGGCAGGCAGCCGCGCGACCGCTGCCGGCGCCCAGCGTACACCCGCCGGAGGAAATCCGCCGCTGAACCAATACCGTATCCAGACCCTGGGCGCCGCCGCGCGCCATGCGCTGGAGTCATCGGCAAGCGCCGAGGTCGTGGCGGTTTTCCGCCGCAGTTTCTACCTCCAGAGCGCGGCCGGAGATTGTTGCTGCCTCGGCCCGGTGGAACTCGGCAATGGTCCGCTCAATGCTCTTTGCGCGTTGCCAGCGGGTTTCGATTGGCGCTTGTTCGGGCTGCGACCCGGCATCCGATTACGCCTCAACCCCAATGGCCTGCGCATCGCCGATCACGGGCGTTTATCGCTGGACACGGCGCATACCTGGTCGCCACCGCCGCTCCCGGATTGGCGCTATGCCAACCTGGCCAATGGACTTGCGGTCCTGGGCGCGCGGCTGGAGAGGCAATCGCCAGGTTCGGGTCTTGCCCCACTCATACCGGGTCTTGCCGCCGGTGAATTTGGCATCCAGGCGGCCGTCGCCCCGCTAGAGCCGCTCCTGCGCCCCGCGATCGCGCCGCTCGCCGCCCTGGTTCGCTGGCTGGAGGCCCATCTTCTCATCCCTGACGACGGCGGCGCCGTACCCCATGAAGCGGCCTCTCTGCTCGGCCTGGGGCCGGGCCTCACGCCATCGGGCGATGATTTCGTGGGGGGGATGATGATCGCTCTGCGCGTACTTGGCCGCGCTACTAGCGCCGCGCGCCTGGGCGCCTGGGCGTTGGCGTTGGCGCGGGAGCATACCAACGTCATCAGCTACGGGCATTTGCGGTGCGCGGCCGCGGGGGCGGGCGCCGAGGCTTTGCATGAGGTATTGATCGCGCTGTGCGCCGGCGCTTCCGGTCTGGATTTACCATTGCAAGCGCTCAACTCCATCGGCCATAGCTCGGGCTGGGATGCGCTGGCCGGCGCCGTCGCCGTGTGCCGAGCGCTGATCCAAAAGCGCTGATCGCCCCTATCATATCCGAGGGCGTCCGAGCATTTCCGCCACTTCGTGCTCGGTTCCCGTGAACGGCCCGTTCCGACCCAGTTTGAGCACCGCCACCGCGGTCGCGCAATGTCCGGCCGCGACGATATCCCGCGCTTGCAGGCGGCTGTGGATATAACCCGCGAAATAACTGTCGCCGCAACCCGTGGCATCGATGATACGGGACGGCGAATAGGCCGGTATCGCGTGGATTTCGTCGTTTGCGAGAATCAGCGAGCCGTGGCTGGCGAGGGTCACCAGCACTTCCTTGGGCCCCATCTCCGCGATCCGGCGCGCGGCCTGCTCTGGGTCTTGCTCGCCGGACAACAACTGCGCTTCCGCCAGGTCGGCCTTGAGCGCGTGTACATGAGCCAGCCCTTCACGGCTGGCGTTCCAGGCCATGGGCTCGACCTTGCCGTCCACCACCCGCCGCAGCAAGCCTTGTACGTCCAGATAAACGCATCCTCCCTGGCGCGCCACGGCGGCGATGAAGCCGGAATCGAGATCGCTTTCATTCAGCGGCCCCAGATAAAGCACGCGGGCGCGTACACCGGCAAGATCATCCAGGGTAAAGGGATCGCTGATCGACGCGACGGATTGCTCGCGGAAATCCAGATGATCACCCCGATAAGCGTTCTCGAATACCGTCGTGCGCGCACTGGGACGGCAGAACACCTCGACGCCGCTACCGCGCAGGCTGTGTAGCAGTTCGTCGGCGTCGTCCGCCGTGGCCTTGGTGACCACGGCAACCTTGAGGCCGAGGCGGCGCAATGCGTGGCCGGCGTAATAAACCACGCCGCCCGGCTGAACCCTGGGTGCCATGCCGGGGCGGCGGACGACATCACGGGTGATCGGGCCGATCACGCAAACATCGAACATCTCGACGGTTAGGTTCTTCTCAGAACGGCGCGCACGCGCGCCGCCACACCCTCGCCATCCAGGCCATAGTGGCGATAAAGATGGGTCGGTGGGCCGAGTATCGAATACTCATCGGGCATGCCGATCTTGACCAGCCTGGCGTCCGCGCCGGCTTCCGCCAGCACATCGGCGACGGCGGTGCCAAAGCCGCCGGTAACGTTGTGCTCCTCGGCGCTGAACAAGATGCCATGACGCCGAGCGGCGGCGAGGATGGCGGCGCTGTCGATGGGACGGATGGAGTACATATCGACCACCGCGAGCCCTATGCCCTCTTTGGCGAGGAGGTCATGCGCGTCCAGCGCCGCCTTGACCAGATTGCCGATGGCGAACACGGTGGCATGCTCGCCGTCGCGCAATACGTTCGAGCCGCCGCTGCGCCAGGCCGGCGGCTCGGCGTAGACTACCGCCTCGCGACCCCGGCCCACGCGCAAATACACGGGGCCAGGATGGTCCATGGTCGCTTGCAGCGCGGCGCGGATCGCGTTGCCATCGCAGGGCGCCATCAGGGTCAGATTGGCGATGGCGCGCAGCGCGCCGATGTCTTCGTTGCAGTGGTGCGAGGTGCCGTAAAAACCCATGGCGATGCCGGAATGGGTGCCGACCATGCGCACCGGGAGATTGGGATAGCAGATGTCGTTGCGGATGTTTTCCACCCCCATCAGCGCGAGGAAAAACGAAGAATTGGTGCTCACGGGTTTGTAGGCGATGGTGGCGACCGCCGCCGCCGCGCCGATCATATTGCGCTCGGCGATACCGAAATTGAAATAGCGCTGTGGATACTTCTGCCCGAACACATGGACTTGTGTAGGGCGTCCGAGGTCGGCGGTGAGCACTACGATGTCGTCGCGGCCGGCGTCGGCCATGTCCACCAAGGCCCTGCCGGTGGTGAGCTGGGGCGACAGCGCCAGTGCGCCCACCATGTCCCAGGATTTTTCATCGAAACCCGCGCGCACGGTGGAATCGGTCATGTCGATCATGGCGTCAACCCTCTGTCGATTTCGGCGTAGGCGCGCTCTAAATCCTGGGCCCAAGAAAACCGAGGTGCCACTGCCAAGTATTTTCCATGAACGACACGCCCTTGCCGGCGACGGTGTTGGCGAGCACCACCGCGGGCTGTTCGCGCGGCGCGTTGAGGGCGGCGTTCAAGGCGTTGAAGACTTGGTCGAGGTCGTGGCCCTCGGCGAGTTCGATGGCATGCCACCCGAACGCGCGCCATTTATCAGCCAGCGGCTGGGTGTTCATGATCTTGCGTGTTTCGCCGTCGGAGCCGACTTTGTTGATATCGACGATGCCCACCAGATTATCGAGCTTCCAGTGCGCGGCGGAAAGCGCCGCTTCCCAGATCTGGCCCTCGGCCTGCTCGCCGTCGCCCATCAAGCACACCACCCGCGCCGGCGATTGTTTCAAGCGCAGGCCCGCCGCCATCCCCACCGACACCGACAGATTATGGCCGATGGAGCCGGAAGAGAAATCGGCGCCTTTTACTTTGCGCATATCGGGGTGATCGCCCAATGGACTGCCCAGGCGGGTGTAGCTGTCGAGGTCGGATTTGGGAAAAAATCCGAGGTCAGCGAGCACCGGGTAAAGGCCGATCGCAGCATGGCCCTTGCCCATGGTGAAACGGTCGCGGTCCGGCCAATGCGGCTCGGCGGCGCGCACGTGCAGCAGTTGGTAGTAAAGCACCGTCACCAACTCGGCCATCGAAAACGACGAGCCATAGTGGCCGGAGCCACAGATGTCGGTGAGCCGCACGGTTTCGCGGCGGATCATCTTGGCTTTTTCTTGGAGGACTTGTTTCGGGGTATTGCGTACCGCTCTACTCGGCATGTCGGTTCTCCTTGCGGATGAATGTCAATGCATTTGCATGCCACCGTTGACATCGATGGTCGCGCCGGTGATATAGCTGGACAAAGGGGAGGCCAGGAACAGACAGGCGCCCGCGACTTCCTCCGCCTCGCCCATCCGCCCCAGCGGCACGCCGGCGTTGATCTGGGCTTCCAGCTCGGGCGTACGCTTGTCACCCATGATATCGGTGCGGATCGCCCCGGGCGCGACGCTGTTGGCGCGCACGCCCAGCGGGGCCAGTTCGCGCGCGATGGCCTTGGCGAGTCCCAGCATGCCGGCCTTGGCCGCGCTGTAATGGGGGCCGCCAAAGATACCGCCGCCGCGCTGGGCGGAAATCGACGAGATGAAGATGAGCGAACCGGAACGCTGCTCGCGCAGGTGCGGAATCACCGCCTGCGACATATAGAGGGAACCACGCAAGCTGACGTCGGTGATGCGCTCGTAGTCCTCCGGACGAATGTCCATGATCTTCACAAGCTGGGTGACGCCGGCGTTGTTGACCAGCACGTCTACCCGCCCGAATGCGGCGATGACGCCCGCCACCGCATCCAGACAGCCTGGCGAGCGGTCACATCGCAGGCGAATCCGCGGTGCGCCGGGCCAATATCGGCGGCGGCCTGGCGCGCCTGGCCGGCGTCCAGATCGAGGATGGCGCAGCGCGCGCCATGGGCGGCGAATAGCCGCGCGCAGGCCTTGCCGATGCCGCGCGGCGACGCCGCGCCGGTGATCACGGCGATCTTGTCGGCTAACAAAAGTTGTGGATGGATCATGGACTCAGCTCGGTATTAAGGGGCGGTTGGATTGCATCGTCATTGGCGGGATTCATACTTGCGAATTCCAAGCTTTTGCATGCGGTTGCGCAACGTGCTGGGCTTGAGCCCCAGAATCGCCGCCGCGCCGCGTTTGCCTTCGATCACCCAATGGGTATCGTTGAGCACTTGGATGAGGTAATTACGTTCCATTTCGCTCAACGGGAGTTGCGCAGCGCTGGCGGCGGGAGGCGGCGTATGCTCCAGGTTGGCGGTTTCCGGCTGCGCGCTGTCGAGCGCGGCGGCCACGTCCTTCGCGATTGGCAAGAGATTGGGCGGAATATCCAGCGTCGTACCGGTAGTGAGAATGACCGCGCGCTCGATGATGTTTTCCAATTCCCGCACATTGCCTGGCCAATCATAGGCGTGCAGGCGTTCCAGCGCGGCGCTGGAGATACTGTCGATGCGGCGGCCAAACTTGGTGGAGCAGCGGCCAATGAAATATTGGACTAGCGGCGCAATGTCTTCGCGGCGTTCGCGCAGCGGCGGAAGCTCGATGGGAAACACGTTCAAACGGTAATAAAGGTCTTCGCGGAACAGCCCTTCGGCGACGCGCTTTTTCAGGTCGCGATGGGTCGCCGCCAGCACGCGCACATCGACCTGCACCGTCTGCGTGCCGCCTACGCGTTCGAACTCGCGCTCTTGCAGCACGCGCAATAGCTTGGTTTGCGCGGCCATGGGCATGTCGCCGATCTCATCCAGGAACAGGGTGCCGCCATCGGCAAGCTCGAAGCGCCCCTTGCGCTGGGTCGTGGCGCCGGTGAATGCGCCTTTTTCGTGGCCGAACAGCTCGGACTCGACCAAATTCTCCGGCAGCGCCCCGCAATTGACCTTGATCAGCGGACGATTCTTGCGCGGGCTGCGCTGATGGATGGCGCGCGCGATCATTTCCTTGCCGGTCCCGGTTTCGCCGAGGATCAGTACGGTGACATCGGTCTGCGTCACCCGCTCGACCTGGGCGAGCGCCGAGCCGAGTGCGTCGCTCTCGCCGATGATATCTTCAAAATTGTGCTGGGTCTTGATTTCTTCCCGCAAATAACGCACTTCGGCTTCGGCCTGCTGACGCCGCAATTCCGTAGCGGCTTCGCGCTGGAGGCTGCGTTCGCACTCGATCAACACGCCCGCGGCTTGCGCCAGGCGCTCGATATCGAGTTGCTGCGCCAGGCTGTAACCGGCGGCGCGATCAGCCACCGCCAGCAAACCCACCACGCCGCCGTGCTGCACGATGGGCAGTCCCAGCCAATGACAACGGGCCTGCGCGGCGAGCACGAAACCAGCGGGTTTGGCAACCACGCCCTCATTGCCGAACACTACGCTGGCGCTACGCATCATCTCGCCGATGCCGGCACGCATCGCGCTCACCTCGCATTCACAGTCGCCTTGCTGCGCGATCGTACGCCGCAACTCATCGAACCATGCATAGCCTTGCGCATCGGCGCCGACTATCCCAGCGAGCGCCAACACCCTTAGGCGCGCATGGCCGGAATCGTCGGCATTCACCATCGCCAAGATGCCATGGCCGCTTTGGGTACGGGAAAGCGCATTGGTCAACAGCACCCCGGCTGCTTCCGCCAGCCGGCCCGATTGCAGGAACCGCGTCAACGCGTCGGTGATGGCGCCGAGTTGCGCGGTGGTATCCTGCAAGCGCTGGTTTTGTTCGAAGAGCGCGCGCTGCAATTTGCGCAGCGTCAGATGGGTTCTGATCCGCGCCAACACTTCGTCTTGATCGAGTGGCTTGGTGACGTAATCAACGGCGCCGGCGCTGAAACCATGCAATTTTTCCTTGGTTTCACTCAGCGCGGTCATGAAAATGACCGGAATATCTTGTACCGACGGACTGGCTTTCAGACGCCGGCAAGTCTCAAAACCATCCATGCCCGGCATTACCACATCGAGCAGGATCAGATCGGGCTTGCCGATCTCGGCGCGCTGCAACGCCTGCTGCCCATCGGTCGCGATCAGTACCTTGAAGCCGGCGCTGTGCAGGCAACTCAGCAGGACTTGGAGATTGGTTGGTGTATCATCGACAATTAAAATTACACCATCGTCGTCGCTTTGCAACACTCAATCCTCTTTGTCAGTGGTGGCCAGCGGTTCGATCAGTGCACAAATTTTGTCGAACTGGAACTGTTGCGTGAGGTCGCGCAGATGGCTGGCGAGCGGCGCAAACCGCTCGTCAACGGCGCAGAGATGGGCAATCTGCTCCAGCACCCCTTCGTAATGACCTATCCGCGCCGCCGCCAACAGTTCGGCTGCCACCGGCCTGGGCAAACCCTCGCTGACCGGCGGCGCATCACCATCGGCAGGCGCACCGCCGTTACCTCTAGCCGGCGCTTTGCCGGGCGCGGCCTCGTAAATCCACTCCAGCGCCAACAGCCGCTGCAAAGCCCGTAACAACTCATCGACTTTGACCGGCTTAGGGATGAAATCATCACAGCCCGCGCTCAAGCATTGCTCCTTATGCATATCGAACGCGCTCGCCGACAGCATGATAATAGCAATCTGCTTGAGATTCGGCCGCTTGCGTAAGCGCCGCGTGGTCTCCAGGCCATCCAAATTAGGCATCACCAAATCCATCAGAATGACGTCCGGTTGCAGGCGCGGGGCCTGGCGCAAGCAGTCCTGGCCGTCGATAGCCTCGAAACACTGAAAACCCAGCGGCCCCAACAATCCGGCCAAGACCGCGCGGCTTGTCATTTTATCTTCCACAATCAATATCTTGCGTGTATCTCCATAATAACCCACGATCTGTCGATCGGGCTCCAGCACGCGGGCCGGCACGGTATCGACCTCGACGAGACGCAATTCGAACCAGAATCGGCTACCTTTGCCGAGGCTGCTCTCCACTTGTAGCTGCCCACCCATGATCTCGACTAGGCGCCGGCTGATGGTGAGGCCCAATCCCGTTCCTTCCGCGGCGCCAAGATTGTCGTTGGCGCGGGTGAATGGCTGAAAGATATCGTCGAGTTTCTCCGGGGCGATGCCTATTCCACTATCCTTCACCTCGAACCGATAGCGGTCGGCGTTACGCTCAACCCGCAGCATCACCGCACCCGTTTCGGTGAACTTCACCGCGTTACCGAGCAGGTTGATCAGTACCTGGCGTAGCTTTTTGTCGTCGCCCTTGACCGCTTCGGCCAAATTACCAGGCACCTCAAAGCGAAACTCCAGGCGTTTTTGCTCGGCGCGCATCTGCAACATCGAGACGATGCTGTATAGCAGTTGCGGCAGCGAGAACTCGCGCTCCGCCAACTCCATCTTGCCGGCTTCAATTTTCGCCAGATCGAGAATGTCATTGATCAGCATCAATAAATGATCGCCGCACTGGCGAATCACCTGCAAGCCTTCCTGCTCCTTGGCCGACAAGTCCGATTGCTTGAGCAGAATCTGCGCGTACCCCAGGATGCCGTTCAAAGGGGTGCGCAGTTCGTGGCTCATATGCGCCAGGAATTCGCTCTTGGCGCGATTGGCTTTCTCAGCCGCATCGCGTGCCAACGCGGCGCTGATGGCGTTCTGCACATTGGTCTTGAGCTTGGTCTTCATCAAGACAAACGACTCGGCGAGGCGCCCCACCTCATCTTTGTATTTGACCGGTAACTCCTCGATGCCATGTTCGGCGTCCACGGCGCTGGTGAAATCCTGCAACGGCAGCGCCTTGGCATAGGAACTCAGGAGGTCGAGCGGACGCGAGATCCGTGCCACCCAGATATAAGCCGCCAATAAACTGCCCAGGAAAATGAGCGCAATGATCAAGCTTTGGCGGGCAAGCAAGGTCTTGCCCGGCGCCTCGATTTCGCGGACCGGCACCGCTACCCCAAGATACCAATCAAATGCCTTGAAATAACTGGCATAAGCTTCGATCATCTCGTTGCTTTCCGAAAACGGATCGCGATAGTTCAGGGATCTACCCGTGCCGCGCGCGTCCTCCATCAGTTCGTCGAGAAGCCGCCGCCCACTCAGGGGATTGGTGACATTCTCATAATCGCTGCGGGTCTGACCGGGCGGCGGAATCAGCATTTTCTTGTTGCCGTTGAATAAAAACACATAGCCGGTATTGGCGATCTTGATTTTGGTCAAGGTGTCGCGCAATTCTTCGATGATGACACCCATCTTTTTCTGGCTTTCGGCTTCGATATCCTGGAAATCGATCAGACCACCCAGAATCCAATCCCACCCCGCGATCCGAATGAAATACCCCATCTTCTTCTCGGTTCCGCTCGCCATATCCTTATTCCAGGAAAAAACGGCGAAATACCCCTTACCCTGCAGAAACTCATCTTGAATGACTTGCACGAGTTTGCGGCCTTTCAAATCGCGTAGTTCCGCAATCGAAGTGCCGATAAAACGCGGGTCGGTATGGCCGACGATGACGGCATCTTTGCCGACCACCAGCATCGCGCCCTTCTCGACCGCCACCGATTGCAACCAAACCAGTGCCCTGGCCTGGGCTTGTTCTTTGCTCAATACACCAGCAAGGTTCAGATCGATGAATTGCTGTAAGGTCGAAGCGCAGATGGTGGTGATGTGCTGGAGTTCGGTTTTCAGCCGGGAGAGAATTTCGATCTTGTCGGAAATTAGCCGGTTGTATCCCGCCCTGATGGTCAATTCCATCAATTCCAGCACATTCTTGGCCGATGTTTCTTCGGCCTGTAGCATCGCGCTGCCGACGCCGCGGTGGGTAGACAGCATGATGCCTGCCGCGGTGACCGCCATGATCGCCGTGATCAACAATACGATTTTCTGCTTGAGCGACGTCAACATCGGCGCGCTTGCGCTTCCCCCGATACCCGCCGTTAACGATAGCGGCCAGGGCCTGGGGTGTCCACTCTAACCGGCTATGGCGGTGACGATGGCAAAGGCGCCGAACGATGGCGGGCTAGCCATCGACGTTCAGTTTGTAACCGACGCCGCGCACGGTTTGGATCAGGCCGATGGCGAAGCCTTGGTCGATCTTGCTGCGCAAGTGGCGCACATAAACTTCCAGAATATTGGTGAGCGGGTCGGCGTCATAACCCCAGACTTGTTCCAATATCCTGGTCTTGCTCAGCACTTTGCCCGGATGGCTCAATAGGAACTCCAGCAACGCGAATTCCTTGGGCGTGAGGTCGATGCGCAGATCGCCCCGCCGCACTTCGCGGGTTTCGCGGTTGAGCGTGAGGTCGCCGTAGCGCAATGCCACGGCGCGCTGGCGATAGCCGCCGCGGCGCCGCGCCAATGCCTCGATGCGGGCGAGCAGTTCGGCGAACGCGAAGGGCTTGGTCAGGTAATCATCAGCGCCCATGCGCAGCCCTTCCACCTTGTCTTCGAGCGCATCCAAGGCGGTGAGCATCAGAATCGGCGTGTCATGATGGTTGCCGCGCAACTGGCGGCAGATTTCTCGCCCATCGACGCCGGGCAGCACCAAATCGAGAATCAGCACGTCGTAATTGTCGGTAGCGGCGAGTTTGAGCGCGTGATGACCGTCGCGCGCTACATCGACACCATAGCTCTCGGCCCGCAACCCACGCTGCAAAAATTCGACGATGCGTTCGTCGTCCTCGATCAGCAGTATCTTCATCGCTCGCCTTTTACACCGCCGTGAGCGGCAGCCGTACCGTCACCGTCGCGCCGCGTAGGGGTGCGCCGACCACCGCGATCTCGCCGCGATGCGCGTGCACGATAGCGCGCGCCACCGCCAGTCCCAACCCCAGACCATCGGGCGCCAACGCGCGCGCCTCTTTGCTACGGAACCCGCGTTCGAACAGGCGCTCGCCGTCTTCGGCGCGGATACCGACGCCGGTGTCGGAGATGGTAACCAACGCGTCGCCGCCGTCCTTTTCCAGCAACACCGTGATGTCCCCGCCAGGCGGGGTATAGCGATAGGCGTTGTCCAGCAGAATCAGAAACAGTTGCCGCAAGCGCTGGCGCTCGCCACGCACCATCACTGGCCGATCCGACAGCGCCAACATGATATCGATTTGCTTTTGCCGCGCCAGCGCTCGCCCGTGCTCGCAAGTATCGGCCAGCACATCGTCGAGCGGGTGGGTGCCGATCTCCGCCCGCGTCACCGAGCCGGAGCGCGCCAACAGCAGCAAATCGTCTACCAGATGGCCCATCTGCCCCGTCAATTCGACGATACGCCGCAACGCATCACGATATTCGATTTCGGCTTTGTCTGAGCCGCGCAAGGTCACCTCCGCCTCACCGCGAATCACCGTGAGGGGGGTGCGCAATTCGTGACTGATATCCGCGAAGAATTGGCGGCGCGCTTTATCGATACGCTGCAATTCCTGGTTTGCTTCATGTAGCTCGCGGGTGCGCTCTCGCACCGCGCTCTCGAGCGCCGATCTGGCTTCCAGCAACGCGGCACGCTGGGCTGCCAGTTCCGCACTCATGGCGTTGAAACTCTGCGCAAGGCGCGCAAGCTCATCTGGACGCGCGACGGCGATCCGATGGTCGAACTCACCACGGGCTAGCTTCACGGTGCCGACCATCAATTCCTCAATGGGCTTTTTGATGCCGCGAAACAAGATGATACCAATGGTGAGCGCTAACCCTATCGACAATATCGCGGTAATACTCGCCAAGGCCGTCAACCGGTGCGCCAAGCGTTCTCCCCGTTCCTCGAATGCCCGGACTTCATCGCGCTCTTCGGCAATTGCTTCGTCGATCAGCCTTTTGAAGGCTTCCCCCATGCCCCACTCTCTGAGCCAAGCATCCAGTTGCCAGGCCGCCGGGTCAAGACCGCTTTGTTGCATCCTTTTAACTTCGGCCACCGTCCGCGCCACGCGGTCGATGCCCGCTCGTATCTGCCCAACCCGCTCGCTTTCGCGAATTTGCGATTCCTTATCCCGACGATCGACCGCCCATTGAATCTCGGATTTCGTAATCGACTGAATTTTATTTATATTAGCATAAAGCTCGGTTTGCAATTGGGTGAGATCATCGAGATCCATCGGACTGCCAAACGCCAAGACGTCGGCAATGGCCTTGGAGTATCGGTAAGCCCATAGCGATATCGCCATATAGGCTTCCAGTTGAGTATGAGCGAACTGGCCGCGATTGAAGTAAGACTCGGCTTGGCGCGCCCCCCAAACCTGCAAAGCCGCCAGCGCGAACACAATGCAGAGCATCGCCCCCAACGCCAACACCAACCTGCCGCGCAAAGTGGTAGTCACCACCGATCGCCTCGTTAGCTGACCGCCAACGCCTCCGCCAGCCGCATGAATCCGCTCGAAGACTCGCCTTATCCTGCCAAAGAAAGCGTGGCTAAACATTAATCGCAAATGAGTTTTTCATTAATTTTCAATTAATTTTCATCAGCTTCCCACATCCAGTGCTATTTTTCTCGCATTCTTCGGAGGAGAAAACCCCCAATGAAAATAGTTTATGGCGCGGTATTGACTGGCGCATTCAGCATTCTCATGGCTTCAATGGTCCTTGCCAAGGATTCGGGTTATCTATTCATCAGCAGCGAGAAGGATAGCGTGGTCACGGTGCTCGACGGCAAGAGCTACTCGGTCATCAAAAAAATCGGCACCGCCAAGCGCCCGCGCCACCTGCAATTCAACCCGGATCGCACGCTGATTTACGCCGCTTGCGGCAATGGCAACTCCATCGATGTCATCGATGTCGGCAAGCTGGAGGTAGTGGATCGAATCACCGGTATCGAAGACCCGGAGTTGTTCGATCTCAGCCCTGATGGCAAGACGATGTATATCTCTCTGGAAGACGACGCCGCCCTCGGTATTCTCAATCTGGGTGAAAACGCCAAGAATCGTGGCGGCAAGCCCGATCTGGGCAAGACCGCAGGCGCTGAACCAAGCAGCGGCTCCAAGGACGATGACGCCACCGCCAAGGGCGCCAAGGACAATCATGAAGAAAACAAGGATATCGAGCGCGCCCAGGACGACGATGATGCCCCAGCCGTTCCTGGGCTTAGCACCATCGAAACCGGCGCCGAGCCGGAAGGGGTGCTGGCCAGCCCCGATGGCAAGACCGTGTATGTCAGTTCCGAGGTCGCCAATCTGGTGCATGTCGTGGACTTGCGTGCCGGCAAAATCAAAGCCAACGTCAAGGTCGGCAAGCGCCCGCGCCGCTTCGCCCTTACCCCGGATGGGAAAGAGTTATGGGTATCGAACGAGATCGGCGGCTCGCTCTCGATCATCGATACCACCACCAACAAAGTCCTAGATACCATTGAATTCGCTCCAAAGGGGTTTCGCCGTGAAGATGTAACGCCGGTGGGCGTCATCATCGGCAAAGACGGCAAGACGGCTTTCGTTCCTCTGGGCCGCGCCAACCATGTCGCAGTCGTCGATGTGCCGAACCGCAAAGTGGAAACTTACATCCTGGTCGGTAAACGCGCCTGGAACGCAACGTTCAATCGCGATGAATCCTTGTTGTTCGTCGCCAATGGCCTGAGCGATGACGTATCCATCGTCAATGTCGCCGCGCGCAAAGTCATCAAATCGATTTCCGCCGGACGCGTGCCGCACTCGGTGCTGATCGACGACTGACGAGCCATGCGACGATTTCTTCTGCTTTTGCTGATCGGCGCATTAGGGGCGCCGGCGGCGCGGAGCGAGGTGCTCGCCATCGGTTATCTGGAGTTGGAGCGCGATGGACGCTACGACCGTGATCATCTGGCGGCGCGCTTTCTCGGCCAACCGCTCGGCCGTCCCTATCCCGGCGCCGAGGTTGCGCTGCATGAGGTGAAATTCCACGGCGCGGAGATCAATCTCGAATTCGCTCTGAAGCGGAGCAAAGCCCAGGATGGCGCCGACCTGGCCAGGCGCGTCGAGGAGATGCATCAACAGGGCGTGCGCTTTTTTCTGATCGATGCGCCGGCGCCGGCACTCGCGGAAGCCGCGCGTGCCACCCAGGGCAAGGACTTGCTGCTCTTCAATGTCTCCGCGCCGGACGACGATCTACGCCAGGAGCAATGCGCGGCTCACGTGCTGCACACCATCCCGAGCCACGCCATGCTGATGGACGCCATCATCCAGTATCTGGTGGCGCGCAAATGGACCCAGGTACTGATGTTGGAGGGACCGGATACCGATGACAAGCTGCTGAGCGCCGCGTTCGAGCATTCGGCCAAGCGCTACGGCGCCAAGATCGTCGCCAAGCGCGGCTTCGTGCTGAGCAACGATCCGCGCCAGCGTGACCAAAACAACGTCGCCTTGCTGACCGCCGCCGTCGACTATGACGTGGTGTTCGTCGCCGACGCCAATGGCGAATTCGCCCGCGACGTGCCTTATCAAGGCATCAAACCGCAGTTGGTCGTGGGTAGCGAAGGCTTGACCAGCGTGGCCTGGCATTGGGCTTGGGAACGCCAGGGGGCGCCGCAGTTGAACAATCGTTTTCAGCACCAGGCCAAACGCGACATGCGGGATGTCGACTGGGCGGCCTGGGTCGCCGTCAAAGCCATCGCCGAAGCCGTGCAAAGCACATCCAGCGCCGACTTCAAGATTCTCAAAGACTACCTGTTCGGCGATACGCTCCAACTCGATGGCTTCAAAGGCGCGCCGATGAGCTTCCGCCGTTGGGATCATCAGCTCCGCCAACCGTTGCTGCTGGTGACCCACAACTGGGTGGTAGCCCGCGCACCCATCGCCGGGTTTCTGCATCAGACCAACAACCTCGACACTTTGGGTTTCGACCAAGCCGACAGTCAGTGCAAATTCTGAGCGATTGGCGGGTACGACACATGCCCCTAACCCTGCCAGCACCGTTTCGCGAAAACCATAACAATGTAAGTAAAGAGACGTTATATGAGATACCAATCCGTCACCCTCACCCTGGTGGCTTTGCTGGCGATTACGACCGCGGCGGTCGCCGAGGATGAGAATTTCCAACCTATCGACGAATTGTTCCAGACTGAAACCGTGTTTCCGCAGGAACAAGGGGAAATCGGCATCCGGGCATCGCCCAGGTCCGCGAAAAGCGCCGCGGGCAGAAGTTTTGAACTTGGCTTGGCCGCGGAATACGGCTTCACGGACGCATTTCAAGCCGAAATCGAGTGGACACCATGGATGCACATCGACCCCGAGGATGGCGGGAGCGACAGCGGCCAGGGCAATGTATCGCTGGCGCTGAAATACAGCTGGATGGACATCGGCCAGACGGGGTTTAACGTCGCGCTCAGCGTCGAGCACGAATTCGCCACTGGCGACGGCCTCGAACTCGGCGGGGCCGGTGAAACGGCCAGCGATGACGACGGCGATGCCGGCAAGGCAAAAACTACCGAAGAGGATGACAATGACGACAGTACCGAGGTCGCGATCATGCTGGCCAAAGATCTCGATTCATTCGCCGAAAAACAGATTTTCGCCCAATTCGGCGTGGAATTCGAAAGCGGCGACCAGAATCCTTTCGCCAATCTAGGCTTTTACGCCACCGGCCGTCATCTCGTCTACAGCATGGAATTCAATTGGAGCGAAGAAGAGCGCTACATCACCCCTGGCGTGACCTGGCGGCCCCAGAAAGGCTGGGAGCTGGGGTTGGGCGTCGCGCTTGGCATCAGCGATGAAGCCGACGATTACCGGTTGATCGGAAAAATCATCAAGGAATTCGATTGAACGACCGCGCCGTGCGCGCCGTCCTGAACAGTTTCGATTCACCCTCCTCCTCGTAGAGTGACAGCCTCATTCCAGCGAACTCAACCCCGGTTCCGAGCGCTTTCGTCACTTCCTCTCTTGCGGCTACTCCTGCGTAGGTGAGTAGCCGCCTTTCTTGACATCGCCCACCAGGTGTTAGTTTACGTTCAGCGCTCGTCGCTAATGTCGAAGATGCTTGAACATTAAAAAACAATTAAATTTTCACTAATTTTCAATTATTTTTTGTAGAATTTCCGCTTAAAATCCGAAATTATCTGACGTTACCCATTCCGTGGTTTTCCCCAGTTTTCCACAGCCAATATTCCATTCGCACAGGAGGTTGAACGATGAAAGTCATTTGGGGCTTGGCGCTCGTACTCGGGCTTGCCGCATTGCCGCTCGGTCATTCCTACGCCAAAGATACGGGCTATTTGTTCGTGAGCAGTGAGAAAGACGCCAACGTAACCGTGCTCGACGGCAAAACCTATCAGGTGGTGAAAAAAATCAAGACTTCCAAACGTCCACGCGGGATGAAGTTCAACTCGGATCATTCCCTGATCTACGTCGGCTGCGGCGATGGCAATTCCATCGACATCATCGACGTGGCCAAGCTCGAAGTCACCGATAGGATCAAGGGCGTGGTCGAAGACCCTGAAACCTTCGACCTCAGCCCGGATGGCAAGCTTCTCTACATCTCTCTGGAAGACGACGCGGCGCTCGGCGTGATCGATATCGGCCAGAAGAAGCTAGTCTCCAAGATCGATGTCGGCCCTGAACCCGAGGGCGTGCTCACCGGCCCCGACGGCAACGTGGTCTACGTGACTTCCGAGGTGGCCAACATGGTGCATGTGGTCGATACCGCCAAGCACGCGGTGGCGGCCAACATCACGGTAGGGAATCGGCCACGCCGTTTCGCGCTCACCCCCGACCGCAAAGAGCTGTGGGTGACGAACGAGATCAGCGGCACGGTGAGCATCATCGACCCTGCTACCAACAAAGTAACCGCTACCATCGAGTTCAAACCCAAAGGCTTCCGCCGCGAAGAGGTCACCGTCGTCGGCATCACCATGACCCGCGATGGCAAAACGGCGTTCGTGGCGTTAGGGCGGGCGAATCATGTGGCGGCGGTCGATGTGGCCTCGCGCGAGGTGCAGAAATACATCCTGGTCGGCAGCCGTCCCTGGAACGTGACCTTGAACAAGGATGAATCCTTGCTATACGTCACGAATGGCCTGAGCGATGACATCTCGGTGGTCGATGTGGCGGGGCTCAAGGTGAGCAAATCGGTGCCGGTGGGCCGTGTGCCTTACGAAGTGGTCATCGACGAATAAAAGCGCCGTCCAGGCCGACCTCATACCGACCAATCGAGCCACGCCCGCAGTGCTTGCGTGACTTGTTGCGGCCATTCCAGCGTTGGCAAATGGCCGCTATTTTCGATCACTACCAAGCGCGCACCGGGAATCGCCGCCGCCATTTCCTCGTGTACTGCCAGCGGGGTCAGCATATCCTCCCGTCCGCATAACACCAGGGTTGGGCAGCTGATGGCAGGCAGATGGGGCCGGCTGTCGGGCCGGCTCATGATGGCGCGCTGCTGGCGCAGGAACGCCTCCGGCCCGACGCGACGGGTCATCGCCACGATCTCATCGACCAACGCTTTGTCGTCCAGACGGCTGGCGTGGATGAACAAGGGCAACAGCCACGTCGCCACGCCTTTGAACTCGCCGCGCTCGCTGAGCACCATCAAATCACGGCGGCGCTGGCTCTGCTCTGGCGTGTCGAGGCGCGCCGTGGTGTCGAGCAAAGCCAGTCGCTCCACGCGCTGCGGCGCCTGACGCAGGATTTCTAGGGCGCAATAACCGCCCATCGATAACCCAGCCAGCGCGAAGCGCGGCGGCGCTTGCGCCAATACCGAGCGCGCCATTTCCACCATAGTGTCGGCGCGGGTCATGTCGGCCACCACGATATCCGCCCGATCGGCGAGGTAGTCGATTTGATGACGCCATAACGCACGATCACACAACAAGCCGGGCAATAACAACAAGGTGGGCCTCATTGCGCCCGCTCCACCAACCAGTCGCGATAATCCGCTGGCGTGTCGAGATCGAACGCCAAGCCGCGGCGTTGGATCACCTCGACCGCAAGCCCCAGGCGCCGCGCGCTCCGCTGGTGCGATGCAAAACTATCCGCCCCGAAACTCAACTCCATGTCCACCGCGGCAGGCCAACACAACGCATTGGTGCCCCTGCCCCAGCGATCGGGCGCAATCGCCAGGGTCGCGCCGCGATGACTCGTCAACATCCGCAAATCTTGCGCCCCGATCAAGGGTAAATCGGCATGGACGATGGCGAATCGGGCAACCCCAGGCTTGCGCAGACTTGTTACCGCCCAAGTCAGCGCGGCATTCATGCTCGCTTCCGGGGACTCCTCGAAAATGCGGACCCCCACCCGGGTGGCCAACTTCAGCACGCCCGCGCATGCACTGACCACCAGCGTGCGCTCACGCCCCGGGAATTCGCCCGCCACTCGCAAGGTGTTCCGCAACAGCCATTCATTCAACGCGAAGCGCTGGTGGGCGTCGAGAATCGTCGCCAACCGACTCTTGCCACGGTCGAAGGCCTTGACCGGACAGATCAACCACACGCTCATCACGGCAGACCAGTAATGCGAATGCCCGACCCGGCGCTCTTATAGCGCGCGTTGACCGAGATCAGAATCGAGGTGAGCGCCTCGGCGGCGGCGGAATTGACGATGGGCCCTGCGTGCAGCGCGCGTAAGCCGATGGCGCCGGCGAGTTGGATGACGGCCTCGCGCGCCGCCGGATCGTCTCCGCAAACCAATACATCGCAATCGATGGCATGGTCGAAATCGTGCAAGTGCTGCGCCGAAACGTTTTGAAACGCAGATACGACTTTGACGCGCTCACCCAGCATGGCTTGCATTGCCGCCACCGCCGAGCCGCCAGGTGGAAGCTGCACGCGCGCGACCTTGGGCGGCTGCAAAGGCACGGTGGCGTCGATCAGAATCTTGCCATCCAGTTCGGCGCGCACTTCTTCCACGGTGGTTTGCTGAGCGGCGTAAGGCACGGTCAGCACGACGATCTGAGCCGCGCCCGCGGCGCCACGATAGCTATCCTGGTGGATGGCCGCACGCCCAATCCGCGCGTTCCATTCTTGGCAGAGCACGCGAGTCTTGTCGGGGCTGCGGGTACCGATGATGATGGTATATCCCGCCTGCGCCCAGCGCAGCGCAAGACCGCTGCCCTGCTGCCCGCTGCCGCCCAGAATCGCCAGCGTCGGACGGGGTTCACTCATGGTTCCAGCCGCGATTCGCGCCCTGTACGGGCGTATTTCGCGGCGGGCGTCAACACCACCGCCTGCAGCGCCGGTGCTTGGTAGGACTGCCGGCGGCGCTCCGCCGTCACCGGCTGATACAGCGTCGTGCGTTGCGCGGGAATCCGCCCCAGCGCCGTGATCAGTGCGTCCATGCGCACCGGCGGCATCTCCTCGCCGTGCTGGGCGCCGGCGGCGCGCGAAATGCTCTCGTTCATCAAGGTTCCCCCCAGATCGTTGGCGCCAGCCTGTAAACACGCCTGTGCGCCCTCGGGTCCCATCTTCACCCATGACACCTGGATGTTGCTGAGTACGGGATGCAGCACGAGGCGCGCCACGGCATGCATCAGCACCACTTCCCGGAAAGTCGGCCCCGAGCGCGCGCGGCCCCTGAGATAAAGCGGCGCTTCCATCGGCACGAAGGGCAAGGGCACGAATTCCGTAAAACCGCCGGTACGCGCTTGCAAATCGCGGATGCTCAGCAGGTGGCGCGCCCAATGGCGGGGGCTATCGACGTGCCCGAACATGATCGTGGCGGTGGTGCGAAATCCGGCGCGATGGGTCTGTTCGACCGTTTCCAGCCATTCTGCCGTGGTGAGCTTGTCGGGACAGATTACGGCGCGCACCTCATCGGCCAGGATTTCCGCCGCCGTGCCCGGCAGCGTGCCCAAACCCGCCTGGCGCAAGCGCTCCAGGAATTCAGCGACGGTGACACCCAGGGTTTTCGCGCCCTGCGTCACTTCCAAAGGCGAGAACGCATGGAGGTGCATCTCCGGCGCGGCCTCTTTGACCGCGCGGCAGAGCGCAAGGTAAGTCGCGCCGGTGTAATCCGGGTGAATGCCACCCTGCATGCAGACTTCGGTCGCTCCACGCGCCCACGCCTCGCGCACCCGGCGCTGTACTTCCTCAAGCGCCAGGTCGTAGGGCGCGCCGCGCAGATTATCGCTGAGTCTACCCTTGGAAAACGCACAGAATCGGCACTTGAAGGAGCAGACATTGGTGTAATTGATGTTGCGATTGACGACATAGCGTACGATATCGCCACTCACCGCCCGGCGCAATTCGTCGGCGGTTCGGCACACCGCGTGGAAATCCGCGCCGCGCGCCCCGAACAGGGTGACGATATCCCCTTCCTCCAAGCCCTCCCCGGCCGCGGCTTTGGCGAGCACGGCGGCCATCGTGAAGGATGGACCACGAGTCAAGGACTGGCCGCGTTCGGGTGGATTCGTCAGCGCTCCCGGGCTCCAGCCATCGCTCCGGGCAAAGCCGTCGGCGTCGATCGTGCGCAAGACGCGCGGCGCGAGTTTGGCGTCTTGCCAGCGCTCGGCGTTCAGCGCGTAAGCCGGATACACGGCGAGCCGTTCAACCAGCGTCTTGCCGGCTTCGGCGGTGCGCCGGCGCAGCGCCTCGATCTGCGGCCAAGGCGCTTCCGGGTTCACGTAATCGGGCGTGAGCGGCGACACCCCGCCCCAGTCATTGATGCCGGCGGCAATGAGTTGGGGGTATTCGGCGGGCGTCAGATTCGGCGGCGCCTGGATATTCATCGCAGGCCCGAACATGATCCGCGCCACCGCCACCGTCCACAGCAAATCATCGAGGTCGGGCGCGGCGGCTCCGGCCATTTTGGTGCCTGGCTTGGGGCGGAAATTCTGGATGATAACCTCTTGGATATGGCCGTAGCGCGCGTGCAGTTCGCGCAAAGCCAGTAAGGCCTCGACGCGCTCGGCGCGGGTCTCGCCGATGCCGATCAGAATGCCGCTGGTGAACGGCACGCCGAGTTCGCCGGCCAACCGTATGGTCTCCAAACGCACGGCCGGACGCTTGTCGGGCGAGCCGAAATGCGGGCCACCTTTGGCGCAGAGCCGCTCCGAGGCACTCTCCAACATGATGCCCTGCGACACCGCCACGCGCCGCAGCATGGCGATGTCCCCATGGCTCATCACGCCAGGATTGACGTGCGGCAGCAACGACGTCTCGCGCAACACCAATGCGCACATTTCGGCAAGGTACGAGAGCGTGCTGCCATGCCCCAAGCGCGCGAGTTCGGCGCGCGCCGCCGAGTAGCGCAGCTCAGGCTTATCGCCCAGGGTAAACAAGGCCTCATGGCAGCCCGCGCGCGCCCCGGCGCGGGCGATGTCCAGCACTTGATCGGGCGTGAGATAGGCCGCCTCGCCCTGGCGCGGCGTCCGCGCGAAGGTGCAATAATGGCATACGTCGCGGCATAGATGAGTCAGGGGAATGAACACCTTGCGCGAATACGAGATCAAATCGCCGTGGCCTGCGTCGCGCAACGCGGCGGCGCGGGTGAAGAGCGCCGTAGCTTGGCCTGAAGCGGGAAGCGCCGAAGAGTCCATTGCATCAACCAATCGGCGTGTCGAATCCATAAAGCCTGGCCGGATTGTCGACCAAGATCCGCTTGGCGGTCGCCTCATCGCGGGCCCAGGCCAACAAGGCCCGCAGCAATACCGCGTCATCGGGGCGATTGTCTTGGCTCACGTTGGGATGCGGCCAGTTGCTCGCCCAGACCATGCGCTCGGGCGCGGCGCGGATGAGGACTTTGGCGAGCACGCCGATGTCATCATAATGCGGCGGCCCGCTGCGGGAAGCTTCATAAGGCATGGATAGCTTGACCCAACAGCGCCCGCCTTCCACCAATCTAACCAGCGTTCGAAAGCCTGGATGTTCGATGGTAACCGGCTCGAAAAACCGGCCGATGTGATCGACGACGAGTTCGGTCGGCAAGCGCTTCAGCACCGCTTCGCGTTCCGGCAAATGGCGGCCATCCATCTGCAGTTGAATATGCCAGCCGAACGGCCGCACGCGCACGGCCATCGTTTCCAGAATCTCCCAGGGCAGGACCCCACCCGCCAGCATGTGAAAGCGCAAGCCGCGTATGCCGGCCTGGGTGAGGCGCGCCAACTCGGCATCGGTCACGGTGGTATCGACCACCGCGACCCCGCGCGCGTTATCGCCCAGCGCCTTCATGCCATCCAAGGTACAGCGGTTGTCGGTGCCGTAAGCGCTGGGCTGGACGATCACCGCACGCTGGATGCCCACGCGCGTCATTGCCTTGCGGTAATCGGCTATGGTCGCCTGGGCGGGCACCGGGATCGCGTTGGTCGGCGCGACCGGGTAACGATCGGCGGGGCCGTAGACGTGCATATGGCAGTCGCAGACACCGGGCGGAAGGGTTAGTTTGGAAATGGGGTCGTTCATGGCGGATCAAGGCGGCGGTTCGAACCAGCGTAGTCTATCATTGCATCCGCCCATCCATGCGAGGAATCGTCGCGATGAAAATTACCGCCGTGCGCACCGCGCGCGTGAGTGTGCCGTTCGACCAGCCGATCCGTACCGCCATCCACCATATCGATTCGGTCCAATGCCTGCTGGTGTGGCTGGATACCGATGAAGGGATCAGCGGCGAAAGTTATTTGTTCGCATTCAACGCTAAGCGCGTCAAGGTGTTCGAGGCCATGGTGGCGAGCCTTGCCGAACTCGCCATCGGCGCTGACCCGCATGATACCCAAAGGCTGTGGAAGCGCATGTTCGCCGACATCAATTTCTATGGCCACAAAGGGGTCAGTATTTTCGCGTTGTCGGCGCTCGACTGGGCGTGCTGGGACATCGTCGGCAAAGCGTGCGGCCAACCGGTCCATAAACTGCTGGGCGCCTGCCGCGACCGCATCCTCGCCTACGCCAGCGGCGGCCTGTGGCTGTCGCGCGACATTCCCGCGCTGATCGCGGAAGCCAAGGGCTTCGTCGCCCAGGGCTTCAAAGCGGTCAAAATGCGCTTAGGTAAACCGGATTTCGGCGAGGACGTGGAACGCGCCGCCGCCGTGCGTGAGGCCATCGGGCCAAATATCAAACTGATGGCCGACGCCAACCAGGGCTTGAGCGTTAACCAGGCGATCCGCCTCGGGCGTGCGCTCGAACCGTACCGGCTGGATTGGTTCGAGGAGCCGGTGCAGGCTTATGATCTTGCCGGGTCGGCGCGCGTCGCGGCGGAACTGGATACACCCATCGCCAGCGGCGAGACCGAATACACCCGCTACGGCTTCCAGGATATGCTGGAGCGCAAAGCCGCCGACATTCTCATGCCGGATTTGCAGCGCGTCGGCGGGGTGAGCGAGTTCATGAAAGTGGCGCATATGGCGGAAGCGCTGGACGTGCCCATCTCGCCGCACATCTTTACCGAGCAAAGCCTGCAATTGTGCGGCGCCATCGCCAACTGCCCGATCACCGAGCACATGCCGTGGTTCGGTAAGCTGTTCAATGAACCGATGGAGATGGTGGAGGGGGAATTGCTGATCCCGAACCGTCCCGGTATGGGTTTTACCTTCGCGGCGGATTTGGTCCAACGCTACCGCGCGCCGAATTGAGCCACCCGCTGCATCATGGCAGCATCGGCGGCGCGCGGGGCGTGCGCCGCAACGCGGCGAATGCCGAGGGTTCCCAGGCTCGCAACGCAGGCGAGACTTCACCCCTGGCGCTCGCCGAGCGCGAGTTTGGCGATAATCACGGTTATCTCGTCGAATTCGCGCGCCAAGCGCTCCATGGCGCGGAGCATCGCGGCATAGGACGCCACCGACAGCATCCGCTCACGAACGTCAGCGCCTCGCCCGGCCCATCGAAATGGCTGGCAAAAAACTCGGTGCGGATGGTTGCATCGAAAAAACGCTGGATCATCTTTACGCCACGCGAACTGGCGTGGTGAGGAGTTTGACCCGGTTGCCCGGCTGTAACTCGATGATCTTGAGGCGGTCGAGGCGCGCCAGCAAGCGGACCAATTCTGCTTCACTGAGTGCATAGGCCGCGACGATATCCGCGAGCTTCCAACCCTGGATGACCAGGAACGCGACCAGCAGCAATCGCGTATCGGCCACCAGCGCGGTTTCTTGTTCCAGTGTCAACTCGGTCAGGGCGCGCTCCTGAGTCTGGATCAGGGCGACCAGCTCCGATAGTTCCATACCCACCAATTCGCAGAGTTTGTCCAGGCGCTTCAGTGAAAACCCCTGGGTCGAGAACAAGCGCTTCACGCTCAGCTTCGCTCAAACCCAAATGGCGTGCGACGTCGCGGTAAGACAAGCCACGCGCCTTCAAGGTCCGCTTCAGCACCTGCAACAATACGGCGGTCTGCGCCATAGTCACTCCAAAGTATCAAAAATTGATACTTCATGATCAATATTCCGCAACATTATCGGATTTAGTTGCATATACCAATTCTCACGTCACAATGACGGACAACATCACTGTTCCAAAAGGGAAGAATCCCCATGGTAATGAACCTGAACAACGTGCGTTCGATCTGTTTTACCGTCTGCATCATCTGCATCATCGCGGGCCTGTTGCTTGGCCTCGCGATGATCTGGGGGTCGTCCAGGATTCCGAGTTTGCTTGGAAAGTCTACATGACCCTGGGCCTTTTCTTCGTATCCGCCTCCCTCACCCTCAGCGTGGCCCGTTACCTCGGCTCACCACGCAACGGAGCATAAGTAACCTACACCAAGGAAACCATCATGGCTTTCAACATCAAACGCTTACGTCTCATCAGCGGCCTTGATTCTACTGCTGGCCGGGTGCGCGACACCGCAGGCGCGCGGCATGGAGACATTGGGCATGGGTCTGGTCGGCCTGATCCTTTCGCCCTTCATGATCGTGGCCGGGCTGGCGCAAGGAATCGCATTCCTGCCCTATACCCTAGCGACCGGCCTAGACGAGTTGAACCGTGGCCTGATCGAAGCCCAGGCCGTATCGTTGGACGATGCCTATCGGGCGACTTTCAGTGTGGCGATCCGCGATCCGCGGGTGGATCAGCAAAGCGGCCAAGTGACGGGGCAGAGCTTCGGCTTCGGGCAACATCGCCCGCAAGCCATGCTGGACGCGACCCATGCCTTCCAACGCCTGCTGATGTCCCAGGGGATGCCGCAAGCAAAGGCCAGCCACTATGTGCTGTTGGGCGACTACACGCACACGCGCGCGCGTGGACATCTGCTCCTGGCGGTGGCCTATCGGCACGCCGGCATGGAACCCTTCCGCGTAGTGTCCAAGGAAACCGACATCGTCACCACGTTTCGCCCCGAACAGCAGGGCTGGCGCTCGCCCTATGAACGCGACGTCCAGGGCCAGATCCTCGATGACATCATCGACTGGGCCGGCGTGGATTATGCGATCCTGCAACAAGACAAGGTGGTCGCCATGTTGATGGTGATTGCCGCCGAATCGGTCAAATCCGGCAAGCGCTCACCCGACTACTGGCTGGCGGAGAAACGCTGGGACGCAGGCGAAACCCGCCAGATCATCGCCGAATCGTCGGCCAAAGTGCGGCGCGCGTTGGCGGCACGATAGCGGCGCTGGCCGGTAAGGTTGGTGCATTTTCAGTGTTATTCGCATGAATTGCGCCGCCCGCGTCTTGGTCGTGGAACGGCACAAAGCGGTCCCACGTCCAGCCGGCGCGCAGCCACGCGCAGCAGCTACTGCTTCGGCGCGGTGGTACTTTGTCCGGATTCGCTGGTAGGCGCGGGCGCGCCGCCGGCGGTTGGCCCGTCGTTGCTCGACGCGGGAGGCAGGGCGCTGGTGGTCGGCGCGGTTGCGGATTCGGGCGCTGACCATTTGCTGACATCCCAATCATCGCCGGTGCGGCGGGTATTCGATACCAAATTGTCGATGGCTTCGCGGATGTTGGCGGGCTTCACCGCACGATTCTCGACCACGACGTTGAGATATAACCACTTGGGCACATCGCCGTCTTTGGCGATGGAAAAATGCATGGGGCCGATGTCGTTATTCAACACCAATAGTTTCAGCAAGCGCTCGACCGCCACTCCGGTAGCGGGCAATTCGCCCAAGTAGCTGTACACCCAAATATTCTTGCCATTGGGGCTGACCGAGATGCGGACCGCATTGGTCCACCCCCCGGATTCGATGGTGACCTGGTACGCGCCGTTGCCCAAATCCTTGGGCTCATACCCCATGTTTTCCAGCAACCCCGGCAAATCCGCCGTGGTCAACGCGCCCTGTGGTTTAGCCTCCTGGGCGGCTTGCACAGGTTGCGCGAGCAACACGCAGATCAAGCAAAATCCAGCGACCACGGGCAGGCATCGCGAGTTCATTTGCAACATGCGAATTTCTCCTGTTCACCTTAGAAAAACCGTTTTATCAATCGCGTACTTTCTCATGGACTGCTGGCTTTGCCCGCGGCGGCGGCGCCGTGGGCATCGAATACCGCGCCGACCTTGATGACGTCCGACGATCGTCCATTGGGCAGCAATGCCGCCGCCGCACAAGCCAACACCATGCAAGCGGCGAGTATAAAATACAACCCGATGAATTCACCGCTCCAGGCATAGAGGCGCGCGACCAACACCACGGCAGCCGGCGCACAACCGAAGGTCAGCACGAACTTTAGGCCGAATACCAACCCGCTGCGGTGATTCGGCGTGTAGCGCGCGAGCAGCATATTCTCGGCGGGCGCGACCGCAGAGTTAAACACCACCGCCAGGGTGGCGGCGATGACCAAGGGCATGCCCACGGCTTGCGCGGTCCAGGCCAACGCCGGAACTTGCAGCAATAAGCCCGCGAAATAAATGGGTTTGGCCGGGTAGCGGTCGGCCAGATGGCCACCCACCATCTGCACTACGCTGGCGACCGCATACACGGCGGCGACCAAGGCGCCGACGCCGAATGCACCGCCCTCTACCCAGGTTTCCAGGCGCTGGCTGAACAGCTTGGGCAACGTGGTTTGGATGACTTGATAAGCAAGACTCAGCGCTACCGTGGTGGCGATGAAAATCAGATAAGCCCGGCGCCGATCCCCCGCCGTGGTCGCAGCCTGCGTGGCCGGAGTCTCCCGTACGTCGCCGAGGCCGCCGCGTGCAGCCTGCCACCACATCGCCAAGCCCACCGCCACCGCCACCGCACCGGGAACCAGAAACGCCGCGCCAGCCGTAAAGCCGTCGATCAGCGCACCGGTCAGCAGACTGGCCCCGGCAACCCCGCCATTGCCGAAAATCCCGTTGATGCCGAGCGCCTTGCCCTGGGCCTTGGCATTACGCACCACCCAGGGGATGCCGACTGGATGGTAAATCGAACAAAACAAGCCAATGCCGCACAAACCCACCCACAACGCGGCCGGCGTCTCGGCAAGGCCACACACGAACGCGGATGCACCCATGCCGATGAACATCGCAACCAAGAGCGCCGGCGCGCCCCAGCGATCGCTCAGCCAACCCGCCGGAACAGCCCCCAGACCCACCAGCAGCGACCCCAGCGTCCATAGCCCGATCAGTTCGTGGTAAGGCAACGGCCATTCCTTTTCGATCTGCAAAACGATGATGAAATAAAACGCCGCGAAGAAATGCATGAAAGCATGGCCCAGGCAGGAAAAAGTCAAGGCCTGGCGCGAGGATGGGATAGGCATGCGGATCGCTGGGAACAAGAGGATGACGATACTAAGTATCAATCATCGGCCCCTGCAGCCGCAAGCGTCAGAAGCAAATCGGTAAGAATCAGGAAATGATGGGCGGCTCCGCTATGGCCGGAGCCGCTGGCGTGGAAACCGCCGATTGGCAAACGCAATCGGCGGATCCATCAGCAGAATCGCGCTTAACGAGTGACGATGTCGCTTTTCATGGGCCCGAGGATACCGAGCAGTTCATTCTGCTCTTTTTCCGGCACATTGAGCTTATTGAGAGCTTTGACCAAATCCTCGACCAGGGCGTTGAAATGGGCTTCCGTGATGCCCATGCCGGCGTGCGTGGTCTTCATGTCTTTGCCATTATAAGTGCAGGGGCCGCCGGTGCCGGCGCAGATCTGATCGACCAGCATGGCTTTCAGATGGCCGATATCGGTCTTGGCGAAGAATTTGTTGATGCGCTTATCGCCCGCTACGTTGCCGACGAATTCATCGACGACAGCGGCGATGGCCGTCTTGCCGCCCAGGCGATCATACAAACTCGCCTCCATCTTCTTTTCCATTTCTTCTTTCTTTTCCATGCCCTCCTTCATTTCTTCCTTTTTTCCCATCATGCCGGAACAACCGGCGATGGAAACCGCCAAGGCGATGGCAAAGGCGCCGAACAAGGAACGTTTCGAGATGGATTGCTGTGTCATGGATAGATCTCCCGCTACGGTTATTGTGTGCTGTGAGTGTTACATTCGTATATGCGTTATTACACGGCATCTGGATGCACTTTCTTGCAAAAAAAATTTATCTCTCAATCCTCCAAGCGATTGTTAAGGTGAATCAGTCTGTTGTAGTTTAACCTCTTCCGCATTGAAACTGAATCGCCTGCGCGACCTAGGGCGATATCCTCGTTCTCGCCCTGGAAAATCATCTCGCCTGTCACATCATCTTCATCATTGTTGGCGATACTGGCGACAGTTGATACCTCCTACGAGGCTCTCATGAGTGATCCAAAATCCGATTTGGAACGCGCCATCGCGGCGGCTCGTGGCGTGCCGTTGGCTGCCATTCAGCAAGCCACCATGGACGGCATTCCGAAACCATTCTCCCGACTATCGATGTTGCTGGTTTTTTGGCAACGTTGTCGTGCCTTCCGCCACCGCAAGCGTAAGGCTTTGCCACAGGCCGCATGATCGCAACTTCTTTTTCATTGTAAACCCCAGCAGCCCCTGCTGTATTCCCCCTTCCCGCGCGGAAGGGGGTTTTGTGGCCTGGTGTGCTCGATGCACCTGCCCGCCCTCCGTAACCCCTCGCCTTGCAAGAATTACATCTTTACCAAAAAAGCCTTGTAATCGATGGCGAAGATGACGAGTTCCTTCGCGCGACATTTCATATCAATTTGTTTTTTTGTTATTTTAATTTCCTGGTATTGAATTTGCACTGCCGAGCTTGCAGCGTAACAACTGCGCAATCAAACCCATGCATTAAGCGGAGGTTCCCATGAACTGGGATAGAGTCGAAGGTAATTGGACGCAATTCAAGGGTAAAGCCAAGGAAAAATGGGGGCAGTTGACCAACGACGACTGGGATCAGATCGAAGGCCGTCGCGACCAAATGGTGGGCCGCATCCAGGAACGTTATGGCTACGCCAAGGATCGTGCCGAAAAGGAACTCGATGACTGGGCTAGCGGCTTGTAGTATCGAGTAAAGAGTCGGTGCAGCGGAAGCAGTGAAGCAAGGGACTGAAGCCACCGTTGCGCCCTACTTCAACGCCGTGGTCGAACGTCACGGCGTTTACCGTTTGCGAGACAACCGATGACGAACAGATTCTCTCGAATCCTTTTACTGAACATCACGGGCGCGCTCCTGTTGGCCTTGACGGCAACGGGGTTTGCCGCGGATAAACCGAAACCGCGGGGGCTACGGGTTACCACCGACGGCGAGATCAGCGTTTTCGTACTCGACGACCGGGGCGCGGTTCGCGGCCTGGTATTGACCGATGGTGATCAAGTGCGCTTCTCTCCGATCATGGGTGATCGCATCAAATCCTTGGCCAAGCCGGGCGATAAGGTCAGCGTCAGAGGGCATACCGGCAAATCATCGGCATTTGGCGTGGCGCTCGAAGCCGATGAAATTCGCATCCGCGATCAGGTCGTCAGGAGCGCTGCGCCACGCCCGGCCACCACAGCCGTCGCACCGCCGCCCGATCTCCACGTCGAAGGTACATCACCATCTCCAGGCTCACCATCGGAAACACCACCGCCTCCCGCCGCGGCAACCGATATGGCGATGTTCAAAGAGCAGGAATCCCAGCCGCGTGGCAGTTATGCACCATCCGAACCGCTGGAGGCGATGAGCGCTACGGGCGCCGTCGCGGTCCACTTGGTCAATCCACGCGGCGATATGGATGGTCTTATCTTGAGCGGCGGCGAACAAATCCCATTCGGCCCCAAGGAAGGCCGGCAGATTGCGGCGGTTGTCAACGGTAACGACATAGCGGTCAAGGCGGAAGGCCATGGTTTGCATACACCGTTTGGCACGGTCATCCATGCCGAAAAACTGACGATCGGCGATCAAACTTTCACCATGGAACCGCGCAAGCCGCCCACTTCGAAGCCAGGCCCACAAGCCGCACCGCGATGACCTCCGGTTATTCACCCCATTCTTTTTGAAATCCAAGAGATAAAGCGGCTCACTGGTGCAATTCTCGCCCTCCCATCCGGGAGGGTTAAGCCCATTTCTCTCGGACCGCCACCGCCACCGCTGGCAACCCCGTCCCCATCTCGACGCCAATCTGCACAAACCGCCCAATACCGGCTACCATAGCGAGCTGCACGTCATTCCATACCCCGATTGGAGGAGATTGCTATGCGGCTGGCCAACAAAGTCGCTATCGTTACCGGCGCCGCGCAGGGCTTCGGCGAAGGCATCGCTCAACTGTTCGCCCAAGAAGGCGCGAAAGTCGTGGTTGCCGACATCAACGGCGCGGGCGCTGAAAAAGTGGCCGCCGCAATTGGCCGGAACGCCATGCCATTCACCATCGACGTCACCGACGGCAAGCAATTCCAGGCCATGGTCGATCAGACGCTCGCGGCGTTCGGCGATCTCGCGGTCATGGTCAACAACGCCGGCACCACGCACCGCAACCAGTCCATGCTGAGCGTGGATGAGGCGTGGTTCGACAAAATCTTCGCGGTCAACGTCAAATCGATTTTTCATAGCGCCCACAGTTGTGTCCCGATATTCAAGAAGCGCGGCGGCGGCGTCATCATCAATATCGCCTCCACCGCCGGCATCCGCCCGCGTCCCGGCCTCACTTGGTATAACGCGAGCAAGGGCGCGGCCATCCTCGCCAGCAAATCCATGGCGGTGGAACTCGCACCCGACAAAATCCGCGTCAACGCGATCTGCCCGGTGGCCGGCGAAACGCCCCTGCTGAAAGAATTCATGGGCCAGGACACCCCGGAAATCCGCGCCAAGTTCGTCGCCACCATCCCGCTGGGGCGGCTCAGCACACCGCTCGACATCGCCAAAGCCTGCCTGTTCCTGGCCTCCGACGACGCCGAGTTCCTGACCGGAGTGGCGCTGGAAGTCGATGGCGGGCGGTGTATCTGAGGAGCGCCCCCATGGCCGATCCGCGCTCCCACGCCGAACTGCGCGCCGCGGTCGGCGCGTTGTGCGGTGATTTCCCGGATGAATACTGGCGCGACTGCGACCGTGAACACCGTTATCCGGAAGCCTTCGTCAAAGCGCTCACCGAAGCGGGCTGGCTGGCCGCGCTGGTTCCCGAGGATTACGGCGGCTCGGGGCTTGGCATCGGCGAGGCCTCGATCATTCTGGAAGAGATCAACCGTTCCGGTGGCAACGCCGGCGCCTGCCACGCCCAGATGTACACCATGGGCACGGTGCTGAAGCACGGCTCCACCGAGCAAAAGCGCCGTTATTTGCCCAAGATCGCGAGCGGCGAACTGCGCCTGCAGGCGTTCGGCGTGACCGAACCGACCACCGGCTCCGATACCACTAAGCTGAAGACCCGCGCGCTGCGCCAGGGCGACCGCTATGTCGTCAACGGCCAGAAAGTGTGGACATCACGGGTCCAGTATTCGGACATGATGCTGCTCCTCGCGCGCACCACGCCGCTCGAAGAAGTGAAAAAGAAATCCGACGGGCTATCGGTATTCCTGGTCGATCTGCGCGCCGCCAAACCTGGCGCGATCACGATCACGCCCATCGAAACGCTGATGAACCACCACTCCTGCCAGGTGTTTTTCGACAACCTTGAAGTGCCGGCGGAAAACCTCGTCGGCGAAGAAGGCAAAGGGTTCCGCTACATCTTGGACGGCATGAACGCCGAGCGCATCCTCATCGCCGCCGAGTGCATCGGCGACGGCGATTGGTTCATCGAGCGCGCCACACGCTACGCCAAGGAGCGCGAAGTGTTCGGCCGCCCCATCGGCCAGAACCAAGGCATCCAGTTCCCGATCGCCACCGCTTACGCCCACCTGCGCGCGGCGGATTTGATGCGGTTTCACGCGGCCGCTCTGTTCGACCAAGGCCAGCCCTGCGGCGCGGAGGCCAACATGGCCAAGCTCCTGGCCGCCGATGCCTCGTGGGAAGCCGCCAACGCCGCGCTCCAGACCCACGGTGGATTCGGCTTCGCCAAGGAATACGACATCGAACGCAAATTCCGCGAAACGCGGCTATATCAAATCGCGCCGATTTCCACCAACCTGATTCTGTCCTATATCGGCGAGCATGTGTTGGGCATGCCGAGGTCTTATTGAATGCTGCCGCTCGAGGGAATCACCGTTGTCGCCCTGGAACAAGCCGTGGCCGCGCCGTTCGCGAGCCGCCAGCTCGCCGACCTCGGCGCGCGGGTGATCAAGATCGAGCGTCCCGGCGAGGGCGATTTCGCGCGCCGTTATGACAAAACCGTCAACGGTCTGTGCAGCCATTTCGTGTGGCTGAACCGTTCCAAGGAAAGCCTGAGCCTGGACGTCAAACATCCAGAAGCACCCAAAATCCTAAGCGCCCTGCTCGACTCCGCCGACGTGTTCATCCAGAACCTCGCGCCCGGTGCCGCCGAACGCCTGGGGCTTGGGTCGGAGGCGCTGAGGGCGCGCTACGCGCGCCTGATCGTGTGCAATATTTCCGGCTACGGCGCCAGCGGCCCCTACCGCGACAAGAAAGCCTACGATCTGCTGATCCAATGTGAAACCGGACTCGTTTCCATCACCGGCACGCCCGAAGCCCCCGCCAAAACCGGCATTTCCACGGCCGACATCGCCGGCGGCATGTACGCCTTCAGCGGCATCCTGACCGCGCTTTATCAGCGCGAACGCACGGGCCAGGGCACGGTCGTGGACGTGGCGCTGTTCGACGCGCTCGGCGAATGGATGGGCTATCCCGCCTATTACGCCGCTTACGGCGGCTCGCCGCCGCCGCGCACCGGCGCGGCCCACGCCGCCATCATGCCGTACGGACCGTTCAGCGCCGGCGACGGCAAACCAATCAACCTGGCGATCCAGAACGAACGCGAATGGGAACAGTTCTGCCGCATCGTGCTGGAACAGCCCGCGCTCACGACTGACCCGCGTTTCGCCACCAACTTGCAGCGCCTTGCCCACCGCGCCGAGTTGCAGGCCATCATCGACCGTGTGTTCCAAGGCCTTGCCAGCGATCAGTTGATCGCCCGGCTGGATGCCGCCCAGATTGCCAACGCGCGCATGAACACCGTGCAGGAATTCTGGAACCATCCGCAGCTCGCGGCGCGTGACCGTTGGCGCGCGGTGGATTCGCCCGCGGGCAAACTGCAAGCATTGTTGCCACCGGCGATATTGGCAGGTACCGAGGCCCGCATGGATGCGATTCCCGCGGTCGGCGAACACACCGAAGCGATTCTTCGTTCCCTGGGCTATGGTGATAGCCAGATCGCGGAACTTCGACGCAGCGCGGCGATTTGATCCAGTTGCATTCATCGATGTTCCGCGCCCTACCCGACGCCATGAAATTCTATGGTACCGGCACTGTGATCGCCCTGGTGGGTTTCGTGGTCGCCTATCAATACATCGAACCCGCGCCACCCGACCATATCGTCATCGCCACCGGCCGCCAGGACGGCGCTTATTACCGCTTCGCGGAGCGCTACCAAGCCATCCTCGCGCGTCAAGGCATCGCCCTGGAAATCCGCAGCACCTCTGGCTCGGTCGAGAATCTGCGCCTGCTCGCCGATCCCGCGAGCGGCGTCGAGGTGGCTTTCGCCCAGAGCGGCATCACCGCGCCGCCGACCGCTGCGCCGCCACTACTCGCGCTCGCCAGTCTGTACTTCGAGCCGTTGTGGATATTCTGCAGGAACGGCATCGATACCAGTAACATCAACGATTTGCGCGGCAAACGGATTGCCATAGGCGAGGAAGGCAGCGGCGCGCGCGCGATCGCATTGCAACTGCTCGCCGATCACGGCGTCGCCGGACAGCCCACGCAATTGCTACCGCTGAATGGCGCAGCGGCGACTCAGGCGCTGCTTGCGGGTGAGTTAGACGCCGTATTCACCGTGGCCGCGTTCCAGGCCGAACGGGTGCAAACCCTGCTCCACAGCACGGACATCACCCTGTTGAGCTATCAACAGGCGCCGGCTTATATGCGGCTCCATCGGTATCTGTCGGCGGTTACGCTGCCGATGGGGGTTGTCGACCTGGCCCATAATCAACCGCCCCATGACATTACCTTGCTCGCGCCGGCGGCAACATTGGTGACGCATGAAGACCTGCACCCGGCGTTGATCGACTTGCTGCTGCAAACGGCAACCGAAGTCCACGGCGCGGGCGGCATGTTCGAAGATCCGCTGCAATTCCCATCGCCGCGCTTCGTCGGCTTTGCGCTACACGACGAAGCCCAGCGCTTCTACCACGACGGTCCTTCGATCTTGCAGCGCTTCCTGCCGTTTTGGGCCGCTACTTTTGTTGACCGCACCAAGGTCATGATCCTACCCCTGCTGGCGCTGCTACTGCCCTTGTTCAAACTGGTCCCACCGACCTATCAGTGGCGCATACGCTCGCGCGTTTATCGCTGGTACAGCGAGGTGCAAGCCGTGGACGAAGCCTTCGCGAAAAACCGCGCGCGCGAGCGCTTGAGCGAATACCTCGCGGAGCTGGAACGAATCGAAGGCGAAGCGCGCCGCGTGGTTGTGCCGCTGGCCTACGCCGATGCTCTTTATACTTTACGTCTTCACATCGACCTGATCCGCAACCAAATCCTGCGTGCCGAGCGCTAACCCAGGCTGCGCCAGGACGGCAATTCCTAGAGTCCCAGATAGGCGCGCCGCACCTCGGGGTTAGCCAGTAGTTCCGGCCCTGGGCCGTGCAGTGTGATACGGCCATTTTCCAGCACATAGGCACGATCCGCGAGCGCTAGAGTCTTATGGATGTTCTGTTCGGCCAGCAGGATGGCGATGCCGGCCCGACGCAAGCGTTCGATGATGATGAAGATGTCCTCGACCAGCGCCGGGGCAAGGCCGAGCGTGGGTTCGTCCAGCAACAAGAGGCGCGGTTCCACCATCAATCCACGGCCAATGGCCAGCATTTGCTGCTCACCGCCCGAGAGCGTGCCGCCCGCCTGCGCGCGCCGTTCGCGCAACCTCGGAAACAGTGCATAAATACGTTCCAGATTGGTTTTGATACGGGTTCGCACGCGCGGCGCATAGGCGCCAACGCGCAGATTTTCTTCCACCGTCATGGCGGGGAAAATCAGCCGGCCTTCGGGCACCATGACCAAGCCACGTTCGACCCGCGCATGAGCGGGCCAATGGCTGATGTCGACGCCCTCAAACCCGATAATGCCCGCGCTCGCGGGAAGTACGCCGGCCAGCACGCGCAGCGTGGTGGTTTTGCCCGCACCGTTGCTGCCAACCAGCGCGGTCACACTCGCGGCATCAACACGTAGATCGACGCCATGGACGACGCGCAGCGCGCCATAGCCGCCAGCCAGTCCGACCGCTTCCAGCGCGCCGCCGCTCACACCGCCGTTCCGAAATACGCGGCGTGCACCGCCGAGTGCTGGGCGATGGCCGCAGGCGCGCCGGTCGCGATCAACTCGCCGTGATGCAGCACCACGATGCGGTCCGACAAATCCATCAGCGCGCGCAAGACGTGCTCGATCACCAGTAGGGTCAAACCGTATTGGCCGTGGATGCGGCGCAGCGTGGCCAGCATCTCGGCCACTTCGGTGGGCGTGAGCCCCGCCATCACTTCATCGAGGAGCAACAGGCGCGGCGTGCTGGCGAGTGCGCGCGCGACTTCCAGGCGCTTTTGTTGCGATAGCGTCAGCGCGCCGGCCAGGCTTTGCGCCTGTCCACCCAACCCCAGTTCTTCCAGCAGCAGGTGCGCTTTATCCTCGGCGGCACGGGGGCCAAGGCGCTCGGCGGCTCCGAACAGGGCGGCGGTTGCGACGTTGTCGAGCACGCTCAAGCCGCGCAACGGCCTGACGATCTGGAAAGTACGGGCGATGCCGAGCCGGCACACCACATCGGACCGCAGTCCATCGCTGCGACGGCCGGCGAAACGGATCGCGCCGCTATCCGGACGAACATGGCCGGCGATCAAGCTGAATAGGGTAGTCTTACCGGCGCCGTTGGCGCCCATGACGCCCACGATCGCGCCCGCCTCCACCGTGAACGCCACCTCGCGCAGCGCCTGCAATCCGCCAAAGGCTTTGCTGACATGATCGATTTCCAAGAGATTCATGCCGCTGGTCCCGGTCGCGCCGCGAGCGTGCCGACGATGCCGCGCGGCGCAAACAACACGAAGCCGACCAGCAGCAGGCCGAGGAGGATCATGTAAAGCTGCGGCGCCCGCGCCCATAGGACTTCGGCGAGCAAGGTGAGAAACACCGCGCCGACGATGGGACCGCGCGCATCGTCGGCGCCGCCGATGATGGCCATGGTGACAATGGTGAATGAAATCGTCGGGCTGAACACTTGCATCGCCTCGAAATAGCTGGAGCGCAACACCATGAGCGCACCGACCATGCCGGGGATTAGCGCCGACAGCGCGAACGCAATGATCTTGTAGCGCGCCACCGCGATACCGATGGTTTCCGCCGTGGTTTCGTCTTCGCGGATCGCGATGAGGGCGCGCCCCAGCCGCCCGTGGCGCACGCCATGGGTCAAGGCGGTCGCCGCCGCGGCCAAGCCGAGCAGTGCGTAAAACATCACCGTCGTGCTGGGCGCGCCGAACAGCAAGCGGCTGGATTTGCCGAGCGCCGCTTCGAGGTTGATCACGCTGAATTTGACCAGTTCCGCCAACCCGAACGTGAGGATGGCGAAGTACGGACCGCGCACCCTGAGCACCGGCGCGCCGACCGCGAGCGCGAAGAGCGCGGCTACTAAGCCGGCGAGCGGCACGGCGATGACTAGCGGCAGGAGTTTCCAGGTAACGACGGTGGTGTACGCGCCGAGGCCGTAAAATACCACGTGGCCGAGCGAAACATAGCCGGCCAGACCGGATAGAATCGTCCAACTCTGGGCGAGCGCGATCCACATCAGAAGCGTCACCGCGACATTGAGTTGATAAGCCCCCAATACGCTCGGCAGCCCTGCCGCTAGGGCAACGGCCAGAACGAACACGCCACGCGCGCCAACCGCGAGCGTCATGTGAACCTGCGTCCGCCGAAAAGACCTTGCGGGCGCAGCAACAGGATGGCGACGAACACGCCATACAGCAGGATGGCGCCGGCGTTCGGCGAGGTCAGCGCGACCCCGTAGATTTGCACGAAACCGAGCAGCAAGCCGGCGAGGATGCCGCCACCGAGATTGCCCAATCCGCCCAAGATGATCACCACGAACGCCGCGATGGTGAACGGAAACCCCATGAACGGCGAGACCGGTTCGGTCATGCTGACCAGCGCTCCAGCGAGGCCGGCAAGGCCGAAGCCGGCGCAGAAGCCGAGGCGCTGCACGCGCTCGATAGGGATGCCAACCACCGCCGCGGCGGCGCGGTTCTGGATCAGCGCCTTGAGCGCCATACCATCGCGATGAAAGCGCTGGAACAGCACGGCGGCGAAGCAAAACGCGGCGGCGACCACGAGCGTGAGCAACCGCTCGGCGCTCATCGCCACCTCGCCCAGGTGATAGACTGCGGTAAAGCGCGGGTAAGCGCGGGGCGAGGCGGTAAAGGCCAGCGCAGTGAGATTCTGGACGATGATCGACACGCCGAAGAACAGGAGCAGCGAATTGGCTTCCAGGCGCTCGGCCAGCGCCGGCTGCGCCAATTGCCGCCGAAACAAGCCCTGGTAAGCGGCCGCTCCCAGCACCGCGCCCAACCCAAGAGCAATGACCGCGGACGCGAGCGGCGCGATGCCGGCCAGGGTGAAACCCCAGTACGCGGCATACGCGCCCAACATCAATACATCGCCGTGGGCGATGTTCAAGAGGCGCAGGGTGCCATAAACCAAGTTCAGGCCGAGCGCGATCAGCGCGTACAGAAATCCCAGCACCAACGCCGCGAACAGCAGCTGCCCCGATAATAAAACGTCGAGCAGCACGACCTTAGGGGCGCGGCTTGAAGCTGCTGGTGGCGATGCTCTTAGGCCAGATCAGATGCATCTCGCCATTCTGGAGTTGCAGAAACCCGGTCGGCGTTACGGCATTTTGCACGCCGTCGAAGCGCACTTCGCCATTGATGGTCTCGAACGTCCCGCCGGCGATGGCCGCGCGCAGTTTCTCCTTGTCCAGCCCGGCTTTCGCCACCGCCTGTTCGAGCACTTCCAGCGACATATAGGCAAGCCCGGTGTCGAGATAGTCCGGAGCCGCCTGGTATTTGGTCCGATAGGCGTCGAAGAACGGCTTGGCCTTGGGCCAGGCGGCTTGATACGGGCTCCAGTGGCCCATGGTTACGATGCCGTCGGCGTTCTTGCCGAACGCTTTGGCGAACGCTTCGATGGACGGGCCGACCAGCAAGAACTGAAACGGCGCCTTGATCCCCAGTTCCTGGGCCTGGCCCATGTACAGAAACGAATCATCGGGGTAGGACAGCGCGATCACCGCGTCCACGTTGGCAGCTTTGATCTTGGCGAGGATTGGGGTCATGTCCTTGATGTCGGGCGGATACTGTTCGTCCACCTTGACTTCGATGCCGGCGTCTTTCAGCGCGGGTAGCAAGAATTGGTGATTTTCCTGGGCAAATGGCAGCACATTGGCGATGACCGCGGCCGTTTTCGCGCCGCTGGTTTTCACCAGCGCCGCTAGTTGCGGGCCGATGCGGTCGGGGATTTGCGCGGTCACGAACCAGATATAGCCGGGTTTCAGATCGCGGATGGCGACCGAGGCGGCGGTATTGCCGATCAGCGGGAACTGGTATTTCTCCACTACGCCGGCGACCGCGAGATGGGTAGGGGTGCCCCACGGCGCGAGCAATAAATCCACCTTGTCGTCGGTAATGAGTTTTTCGTAAATCTGGGCCGCCTTGGCAGGATTGGATTCATCGTCATAGGCAATCAACTCGATGGGCCGCTTGACGCCGGCCACATTCAAGCCACCAGCGGCGTTCACCTGGTCGCGCCACAGCTCATAGGCGCTCACCTGCGACGGCGCGGCTTTGGAAAACAGCCCGGTATTGGCGATGGAATAGCCGATCCGCACCGGGTCGGCGGCGTGGGCAGAGAGGGTGGCGAGGGCGATGAGGGCCGCCGTCGCAAGTGGGGTCATGTTTTTTAGCATTTTATCTCCTGATTGATAGGCATCAAGATACGCGGTCAGCATCGTTGGACGGCAAGATAGCGCAAGCATAGTAAACCCTTTGTGCCATGGGCAATGTCCGCCGCGCCGAATCATAGTCCAGTCAAGCTGCTTATATAGGTGCGCGTGCCGCAAAGCACTACCACGCCCTAGCAGTCCTCTTTCTCCACGCGGCGTTCAACGCTCGCGCATCCACTCCACCGCCCGCCCAACCCATGGCCCGTCCGCGTCGCCGCTCACATAGCTCGCCGAAAAGTGGTTGCAGCCCTTGAGTTCGAGGCAGACGACGTCGCCGCCCGCCGCGCGCAACGCCTCGGCCATTTCCAGCGCTTGCGGGATGAGGTGGGGAAAGTCCTGCTCGCCGTAGACCATGAAGAACGGCGGCGGCACTCCCTGGATGCGATGGCAGGGGCTGGCGCGGCGGTCATTGTCGGCGCTACCGAGAAAACGCGGGCGCACCGCGAGCCCAGAGCCCTCGCCGAAGCGGTACACGCCGGAGATCGGTAGGCAGCCGCGAATGACGTGCGCCGGCAGATCGCGCGGGGTTTGCCAATCGCGGCTGACGGCCATCAGGCTCGCGTAATGGCCGCCCGCCGAATGGCCACCGACGAACACGCGCTCCGGATCGCCGCCAGGTGCGGCGATATTGTGGTAGACCCAGGCCAAAGCGTCCAGGCAGTCGGAATAACCAGCGGGAAAGACATGCACGGGGGCGAGCCGATAACCCGCGCTCACGAACGTCACCCCAGCGGCTGCCAGGGCGGGCGCCATGAACGCCAGCCATTCCTTGTAACCATTGGTCCAGCCGCCACCGTGCCAGCATAGCAAAGTATCGCCACTAGGCTGAGCGGCCTGGTACACCGCGAGACTTTGATAAGGACTGTACCCATAGGTGAACTCCAGCCCTTGCACCCCCGCGCCGCGGCGCATGGCTTCGTCGTGATAGCCTTGGGCGCGCTCGGAAAACGGTTCCTGGGGCGGGTAATCTTCAGGCCTCATCCAGCATCTCCAATAATCCGTTCAAAACCCGCTCGGGGGTGAAAGGCAAACGCCGCAGGCGCAGGCCGGTAGCGCCGAAGATGGCATTGCCGATGGCGGCGGCGACCGGCACGATGCCGATTTCGCCCACCCCCTTGGCGCCGAACGGGCCATCGGGTTCACCGTGCTCGACGATCAGGGTATGGATCGGATAAGGCGCGTCGAGGGTGGTCGGCACTTTATAGTCCATCAGCGTGGGATTGGCGAGGCGCGGGCCGTCCCAGATCATCTCCTCGGTGAGCGCAAAACCCAGACCTTGCACGAACGCGCCCTCGATCTGGCCTTCCACCATGCGCGGGTTGATGGCCTTGCCGACATCGACCGCCGACCAGGCTTCGCGCACCGTGGCCTTGCCGGTAGCCTCGTCCACTTCGGTATCCACAATGGTGCAGGCGAAGCTGTACACCCCGATCTGCGGGAATGGCAGGCCGCGCGCCAGCGCGCGTTTGGGATCGACGGTCGGCTGATTGAATACCCAGGTGTTCGCGCCTACGATCGGCCCGCCGCTACGCCAGTGGGCGCGCAGCGACGCCAGATGGAAACTCACGGTTTTCTCCGGCACGCCGACGATGCCGACCTGGCCGCCGGGGCGCAGTTCGAGGTCGGCGGGCGCACATTCGAGGATTTCGGCGGCGTGTTCCTTGATTTTCTTCTCGACCTCGGCGGCGGCGGCTACCACCGCCCGCCCGGTGGTATAAGTGACGCGGCTCGCGGTCGTGCCCCAGTTGTAGGGCGAGCCGTCGGTGTCGGGGCTGGCGAGGCTCACCTGCTCGACCGGAATCTGCAGGGCTTCGGCGCACATCTGGGTCAGCACGGTATCGGAACCCTGGCCGATGTCCACCGCGCCGGTGTTGAGCACCACCGAGCCATCTTCCAACAAGCGCACGATGGCGCCGGTGCCCAATAAGCCGCTGATATGGGCGGCGCAGGCGACGCCCAGCGCGCGCCGCGTTCCCGGCAGCGCAGGCAGCGGATCGCGTCGATCCCAGTTCGATGCGGCGCGCGCCCGCGCGATGCACTCGGCCAGCCCATTGGAAGCGACCGCGCCGCCGCCGAACCACGGCTCGCCCTCGCGCAAGGCGTTGTTGAGGCGCAGGGCTAGCGGGTCGATGGCCAGCGCCTTAGCGATGTCGTCGAGCTGGGTCTCGGTGGCGAAGCTCACCTGCGGGTTGCCGAAGCCACGGAACGCGCCGAAGCGCAGCTTGTTGGTGTACACCAGCCGGCCAAAGCAACGGGTGTGCGGGATGCGGTACGGGCCGCGCGCCATGAGCAAGCTGTAGCCGAGCACGCCGGGGCTGTCGTCGCCGTAAGCCCCGCAATCCAACAGCACGTCGATCTCGCGGGCCACTAGCGTGCCGTCGCGCTTGACCCCGGTCTTGCAGCGAATCTTGAACGGGTGGCGCGCGCGCACCATCTCGAAATCTTCCTCACGGCTCAGGATCAGCTTGACCGGCCGGCCGGTCTTGAGCGCGAGCGCGACCACCAGCGGCTGGACGTGCGCTTCCATCTTGTTGCCGAAGCCGCCGCCGATGCGCGGCGTCAGGCAGCGGAGCTTGGCCATCGGCAACCCCAAGCTTTCGCACACATTGGCCTGCACCCGAAACACCGACTGGTTGGCCGACCACAGCGTGACGCGCCCACCCGCATCGACCTCGGCCAGCGCCCCGCAAGGCTCGATGGCAACATGCGCCTGCGCGGCGGTCTCGTAAGTATTCTCGAAGATCCGCTCGCTCTCGGCCCAGCCGCGCGCCAGATCACCCTCGGAGAGTTCGGTTTCGGAGGCGACATTGCCGTGGCAGATCGCGGCAAATACCTTGAGATAGCTCGCGAGTTCCTCATGCACTAGCGGCGCATCCTCGGCCAGGCCATCCTCGGGCGAGAGCACGGCGGGCAGTTCCTCGTATTCGACGTCGATTAAGCGCACCGCATAGCGCGCGGTGTCCTCGTCCTCGGCGGCCACCACCGCGACCGGCTCGCCCAGGTAGCGCACCTTGCCCTTGGCGATCGGCGGCTCGTCCTTGATGAACGCGCCCATCCGATGGTTGCCGAAATCCGCGCCGGTGAGGACGCACGCCACCCCCGGCACGGCGAGCGCCGCGCTCGTGTCGTAGCGAACGATACGGGCGTGCGGCAACGGGCTGGCGAGGATCGCCGCGTGCAATTGACCGGGGCGGTTGAGATCGGAGATGTAATGCGCGCGACCGCTGACTTTTTCCAGCACATCGAGGCGTGGGATGCTGGCGCCCATCGCGCTCGTCACGGCAAGCTCGCTCATGGTGCTGCTTCCCGCGCCGCCAGGAGGACGGCGTCGATGATTTTCTGGTAGCCCGAACAGCGGCAGAGATTGCCCGCCAGGGCGGCGCGAACGTCATCGCCGGTCGGATGCGGGTTGCGTTGCAAAAACGCGTGCGCGACCAGGGCGATGCCGGACGTGCAGAAGCCGCATTGCACCGCGCCGCTCGCGGCCAGCGCGTGCTGGATCGGCGCGAGTCGCTGGGGATTGCCCAGCCCTTCGATGGTGGTGATGGCAGAGCCTTCGCAGTTCAACGCGAGCGACAGACAAGCGCGCACCGGCCAACCGTCCACCAGCACCGTGCAGGCGCCGCAAACGCCCTGGTTGCAGCCACGCTTGGCGCCCGTCAAGCGCAACTGATCGCGCAACGCAGTGAGGAGCGTGGCGGCAGGATGGATCTCAAGTTCGCGGCTTGCGCCGTTGATAGTGAGCGTGGCCATTGGATATCTTCGATTCGGTTTCCGTGCCCACCGCTAGCCGCTTCGCTTGACGACCGAGGGGCAACAAGGGTGGATGATCATGTTGGTCCGCCTCCGAAAAATGTCACCGCAGCGGCGCAAGCCGAGACTGCACGGCAAGCGGAAGCAGCCCAAGAACGAAGGTGCGACTGGGGTGCCAAAAAGCCGAAAGCAGCAGCAGCGCGGAGCCGATAGCGAGCGCGGTGATGGCAAAGCTAAGGTTAATGACCCCGTATTGTTTCAGCAAGGCGCTAAAGGCAAACAGGACATAGCCCAAAGCCGAGACCATCAGCGCCCGCCGATCAACGCAAAGAGAAAGGATCGCTATGGCGACGTATAGCACGATAACCACCAGCGCCTGCTCCACGCTCGTCCGCCCACTGAAAATATCCAGCGATGTAAAGATTGGATGAACGAGGAGTGGAGCCGCCAGCAGATGAAGCCAGAACGCCACATCTGACCTGCGGGTCTGACGTGCGGTGTCCGTTGCGTCCCACCTCATCGCGAGCGCGAAGACGGCGACGCCGGCGGTGATTGAAAGGGCGGGCGTCCAATGGATTGCCTCGGGCACCGCCCAAATGAGCAGGGCAACGATGCAAGCAACCGCAGCGGCCACGCCAGCCGCGACGGTGATCGGAACATGAAAGCGCAGCCAATGCAACCACGCGGCAACCGCGGCCATGCCGCTGGGCACAATAAACGCAAGAAGTGATTGGCTGGTGTGCCCGATGAGCAAGACGCCAGCGCCCAGAACCCCGATGACGAAAGCCAATAGCAACACGATCGCCGGTAGCGCCATGCGCCGTCTCCGGGTAAAAAACTCGGAAAGCGTCCAAGCGGCCGCGGCCACCAAGATTGCGCCAAACCATGACGCCAAGGCATTGCCGATCCAGCCTAAAGAGACCAACAACAGGAGACAAGCAATGACGACAAAAATGTCATTGAAGCCGGTGATGAGCCGAAAGTATTCCTCATCAACCGCCGGCCCCCGCTTGAGCGTGGCAACGTGAGTCCGAAAGGCGGTTGCCGTTTCTTCGGTGAGGATTCCAGCCGCGATGGCTGAAGCAATATCTTCTTCTGTGTACATCGTCGATAAAAGCTATGACAAGCCAACAAGATGCGGTGACATAGGAAGCCCATTGTTCAAAGCCGATGCGGTTCCTGCCTCACCGCATCCTACTCGCCTGGTGACAGGCTTCGGTCAGCGCGCGTGCCAGCATCCTCGGCACCACCCGGCGCCGATACTCGGCGCTGGCGCGCACATCGTCCACCGGATCGCAGGCGGCGGCGAGCGCGGCGCCGGCTTCGGCGATGGCCGCGTCACTGAGGTGGGTGCCAACTAGCGCCGCCTCCACCGCCGGCAGGCGCACCGGCGTCGGCCCGCAACCGCCGATGGCGATGCGGATGGATTCACAGCTTCCACCGTTCATAGTCAGCACCAGCGCGACGGATGCAATGGCGAAATCGCCCGCGACCCGCGCTAGCTTGTCGTAAATGCCGATCGACCCCGGCGGCGCGGGCGGCAGGCGCACCGCTGTCACCAGCTCACCCGGCTGCAAGGCGGTGATATACCAGTCGCGGAAAAACGCCTCTGCCGCCAGCTCGCGCCGCCCCTGTGGCCCCGCGATTTCGACGATGGCATCGGCGGCGACCAGCGCCGGCGGATAATCGGCGGCGGGATCGGCAAAACTGATCGAACCACCTAGCGTGCCCATGTTGCGCACCGGTGGATTGGCGATGCGGGCGGCGGCGGCGCTCAGCACACGCTGGCCGTCGCGGAGATCGGTCTCGAACGCGGTCTCGCGGTGGCGGCGCATCGCGCCGATCCTGACTGTACCGTCGCCCAGGCGCTCGCAGCACCGCAACTCGGCGATGGCCGCAAGGCTCACCAGCGCGCTCGGTTCCAGCAAACGCGCGTTCAGCATCGCCACCAGCGTCGCGCCGCCGGCCAGACAACGCGCGCCCTCATCGGCGGCGAGCAGCGCGACCGCGTCATCCACGCTGGCGGGCCAGTGGAATCGCACGGCGCTCATGTCGCGGCCTCGGCGCTTTCGAGCAAGGCGCGGAACGATTCGGCGAATTGCGCGCCGACCGTATCGGCTTTTTTCTTCATCATCCCGAGGCCGAACTTGCCGAGCCGCCCGGCCACGATGACCTCGGCGCTGAACTCGACGCTCGTGCGATCGGCATCAAGCGCCGCGAGCCGCAGCGCGACGTCGGCCCGCACGGTGCTGGCGCTGCTGCCCTCCTCGCCCTTGATGGTGGCGTTGAGTTCGGCCAGTGGCGCCGTGCGGGTCACCGCGATGTCCAGCTTGAAGCGCGTCTTGATGACGCCCACTTCGACCAGCATCGTGGCTTTATATGCCGTGGGGCTCAACACCGCGACCTCGACGCAGCCGGGAATGCAGCGCGCGACCCGCGCCGGATCGATGAGCGCGGCCCACGCCTCGGCTTGCGGCGCGGCTACCTCGAATTGGTTGTCGATCTTCACGGCTGGCGCTCAGACATGGGCGACGCGCGCCACGATCATCTTGGGGTCGACGAGCTTGCCTTGGTCGATGACCACTTCGTTGTCGAGGATCACCGTGCAGTCGCGCATCGGCACGTCGTAGTGGCCGCGCGTGGTGCGCTTGCCGCCGCCTTGGGTGTTGGGGCCGGTGGAGAATAAGAAATTGCCGGGAAGGTGCGGGCGGCGGCGCGGCTGCGTTCGGGTTCGTCGCCGTTCAGCGCGATGCCGTACCAAAGCGCTTGCGGATTCAGCCCCAGCCGAGGTGCGACACGGCGAACGGGTCGCGGTCGGCGGCGCTCGCTTTGTTGTCTTCCAGCCAGTCCTTCATCAATTTGGCGTCCAGACCACCGTCGATACGGGTGATGAAACCGTCGTGGATTTCCACCCGCACCGGGTCTTGGACATAGCGGCAATAGGGCAAGATGACGATGTCGCCGGGCTGGAACACCACTACGCCCTCGGCGCTGCCCTCGTTCGGGAAAGTATGGACATGGCCCGCGCCCCAGTGGTCGAAATGGCCGGGTTCGTCGGCCATGCCGTATTGGCTCATGACGGGATACTCGCCGCAGCGGTAGCGCAGATCGGTGCCCGCGGCGCTCACCACGCGCGCCTCGCGGGTCTTGGCGAGGCGTTCATGGGCGTGCAGCACCGCTTCTTTCAGCCCTGGCGGCGACATGAGCTGTTCCAGATCGTCCGGCGCGTCGATGATCATCAGCACGCGCACGCCGGCGTTCATCACCTCTTTCAGCCAGCGGGTGAACAACGGCACATGGAATACCACGATCATGTCGGCGGCCTTGACCGCTTCCAGCGTGCCCTTGCACTGGCCCACGGTGGGAACACCGACCTTGGTCCAGGACGGGATCGAGTTCACGCAGAGTTCATAGATATCGGCGCCACGCTCGTCGGCGGCGGCGAACGCGGCGGCGACGAACTCGCGGCGGGTGGCGAGGTCGGTGACGAGCGCGATGGTCTCGCCTCGTTTGACTTTGCACAGGCCGAACTGGCGATGGAACAGCATCGCCAATTTGGCTGGGTTGACTTCCTGGACGCGAATGCCCGCATGAACCATCGGCGCTTTCCTCCTTCGGCTAAGATTGATCACAGTTCATTCATTGTAGAACAAGAGGCTAGCCATGCGGGTTTACCGAGACTACGATCAGGCGGCGCTCGATGCGCAGTACAACAATCAGGCGACCGTGCCCGATTACACGGTTTATGTGCGGCGTTACGCCGAGGAGAGCCGCGCCGCCAGAAATCAGCTACGCCACATCGCGGGGGTGGCGTATGGCGCGGAACCCAGCGCGCGCCTGGATATTTTTCCCGCGCCAATGGAAAAAGCCCCGGTGCTGGTGTTCCTCCATGGCGGCGGCTGGCAGTTGCTGTCCAAGGACGACAGCGCGTTCGCGGCACCAGCGCTGGTCGCGGCGGGAGCCTGCTACGTCGCGCTCGATTTTCCGTCGATACCCGTAGCAAGTCTTGATGAGATAGCCGCGCAAATCCGCGCCGCCATTGCCTGGATGCACGCGCACATTGCCGACCATGGCGGCGATCCCGACCGCCTGTTCGTGGCGGGGCATTCCTCCGGCGCACACCTGGCGGGGCTACTGTTGCGAGACGACTGGCAAGCGGGCCTGGGGCTTCCGCTGGATGTCATCAAGGGCGTGCTGCTGGTGAGCGGCATGTATGACCTGGAGCCGGTGAGGCTGAGTTATCGCAACGCCCGCCTCCAACTCGACCGTGCCGCGGTCGAGCGCAACAGCCTGCTGCGCGCGTTGCCGGCAACGGGTTGTCCGCTGGTGATTGCCTATGGCGAGCATGAAACCGACGAGTTCAAACGCCAGTCGCTCAGCCTGTTTCGCGCCTGGCGCGAGCGGAAGTATCCAGCCCGTAGCCTGCAACTGAATGGTTGCCATCACTTCGACGTGATCTTCGATCTCGCCGATCCGGGCGGCGCGCTGCATCTGCTGGCGCTACGACAAATGGGGTTGAAATAGCGCCCGTGCGCACCCCGCAGTCGATTCGGCTCGCCCGCGGCCATGCCGCTCATCCGCCCGTGGCGGGCGTCACCCTCCACACCACATTGCCGACGTCGTCTGCGACCAACAGTGCGCCTTTGCCGTCCACCGCCACGCCCATCGGGCGGCCATGGGCGTCGCCGTCGCCGTTGACAAAGCCGGTGAGTACGTCTTCGGGCGGTCCGGCGGGGCGACCCTCGGCGAAGGGCACGAAGATCACTTTATAGCCGCTCAACGGTTTGCGGTTCCAGGAACCGTGCTGGCCGACGAACGCTCCGCCTGCATAGCGTTGCGGCCACAGCTTGCCTTCGTAGAACACAAGTCCAAGCGATGCTGTGTGCGGCCCGAGCGCATAGTCGGGCACGATGGCTTTGGCGACCAGATCGGGCCGCTGCGGCGCCACCCGTTCATCGATGTGCTGCCCGTAGTAGCTGTAAGGCCAACCGTAGAAGCCGCCGTCTTGCACGGCGGTCATATAATCGGGTACGAGGTCGCTGCCGAGTTCGTCGCGTTCGTTCACCGCCGCCCATAGCGCACCGCTCTGCGGTTGCCAACCGAGCCCGTTGGGATTGCGCAAGCCCGAGGCGAATAGCCGTGTTTGGCCGTTCGTTGGATCGATTTCGAGGATGGCGGCGCGGTTGGTTTCGTTCTCGATGCCGTTTTCGGCCACGTTGCTGTTCGAGCCGACCGTCGCGTAAAGCCACGCGCCGTCGCGGCTGGCGATGATGTTCTTGGTCCAGTGATGGTTGATCGGGCCAGCGGGCAAATCGGCCACTTTCGTGCCGGGCTCGGTGATCTGGGTCACGCCCTCTCGGTAAGAGAAGCGCATGATCGCGTCGGTATTGGCAACGTAAAGCTGATCGCCGATCAGCGCCATGCCGAAGGGCGAATTCAAGCCTTGCAAGAACACCGCGCGGGTCTCCGCCCGCCCGTCACCGTCGGCGTCACGCAGCAGGGTGATGCGATTGGCGCTCGGAACGCCCGCACCAGCGCGCTTCATGACCATTTTCATCGCCCACGCTTTGAGGCCTTTGCCGTCCTCGGGCCGGGGCGGGGCGTTGGTCTCGGCGACCAGCACGTCGCCGTTCGGGAGCACGTAAAGCCAGCGCGGGTGGTCGAGGCCGCTCGCGTAAGCGTTTACCGCCAAGCCCACCGCCGCCGCCGGGGTCATGCCCTCGGGCCAGCCCTGGGCCGGGGCAATATCGACGGTGGGTAGGAGCGTCGTGTTGGGCGGCGGTAGCGTCGGCTGTGGGCCGATACCGGCCGTCACCGGCAGGGTCGCTTTTTCGCTGCAAGCGGCTACATAGAGTGCGCCCAAGGCGATCAGTACCAGAGCCAGAATAGCGCGGCGCATCGAAGATCTCCCTGCGGCTAAGGCTTCATCACCACCTTGATGCAACCGTCCTGTTTGTCGCGGAAGGTCTTGTAGGCCAGCGGGCCATCCTCCAACCGGAGGCGGTGGGTGATGACGAACGCGGGATCGATCTCGCCCTTTTCGATGCGCTCCAGCAACGGGCGCAGATAGCGGTGCACATGGGTCTGGCCGGTCTTTACCGTCAATCCTTTGTTCATCAGGGCGCCGAAGGGAATTTTATCTAGAAAGCCGATGTAGACGCCGGGTATGGACAGCGTGCCGCCCTTGCGACAGCACATGATGATTTCGCGCAACACGTGCGGACGGTCGGTGCCGAGCATCAGCGCCGCTTTGGCTTTGTCGAGCACTGCATCGAAACTGCCGCCCGCGTGCGCTTCGGTGCCCACCGCGTCGATGCAGCGATCCGGCCCCCGGCCTTTGGTCATCTCCATTAGGCGGTCGTAAACATCGTGGTCATCGAAGTTGATGGTCTCGGCTTTGCCATGCGCTTCGGCCATCGCCAAGCGTTCCGGCACCTGGTCGATGGCGATCACGCGGCCGGCGCCGAGCATCCAGGCACAGCGTATGGTCAACTGGCCGACCGGGCCACAGCCCCACACGGCGATGGTATCGCCCGGCTCCATCTCACAGTTCTCGGCCGCCATGTAAGCGGTGGGGAGTATGTCGGAGAGAAACAACACCTGTTCGTCGGCCAATCCAGCGGGAATCTTGGCCGGCCCGACATCGGCGAACGGCACTCGTAGATACTCCGCCTGGCCGCCGGCAAACCCACCCAAAAGATGGGAATAACCGAACAGACCCGCGGGCGACTGACCCATCACCTTGCGCGCGGCTTCAGCGTTCGGGTTGGAGACGTCACAAAGCGAGAACAGCCCCTTGCGGCAAAAAAAACACTCACCGCAGCTGATCGCAAACGGCACGACCACGCGGTCGCCTTTCTTCAAGTTCTTGACACCGCCACCGACCTCGACGACCTCGCCCATAGTCTCGTGGCCAAGCACGTCGCCTTTTTCCATGCTCGGCATATAACCGTCATAAAGGTGCAGATCGGAACCACAGATGGCGGTAGCGGTGACTTTGATGATCACATCGCGCGGATCGACAATGATCGGATCGGGAACGGTGTCGACACGTATGTCTTCTTTGCCGTGCCAGCACAATGCTTTCATGAGAGTTCCTCGCGCTTGGAAGCGCCAGTCAATGGATTGTTCAGGTCGAAGGGGATGCCGCAACCGACACGGTAACGAGGCGACCTCAGGCGCGATCACGCAGGCGTTGCTCGCCCTCGTGCTTGGCGCAATGGGCGCAGCAATAGAGATTGCCGCCCGCTTCCACCCCGTGGCCGATGATCTTGCAACCGCAGTGGCTGCAACTCGGCGCGCAGGCGTGGATCGCGCACTCGAAACTGTCGAAGGTGTGGGTCTTGCCCGCCAGGGTGACCTGGAACGATTTGTCGTAGTCGTTGCCGCAGACTTCGCATTCGGCCATTGCGTATACCTCGGAGGGGAGTGGTAGAGGTGAGCTGAAAAAAGCATCCGCCATGCCAACCGCCGGCTTTTTCGCAGCCGGCGCTTGTTCGATAGCGGGTCGCGGCGTGAAGGCGACGGCAATGGTTGGGCAATAGGCATGGCAGGGCCCGCCGAACCGCGCAATTTTTACAAGACGGCTTGTAAAACTGGCCACCGAGCTGCGTTGCAAAGCAGATCAAAGCCGCACAAATTGCGCCATTTTCTAGCTCGGCACGGATATTGCCGTCCACTCCCGCTCAATCCCTGCAATCGAAGTGAGCGCCATGAGCGAGTATGAATATTCTCTAGCGGTTCGAGCCGCGCCGGATGAAGTTTTTCAGTTCGTTTCGGACCCGGACAACCTGGCGCGATACCTCCCTACCGTGCATGAAGCGAAGGCGCAACCGGGCGAGCGGCTGCGTGTGAAAGGCGAGGCAGCGGGCCACTTCTACGACTCCGACGGTTTTTATCACGTCAACGCCGATGAGCGGCGCATGGAATGGGGCTCCGACGGTGAAAATCGCTACCGCGGCTGGCTGCAAGTGATGCCGACGGGTGGCGATGCCCAGGTGACAGTGCATTTATCGTTCGAGCCCCGGCCCGACCAGGAGCGCCAATTCGAGGCGCAAACCGGGGATCGCGACGTCACCATTCATCAAGGTTTGGTCGATGCCCTGCATTCGGTCAAAAACTTGTGCGAAGGCGGCGGCAAAGTCCAACTCCGCGCGATCAACCGCTGAGTCAAACCGTACCCGAACGGGTACCGAGCCTCTGCGGGATAAGCCCGCGCTTGACTGCACAACGGTAGTCGCGGGCTGTCCGTGTCATCAACCCTGCTAATTTAGGAGCACTTTATGATCGATGCAATGCAAATCCGTGAACACATGAAGGTCGTCGGTTCGGACGGCGAGCACGTCGGGACGGTGGACCATATGGACGGCGATAGGATGATTAAGCTGGCGAAAAACGACTCCACCGCGCAAGGCCAGCACCATTGGATTCCGCTGAATTGGGTCAGTGCGGTCGAGCAAAACCAAGTGCGTCTCAACAAGTCCGCCAACGAAGCGTGCGACCAATGGCAAATGTCCGGTCCCACGGGGGCTGGCGCCGGTATTTGACACCCTTCTCCCCGTTACGCCTCGCGCTCCAGGCGCAGGCTTGGGGCGAGCGAATTCCGAAGACCGAGGCCGACGCCAAGAAGCTGGCCGATAAAAGCGCGCCACTCTTGGAGCAATACCACGCCGCGAAAGGCGATGCGGCAGGCAAATCGGCCAGCACTACCAAGCGGCGCACGAATAACAGCACGGCGAAGAAACGCACCAGCAAATCTAACGCGGGCGCCTCGCACAATCAACGGGTGCCGCTCGCGCCGCCCGACAAACAGCCGCCCGATCTCGCAGTGCCCGAGCCCAAACGCAAAGTCGGCTGGGCGGTCGTGGGTCTGGGGCAATTGGCGCTGGAAGAGGTGATGCCTGCTTTCCGCGAAGCCAAACAGTCGGAACCGGTCGCGCTGGTGAGCGGACACCCTGACAAAGCGCGTAAAGTGGCCGAGGTGTATGGCATCGACCCAAAGAGTATTTACGATTATGAAAACTACGACCGTTTGGCCGACAACGACAGGGTCGAGGTGATCTACATCATCCTGCCCAACAGTATGCACGCCGAATATACGATGCGCGGCCTCAAGGCCGGTAAGCACGTGCTCTGCGAAAAGCCGCTGTCGGCAACGGTCGAAGAGAGCGAGCGCATGATCGCCGCCGCCAAACAGGCGAACAAAAAGCTGATGACCGCTTATCGTTTGCATTACGAGCCCTTCAACCAAAAGGTGATGGAGCTTTGCCGGCAAAAGGCCATCGGCGAACTCAAGCTGTTCTCGGCGAGCAACGTCCAGGACGTGCAGGCACCGAACATCCGCTTGAGCCGGGAACTGGGCGGCGGGCCGGTCGGGGACGTAGGCGTTATGTGTCTTGAAGGACACTGCGCCGCGCACGCCGGGCGAGCTAGGCTTGGCCGACATACGGATCGTCACCGCAATTAACGAGGCCATCAAGACCGGCCAGCCCGTGCGCATCGACGCTTAACTACACCCGTTCATATCCCGCTACAGAGCGCGACCCTATGATCGGGTCGCGCCCGCGCCTTCATAGGCTCACAGGATTTTCTCGATCCGAATCGGCAGGTCGCGGACGCGCTTGCCGGTGGCGTGGTACACGGCGGCGCTGATGGCCGCCGCGGTGCCGACGTTGCCGAGTTCGCCCAGGCCTTTGACGCCGGGGGGGTTTACGAAACTATCGACTTCCGGCACCAGGATGACCTCGACCTCGACCGCGTCGGCGTTCACCGGCAGCAGATACTCGGCGATGTCGGTATTGACGTAACGGGCGTGGCGTTCGTCGATTTCGGTCTGCTCGTGCAGCGCCGAGCCCACGCCCCAGATGAGGCCGCCCAGCAACTGGCTGCGCGCCGTGCGCGGGTTCATGATATGGCCGGAGGCGAACGCGCCGACCACGCGCGGCACGCGAATTTCGCCGGTGCGGGCGTTGATCCGCACCTCGACGAATTCAGCGCCGAACGCGAACATCATTTTTTCGCCCTTGGCGCCGCCGGTGATCTTCACACTGCCTTTGTACAAGCCCTGCACGTCCTTGGGCGATTGGCCCGGTGCGAACCATTCGGCGTATTCCTCGACCACGCCCGCGCCAAGGGCGTTGAAAACCACATCAAGCTTCGCGGTTTTGCCGTCGGGCGCGACGATCACGCCGTCTTTCAAGTCGAGCCTATTCGCCGGCTGACCCGCGAGTTCGCCTTGTTTGGCCGCGGCCTCGAAGAGCTTGGCGCGGATCGCGTCGCAGGCTTTCATCAGCACCGAGCACACGCTGGCGGTGACGTTGGAACCGCCCGACACCGGCGCCGCCGGCAGCGCGCTATCGCCCATTTTGACTTGTACGGCCTCCAGCGGCAGCCCCAGCTTTCTGGCGGTCATCTGGGCGACGATGGTGTAGGTGCCGGTGCCGACGTCGTGGGCGGCGATCTGCACCAGCACTTTACCGTTGGGGTAAAGCTGCACGCGCGCGGTGGCGGGCGCTACTTGGGTCGGGTAGGTCGCGGTCGCGCAGCCCCAGCCGATCAGCCAGTCGCCGTCGCGCATCGAGCCGGGTTTGGGATTGCGCTTCGACCAGCCGAAGGCTTTGGCTGCTTCGTCGTAACACTGCATCAGCGAACGACTGCTATAGGGCTTCTTGGTCACTGGGTCGGTATTGGTCTCATTGATGCGGCGGAATTCGACCGGGTCGAGGTCGAGGGCCACCGCCATCTCGTCCATCGCCGCTTCGAGGGCGTACATGTACGGCACTTCCGGAGGCGAGCGCATGAAGCCCGGCGTGTTGCGGTCGGCATGGACGATATTGGCTTTGGTCGCGACCGCGCCGAAGGCGTACATGCGCGCGCTGTTCTCGTTGCCGGCGACATAGTAATTGTCGGGGCGCGAGGTGATCTCCCAGGCGTCGTGCAGATAAGCCTTGAGCTTGCCGTCGCGCCCCGCGCCGAGGCGCACATGATGTCGCGTTTCCGCGCGATAAGTCGTGACCGTGAAGCCTTGCGCGCGGGTCAGCACCAACTTCACCGGGCGCTTGAGCTTGCGCGCGGCGAAAGCCACGATCGCGGTGCGCGGCGTGACCGAGGCTTTCGAGCCAAACGCCCCACCCACATAGGTGCTGATCACCCGCACCTTGGCCGGATCGATGCTGAGTTGTTCCGCCACGCCGTTTTTCAGGGCATAGACGAACTGGCTCGGTTCGTAGATGGTGAGCTCATCACCCGACCAGGCACAAGTCGTGGCGAACAATTCCATCGGATTGTGGTGCTGGGTCGGCGTGTAGTATGCGGCGTCGATCTTCACCTCGGCCCCGGCAAACGCCGCTTCGGCGTCGCCAACCTTTGGGTCTTCGTGGGGCTTCTTCGCGACCTTAGCGACGGCGACCGTTTCCGTTCCAGGCGAATCGAAAGTCGCCGTCGGCGTTTCCGCATCGTATTCAACATTGACTCGGTAGGCCGCTTCGCGCGCGGCTTCGTAAGTCTCGGCCACCACCATCGCGACGATTTGGCCGTCATGCCAAACCTTGGGCGAGCTCAAGGGTACGATGCTGGTCGAGGCCGTACCGCCCTCGTTGAAGAACTTCGAGCCTTTGATCTCACTCGCGTTCTCATGGGTGAAAATGGCGAGCACTCCAGGCACGGCGCGCGCTGCGTCGAGGGCCATCGATTGGATCCGGCCCTTGGCGATGGCGCTCGTGACGAGATAAGCATAGGCGGCATTGCCCACTGGCTCGTCGGATGGATAACGGGCGCTACCAGTAACCTTGGCGCGCGCTTCATAACGCGGCGCGGGCTGGCCCATGTTGTCTTGCGGTTCAGGTGCGGCAACGTTGGCCATATTTCAAACCTCCAGCTTGGCCGCGCTCAGCAACGCGCGTTCGAGGGTGCGCTTGCCGAGCGTGACTTTGAATGCGTTGTGCTCGTGGGGACGGGCGTCGGCGAAAGCCGTTTCCGCGGCCGCGGCGGCAAGCGTCTCGTCGAGCCGTTTTCCTTGCAATGCGGCTTCGGCTTCGCGCGCGCGCCACGGCACGGTGGCGACCCCGCCCAAGGCGATACGCGCCTCGCGCACGGTATCGCCATCCATGGCTAAGGCCACGGCGGCTGATGCCAGCGCGAACTGGTAGGACTCACGGTCGCGGATTTTCAAGTACAGCGAACGGCGCGTCCACGGCCCCGCCGGCACCGTGATGGCGGTGATCAAATCGCCGGGCGCGAGCACGGTCTCGATGTGGGGCGTATCGCCCGGCTGCCGGTGCAGCTTGGCAAAGGGAAGGGTTTTCTGGCCATCGGCGCCCTGGATTTCGACGCTAGCGTCGAGTGCGATCAACGCCTGCGCGAAATCGCCGGGGTAAGTCGCAATGCAGTCGGCGCTCGTCCCCAGAACCGCGTGCTGGCGATTCACGCCTTCCAGCGCCGCGCAACCGGAACCGGGGTTGCGCTTGTTGCAAGCAGCCCAGGAGGTATTGCGGAAATACAGGCAGCGCGTGCGTTGCAAGAGGTTGCCGCCGAGGCTCGCCATGTTGCGCAGTTGCGCGCTCGCGGCGAGCTTCAGGGAATCGGCAATGACCGGATAATCGCGCCGGATCAATGGGTGCTCGGCGGCCTCGGCCATCCGCGCCAGCGCGCCCAAGCGAATGCCCTGGGCATTGGCTTCGATGGCTTGCCCGCGCGCCTGGCTGAGCGGGTTGATATCGACCAGTCGCCGCGGGCGCATCACGTCGAGTTTCATCAAATCAAGAATCGTCGTGCCGCCGGCGATGAACTGACCCGGCGCCGCAGTGGGCGGAAGCCCGTGCTGGGGCGTATCGGCCAGAGCAGCCTGTAGCGCGTGCTCGGCGCTGTCCGCGCGGTGATAGCTAAACGGTTGCATCACATTCTCCCGATTTTGGTTTTCGCGCGATCACTGGTGATCTGGTTTTTTGCCTGCTGGATCGCCGCGACGATGTTGGGATAAGCCGCGCACCGGCAGATATTGCCGCTCATGTATTCACGGATGTCGGCGTCGGTATCGGCGTGGCCTTCATTCACGCAGGCCACCGCCGACATGATCTGGCCGGGCGTACAGTAACCGCATTGGAACGCATCGAAGTCGATGAAAGCTTGCTGCATGGGGTGGAGCGTCCCATCCGCCGCGGCCAAGCCCTCGATGGTCGTGACCGGCCGTTCGCCGACCATCGCCGCGAGGGTGAGGCAAGACAGCACACGCGTGCCGTCGAGATGCACGGTGCAGGCGCCGCACTGGCCATGATCGCAACCTTTCTTGGCGCCGGTGAGGCCGATGTGTTCGCGCAGCGTATCGAGGAGTGTGGTGCGCGGATCGATCAGCACCCGCTGCGGCGCACCGTTGACCCGCAGGGTCAGGTCGAGCGTAGTCTGGGTCTCGGACAGCGAGGCAGTGTGACCGTTGGGTGCGGATTGGGTGTTGGCGGCCAGCGCCAAGCTGGGGATGGTCATCGGTGCGCCCAAGGCGGCGCTGGAAGCGCCGAGGAATTTGCGGCGTGTCCAATCAGGCATCGTGGAATCTCCGGTTGAGGGCGTTTACAAGAACGAATGTGGACGACGAAATGCATTCAGTGTTTGAAGGTTTGGCGTAAATCCTTGGCGACCTGCTGTACGGCTTGCCTGGCTTCGGCTACCACGGCACCCATACCGAAAAACTCATGGGTGACCCCCGGGTAGTTGTGATAGTCCACTTTGACGCCTGCCTTTTTGAGATGATCAGCGTATTGCTTGCCGTCCGAACGCAGTGGATCGATGTCGGCCGTAATCACGGTCGCCGCCGGAAGGCCACGCAAATCGGTACGACCCAAGAGATGGATCAGCGGACCGTCCCCGGCGGCTGGGCTAGACAAGTATTTCTCGAAGAACCACTGCATCATGGCTCGGTTCAATGGCTTGGCATTCGCGTTCTCGCGGTACGAGGGCGTATCGAAGTCATGGCCGGCGACCGGATAGATCAACACCTGACGTAACGGCATTGGCATCCCCAGGTCACGCGCTTGGAGCGCGATGGCGGCTGCCATGTTGCCACCGGCGCTTTCACCCACCACCGCGATTTCCGCGGGATCGCCCTTCAACGACGCGGCATTGGCGAGCAGCCACTGGTAAGCAGCAAACGTATCCTCATGAGCAGCTGGGAATTTATGCTCGGACGCGTGGCGATAATCAGTAGACACGAGCAGCACCCGGGCGGCATTGGTGAGCGCGCGCGCCGAAGCGTCATAAGTATCGAGATCGGCCAGTACCCAACCGCCGCCGTGGATATAAAACACTACTGGGAAAGGGCCGTCGCCCTTGGGTGTGTAGATCCGGATCGGGATCGAACCGCCAGGCCCTTCGATGCTACGGTCTTGGACATCTCCCACCGGCTCAGGCGCCGTGCTTTTGCCTTGCTGCTCAAGCAGGCGCTTGACCGCATCCGCCAGCGTGGGTTGGCGGCGCGCCTCCGCCGCCGACAGCGTTTTCGATAGGTTTGGGGTTGAGCGCGGCGTGGGCGTCCAGCACCGCCTGCATCTGCTCATTGGGGCGCGGCGGCGCTAAGGCCGTAGTCGATGCGGGCTGCAGCCCCGAGCGAGATTCGCGGTCAGCCGCCCAACTCGTATTCCAGACGACAGACAACAACAAAACGAATAAGGCGACAACACGAGAGGTCATGATCATAGGGCGGTTTCCAATAGGGTAAAGAATTGAACACAGGGAGCAAATCGGGAAAAAATTTGGCAGTTCCGTCATCGACACGATTCTCTAGGCCAACAGCGGCAGCGAGAACCATGCCACGAGCTTAAAACATGAGATACGGCGCGGATTTAATAGCAGAACCGATGCTGATCAAAGGGCCGCTATTGGTAATTTTTACCAAGCCCGTGGTAGAAGTTTCCCAGCGCGGATTGCGATGCCGTGAACTTTGCCCCTACCTCTTTCGGCGGCGTAGCGATCAGCACGCCTGCAGGCACACGCGATTTGACCAATGACAAGGCGCGTGCTAAACGAATGGCGGATATCGTCGGTTTTGCCAATCGATGATTGATTTCACTGCCTACCAGGGGGAAACATGCGCATCATCAAACCGGCTTTCATTCGTTTCGGACTCGCTTTGGCGGCTGCCGCCGCGTTTGGGGCCACTTTACCATCGTCCGCCGACGCCCAGGAGGGCAAGCGCGGCGGCACGCTGATCGCCGCGTTCTCGGCCGATCCCGCGGGCTTCGATCCGGTGCGCGGGCCGAGCGGTATGTCGCACGTCGTCATCGAGCAAGTCTATTCGACGCTGATGGCGCTCGACCCCGACGCCAAGCCTTATCCCGAACTCGCCGAGTCCTACGAAATGTCGGGTGATGGTCTCGAATACACCTTCAAGCTGCGCAAGGGTGTGAAGTTCCACAATGGCGACGAACTGACCGCCGAGGATGTGAAATTTTCCTTCGACCGCCTGCGCGCCAAGGATTCCGGCTATTCCTATGGCGCCCAAGTGGAGTCGATCCAGGAGGTGCAGGCCGTCGATCCGCTCACGGTCAAGTTCAAGCTCTCCAAGCGCACCGGCCCATTCCTGATTTACATGGCGTTTCCCGGTTCGTCCATCGTGCCCAAAAAACTGGTCGAATCCGGCCACGATTTGAACGCCCAGCCGGTCGGCAGCGGCCCGTTCAAGTTCGTCAGTTACCAGCCGCGTTCGGCAGTGAAGTTCGAGCGCAACCCCGATTACTTCCAGGCCGGTAAGCCATATTTCGACGCCATGGAATACCGCTTGATCCCGGACATCACCGCGCTCACCAACGCCGTGCTCACCGGCGGCGTGAATTTCTCCAACGAAATTCCGCCGAAAGACTGGAAGCGCGTATCCACCACACCCGGCTTGGTGGGCAAGACGCTGGAGGGTTCACGCTTTTACTGGCTATTGCCCAATAACACCAAAAAACCGTTGGATAACCCGAAAGTACGCCAAGCCATCGGTTACGCCCTGGATCGCCAAGCCATCGTCAACGGCGCGTTCTTCGGCCAGGCCACGCCCATCCACGGCGGCGTGATTCCGCAGTGGAACTGGGGCTACGCGGCGGATCTCAAGGAATTTCCACCCAACGGCAATGCCGACAAAGCCAAGACCCTATTGAAAGAAGCCGGGCTGGAGGGCGGCTTCGAGACCAGTATGACCATCGCCTCCTCGTTCCCGGCGATGATGGCGATGGCGCCGATCATCCAGGCCAATCTGCAAGCGGTCGGCATCAAAGCCAAAATCGGCACCATGGAAATCCCGCGCTACTGGGACGAAGTCTGGAGTACCAGCAATTTCGACATCACCACCATGTACTGGCTGAGCCCGCTCGCCGACCCGGATGATTTCGTTGGCAACAACTATCGCTGCAATATGCCGATCAACGTGCAGAAATCGTGCAGCAAGGAGATGGACGCGCTGCTCGACGAAGCGCTGGTCGCGCCCACGCAGGACGCGCGCAAGGAAGTGTATTTGCGCATGCAAAAACGGTCCCTAGAGGAAATGGGCATCGTGCCGCTGGTGAACGGCTGGCTCTTGATCGCGCACAGCGACAAGCTGCAAAACTACGTGCCGATGCGCACCGGGTTTCTGAAGACCTTGAAGGATGCGTGGTTTCAATAGGTGGCAAGGGTGGGAATACGCGTCATTGGCGTTAATCCCACCCCACTCGTCGGCTAAATGCTCAAACTCATCCTGCTTCGTCTCGCCGCCTTCATCCCGACGTTGCTGGCGGCGTCCGTCGTGCTGTTCATCGCCATCAATGTGGTGCCGGGATCGGCGGCCAAGGCCGCGCTCGGCATCGACGCCACCCCGCAGGCCATCGCCCGCTTCGAGCACCAGCACGGTCTGGATAAGCCTCTGTATGCGCAGTATGGGGCTTGGCTCGGCAAAGCGCTGCATGGAGATTTTGGCACTTCGTTCCAGAACCATGTGCCGGTCGGGCCGGAAGTCTGGGTGCGGTTGCCGGTGACGCTGGAGCTCGCGCTGCTCGCGTTCTTCATCGCCAACCTCATCGCCGTGCCCTTGGGCGCGCTGGCGGCTTATTACCATCAGAAAAGCCCGGACCGCGCGATCACTTTCCTCGCCACCGTCATGGGCGCGGTGCCCAACTTCTGGCTCGCGACGCTGTTGATTCTGCTGTTTTCCATCACCTGGCAGTGGCTGCCCGCCGGCGGTTATGTGCCGTTCACCGAAAATCCGCTGAAGAATCTGTCGTTCATGATCATGCCGGCGCTGTCGCTCGGCATCGTGTCATCGGCGCTGCTGCTGCGCATCATGCGCACCGGTATGATCGAAGTGTTGAGTTCGGACTACATCCGCACCGCGCTCGCCAAGGGCGCGACCCCGAACGTGGTGATCTGGCGCCACGCGCTACGCAACGCACTGATCCCCTTCCTCACCGTCGGCGCGGTGGAATTCGGCTTTTTGTTCGGCGGCGTGGTGATCATCGAAGACATTTTCCTGCTGCCGGGCATCGGCTCGCTGGTGCTGGTCGGCATCATCAACCGCGATTATCCGGTGTTGCTCGCCAGCGTCCTCGTCATCACCGTGGTCGTGCTCACCGCCAACATGTTGGTCGATCTGATCGGCTCGCTGCTCGACCCGCGCCGCGTGCATACGCGCGCGGCGGCATGACCGCCATGTCGTGGTCCTGGCGCCGGCATGGCTTGTTGTTGATCGGTGGCGGACTGGTCGCGCTGGTGTTGATCGCGGCGCTGTTCGCCGAGTCCGTCGCGCCTTATTCGCCTTATGACCTCGACGTCAACGCCATGCTCCAGGGGCCAAGCGCCGCCCATTGGCTGGGCACCGATGAATTGGGGCGCGACGTGCTGGCGCGCAGCATCTTCGCCGCCCGCATTTCGGTGAAAGTCGCGGTGGTCGCGGTCGCCGTGGGCTTGCTCGGCGGCATGCTGATCGGCCTCACCGCCGGCTATGCCGGCGGCATCGTCGATCTGCTGTTGATGCGCTTGATGGAGCTTCTGTTCTCGTTCCCCGCCATCTTGCTCGCGGTGGTGCTGATGGCGAGCCTCGGCACCAGTATTCTCAACGCCATGATCGCCATCGGCATCATCTTCATCCCCGGTTTCGCGCGCCTGACCCGGGCGGCGACCCAGAACGTATTGCGCCAGCAGTTCATCGAAGCCGCGCGCGCCATCGGCATGTCGGACAGCCGCATCGTGCTGCGCGAAATCCTGCCCAACGTGCTCACACCCTTGCTGGTCGAGGCGGCGGTGGCGTTCGCCTACGCCGTACTGCTGGAGTCGGCGCTGAGTTTCCTCGGCCTCGGCGCGCAGCCGCCGGAACCGTCCTGGGGCAATATGCTGAATACCGGGCGCGGTTTCATGGCCGACGCGCCGTGGCTCAGCGTCGTGCCTGGCATGGCGATGTCTGGCGGTGCTGGGCTTCAATCTGCTCGGCGACGGCTTGCGCGATGTCTTCGACCCGCATCTTAGGGACTGAGATGAGTACACGCCCCCCACCGGCTCGACGACCGCCCGCCCACGCTCGCCATCGAGGATTTGACGGTCGAGATCAGCAGCCGCCACGGCGTGGCGCGGGTGGTGGACCGCGTGAGCTTGGAGGTCTGGCCCGGCGAGATCGTCGGCTTGATCGGCGAATCCGGCAGCGGCAAGACCCTGACCGCGCTGTCGGTGCTGGGCCTCGCGCCACGCGCCGTAAAAATCGTCGCGGGCGATATCCGCCTCGCCGGGCAATCGTTGGTGACGCTATCGGAAAGCGAGCGCCGTGCGATCCGTGGCGAGCGCATCGCCTTCATCCCGCAAGACGCGATGCGCGCGCTGAATCCGGTGCTGCGCATCGACCATCAAGTCGGCGAACCTTTTCACATCCACCGTCGAACGCCGTGGTGGGAGGCGCGAGCGCTGGCCGCCCAATTGCTCGGTCAGGTCCACATTACCGATGCCGCCATCCGCGCGCGCGAATATCCGCACCAGTTCAGTGGCGGCATGCAGCAGCGCGCGATGATCGCCATGGGCCTCGCGCTGGAGCCCGAGCTGCTGATCGCCGACGAGCCGACCACGGCGCTGGATGTCACGATCCAGGCGCAGGTTTTGAAGCTGTTACGGGAAATCCGCGAGGCCCATGGCAGTGCGATTTTATTCATCACCCACGACCTCGGCATCGTCGCCGAACTCTGCGACTGGGTGTATGTGATCTACGCCGGCGCGATTCTCGAACAAGGGCCGGTCGCGCGTCTGTTCGAGCGCCCCAGCCATCCGTATACGCAAGCGCTGTTGGGGGCGACGCCGGCTGTCCATCGCGTGCAGGAGGAACTGCTGGCGATTCCAGGGCAGATCCCTCGCCCTACGTATTGCCCAGCGGTTGTCGCTTCGCCGACCGTTGCCCGCAACGGCTGGCGCGCTGCGCCCAAGACCCGCCGTATTTCACGGTCGAGGCCGAGCACAGCGCCCGCTGCTGGTTACTGGAACGCACTCATGGCTGAACCGCTGCTCAGCGTGCGGAACGTGAGCAAGACGTTCGCCGGCGGCGGTTGGTTCGGTAGCCGGCCATTCACGGCGGTGGCGGGCGTCGATTTCACCCTGAACGCCGGCGAATCCTTTGGCATCGTCGGCGAGTCGGGCTCCGGCAAATCGACGCTATTGCGCCTCATCCTGGGCTTGCTTGCGCCGACCACCGGCGACATCGTATTCGAGAGCCGCACGCTCGGCGCCCTGGCGCGCGCCGAGTGGCTCGCGGTGCGCAGGCGCATGCAGGTGGTGTTCCAAGACCCCAGTTCATCGTTCAACCCGCGCCAGAGCGTCGCGCAAGCGCTGCTCGCGCCGCTCGAAGTGCATGGCATCGGCGACCGCCGTAGCCGCGCCGAGCAAGTCGTCGAGATGCTGGAACGAGTGGGCCTCAATGCCGGATTCTTACGCCGTTTGCCGCACCAACTGAGCGGCGGTCAACGCCAGCGCGTGGCCATCGCCCGCGCCATCATTTTGCAGCCCGCGCTGTTATTGCTGGATGAGCCGACCTCGGCGCTCGATGTGTCGGTGCAAGCGCAAGTCTTGAATTTATTGAAAAAGACCCAGCGCGACCTGGGGCTGGCGAGCATTTTCGTCAGCCATAACCTCGGCGTGATCCGCTATGTGAGCGACCGCGTCGCGGTGATGTACCAAGGCCGTTTCGTGGAAACCGGCGCCAGCCACGAAGTGTTCACCAATCCGCGGCACGGCTATACACAGGCGCTGCTCGCCGCCGTGCCGGACGCCGGCGAGGGGTGGCGGCGCCAGCGCGCGGCGCCGGCATGAGGGCCGCGCCCGAACTCGACTTTGGTTACCGATCAACAGGAGATTCGCGATGCTCAGACTCGCCACGTTTTCGATTTCCGCGCGCTGCGCCCGCACCGGTATGCTGGGCGTGGCCGTTTCCACCGCCGTACCAGGCGTGGGCGGCATCTGTCCGTTCGTCCAACCCCGCGTCGGCGCGATTTCGACGCAGTCCTGGGTCAATCCTTATCTCGGGATCGACGGGGTGAAACTGCTCGCCGATGGCCTGAGCGCCCAGCAAACCCTCGATAAACTGATGGCGGAAGACCCGTGTCGCGACGTGCGTCAGATCGGCATCGTGGACAGCCAAGGTGGCAGCGCGGCATGGAGCGGCAAGGACTGCGTATCCTGGTTCGGCCACATCACCGGCACCGATTTTTCGGTGCAGGGCAATATGCTGGTGGGCGAGGACACGGTCAAGGCGATGGCGGAAGCGTTCCACAAAAGCGCCGCGCTGGAACTCCCGGAACGCCTGTTGATCACGCTCGAAGCCGGGCAAGCCGCCGGTGGCGACAAACGCGGCAAGCAGTCGGCGGCGCTACAGGTGATGTGGAACGAAGAATACCCTTACCTCAGCCTGCGGGTGGACGAACATCGCCATCCGGTGGCGGAACTGCGCCGGGTATTCGAGGTCGCCCGCCACCAGTTGTTACCCTTCATGATCGGTATGCCGACCCGCGCCAACCCGCTTGGCGATCTTCCAAAGGAAGTGACCGGCATACTCATGACGCCGCCGCCTTATCGACCCGGCGGCGGCGGCTCGGATTAACGAATCCCCGCCTCGATCAGCTTCACCAGTGAACCGATGGTTTTCGGTGTCACCACACCGGCGCCGGTATTCACCGACAAGCCGGCGAAGCCGTATTTTTTGCTCAGCACGCATTGCGTGACCGGGACGAAGCCTTGCAGATACAATTGTTGATCGAGCGTCACGGTGACATAGCCACTCTGCAAGCCCTCAATCGTCGAAGGCGCGAGGTCGATGCCGCCGACCACGACTTCGCCCGGCTTCTTGCCGGCATCCTTCAACACCTTGCCCAGGAACGAGGTCACGCCGCCGTGCTGCGTACCCATGGCTTTGACGTCTGGATTCTTGGCTAGATAGGCGGTGAGAATGGGCACCGCGAGTGAACTGTCGGCGTTCACTTCGGGGCTGATCTCCAGGTAATCGACGTTCAGACCGCCCTCTTTCAGCGCATCGAACAAGCCCTTGTCGCTCAAACCGCGCTCGGCCTGCGCCATCAGCCCATAGACCAGCGCTTTGTCGCCTTTTTTCAGGCCCTGCTCGATCATCTTCTTGCCGGTGAGCTGGCCGCCGGCGTAGAGTTCCACGCCAGCATAGCCGAAGCCCTTGTCGGAGTACTTTTGCGCCAGTTCGGTGAGCGGCGAATTGCCGCTGGTGACGATGATGCCGCGCCCCTCGACCTCGGCGACCAGATCGGCGAAGGCCGCGCTGCCGGGATGGCCCATGATGACGATGCAAGACGGCGACGCCGCGGCCGCTTCGCGGAAGTGGTTGAGCATGGTTTCCGGCTGCCAGGCCGAGTATTGCTCGATCAACTTATCGACGCCAAGCGCGGCGGCGGCGGCGCGGGCGCCGTTGGTGCGCGCCAGCGTCGCGCCGTCGCCGGCGTTACCGCCCATTTGCATGTAGATGGTGATGCCCTTGCCCAGAGGCTCATCGGCGTTGGCCGCGGTTAGGGACAGCACTGCCAGCGTCGCCGCCGACAACAAAGTCGTAATCGGTTTCATCTATCTTTCTCCTCGTTGGTGGATGCCATAGCCGCATGAATGGATACACCGCGTCCGCGCCCGGCCTAGCGCGAACGCGCTTGCAATCCTAACCGGCGCGCTGGGTCATGCCCAAACCCCGCAGCAGCTTGCGCTTGTCGGGTTGCTCCATGAACAAATGGAAGATCACCGCCGCCAGGAACACCAGCCCCACCACCGCCCGCACCCAGAAACCCTGCATTCCGGTGGCAACGATGCCGGCCTCGATAGAGCCGATGATGAACGCGCCGAAAAACGTGCCGACGATGGTGCCCTGGCCGCCGAAAATCGAGGTGCCGCCGATGAACACCGCGGCGATCACGGTCAGCAGAAAACCGCTGCCCTGGGTATTGAAGAAATTCTTGTTCTCCAGGGTCAGCAGAATCGAGGCGAATGCCGCCAGCGTGCCCATCAATGTGAATAGCTTGATTTTCTCGCGCGCGACGTTGACGCCGACCACCCGCGCGACGTGAGGATTGTCGCCGATGAACAAAAGGTGCTCGCCGAAACGATGGCGATTCAGCACGAACCACAAGATCACGGTAAGCGCCAGCGCCCACAGAAACTGGACGGGAATCACACCGAACAACCGCCCGACGAAACCATCCCAGATCGCGTATTGGTTGATGGTGCGGATGTTGTAAGAGATACCCTCGGACACCACGGTGGTGATGCCACCCCATAGAAACTGGGTGGCGAGGGTGGCGATGATCGACGGCACGCCGATCTTGGCGACCAGCACGCCATTGATGAAACCGACCAGCGCGCCGGCGGCGAGCGCCGCCGGTAACGCCAGCCAGGTGAGTTCATACGTTTTGAATAAATGGGCAAAAATGAAACCGGACAGCGCCACCACCGAGGGAAACGACAAATCGATTTCGCCCGCCGCGATGACCAGCGTCAATCCCAAGGCCAGTACCAGTTGCGGCGGCACGGTTACCAGGAAGGACATATAGATGCGGTAGCCGAGGAACACCTCCGGCGCCGCCAGCATGAACGCCCCGACCAATACCGCGAATACGCCGATGATGGGCAGGCCCTCGATCCGCGCCAATCCGCCTCGCTTCATGCCACACCCCGCTCGCGCCGCGCCTGCAAATCCAGCAAATAGCGCGTCAATTCCGCGAGATTCATGTCACTCGGGCGGATGTCGTTGACGATCTCACCGCGATCCAGCACGATCAGCCGATCCGCCAGTTCATGCACATGCGCCAGGTTGTGCTCGATGTAAATACAGGCGCGCCCGCGCGTCTTGATGTCGGCGACAAAATTCAACACTTTGCGCACTTCCTTGATGCCTAGCGCGGCGGTGGGTTCGTCGAGGATGATCAGATCGGCATCGAAATACATGGCTCGCGCGATGGCGATGCCCTGGCGCTCGCCGCCCGATAGCTGCCCGACCGTGGAGTCGGCGTCGATACCGGCGCCGCGAAAACCGATGGTGTCCAGCAACAATTGATTGGCGATCTGTTTCTCGCGCTTGACGTCGATGAAACCCCAGCGGTTGACGATCTGCCGTCCGACGAACATATTGCGCCACAGCGGCTGCTTCTCGCCCAGCGACTTGTCCTGATGGACGGTTTCGATCCTGAGCGCGTGCGCCATCGTCACCGAGAAATCGGTGAAATCGACGGGCTGGTCGCGGATGAATACGCGGCCTGCGGTCGGCCTATGCACACCGCTGATGATCTTGATCAGCGTCGATTTACCGGCGCCGTTGTCGCCGATCAAGCCCACCACTTCGTTTGGGCCGACCGCCAGATGAATGTCCTTGAGCGCGTGAATATTGCCGAAATACATCTGCACGTCGGCAAGCCGCACGATATGCTGGAATGGCGTATTGCCGGTCGCTACGGTGTTCATCGTGATGGTTCGGCCCTCCCCCTAAACCGCACAGCATAAGCAAGAGGGACGGGATTCTCAACGGCGGGCGGCGGTGAAACTGTTCCCGCTGGGGCGTATTCCACGCCGCGCTGGATAAGGGGTTCGGATGCGATACGTATCGACACGTTTACTCAGGCAACCCCAGCCCGCGCAACGCTTCCAATATCGGCTGTATGACTTTCAGGTCTTTGATAGGCATGGCGTAAATAAGTCGCGCGACCGTCCATTCGGGTTCGATGTTCAGGACTTCAGCCAGACTGGCTTGCGCCTCGCCAAGTCGCCCCGTCAGTGCATACATGCCGACCAGTGAGCAACGTATACTCGGGTTGTGCGGGCATTGCTCCACATATTTCTCATAGATCGGGATCGCCTCCGCATACTGACCTTGATTACGGTGAACCATGCCGATGACCAGTAAGTACCAGGCTGGGTAGTAAGGGGCGAGGCGCATGGCCTGTTGAATGTGTACCAGCGCTTCTTGCGGCCGGCCCGCGTAAGTCAGCCAAAAAGCATATGCAGCGTGTTTTTCGGAGTCACTCGGCTGGAGAGCAACCATTTTTTTCAGAAGCTCGGCGCCTTTATCGTGTTCACCCTGGTAAAAATGGACTGCGCCTAAAACGAAGTAGGCGTTCGAGCACTTATCATCAATAGCCAGCGCTTTGCGCGCATAGTCTACCGCCCGCGAAAGCTGGCTAGCGCGATCCGCCCCCGAGCTAAAGTGCGCCGCCAGGAACCGATAAGTATCTCCCAGCCAAGACCAAGCGCTCGCGAAATTGGGATCCCGCGCGACGGCTTCCTCCAACCAGCGCTGCGCTTGCTGCATCGATAGTTTGTCAAACTGGTCATACAGTGCGATTCCGCGCAGGAAACAATGATAGGCTTCGACATTCTGGGTCTCGCGCCGCCGTAACCGCGCGCCATCGCCATCGATCAGTTGCACCTCCAATTCCGTCGCCACTTTCCAGGTGATGGCGTCCTCGAACGCGAAAACGTCTCCCCGTAGGCCATCGTATTCCTCAGCCCAGAGGTGATGCCCGCTGAGGGCATCGATGAGTTGCGCCGTCAGCCGCACCCGCTCTCTTGACCCGCGCACGCTCCCTTCCAGCACATAGCGCACGCCGAGTTCCTCAGCCACCTGCTTGACCGTCACCGTCTTGCCTTTGTAGTAAAACGATGATGTCCGTGCAATCACGAACAGCTTGGGAATTTTCGAGAGTGTGGTGATCAGGCTTTCAGTGATGCCGTCGATGAAGAAGTCTTGAGCTGGATCGCCGCTGAAATTGGCAAACGGCAGCACCACAATCGAAGGTTTGTCGGGCAGCGGAAATGCCATGTTGGCTTCGACCGCCACCGGTCTTGGCGGTGGGACCAGCGGCGGCTCGCCGACCGTGATGCCGCCGCGATAGCGATAACCCCGCCGGTGCAGGGTTTCGATGTAGCGTGACGCGTCGGAATCATCCCCCAGTGCTTTGCGTAGATCGCGCACGTAGTCGCGGATCAACTCCTCGTTCACATAGCGGTCCGACCACAGGGCGTTGAACAAGTCGTCTTTGCTGATCAACTGCTCCGGGCGTTCCACGAAATAGCGCAGCAACGCAAACGCTTTCGGCGTGAGTTTGATTTCCTGCTCGCCGCGCCATAGCCGCTGGTTGATCAAATCAACGTAAATCGCCGGCGCAGACCCGGCCATATGTTCTCCCATAAAACAGCCACACAAAAACCATAACTTATCCCATGCAAGCATAAATTAGTTGGTGGTAGTGTGCTATGGCGATTGACGCATTTCATCCGTAAAGGGCTGCAATCATGACGATGAACATGAACGTAACTGATGGCGGACAGGCCGCAGCGATTCTCTATCAATTTTTGGGCGAAGCGGGATTGATTGCCGGTAGCCCGGAAATCCTGGCGCGCCGGGATGAATTACTCCCGAAAGCACTGGAGATGTTGGCGGCTTTTCATGCCCAACCTCATTTGAATTTAGCCGCCTATCCGCTCCCAGTACAACATTACGCCGTGCTCTCATCAACCTGGTGTTGGATTTGACTTGATGCAGCAGGCGGAAGCGTATTCGGCGCGACTGCCGGAGAAACTGTCGATTCGGGAACAGGCCGCGTTTCTCATCGGGCGTGAACTCGAACGCAACGGCCATCAAAGCTTCAAGCAGTTTAAGCGCGTTTAGTTCGCATCAAAGCCATCTTGAAGCCGCTGTCGCTTGATCGATTCTGGCGCTCGCCCGCAGCGATCCCGACAAAGCGCAAGACCTCATCGTGACTACCTGGGTGCCCACCTTCGCCACGCCCTATGATTATCTGTACGGTGTCTTCCATACTGAGCAAAAACCCGACTGGAACTTCAGCTATTACAGCAACCCGGCGTTCGACCAGTTAATCGAGGGCGTATGCGAAATCCGGCATCGATTGGCCGAACGCCGAAAAGATGTTCAAGAAGCAAACCGGATGCTGATCGACGACGCCCCGGCGATATTTATCTTCGATCAGCCCAATCGCCATGTGATCCGTGAAAACCTCAAGGGTTATGTGGATAATCCCGCTTATGCCTGGGTGGTTTTTGTGTATCCGTTGACGCGTTGAAAGCGATTCTGCGAGCATTCGGCTTGTGCCTTCCAGCAAGCCACAGCATCATAAGCCAGCCCTATGATCAACCTAACAACGGAGATTAACCCATGCAAAGCCTGCGCCGGGGCTCATCTGATAAGGATGGAATTCTGAAATTGCGTATGCCCGCGGACTTGGCGAATCAAGATGTGGATGTGGTGGTGGTCTTACAATCTCGATCCAAACCCGAACTCGTCGCAGACACGCGCTCGCTGCGAGGCTGGCCACCCGGTTTCTTTGAAAACATCGCGGGTAGCATCCCAGATTTTCCAGTTATAGACGCTGAGAGTGATTTTGAGCAGCGAGCACCTTTGACGTGAGTTATCTATTGGACACCAATGCGTGTTCCGTCGTTCTGCGCGACCGGGGTTCCAAAATCGCTACCGTCTGGTGCTGGAATCCGTTGAAAATATTGTTGTTTGCTCGGTCGTTAAAGCGGAACTGTATTACGGCGCGCGTAGAAGCGATAGAGCCGAACGAATATGAAAAACTCAATCAATTCTTGGCCGTGTTTCGCAGCCTGCCGTTCGACGATGCCGCCGCCGAAACGTATGGGCGAATCCGCGCCGATCTCGCGGCCAAGGGCACACCCATCGGCCCCAATGATTTAATGATCGCCGCGATTGCCGTGACCCATGGTGCGATTCTGGTGACCCACAATACTCGTGAGTTTGAGAGGGTTGATGGTTTGCAGTGGGAGGATTGGGAAACATGAGCCGTTTTCGGGTGCGATAGTAAGGGCGAGCGGCCGGTCGCCCTTACTCCACCAGCCCCGCTTTCCGCATCCCGTCGATGATCGGCTGGCGAACTCGACGGGGTTCATCGGCTGGGTTGCCTGAATGAAGCGGCGAATCGTCCAGGTCGGCTCAAACGCAAGGAGTTCGGCAATGGTCTTCCGCGCTTCGTCGAGTTGTCCGAGGCGGGCGTAGGTGGACGCCAATAGGCAATAACGTGCGGGGTTACGTTTCATGTGCTGCTTGAATGCCGCGAGGGCTAGCTCGTAGTGGCCCAGTCGCAGATACGCGACGCCGGCAGCGATCAGATACCAAGCAGGGTAGTAGGGATTGGGCGCATCGTTTCCTGAACCATCGCCAGTGCTTCTTGCGGGTCGCCTAGGAAAGCAAGGTGACTGGCCAAGTCTTCGAGGATTTCCACTTGAGGATCAAGGGCGGCGGCTTGTTTCACCAGCGCCAGCCCTTTGTCAGGCTCGCCACGAAAAATGTGGATACACCCCAGTAAGCTATGCCCAACAGCATATTTTTCATCAATGCGTAGCGCTTGTTGAGCGCATTGCTCGGCGCGCGCATAACCTTCGTCTCGATCCTTGGCCCAGCCGAAACGCGCCTGATTCAAATGAGCGAAACCCAGCCATACCCAAGCGCTTGCAAAGGCGGGATCCAGCGCCACCGCTTTTTCGAGTAAGCGCCGCCCCTGCTCGCTCGACAACTCCGCACATATTTCCAGCAGATCGATGGCGCGCAGCAAGCACTGATACGCTTCGATGTTATGGGTCTTACCGCGCCAAATCCGGGCGTCTTCGCCACGCGTCAGTTTGACTTCCATCTCGGTTGCGATCCGCCAGGTGATGTCATCCTCCATCTCGAAGAGGTCTTGCACGCGGCGGTCGTATTCCTCGGCCCAGAGGTGGTGACCCGTCAGCGCGTCGATCAACTGCGCCGTCACCCGCATCCGCTCGCCGGAGCGCCGTAGACTGCCTTCCAGCACATAGCGCACGCCGAGTTGCTCGGCCACTTGTTTCACCGTCACCGCTTTGCCTTTGTAGTAAAACGTCGAGTGACGGGCAATCACGAATAATTTGGGATTCCTGGCCAGCGTGGTGATGATGGCCTCGGTAAGGCCATCGGCGACAATCTCTTGCGCCGCATCCCGGCTCAGATTATCGAACGGTAGCACCGCGAGCGAGGGCTTATCCGGCAGTGGAAACGCCATATTGGCCTCGACCGCTGCCGGTCTTGGCGATGGGGCTGGCGATCGCTTACCGACGGTGATGCCGCCCAGATAGCGATAGCCGCGCCGACGCAGAGTTTCGATGTAACGCGGCGCCTCGGAGTCATCGCCCAGCGCTTTGCGCAAGTCACGCACATAATCCCGTACCAATTCCTCGTTCACATAGCGATTCGACCATAGGGCGTTGAACAAGTCGTCTTTAGTGATCAATTGCTCTGGACGTTCGACAAAATAACGCAGCAGCGCAAATACCTTAGGCGTGAGCTTGATCTCCTGCCCGTCACGCCATAACCGTTGGTTAACCAGATCGATATGCAGCGCCACAGCCACGTTATCACCCCATATAACAGCCACGTAAAAACTACGATTTGTCCCACGCAAGCATAATCAGGTTCGTGTTAGCGTGCTATGGCGATTGACGCACTATCAATTCGAGAGCAAACCACGTTTCTCATCGGGCGTGAACTCGAACGCCTGGACCGCCAAAACCTGATGAAGCTCAAAAGCGCTTAACTGGAGAAGTGACCATGCAGCGATCCATACTGAATGCAGCTATTTGCCTGTTGGCATTAACTGCGCACACCGAAGCCGTGACCTCAGCGCAGGCAGCCACGCAGCCGAAAGTCTTCACCGCCGCCTACGAACTCTCGTTTCCCGACCTCGATCCCAGTACGGCGGCGACGATCGAACAAGCCGTGCTCGCCAATGTCTACGAACCGCTCACTTGGTTCGAGCCGGGCAAGGGCGTGAAGCCCGGCTTGGCCGAGCGCTGGGAAGCCTCCAGCGACGGCAAGCAATGGACGTTTTACCTGCGCCACAATGTCAAATTCCACGACGGCGCGCCGTTCACCGCCGAGGCGGTCAAATTCTCTATTGAGCGCACCCAGAAACTCAACGGCGCCTTGTCCTATATCTGGAAAGCCGTGAAACAGATCGAGGCCAAAGACCCTTACACCGTGACGATCCACCTCGACTATCCCCAGCCCTTGGATTTGATCGCATCCTCGACCTTTGCCGCCTGGATGATCAGCCCCAGCGCCGCGGACAAGGATGGGACATGGTTTAACGCCGGCCACGACGCCGGCACCGGGCCTTATCGGATCGAAAGCCACCAGCCCAACGAACGCACCGTGCTGACCCGCTTCGATGATTATTGGGGCGGCTGGAAAGACGGGCAGTTCGGCAAAGCCGTGTTGGAGATCGTGGAGGACCCGGCCTTGCGCCAGCAGAAGATCGAATCCGGCGACACCGATTTTGTATCTGACCTACCTCTCGATAATCTAGCGACTTTGGATGCACGCCCCGATGTCAAAGTCGTGGTCAACCCGGCGTTTCAGAATTGGTTCATCCAATTCAACGTGCGTAAAAAGCCGTTCGATAACCTGAAGGTGCGCCAGGCCCTGTCGTATAGCTTCCCCTACCAACTCGCCAACGAGATGATCATGGGCGGCGCGGCCCGGCAATCCTTCGGCATCATCCCGCAAGGCATACCGGCCTATGACCCCCAGGCCAAGCAGTACACCTATGACCTCGACAAAGCCAAGGCGCTGTTGGCCGAGGCGGGCTACCCCAACGGCGGTTTCGAGCCGATGATGACCTTTCCGACCGGCTACATGGTGCCACAGCCCATCGCCGAGCTGTGGCAAGCCTCACTCGCCAAACTCGGCATCAAAGCCATCTTGAAGCCGCTGTCGCTTGATCCGATTCTGGCGCTCGCCCGCAGCGATCCCGACAAAGCGCAAGACCTCATCGTGACTACCTGGGTGCCCACCTTCGCCACGCCCTATGATTATCTGTACGGTGTCTTCCATACTGAGCAAAAACCCGACTGGAACTTCAGCTATTACAGCAACCCGGCGTTCGACCAGTTAATCGAGGAGGCGTATGCGAAATCCGGCGTCGATTGGCCGAACGCCGAAAAGATGTTCCAAGAAGCAAACCGGATGCTGATCGACGACGCCCCGGCGATATTTATCTTCGATCAGCCCAATCGCCATGTGATCCGTGAAAACCTCAAGGGTTATGTGGATAATCCCGCTTATGCCTGGGTGGTTTTTGTGTATCCGTTGACGCGTTGAAAGCGATTCTGCGAGCATTCGGCTTGTGCCTTCCAGCAAGCCACAGCATCATAAGCCAGCCCTATGATCAACCCCCTAACAACGGAGATTAACCCATGCAAAGCCTGCACTTAAGGGCTCACATCGATAAGGATGGAATTCTGAAATTGCGTATGCCCGCGGACTTGGCGAATCAAGATGTGGATGTGGTGGTGGTCTTACAATCTCGATCCAAACCCGAACTCGTCGCAGACACGCGCTCGCTGCGAGGCTGGCCACCCGGTTTCTTTGAAAACATCGCGGGTAGCATCCCAGATTTTCCAGTTATAGACGCTGAGAGTGATTTTGAGCAGCGAGCACCTTTGACGTGAGTTATCTATTGGACACCAATGCGTGTTCCGTCGTTCTGCGCGACCGGGGTTCCAAAATCGCTACCCGTCTGGTGCTGGAATCCGTTGAAAATATTGTTGTTTGCTCGGTCGTTAAAGCGGAACTGTATTACGGCGCGCGTAGAAGCGATAGAGCCGAACAGATACTTGAAAAACTCAATCAATTCTTGGCCGTGTTTCGCAGCCTGCCGTTCGACGATGCCGCCGCCGAAACGTATGGGCGAATCCGCGCCGATCTCGCGGCCAAGGGCACACCCATCGGCCCCAATGATTTAATGATCGCCGCGATTGCCGTGACCCATGGTGCGATTCTGGTGACCCACAATACTCGTGAGTTTGAGCGGGTTGATGGTTTGCAGTGGGAGGATTGGGAAACATGAGCCGTTTTCGGGTGCGATAGCCATTGAACAGGCTACATCACGGGCTCGTTTGATCGCGATTTCGAGCGATTCAACGGCCTTTCGTCTGAAGCGCTAGGCGAAAAGTAGGGGCAATCGTCCGATCACCCCTACTCCGGCAATCCCAGCTTGCGCACCGCATCCAATATCGGCTCTATAACTCAAAGTCCTTGAAGGGCATGGCGCAGACAAAGTCGCGCGACCGTCCATTCGGGTTCGATTTTCAGAACTCACCCAGAGCGGCTTGCGCCTCGCCAAGCCGCCCCGTTAGCGCATACATACCGGCCAACGAGCAACGCATACTGATTTCGCGGGTATTGTTCCACATACTTTTCATAGATTGAATCGCTTTGTTCGTACTGACCTCGGTTACGGTGAATCGCGCGATAACCAACAAGTACCAGGCTGGGTAGTAAGGGCGAGGCGCATGACCGGCGTTGAATGTGTACCAGCGCTTCTTGCAGTCGGCCCACGTAAGTAAGCCATAACGCGCATACGGCGTGGTTTTCGGCGTCACTCGGCTGGAGAGCAACGGGTTTTTCCAGAAACTCCCCACACCTTTATCATACCACCTTGGTGGAAATGCACCGCGCCGAGCACGAAAGAGGATGAGCACAGCTATTATCGACGGCCAGCGCTTTTGTGCGCATACCGAAGGCACGCGCCAGTGCCATCACGGTCCGCCACCCAGCTAAACTGCGCCAGAAACCGATAAGTATCTGCGAGCCAAGACCACGCACGCGCGAAGTTGGGGTCCCGCGTGACCGCTTCCTCCAGCCAGCGCCGCGCTTGCAGGATCAGCAATTTGTCAAACTGATCAGACAGTGCGACCCCCGCAAACAATGATAGGCTTCGACATTCTGGGTCTCTTGCCGCCGAACCCGCGCCCAATCACTGTCAATAAGTTGCGCCTCCAATTCTTCGTCGCCACTTTCCAAGTGATAGCGTCCTCGAATGCGAAGATGTCTCCCAGTTGGCCGTCGTATTCCTCAGCCCAAAGGTGATGACCGCTCAGCGCGTCGATTAATTGCGCGGTTAGCCGCACCGTTTTTTTGATCCCCGCATACTCCCTTCCAGCACGTAGCGCACCCCCAGTTCCTCTGCCACCTGCTTCACCGTCACCGTCTTGCCTTTGTAGTAAAACGACGAGGTTCGCGCGATCACGAACAGCTTGGGGATTTTCGAGCGCAGCGATCAAGCTCTCAGTGATGCCATCGGCGAAAAAATCTTGCGCGGGAGCGCCGCTGAAATTGGAGAACGGCAATACCACTATCGAAGGTTTGTCGGGCAGCGGAAACGCCATGTTAGCCACGACCGCGACCGGGCGCGGCGATGGGGCTATTGGCCGCTCGCTAACGGTGATGCCACCGAGATAGCGATAGCCGCGCCGATGCAGGGTTTCGATGTAGCGCGGATGTTCGGAATCATCGCCCAGCGCTTTGCGCAAATCGCGCACGTAGTCGCGGATCAGTTCTTCGCTCACATAGCGATCCGACCACAGGGCATTGAACAAGTCGTCTTTGGTGATCAATTGCTCTGGGCGTTCGACAAAATAGCGCAGCAGCGCAAACGCCTTCGGCGTGAGCTTGATTTCCTGCTCGTCACGCCACAAACGCTGGTTGACCAAATCCACCTGAATCACTGGTGCCGACCCGGCCACATTTTCTCCGATAAAACAGCCACACAAAAACCATAACTTACCCCACGCAAGCATAAATTAGTTGATGGTAGCGTGCTATGGCGATTGACGCATTAACCGCTTACTCACTGGAGATACAGAAAATGAAATCAAATCTCACAAACTCGATTCGCCTATTGACGACCTTGGCTGTGGCTTGCTTTCTGGTACTTGCCATCAGTGTCGAAGCGATTGCCGAAAAAAAGAAGCTGACCTATGGCAAGGTTTCTCGGCAAACCATATCCGAACTCAAGATTTATCCGGGCAACCGAGAGCTAGTCCAAGGCGTTTATTCTGACACCCTCAAGAGTTCTGATCCCGACTGGAACGGCATCGAAGAACGCGTATTTGAGCAAGACGAACAAGAAACCGATGGAACCGGCACCCATCGTGGCACTGCCGTTGACATATTTCGCGACGGCAGAGTGATCGGTGCTACGGCGACTGACTCATTTCAACGCTCACCTCCATCAAAGGGCTAGCACAATGACTATGAACGCGAACATGAACGTAACTCATGGCGGACAGGCCGCTGCGATTCTCTATCAATTCTTGGGCGAAGCCGGATTGATTGCCGATAGCCCGGAAATCCTGACGCACCGGGATGAAATACTCCCACAAGCGCTGGAGATGTTGGCGGCCTTTCATGCTAATCCCCAATTGAATTTAGCCGCCCATCCCCATCCGGTGAAACATTACGCCGTGCTCCTCATCAACCTCGTGTTGGTTGATCTGATGCAGCAAGCGGAAGCGTATTCGGCGCGGTTGCCACGGCACCTGTCAATTCGAGAGCAAGCCGCATTGCTGATTGGGCGTGAGCTCGAGCGTGATAACCGCCAAAGCCTGATGAAATCTAAAAGCGCTTAACTTAAATGAAGGAATTGACCATGTTGACCATGCAGCGATCCATACGGAATGCAGCCATTTGCCTGTTGGCATTAACCGCTTACGCTGAGACCGCGACCGCAGCCCAGGCAGCCACCCAGCCCAAAGTGTTCACCGCCGCCTACGCGCTGTCGTTTAACGACATCGATCCCGGCACTGCGGCGGGCAACGAACAAGCCGTACTCGCCAATGTCTACGAACCGCTGACCTGGTTTGAGCCGGGCAAAGGCGTAAAGCCGGGCTTGGCCGAGCGCTGGGAACCGTCCAGCGATGGGAAGCAATGGACGTTTTACCTGCGTCAGAACGTCCAATTCCACGACGGTACGCCGTTCACTGCCGAGGCAGTCAAGTTCTCTATCGAACGCACCAAAAAACTTAACGGTGCCTTGGCCTATATCTGGAAAGCGGTCAACAAAATCGAAGTGAAAGACCCCTACACCGTAATCATCCACCTCGACTATCCCCAGCCTCTGGACTTAATCACTTCGTCAACTTATGCCGCCTGGATGATTAGCCCAAGCGTCGGAGATAAAGACAACCAATGGTTCAATGCCGGCCACGATGCGGGCACCGGGCCTTATCAGGTCGAAAGCCACCAGCCCAACGAGCGCACCGTGCTGACCCGCTTCGATGACTATTGGGGCGGCTGGAAAGACGGGCAGTTCAGCAAAGCCGTACTTGAGGTCGTGGAAGACCCGAGCTTGCGTCAGCAGAAGATCGAATCCGGCGATGCCGACTTTACCGATGATCTACCCATCGAGAACTTGGCCACGCTGGACGCGCGCCCCGATGTCAAAGTCGTGGTCAACCCGGCGTTTCAGAATTGGTATATTCAATTCAACGTGCGTAAAAAACCGTTCGATAACGTGAAAGTACGCCAGGCCCTTTCGTATAGTTTCCCCTACAAAATTGCTAACGACAGCATAATGGGCGGACAAGCCCGACAATCCTTTGGCATCATCCCGCACGGCATCCCAGGCTATGACCCCCAGGCCAAGCAGTACAGCTATGACCTCGACAAAGCCAAGGCGCTATTGGCCGAAGCCGGATACCCGGACGGCGGTTTTGAGCCGACTTTTCCTTCGTCAGCGGCTATATGACGCCGCAGCCTATCGCCGAGCTGTGGCTGGGTCCGCTCGCCAAACTTGGCATCAAAGCCACCTTGAAGCCACTATCCTCTGACGCGCTGCTGGCATCCGCACGTATGATCCTGACAAAGCGCAAGACATTATCGTGTTTGCCTGGTGGCCGACGACGCCACACCGTATGACTATTTGAAGAGCATCTTTCATACCGAGCCAAAGCCCGACTGGAATTTCAGCTATTACAGCAACCCGGCGTTCGACCAGTTAATCGAGGAGGCGTATGCGGAACTGCGTCGATTGGCCAAGCGCCGAGAAGCTGTTTCGCGAGGCCAACCGCATACTGATCGAGGAAGCTCCGGCGATTTTTATCTTCGATCAGCCCAATCGCCATATCATCCGTGAAGACATCAAGGGCTACGTGGATAATCCCGCTTATGCCTATGTGGTGTTTTTGTATCAGTTGACGCGCTGAGGGGGAAGGCGGGCGCCCCTTTATCCGCAGGGGAACGCCCGCTGCCCAGGCCAAATCCACGAAAAAACCACGCGCCCTCCACGCAGGCAGCCACTGGGCTTTGCTAATCTGAAAGGAGGTATTCAACGGCCACGCCATGGCACTCTCGCTCTACATCCTCCGCCGCCTGCTGCTCGCCGCCGTCGTGTTGGCGAGCCTCTCCGTGGTCACGTTCACGATTGCGCGGGTCGTGCCCTCCGACCCGGCGGCGTTGTACGCCGGCCAGCGCGCGCGCGCCGAACAGATCGCCGCCGCGCGGGAGAAGCTGGGGCTGGATCGCCCCTTGTATCGCCAGTATCTCGATTTCATGCGCGACGCCTTGCGCGGCGATTTCGGCATCTCATTCAAGACCAAACGCCCGATTCTGCAAGACATCCTGATCTTGCTGCCGGCGACCCTGGAACTCGTGATCGCCAGCACGCTGCTCGCGTTTGTCATTGGCATCCCCGCCGGCGTGTGGGCGGCGGCCAAAGCGGGGGGTGGGTTCGACCAGGCGAGCCGCATCATCGCGATTGCCGGCGTGTCGGTGCCGGCCTTCTGGCTGGCGTTGATGTTGCAACTTTTGTTCTTCCGCTGGCTCGGCTGGTTGCCGCTCTCCGGGCGGGTGGCGAACGACACCGCGCTGTTCAACCCGATCCAGCCCATCACTGGTTTTTTTCTGCTGGATGCCGCCCTCACCGGTAACTGGCGAGCTGGGGGCGATGCCGCCTGGCATCTGGCGCTGCCGGCGCTTACCTTGGCGGCCTATCCGGTCGGCCTCACGCTGCGCATGACGCGGGCCACGATGCGGGAGGTGTTGCGGGAACAATATATCGTCACGGCGCGCGCCCAGGGTTTTCCCGAGGCTCTCATTTTGTTCCGTTACGCGCTGAAAAATGCGCTGGCGCCGACGCTCACGGTGTTGGGGCTGACGTTGGCCTATTCGCTCACCGGCGCGGTGTTGGTCGAGGTGATCTTTGCCTGGCCGGGGCTGGGGCGTTATCTCACCGAGGCGGTCTTGGGCGTGGATTTTCCGGTGATCGTGGCGGTGACGCTGATCGTGACGGTGTTCTATGTGTTGATCCATCTCATCGTCGATTTGCTGCAAGCCATGCTCGATCCGCGGGTGGTGTTGCGTTGATGGCGCAGCGCCACCCCTTGGCACGGCTGAGTCTTGCGCTGATCGTGCTGATCGTGCTGGCGGTGATTGCCGCGCCGCTTCTCACCCATCACGCCGCCGAGGGGCTGGGCGACCCTAACCCGCTCGCCAAGCTGCGCCCGCCGGGGGCGGAGCATCTCTTGGGCACCGATCATCTGGGCCGCGATCTTTGGGCGCGCGTGCTGTTTGGGGGGCGGGTGTCGCTGTCGCTTGCGCTCATCGTCGTAATCGCCGCGATCTTGATTGGCGTGCCGCTCGGGGCCGTGGCGGGTTACTTCGGCGGCTGGCTGGATGAGTTCATTATGCGTGTCACCGATGTGTTCATGGCCTTCCCACCGCTCTTGCTCGCCATCGCCACCGCCGCCGCCCTCGGCTCGGGGTATCTCAACTGCGCGCTCGCCATCACTCTGAGCTGGTGGCCTTGGTACACGCGGCTCGCACGCGCCCAAGCGCTCGCGCTGCGTGAGCGCCCGTTCGTCGAAGCGGCGCGGGCGATAGGGGCGAATGATCTGGCCATCATCCGCCGCCACTTGCTGCCGCATATGGCGACACCCGTGCTGGTGCAAGCAACGCTCGATTTCGGCTCGGCGATTTTGACGGTCGCGGCGCTTTCGTTTCTGGGGCTGGGGGTGTTGCCACCGACCCCGGATTGGGGCCAACTCGTCAATACCGGGCGCTTGTACTTTCCGGAGCGCTGGTGGTACGCCACGTTTCCCGGCCTGGCGATCTTCGCCACCACGCTCGCGTTCAATCTGTTCGGCGACAGCCTGCGCCAGGCGACCGATCCGAAGCTTGCGCGCCAGTGGCACTGAGGTGTTTCGCGCCGCGCTGCTGGGCTTTTGTCTTGTTCAGACGTAAGGTTCGGTGTTGAAAGCTTCCAGATCGGTCCTGAGATCGGTGAAATGGGGGCGCAACTCCGCTTCTGCAGCGGCGGCGAGCGCGCTCACGTCCCAATCCTTGCCTGCGCTCAAACAACGCGCGACCGGGCGCGGTTGCGAAAATAAAAACACTTCCCGCCCGCGCACGCCGAACAACTGCCCGCTGACGTGCTGGGCCGCCGGCGAGCACAGCCAGGCGACCACGGTGGCAACGTGCTTGGGGCTGATGGTCAGCGCGCGTTGCTTATACGCCGCCTGCGCCTCGTTGGCGGGCTGGATGAGGTCGGTGACGCGGGTAGCGGCGAATGGCGCGACGGCGTTAGCGGTGACGCCGCTGCGCGCCATGTCGAGCGCCGCCACGCGGGTGAGGCCCACGAGCCCAGCCTTGGCGCTGGCATAGGGGGCAACGCCGTAGTTGCCGTACCAACCGGCGCTCGAGGTGATGTTGATGATGCGCCCCCAGCGGTAGGGGTCGCCACCGCGCCCGCTTTTCGCCTGCTCGCGCAGGAGCGGCGTCGCCGCCACCAGCAGGTAATAGGCCGCCGCCAGATTCACCCGGATCACTTCGTCCCAATCCTCGGCGCGCCCCTTGAAGAGGAAACCATCACGCAGAATGGCGGCGTTATTGACCACGATATCCAGCCCGCCGGAGCGCTCCCTGGCGAGTTCCACGGCGGCGCGCGCGGCCTCGGGTTTGGCGATGTCCGCAGCGAACGCCGCGCCCTTGCCGCCCAGGCGTTCGGCGGCGGCCTGCGCCACGCCGGGATCAGGGTGGCCGCCATCGACCGTGACGCCGCTGTCGGCAATCACCACCGCTGCGCCGCGGCTCGCCAAATCCTCGGCGATGGCAAACCCGATGCCGCGCGCGCCGCCGCTGATGAGCGCAACGCGGCCGGCCAAGCGTTCGCGATCGGATTCGAGATCGGAATCGCTCATGTCACAAGCTCGCGGCCGACTTTCTCGGCCTCGGTGTAGAACGCGTCGGCATGGCAATCCTCGGCACGCATACCCAACCGCTTCAGTGCCGTAACGCAGGTTTCGACCATGATCGGCGGCCCGGCGAGGTACGTCTTGCAACCATCGAGGTCGGCGCCATCCGCCGCCACGACGTCGGCCAGATAGCCGACGCGACGCGTGGTCGGTGCGCTGGGTTCGGACAAAACCGGCGTGAAATGCAGGTTTGGATGGCGTTCAGCGAGCGCAAGAAAATGGTCTTCAAGATATAAATCGCGCTCGTCGCGCACGCCGAAATAAAAGCGGATGTCCTGGCTCATGCCGAGCGCCAGCGCCCGCTCGACGATGGCTTTGATCGGCGCAAGCCCGGAACCGCCGGCCAGCGCGAGAATCGGGCCGGTATGGCTCTCGCGCAGATAAGACATGCCATACGGGCCTGCGACGGCGACGCGCGCGCCAATCCGGAGTCCATCATGGACGTAACGGCTCACGCTGCCACCCGCCAGCGCGCGCACGTGAAATTCGAGGACATCGCCGCCGGGTTGATTCGCCATCGAATAATCGCGCGGCGCGCATCCGTCGAAACCGAGCGTGGCATATTGGCCGACCGCAAAACTGAAAGGCCCGCCGGCTTCGATGACGAGCTGCAGACGCATGATGTCATGGGTCATGCGGTCGAGGTGGCTGACCCGGCAATCCAGCCGGCGCAGCGGATGGACGGCGAATTCATCGGCATCCAGAAACGCGACCTCGCAATCGCTCCACGGCACGGCGCGGCAAGCGAGGATCAGCCCCGCCGCCCGCTCCGCGTCGGTGAGTGCGTAGCGCGAATACGGCGCGAGTTCGATCTCGCCCTGATACAGTCTGGATTTGCACGCGCCACAATTGCCGGAACGACAGCCGTGCGGATAGGGCAGGCGCTGGGCCAGGGCCGCTTCCAATACGGTCGCGCCGACCTCGACGCGGAGGGGTTCGGCGAACTGGCGCACGTTGACGGTGAAACTCACGGTGATCCCAACATAACAGTCGCCCAAGGAAAAGGGATTATCGTGGTATCGGTTGCGTATTGACAAGCCGAGCGCGGCACCCGCTGTTTGGGAATCACCGCCTTTATGCTAGTGTGAGACATACCCCATGCGTTCGGTCAGCAACCGCAATCGGCGCGCATCAAACCATCGTTGTTCGGAGGAATCGCCATGCTCAAAACACTCGTACAATGGCTGCTCGCCGCTTGCTTCGCATTGAGCGCGCAGGGACAAGCCGCCGACATCACGCTCAAGTTCCACCACATGCTACCGCCCACCTCGACCGCGCACAAACAGCTCATCGAGCCGTGGGCGCGGGAAGTCGAGGCGGCATCCCAGGGCCGCATCAAGGTCGAGATTTATCCGGCCATGCAGCTCGGCGGCAAACCGCCACAGCTCTACGACCAGGCGCGCGACGGCATCGCCGACCTGGTTTGGACTCTGCCAGGCTATACGCCCGGGCGCTTCCCCCAGGTCGAAGTGTTCGAGCTGCCGTTCGTCACCGCCTCCGCCGAGGCCACCAGCCAGGCCGTGCAAGCGTTCTACGAGAAGCACCTCCAACAAGAATTCGCTGAGGTCCACCCCTTGTTTTTCCACGTCCACGCACCCGGTTCGCTGCACCTGCGCGGCAAGCCGGTAGCCACGCTGGAGGACATGCAGGGCCTGAAGATCCGCGCGCCCACGCGGATCAGCAACAGTATCTTGAAGGCTCTGGGCGCGACGCCGGTGGGCATGCCGGTGCCGCAAATCCCCGAAGCGCTGTCCAAGGGGGTGGTGGATGGCGCGGTGATCCCTTATGAAATCACTCGCCCTCTCAAGATCCATGAACTCACCGACAGCCATACCGAATTCAAGGGCGAGCGCGGCTTGTATACCTCGGTGTTCATCGTCGCCATGAATAAAGCAAAATACGATGCACTACCCGACGATCTGAAAAAAATCATCGACGCCCATTCCGGCATGGCCTGGGCCAAGCGCGCCGGCCAGGCTTGGGATGCCGCCGAAGCGCCCGGACGCCAAGCCGCCGCGGACGCCAAGGCCGCGTTCCAGATCATCCAGGGCCAGGAACTGGCGCGCTGGCAGACCGCCACCGCGCCGGTCATAACCGAATGGCTGAAGGACATGCAGGCGAAAAATATCGACGGCAAAACCCTGCTCGATGACGCCCGCGCGCTGGTCGCGCAATACGCCGGGCAATGAACGCCGCCCTCGACGCGCCCGACGCACTGGGCCGGCTGTTACTCAAAGCCAGCGCTGGCTGCGCCATCATCGGCGGGCTGGTGCTGATCGCGGGGATGGTGATGAGCATCGTCAGCATCGCGGGCCGGGTGTTGTTCAGCCAACCCGTACCCGGCGACTATGAATTGGTCGAGATCGGCTGCGCGGTCGCGGTGTTTGCGTTTCTACCCTACTGCCAGATGGTGCGCGGTAATGTCATCGTGGATTTCTTTACCGCCCATGCCAGTTCGCGGCTGCGATCCGCGCTGGACACCATCGGTAATGCCCTATACACCGTCATCGCCGCGCTGCTCACCTGGCGCACCGTGCTCGGCGGTCTGGAACTCAAGGCCAACCAGGAGACCACCCTGGTGCTGCAAACGCCGATCTGGTGGGGATTCGTGCCGGCGACGCTGGCGCTGGTGTTGCTCACCCTTGTTTGCGCTTACAGCGTGGGCCGCAGCGTGCGCGAGCTGCGGCGCGGATGAGCGGCTTCGCCATCGGCAGCGCGAGTTTCGTCGCGCTGCTCGTGTTGCTGGCGCTGCGTATACCCATCGGCGTCGCCATGCTCGCGGTCGGTGGCGTGGGCTATGGCGTCATGAACGGCTGGCTGCCTTTGATCAATTATCTGAAAACGGCGCCCTATTATCAGTTCTCCAACTATTCGCTATCGGTGATTCCGCTGTTCCTGCTGATGGGCCAATTCGCCCTCAAAGCGGGCTTGAGTCGGGCGCTGTTTCGCGCGGCCAATGCCTGGCTCGGGCACCTCCCCGGCGGCATCGCCATGGCCGCCATCGGCGGCTGCGCGGGCTTCGGCGCGATCTGCGGCTCCAGCCTCGCCACCGCCGCCACCATGGCCCAGGTGGCGTTGCCGGAAATGCGCCGCTTTCACTATTCCGGTTCGCTCGCCACCGGCACGCTCGCGGCCGGCGGCACACTGGGAATCCTGATCCCGCCCTCGGTGGTGCTGGTCGTGTACGCCATCTTGACGGAGCAGAATATCGCCAAGCTGTTCGTCGCCGCCTTCATCCCCGGCATTCTGGCGGCGCTCGGCTACATGATCGCGGTTAGCGTGTATGTGCGGCTGTTTCCGGAATCGGGTCCGGTCGGCCCGCGCAGCGATTGGGCCACGCGCCTCATCACCGTGCTGGAAACCTGGCCCGTCATGCTGATCTTCGCATTGGTGTTGGGCGGTATGTACCGCGGTTGGTTCACGCCTACCGAGGGCGCAGCGGTAGGCGCGTTCGGCGCCGCCGTGCTGGCCATCTGGCAAGGCCAGATGCGCTGGGGCGGGCTGGTCGATTGTCTGAAAAGCACCGCCGAGGCGAGCGCGATGATCTTCCTGATTTTCCTCGGCGCGGAACTCTACAACGCGTTTCTCGCCTTGACCCAGATGCCGGCGCAAGCAGCCGCGATGATCGGCGCGAGCGACTTGGCGCCGCACGCCGTTCTGATCGCCATGCTGATTCTGTACCTGTTTCTCGGCTGCGTCATGGACAGCTTGTCGATGATTCTTCTCACCGTGCCGATTTTTTTCCCGATCATCATCGCACTCGATTTCGGCCTCACGCCGGAACACACCGCGATTTGGTTCGGGATCCTCGCGCTGATGGTGGTCGAAGTCGGGCTGATCACCCCGCCGGTCGGGATGAACGTGTTCATCATCAACTCGCTCGCCAAGGACGTACCGATGTGGGAAACCTTCAAGGGCGTGACGCCGTTCCTGATCTCGGACATGATCCGCATCGCCCTGCTGGTGGCGTTTCCAGCCATCAGCCTGTGGCTGGTGCAACGGCTTTACTGAACCCACGCCATGCCCAAGCCGCGTGGTCGTCACCTGCCACTGTCACTGCCGCGCCGGTTCGTGGCCGACGCCATGCATTTCGCGCTCCAGACACCGACGGTCATGGTCGAACGACGCATGGAGTTGGCCGAGCTACGCGCCGCGCGCCAGCGTTGCGCGCCGCGCCCGAGTTGGTGCGCGCTGTTTGTACGAGCGCTCGCGCTGGTCGCTACCCGCCAGCCGGAACTACGCCGCGCCTACCTGCTCTTCCCGCTGCCGCACCTCTACGAACACCCGCATAGCATCGCCACCGTACCCATCGCCCGCTCTTACTTGGGCGAAGATGCGCTATTCCCCGCCCTGCTGGATAGCCCGGAAACGTCGAGCGTGGCCCAGATCAGCGCGCAGCTACGCCGCCACAAACAAGCCCCCCTGGTGGAAATATCGTCTTACCGCCATGTACTGCGGCTCATGCGCACCCCCTGGCCGGCGCGCCGCTGGCTATGGTGGCTGGGCTTGAATGTCTCGGGCTGGCAGCGCGCGCGTTATTTCGGTACTTTCGTGGTGACTTCGCCCGCCGAAAATGGCGTAGGCTCGGCCATGCTGCGTGCGTTTCACACCGCGGCCCTGCACTATAGCCTCTTCGATGAAGCCGATAGGCTGACGGTGCGGCTCAGTTTCGATCATCGCGTATTCGACGGCGTCGGCGCCGGCCGCATTTTGGTGGATCTCGAGCGCACCCTGCGTGGCGCTCTGCTGGAAGAATTACGCGCCGCTATCGACCCATCACAAGCGCACACCGTATCGCATCGCCAACGCGGCCATCCCTGATGTCTATCCCTTCCGTTCGGCGAGAAACGCCAGCAGCGCCTGATTGAACGCGTGCGGCTGTTCGACGTTCACGAGGTGTGCGGCCTGCGAAATCACCACCAGCCTGGAACCTTTGATGCGCGCCTGCATGGCCTCGGAAGCCGCCACCGGTGTGGCGGGATCATCGGCGCCCACGACGATCAGGGTCGGGACTTTGACCGTTTTCAGCCGCTCTAGATAATCGAGCTGGCGAATCGCTTCGCAACAACCGATATAGCCGGCAACCGGGGTCGCCAGAAAATACTGGCGGATCCGCTTGATGGCTTCGGGGTCTTGATGGCGGTAGGGCGCGGTGAACCAACGCTCCATGGTGGGCTGGGCCAGCGCCTCCATGCCGCGGTCACGGGCCGTGGCGATGCGCTCTTGCCAGATGCTTTGCGCGGCGGCGGGCACCGCCGCCATGGTGGCGCACAGACTGAGGCTGCGCAGCCGCTTGGGGTGACGCAGCGCGAGATTCTGGCCGATCATGCCGCCGAGCGACAACCCGACCCAGTGCACGCGCTCGATGCCCAGCACATCCATCAGCCCTAAGGCATCGTCACCGAGCATGTCGAGCGTATACTCGCCGATCACGGCCTCCGAACCACCGTGGCCGCGGATATCGTAACGCAGCACTTGAAAGTGCTCGGTCAGCGCCGGCATCTGCGGCTCCCACATCGCCAGGCTCGAACCGAGAGAATGGCTCAGCATCACGACCGGCGCGTCGGTCTTACCGGAGAGTTCGTAGTGAACATGAATGACATCGGCGACAACGGGCATGGCGTGGCTCTCTCTCAAGGGGCGGGCGAAACGGCGCGCAACTTCCGCGCACGCTGCAGGACGGCGTCGAGGGAATGGATGCGTTCGGCTTCGGTAAAGTGGGCATTCCAGGGTCTATCGACCATCAGCGCTGGAATGCCGGCGCCGTGGTAACGCTTGATATTGGCGGGGAAGTCATCGACCGCCAATTCGACTTTGGCGAATGGTTTGAGCGCATCAAGCTTGTTGCCGCCAAGCGCCACCACGGCAAGATGGTCAAAATGGATACCCTGTGCATCCAGCCAGGCGCGGGTGACGGCCTCGCCCCGCGGGTGCCAACCGCGCGCGGTGACGATGGCCAGTTCGAAGCCGAGTTCGGCGATGGCGTGCGTCATCTGCGCGGCGCCCGGTTCGGGCTCGCAAGCTTCCAGCGCACCTTCGCGGATCAACAGCGCGTCCAATTCGGCGTTACCGATCTGGTAATGGCGGGTAAGATCATAATGCCCCCAGTGCCGCCAATGGCGATCGACGCCATGACTGCGCAGCAGGGTTTGGTAGAGCGACTCACGCAGATTGGCGAGCACGTCATCGAGGTCGAGCACTATCGTCATCGTGGGAATCGGGAACAGAATAGACCGCCACACAGTGTAGCGGGTTCGGTGAATTTCATCGCCTGTCTTTTTTTGGGACAATACGCTCCACTTGATGAGGGAGGTTTTTGAGTGGCCGACAGCGCCATACATTATGCTCCGCAAATGACCGAGGCCGGCCTCGCGCCGACCCACCCGATCATAGCGGTCGATGAATACGGCCGACCGCGCGCGATCGCCATCGCCGGCGAGCAACCCCTCACACTCTACCTCGACCGCCGCGAGATCGTCACCCTCATGACCCTGGGCAGCCATCCGGAAGCGCTCGCCATAGGCTATCTGCGCAACCAGGGGTTTGTGCATGATCTACGTCAAATCAAGGCCGTCCAGGTCGACTGGGAGGTGGCGGCGGTCGCGGTCGTCACCCATACCGGCACGGCCGGCGCTTCGCCGCGTCTGGACAAGCGCATCGTCACCACCGGCTGCGGCCAGGGCACGATATTTGGCGACATCATGGAACAATTGGCCAGCATCCAACTCCCCAAGCAGCGTTATCGGCAATCCCTGATCTATGAACTCTTGCGGAACATCGGCGCTTACAACGAAGTCTACAAGGAAGCCGGCGCCGTGCATGGCTGCGCCCTATGCCAGGGTGCGCAAATCCTGGAGTTCATCGAAGACGTGGGCCGCCACAACGCGGTGGACGCCATCGCCGGGCTGATGTGGCTGAAAAACATCGCGGGCCACGACAAGATTTTCTATACCACCGGGCGCCTCACCTCGGAGATGGTAATCAAAGTCGCGCAGATCGGCGTGCCCTTGCTGTTATCGCGCTCGGGTCTCACACGCATGGGCTTGGAGATGGCGGAACTCACCGGCGTGACGCTCATTGGCCGCGCCAAAGGCAAGCATTTTCTGATCTATCACGGGATGGACAACATCGAGTTCGATGCCATACCGCCGCCACGTCCCGCTTCTCCACACACCCGTGATGAAGCGTGAATCATTCCAAAACGAGCATGGAAAGTATCGATGAGCAAACCCAAAATCCTCGTGTTCGCGGGCAGTACCCGCCAGCAGTCCTTCAACAAAAAGCTGATCCGCATCGCGGTGGGCGGCGCTGAAGCAGCGGGCGGCGACCTCACTCTGATCGACCTGCGCGACTACCCGATGCCGCTGTATGACGGCGATCTGGAAGCGAATTCAGGCATTCCGGACAATGGCATGAAACTGAAAAAGCTATTCCTCGAACATCGGGGTTTGTTGCTATCCTGCCCCGAATACAACAGTTCGATCAGCGGCGTGCTCAAGAATACCCTGGATTGGGTGTCGCGCACCGCGCCCGGCGAAAAGCCGCTGGAGTGCTTCAAGGGCAAGGCGGTGACGCTGATGAGCGCCTCGCCGGGCAATCTGGGCGGACTGCGCGGCCTGGTGCATGTGCGGGCGATACTGGGCAATATCGGCTGCATCGTGCTGCCCGACCAGATCGCGGTCAACAAAGCCGGCGAAGCGTTCGATGAAGACGGCCAGTTGCGCGACGCCAACCAGCAGAAAGCGATCCAGAGCCTCGGCGCGGGATTGGTGGATTTCCTACGGCGCTTGCAATAGCCTCTAGCGCGATGAGTCTTGCGCACCACCAGCGCCGGGAGCGCCGTTATCTTGAACAACACCTAGCTAAATCGCATGAGCGCACAGCCCGATAGGATGCCAATCGCCACGCCACAAGCTCCGCGGCCGGCGCCGGAATCGACATCACGAGCGCTTCGCTCAACAAATTTTCCATCTACGCCAAGCTCGGCGTTCCCGAGGTCTGGCGTTATGATGGAAGCGATCTGCACCTCTTCGAGCGAGTAGGCGAACAGTATAGAGAAGTTGAACGCAGTATCGCGTTACCGTTATTGACTGGAGCGGTAACTACCCAGTTTCTAAAAGAAAATGCGGTGCTGAGGAGCACGGTTTGGTTCCGCCGCGTGGCCGAGTGGACCCGGGAGCAGTTGCGCCAAACGGGGCGTGAGTCAGGCCATCAACCACCCAAGCTACTGCTCAAACAACCAGCGCAGCAACTCGTTCTGCACCATGGTGCCGAGGCCCTTGTCGGCGTTGATGTGATTGACCAGTACGACCGCTACATAGGTATGGCCGGTCTTGGTAAGAAGATACCCGGCGATGGCTTTCACATTGTCGATGGTGCCGGTCTTGAAATGGCCGTGGCGGGCCAGCGGCTCGCCCTTGAAACGTCCTTGCAAGGTGCCATCGACGCCGGTGATGGGGAGCGAGGCGACGAACTCCGGCATGTACGGGCTTCTATACACTTTCAGTAGCAACTGCCCCAAGCTGCGCGCGGCCACCCGGCCATCGCGCGACAATCCCGCGCCGTTGTCGATTACCAGTTCGGGAAAGCTCAAGCCATTCTCAGTGAGCCACGCCGCAACCGCTTGCGCGCCTTTCTGCTCGGTGGCGGGCGGGCCGAAACGTTCCGCGCCGAGCGTCAGCAGCAGATGGCGGGTCATGACATTATTGCTGTATTTGTTGATGCTGCGGATGATTTCGGCCAACGTGCGCGATTCGAACGTGTAAAACAGCGTTTTCTTGGGCGGATCGCCGAGTTTGAGGCCGCCGTCGATAACCCCGCCCATGTCCTGCCACAGTGATTTGAATACGCCGTAGACCATCGATTCGGGCTTGGTCGCCACCCGGTCTATCGAAAAACCGCCGCAATTGGCCGAATACGTGCCGTTGAAGGTGACGACGTCGCCGGTGTCGCTGCTTCCGGATTCCATGCTGATGTGCGACTGCCGGCAGGAGGTGCGCACCAGCTTGAGGTTGTTCTGGATGGTGAGATTGGCGGGGTTGGGTTCGGGAACGATCTTGACCTGGTCGGCATCCGGAAAAAACTTGAAGTTGATCGATTGAAAATTGAGCAGCAAGGCATTGGGGATGACGTTATAGGGGTATTCGGCCTTGCCGTCGAACGCGCCAGGATCGGCGCTGCTGGGGGCGAAGTAGCTGGTGTCCACCACCAGATCGCCGGTGATGTGCTGGAGCCCGCGATCACGCAGCGCGCGTAGGAATTTCCAGAATGACTCGACCACCAGCAACGGATCGCCGTAGCCCTTCAGCACCAGATCGCCTTGCAGCGTGCCCTTGGCGTCGATGGGGCCGGTGACGTAAGCCTCGGTCTTCCAGGTATAAGTAGGGCCAAGCCGATCCAGCGCCACATAAGTGGTGATGGTCTTCATCACTGAGGCGGGGTTACGCGGCGTGTCGGGATTGAGGAGGAGAAGCGGCTGGTCGGCGGCGACGTCCTGCACGAAGATGCTGACATCGTCCAGCGCCAGCTTGTATTTCTTCACGAGATCGGCCACCGGCGCGGGCAGCGCGGCGAGCTTGGCCTCCGGCTGCGGCTGCGGTGCGGGCTGGAGTTGGATATTTTGGGCGAGCGTCCACGGGCTGACCAGCCACAGCCCGCACAGCATGGCGACCAGCCGCATCAAACCGCGCGCACCCACACCGCGGTATCGTGGAACACCGCGCCACCATTGGGGAATCCTGGATCGGCGCTGGTCAAGGTGTTGATGCCCGCGCCCTCGGCGAAGGCGCGATTGTTCCAAATGCTCTCCACCACCACCACGCCGCGCTGCACGCCGTCGAAGGCTTGGGCATGGACGACCACCGAGCCGTTCCCGTTGCCGAGCCGCACCGGGTCGCCGTCTTGGATGCCGAGCACCGCGCAATCCTCGGGGTGGATCTTGACGGTGGGCCGTTTTTCGTAGTCGCGCGACGACGGCGTTTCGGTGAAAGTGGTATTGAGGAAATGGCGCGCGGGCGCCGCCACCAGCCGGAAGGGACGCTCGCGGTCGGCCTCGTCAATGACCGCGAAATGATCGGGCAGCGTTGGCATACGCTCATGCTCTTTGCCGAGTCGCGCCCAGTCGGGCTTGAAATGGAAGCGCCGGTCGGCATGGGCGAAACCGTCCAGGAAATGCATGGACTCGAAATCCAGCGCGCAATCCCACCAGTGGGCGCGGTGGATGGTCTCGGCGTCGGGCAAACCGGAGCGCGCGAGCGTCGCATCGATGATCTGCCACTCGCTCATCTGGAAACCGCGGTGCTCGGCGCCCAGGCGCTTGGCGAGTTCACACAGGACCCAATGATTGGAGCGGCACTCGGCGTAAGGCTCGATCACCGCGCGCGTCACCTGCAAGAAGGTATGGCCGCCGGCGGTGTAGATGTCATCGTGCTCCAGGAAGGTGGTGGCCGGCAGCACGATGTCGGCCATCGCCGCGGTGTCGGTCATGAACTGTTCGTGTACGCACACGAACAGATCGTCGCGCAGAAACCCTTGACGCACCTTGCGCGAATCCGGCGCCACCGCCAACGGATTGGTGTTCTGGATGAATAGCGCGGTCACGGGCGGGCCGCCCTGCAAATCGCGCCGGTCATGGTTCAGCACCGCGCCGATGCGCGCTTGATCGAGCACGCGCACGCGGTTGTCCAACGCGTCCAGGCCCTTGATCAGGGTAAAATCGATGGGATACAAGCCGCCATTGCTGTAGAGCGCGCCGCCGCCGCGTTCGCGCCAAGCGCCGGTGACGGCGGGCAGGCACGAGGCCGCGTGCATGTTTGCCGCGCCATTGCGGGAACGCGAGAAACCGTAGCCGAGACGCAGGAAGCTCCGCTTGGTTTGGCCGTACAACCGCGCGAACTCGACGATTTCCGCAACGCTCAAGCCCGTGATGCGCGCCGCCCATTCCGGCGTGCGGTTGCGTAAGTGATGCTCCAGTTCACGAGGCGCATCGGTGTGAGCGTCGAGGTAGTCCCAATCGGCGTAGCCTTCCTTGAATAGCACGTGCATCACCGCGCACGCCAACGCGCCGTCGGTGCCGGGCCTGAGCATCAAGTGGATGTCGGCTTTGTCGGCGGTCCCGGTACGATAAGGATCGACCACGACGAAACGGGCGTTACGTTCCCGCCGCGCGCGCGCGACATGATGCATGACGTTGACCTGGGTATTGACCGGATTGCCGCCCCACACCACGATCAGATCGGATTCGGCCAGTTCACGCGCATCGACGCCGCGCTTCACCCCCACCCCCGCGAGCCAGCCCGCGTCGGAGAGCGCGACACAGAACGTCGAATGCTGGCGCGAGTAGCGCATCACATGGCGCAGGCGCTCGATGCCGTCGCGCTGCACCAGGCCCATGGTGCCGGCGTAGAAATACGGCCACACCGCTTCCGGCCCGTGGCGCTGCGCGGCCTGGATGAGGCGGTTATGATCATCAGCGTCATCCAGGCGGCAAACGCCAGCGCCTGCCTCGGCCTGATCCGGAGATGGCGCGGCGAGCTGCCTGGGTGATGGACGCGCTCGGCGTAGCGGCTCGATGCATAAATCACCGAAAGGGCGGGGACCACGTCCGCGCCGTTATGTTGTCTGCCGATGGAAAGCGTTCATCGATGTACCACTTGCGCGCATGGCGTTGGGCACCGGCAGCGCGGAATGTACCAGAGCAGAGGCCGACGTGGCATGGCGGAGGAAGAAGCCGGTTACTAGCGAAACGACTACCACGATACTGTAGTGCAAACGACTGCTTCGAGAACATAACATGACGCCCGCCTAAACCACTCTGCCCTCGTTGGCAATCGCTTCGCCTTTTTTGCCGTTGTATGCCTTTGGAAACGCCGGCTTGAGCCCGCGTCCAGGCCAGCACGCGAGCGGAGACGCGGTCGAAAACGGCGCTAACGCCGGTCGATACAGCGCGAAGCTGCGAGAACGTCAAAGATATGCGAAATGCGTCGGCAGCGCGCGTTCAGGATCACGCCAGCGGTGGCCGGACAGCTGGTGGTGCAGCGAGGCACCGTCGAGAATACCGCTGAGCCGACCGCCGAATACGCGCGGCGTTTTCTCGTCTCAGCGAACAGATCGCCACCGGTCAGCTCTTTCAATAAGCTACGCAAAGGTCATCGAACTGCGACAACCCCTACACCTTCGATCGCGATCTACTGAAAGCGGGTCGGCGAGTGGATCAAGACGCTTCGCGAAGTCCACCCAGCTCGCCGAAGGTAACGTCTACCGCCGATCAGGCGGATGCCATTGCTTTACCCGCGCCCGGTTACCACCTCGCGCCCCACCTCAAAACTGCATAAGCGCGCGATTTTCCGCCGACCATCATTCATGCGGATCAGGCATCGGGCGCCCACACTGGCAACTGGATATTCAGCAACCGCCTGCTGTCGATCTGATAAAGCGGCGTCACCCTCGGTGTTGGCAGGTCGGGTGCGGAATACCGGATCAGCAGGCCAACCCACCAGAGGATGGATCCGGATTGGCGGCGATCAGAAGGCGCCTGCGCGAGCGGCGTGACGTCGGAATAATCCGCCTTGAGCTTGGCGGGGCGCGATAGGCACCCGAAATCTTGATAGGCTTTCCTGAACGCACCAACTCGATCAGGTCGGCGAACCCGGTTGCTCCACCCCAGCGCGCTCATGCCGCTGAAATGATCGAACGACGACTGTACCGCGCGCGCGACCAACCGAGCGGCATCATCATTATCGGCAAGATCTGCACGCGCCAGCCGCGGTTTTTGACGCGCTCGATGGTTTTCTGCAGGCGCCTGCGCCCACCGGATCGCCACGATTTGCTCGCGAGATTCAGGTGATGCGCAGCATACTGGCCTGGGCCGCGGGCGCCGAGGTCGCTTTCAGGGTTTTGTCGTCGATGACGGCGACACCGCGCGCATCGGCGCCGCGCGCCTTCATGCCGTACAGCGTGGACGAAAGCATTTATACCGTACACGCTGCGAAGATATCACCACGCCGCATGTGCAGCGCTTTGTGGAGCGCCGCCGCCATCTCTGGCAGCGGTTTCCGGCGTATAAACGCGTCCGCGAAAACGGAAATCGATCGCCATGGATAGGTATGGCAGTTCGCGCGATACCGGCACCTGAAGTTCACCGCCGTCGCTGGCTGGCGTTCGCGGCATAGCGCGAACGCTCATGACCGCCTGGTACCGCTGCCCACAATGTCGCGGCGGGTCAGCATAATGGTCCTCCAGGGTAATCCGCTGGCGTATGGATATCGGACATGAATGCCAGCGGATTGGGCGAAATCATACGATGCCGAGCATTTTATTGGGAATTGAGACTTTGTTTTGTTTTCGTCGCACCATCAGCGCATAGGCAAGCGTTTGGCGATATCCTCCGATGCTAGCTGCCGTCGCACACCGGCTTTTCCTTTAACACCTGTCGGCAAGCGTCCAGGAGGATTAAAGCGGGTGCCCCGCCGCGTTTGTGGGTCTATCGCCGCTGGCGGCGTTTTATGAGCCACCATGACACGCAGGCCAGCGCGAGATTGCAACTGCCAGTCCACCTACCTTAAGTCGTCAGGGAGCCTCATGGCCTTGTATGGCATGCGACATCGATTTATTCCCACCAATCAATATGCCCTATTGTAACCGGGTTGCGCGCACGGCTTGCGACCGTTTCGCGCTGGACAACTGCCGACGAAGCGCCAAGCCCCGTCAGGCTGCGGCGATTCTGTCACGAGCGCTAGCGATAAATACCACCGACATCGCCCAAGAGCTTCCGCACCAACTCCGCCTGCCGCCTAACTCCGGCTTTCCCCAACACCTGCTTCAGCGTCCAGCGCACCGTGTGCGGCGATAACCCTGCCCGCTCGCTGTTGCTGTCGGGATAGATAATGTGATCTTCATCCGACAATTACACGGAGACCGTGAGTAGCGCGTGTTACATTCGTTCACGCGCAAAGCCCAATCGTGACCAAAGCTTCTAAAATAGCGGCGCTCATGAATGAGCGCTGTCACGACAATCGCCCGGCCTAATGCGTCAGCATCGCGATGCCTTCCGCGACTTCACTGCGGCCACGACCCCTGCCCATCGCTCAGATCATGATTTCTCTTGATATCAGGTCAACGCTTATCCAAGCCAAGCTATATTCATTTACCTTGCGAGGAAATCAGGAAAAACTCTCCATGAGCGCCGTGCGTCAGAAGTTTTCCAGCCAAGCCGATCCAGCGCTGCTCACCGAAATGAAAGCCATCGCCCAAGAGGAAGGCCGCCAATTCCAAGCGGTGCTGGAACAGGCCATGCGCGAGTTCATCGAGCGCAAGCGTAGCAACCAGCCGCGCGAGGCCGTCATGGCCCACTTTTACGAAAGTGTCGAGAAAAACCGCCGCTTAGGCGAGCTGGCTGAAGGCGAAATATGATTCGCAGGTACGTTATAGTGCCTTTTCAGGATCATTATACGTTTTTTACGTATGAATGGCCACGCCATCGATTGCGACAATGACCAAACGTATGCGTTGATGGCGCTATTCGAGCGTAAGGCGTTTCGCTTCTGGAATACTTTGCCGAACAAGAGCATGGTGGACGCGGCGATTGTCTTCGTGATGGCGATCATCGCATTCTCTGCCATCTGTTTCGGTATCACGGATCAGGTATTGGGCGTTGAGCAAGATAGAACAAACGTCACCGCGATCACGAATACCGTGCCACTACGTTGGTCACCGGAGCTGGCGCGGACGCCTGGGTTTCGCCAGCTGACCGAATTAACGTCATTCAGAAACCACCGGTGCATCACGTCGAAGAGCTTCCGCACCAACTCCGCCTGCCGCCCAACTCCGGCTTTCTCCAACACCTGCTTCAGCGTCCAGCGCACCGTGTGCGGCGATAACCCTGCCCGTTCGCTATAGTCTGCGATGGCCTACCCTCCACCAGCGCGAGCGCCAGACAGCAGCCCTGAATGCACATCGCGCCAGAACATTTTCTCGAGCGTAAAATTCGCGCGAATGAGAATGCCGCGCAGCGCCTGAAAGCCCGGAGTCGGCTGCCGTTTGCGCAGGTCTGGCTGGTGCGGACGTCGGTGAAAGTCGTCCTCCGGACTGCCTGAAATCCCTACCCGGGGAGGATATCGATGCCAATCAGACCACCGACGATGCCGAACAAGCCCCGAGTCACACCTGGCGATGAACGCTTGAGGAGAGCAGAGAGCAACGCGCCAGCCCGCCCAAAGGGATTCCGTCGTCGCTGTGGAACAAGCCGCCCATCTCAGCACCCCGATCCGTTGTCCCGCAGGGACCATGGACATCGATGGTAGGCACCGCTGCCAGCGCCAAGCCCGTCTGACATTCCCGGTATGCGTGGAGCGGCTTACCTTGTCGGGCCGCCTACCCAGACCGGTCGGCGCTGGAGGTCGAGCTGGAGCACCTGATGGGCAATGGCTCAGCCGATTCATGAGCTGGCCGAGCCGCCGCTGGAGGACGCCGGCGGCGGTATCTTCATCGATGCTCAGCCTCAGTCCTCAGAGCCGCCTTCGTAGTGGTGGCGTCATCGATGGCGTATGCGCACCACGGGCCGGTCGCGTGCGCCGCCAGGTCTATACGAACTGGCCGGAGGCGCCGTGTTTCAGTTCCGTGACCGCCGCGCTGGCGATCAACCCTGTTTACGATGGCTATGGCTTTGGTTGTACAGGTCCCCCACCGATGGCGACAGCGGCAGGCCTGAACAGCATTGAAGTTGCCTTATCGTTGACGGCAATGCGAGCACCGTCACCGCCGAACGGGTGCTGGCCTGAGCGCTGCTGGCGAGGGCTGCTGATTGGGCGCGGTGCGCTTCGGTTTGTGCGTCCCGGCGTGGAGCGCTGGTGTTGCGCGGCGGGATGAGTACCACGCCGATATGGAAGCCCGGTACAGCCTCAGGTGAACGAGCGCATCGACCCCGACCTCACCGCAAGCGGCGATGACGCCCGCCAGCAGGCTCCACATACGCGCCGTGCGCGGTGGCGAAGAACAGCGAGTTCTGCGTTGGCGAATCATCAATTTAACGCGCGCCTGACGGTATTATCTTCCAGCGAGCGCCCGGCACCGATAAGAACTGGAAGAGCTTGTAGCCAAGGCTCCGGAGGCATTTCCGAAGCGCCGACCCGGTGCTGCCTGTTCGGCTCTACGAGTTTGTCGGCCAACTGTTCATCCAGCCGTTTCAGGCACTCGATTTCTTCCACACCAGCCAGCTCGGGATAAAGGCCTCTTCTCGCAGCCGCAATGCCGGCGGCGAACGCTTCGTACTTTTGCATCCCCCTCCCAGATGGCCTTGGGACCGGGGTGACCATCACGTTGCGCCCCAGGAACAAAGCTCGTTGATCAGGGCGCCACCATCACGCCCAGGCGTCGGTATCGTCTCGGCGGATTGCGGCGATACTTCACGATCCAAGCGGCTTGCCATTCCTCAGGGTCAAACACCACCTCGCGGCCAAATCGGGACAATCCGCCCCAGGTGACCAGGTGAATACCGGCGCCAGGCGATGATCAAGTAGATCACCATGCCTGCTCCAGCCGGCTCCAGTGTGCCCAGTTGCAGCGCCTCCACTTGGCAGCCGGTTTTCCACCCCTGAAGAAAATCTCGACGCCAGCGGCGCCGATACCAACGGATCTGCTCGACAGCTCCAGCGTCTCGACGACTCGGTTGTCGAACAGCCGCCACTCGATGGCTTGCGCGCCCTCGGGCGGCTGTTCTTCCTGCGCCACAATCGCCGTCACGGTTACCGGGTTGGCGGCGGCTCCTTGCGCGCGGGCAGCAGCGCGGACCCGGCCGTCGATAGAGCGTCTGGCGCACCCCGCGCTGCTCCGTCCCGGCGCTGCCCCAGCCGAAACTCCACTTCCCCAGGGCCCTTCGCCCAATCCCGCCCAGAGCCTGCCCTCGACGCTGGTGGCCAGGGTGAGCACCAGCCAGGTCCAGCAGGGCTTCGGCGCTGCTCGCATCCAGACGAAGCCTGCAGGTCGCCTTCGCGGTCTGCCGCGCATACACCAGTCGCGTCGCGCGATCTGTTCGGCCAGATCCAGCGCTGCTCCCAGCCTTCCACCCAGCGCACGCTCTTCACCGCCGGCTCCTTGCGCGCGCGCCCACAGCCACGCATCCACCACTCCCAGTACCAGCGCGCCCGCGGGTGTCACCACCAGCGTCGGATGCGCATAGCCCATGCCGCGCCTCGCAGCTCAGCTGCCCCAGCCCCGCGATCCCGGCCGCGGGTGAAGTCCAACTCCAGTAGTCCTGGAGTACACCGCCACCTTCTGCCCGCTTCATCCGCTCCACCGTGCAGGTGCGGATTTCGAGTAGCTCCCGCCATCCAACGCTTCGTTATCCAGCAGCCGGTACGCCGCCTTGGCTTCCGCCCAGCCCCCGCTCGCCCGCGGGATGTTCCTGCCTGGATGCGCCGCGGATCCTCTACGTTTCGATCACCAGCGCCTGCGCCGTGCATCCCCCAGCTCAATTCCCCCAGTTCCTCGTCTACCCAACTCATCCCCACCTCGCAAAAATCATGATGTTGGGCAAAAAGATCAGCGTTGTGGGTAATCGCGGCTTTCAGGCCCTTCAGCAGCCGCCCGCTGTGGGCTTCGGATGATAGCTGCACGGCTTCAGCGCTCATCGCCTGCGCGCGCGTGGTCGCTTCATGCTTTCAAAGACGTCTTTGAGGGTGTCGATGACGCGAAGTGCATTCTGGCGGAAACGCCTCTTCTCGGTGTCGGCCATCACGCCAAATGTTCCAGGTAGTTGGCGCGAATCCGCCCGCCGTCATCCCCTCAATTACTGGGGCTGCCAAGGCATCGGACATCAGCCGACGGTTTGGCACCGGCTGGTCACGGTGCTTGATGCACCGCAGCGAGATTTCCCGGCGGGCGCGGCCTGGAGAAATACAGACAACGTCGGCCCGCCGCCGGTAGCGACCAACCTGGAAAGGTATGCCGCTGCGTTCGGCGGTCCGCTGGCCAGGCCGCGTTCAGCGGCCTCTGGGCGGCGCGATTTTCCGCGATCAACGACAGGATCCGCACCGTGCTCGCCCTGCAGAGCACTCGGCGCTGCGCGCCTGCGCCAGTTCGACAACTTCACCGGGCGGCGCTGTCGGCCACCTCGGCCAGCTCCCATGGGTGGTATCGCTCAGGTGGTACACCGCACTGGCGGTGCTGAACCCTTGCAGGCGGCAACGGTAGCCCCAGGTAGTAACGCGAGCGCCACCATGGCTTTGGCGCGGGCGGTGTATTTCTCCGCCTCGGCGGTGGCAGGCAATGGGGCGCTAAAGGATTTCGCCACAGCCTGAGCAGCGCAGTTTCTCCACCCTGGTGCAGCGCGCAGCGCCGTGAGCGGCAAGACGCTTCGTCGATGCGAATCGTCACGCCGGGCGGCAAGCGTGCTTCCTCGCCCGCACGTCGGGTGCAGCGCCACCGACGCTGGAGCGTTTCATGCCGGCAGGTGATGATGGTGGCATCAGTACGCCCGCTGCCGCTTGGCGCCGTGACCGCGCGGCGGCGGTTTCTGGGCGCTCCCGCGTCCGGCGGTAGCGCTCGCCTGTCTGGCGCGGTATGCGCCGCGCCTGGCCTCTGGTCATCCCTGGCTTGCAGCGCTTGGCACTTGTCGCCAAACAGCATCCTTCAGTCGCTTGAGACTCAGTTTTTTTGCTCTCGGTAAAAGCAGCGCCGCCGTCAGCCAGAAGTAAAACTTCAATCAGTTTCACCAGACGCGCCGATCTTCGCTCGCCGCTGGCCCGCTTCTCGAGCCGTTCGATCAATGCTCTGCCTTCGGCTTAATATTCACGTCGTCGGGGTATTTCATCAGAGTACGCGGAGAGATATCAGCAAGAAAGATCGCGGGACGGATGCTATCCACCGCTCAGCGCGCCACGGCTCCGTTATTTTGCGCTGGCGCAGCCTACCGGAAGGACACGCAAAACAACATTCAGGACCATCAAAAATGCTTCGTTCAGACTTTGGATGAGGAGGGCAATCGAAAGTGCTGGAAGGTCTGAATAAAGAAAATTTTACCAAAGAAAATACATCCTACTTACGGCCTGCGTGCTCGCTGGCTGTGTAAGCGGGCGGGGCCGTGAGCGAGCGCCGCGCCGCTGGCAGCAGGACAGCGGCAGACGTTCGATCAGGGCGACGATCAGTTGCGCAGCGTGGCAGCAATCGAGGTGGGGGTGCGGCGTTCGGGTTTGATCAGCGGGCGCTGCGGGTCGGAAACTCGGGTAGGGCAGGCGTTGAGGCAGGCACGTTCCAACGCCTGAGGGGGAAAAACGGCTGCAAGCCCGAAATCCAGAAGTTGCATAGGCGGCGATAGTCAGGTGGCATGATGGTGAAACCTGGCGCCATCCGGATGGCCTTCGTATTGGTTGAGGCCAGTTTGCAGTGTTGTTTGAGTTCTTGGTAGTCGCGTTCGATGCGTCAGGCGCATTACCCAGGTACCAAGCGTCATTGAGCGAGGTGCGGGCAAGGTGGAAAGAAAGTATTTCGTCGGTTCGGCCTCTCTGGGCTATCTGATCAGCAGCCACGGCGGCGCGGGGTTGGCTACGCTTCCTGTCTCCGTGGGCAGCTACAACGCGACGGCGCAGCGCGAGCGCAGTACGTAAAGTGTTCTCCGCGCCAGCGCACGATCCGATAAGCGCTTGGGAAAATTTGCCGCTAAGGCGCGCAATCGTCAGCGGTTGGTGGGCTCTATCGCGACGCCGTGGCTACCTCGACCTGATCAGTTTGGCGGCAGTGGCTCAGTATTCTCGGGTTTTCACACTGTGGTGGTTGAGTGCGGAATGCCTACCGCATAGCGAAGCCTCAGTTCTGTCAGTCGCTCCCGATACGCCGTGTCGTTACCATAGCCCGCGTCGGCCAGCACTGGCGCTTCCACTTGCCGAGAGCGCCGCTTCGATCTGCTGGATAACGCGCTGGCAAAATCTCACCTGCGGCGGTACTTTACGCGCGCGCGCCGCGTCAATTTTCAGCCACGCTGGGCAGGTAAAGCTGAAACGCGACGGGTATTAACGTCGGTGCTGGATCAGCGGCTATGACTTGCTGGCCACTGGAGGAGTTTCTTTCTGCCGAATGCCCGTGGCACTGGCGCGCCACCTGACGAGCATTGCCTTTCTCTCGACAGCCGCCGAAGTCATCCTTACCGCACCAGCCTCGACGTCTCTGCTGATCCACCAGCGCCTCCCGCCCTACCTGGTGGCTCACCGCCAGCACTTCGCCTCATCGTCCCACGGCGCGTGAGAAGAACAGTCGGTGCACGAATGATGCTGTTGGCGGTACCTCGCGTGATCTCAGGCTGGTCATTCCTACGCTTCTGCGCTCCCCCGGCAACAGCAGCCCCATACACAGGCCCGCAGCGGCTGGCCTGATCCGCATGACCTACTGCCGTTACCTGAAGTCGCCTGATATACCGCCAAAGCGCCGGGCGTTGATCTCGTCTATTCTCACGGTGCTGTCGTTCGTCAAGTCAACAGTGGATATTTACAAGGCTAATATAATATTTTAACACAATGGTCGTGCGCAGAGACGCCTTGGGATACAGTAATCGCATGAGATAATCTTTAAACCTCTGTGACTCGATTGACCACGCTGCGCTTGCTGGGCAGCTTTGACCAACTACATTCCTTTGACTCACTTTACGAGCACCCGGAGCAACAGCCATGATGCTATCAATCGCTAACGGCTCATGATCGCATCCCACCGCGCTTGGTCTAAACAGGTGCGTGCGCAGGTCAGAAGACGGCGGGCCGTATTTGTCTTCGATGATTACGGTGCTCATTGCGCCATGCGGACGATCTGAGCAGCATGTCGGCAATACAGCGTAACGCCCACGGACTACTGGCGGCATCGGCGTATCTCCGCGTTCACGCTGCCATCCCACACCGAGCAGTTCTCTGGATCATTGACTATCAGGCTCTGGCATGACCCGCCCGGCGACGGCAAGAGCAGTTTTCGTGATTCGGCTGTCCAGGAAGATGCTCACCACAATGTCGTCTACCGAAGCGCTGCTCTCGCAGGCGGTGTATTGATGGACACCTGGTGCGCGACCGAGAGTCATGCTCGCTGTCGAGCGGCGTTACAAATCATTACCGTCTCGCTCGTTATTAACGGCAGACGACTTCCAGGTGCGCAGCTCATTCGAGTGTTGGTCACGTTGTTGGCCTGAGCGAGGCCGGGCTGCCTACGGCAACCGCCAGCCGCTCAAGATCAAAGGTTTTCCCGCTGACCACAAGGTGAAATGTTTCGGCAGTGCTTCACTGCTGCGCACGGATTATGTCGTCACCAACGACCTCGCTCAAGCTTCCGGTCGGCCTACGCAAGAGGCGTGCGGCTATGCGGAAGATCGAGCAGTTTCACCGGGAGAGCAAGCAACTCACGGGTCGCTGGATAAGCGTACTTTACGTCACACCAAAATCACCGAACAAGATAGAAAGTTGCTGATAAAGAGCGGTCTTTCCGGCGGGCCTTATTGTCTCCTGCGCACATCAGCGCCGTTTGCAGTCCAACGACTGGTGGAACTGTTCATGATTATGGAAGTTGAAGAAGTCCCGCAATCAGGCTAAGCCTTCGCATATTCAGGTGGTCTTGTAACAGACATACCATACGGATCGCCCCCAGAGCTGTTCCGGTTATTGTCCAGCGCCCGCCTGACGCCCGTCCATATCGACCCGGATACCTTTGTCCAGCATATGGCTGCAGGCGCACGGTAAGGAATCGGCCCCTTGATCGGTGTTGAATATTTCATACCGCTCCTCCTGCCACGAGCTTGCCCACTGCCGCAATGCAAAAAGTCCGCATCCAGCGGTGCCGAGGGCCCATCCCAGCCAATGGGCGGTTTCACCATCGATCACCGCCATCAGGCACACAAAGCCTGATGTCAATGGCGGTGATGCCAGTGCTCCACACCTGGTCAGCGCGTTTCCGGATCACGCCCGCGCAACAGGTGAAGCGAAAACCTTGTGCGCCGGGTTCGGTTGACTGGCGCCGCTTTGTAGAGCGCCTTCCAGCCCCATCGTGCGCAGCAATCGTCTGACCCGCTTAGGTTCACCTCATGGCCCAGACTGCAAATAGGCCACCATCCTCAGTACGCCGTAGTAGGGCGTGCGGGTATACTGTTCGTCCAGCAGGTATACCGACCCAGATTTTCCGGCTTACCCACGGGTTGGTAGCACAGCACCGACTGATTCAGACCGTTAACCTTTACTGTTGCCGTACACCAGACGAATTCCATCAGCGCAGTTCAGGCCGAACTCGGCGATGGAAAGCCGCATGAACTACACCATCGGCTGTCAAATCTACGCCATTGAGCCAAGAGATCGAACAACGCCATGCTGAAAGCCACGCGTCCTGAAGGTAGGTGGTGCCACCCGTGGCCGAGTTTTTTCATGGGCAACGGTAATAAAGTTACTCAACACCGTCTCCAGCATCCGTTCGTTCCACTGCCCGCGCTTCGGCAGAGAGTTCTGAGGTTGGCGATCACCCATCAGGCGTGAAAGCCGTGATCGGCCAAGACGACCATCTGCCCCGGCGCCGCCTTGATCAATACCGCGCAAAATGCTTATCGTGCATGTTGTCCGTCGCCCACACCCAGCCCACTCACCACCCCAGCCGGTTGAGCAATACGCCGGGTTTGACACCCACGATCCGCGTGATGATTCGATAAGCAGGTCGAGATCCGGTGCCAGCGGCTGCGTCTCGCGCTTGGGATGCAGCAGTTCGATGCCGTAGGTATCGGCCACTCCAACAGACCCATTCCGCTGGCGGAACGGCATCGCCCAGCGCCAGTGGGTAGCGATACGCCGAAATGCGCCTGCGTGATCTGTGCAACCTGGGAACAGCTTCCTGCCCGTCGCGGCTGATCCAGGTGCTGGATAGAAGGCACCACCGCCCACCCCCTTGAGTGCGAACAGCAAGGCCAAAGTTACCACCCTGCTCGGCCACAACTGGGCCTGCCGATGCCGCCCCAATCCCAGTGCTTGAAATCGACTATCTACGCGGCAGAACAACGGTGATGTCTTCGGTGGTCATGCCTCCATCGACGGTAGTGGGTAGCTCTGCCTACCACGGTGGTTGGCACGCATGCTATTTTCATTAAACGCTATTCAACTAGCACCATTGGTTATTATTTTATACGGGCCACCAGGAAGTTCTAAAACCCGCTGGCGAAATGCGGCATTGCGCGTGAGTTAGAATGGCCCATGATTTCGTTAAGCCCTTCAGATTTCTGCAGAGGCCAGTCGAATGTTGAAGGAAGAGCAAAAGCGATTTTTAAAATGCTAGGATCCGGAAATAGGCTTGTAATATTTTTGATGAGATAGATGAGTTAATTTTGGATAGCGCTTAGTATAGAGAGCCTAACAGGTCCGAATTTTCTTTGACACCGAGTTTTCTTACCAAGCTGTAGAATTTTAGGAAATTGCTAAAAGACGGTCGTTAATTTTTGTGATTGGAACAACGGCTTATCCGCATAGATCAAGCAGCACGGACGGCGGAAGAATTGGACGAAAATATATTAGCAACTAATGGGTGCCAGTTGAATAGCGGTTGACAAAGCCATATGCGTGCCAACCACCGTGGTAGGCAGAGCTACCCACCTGCCGTCGATGGAGGCATGGCGACCACCGAAGACTTTATCAATGAGTTGTTCTGCCGCGCAGATGATCGACGGGCACTGACGACAGGGCGGCATCGGCAGGCCCAGTTGCATGAGCGAGGTGGCACTGGCCTTGCTGTTCGCACCAAGGGGGTGGGCGGTCGTGCTCTTCTATCGCTGGATCAGCCGCGACGGGCGATGAGCTGTTCTCAAGGTTGCCCAGTCGCACGGGTTGTTTATCGTTACCACTGGCGCTGAGCGATGCGTTCATGGCGGAGATGAGTTCTGGAGGGCCGATACCTACGGCATCGAACTGCCGCATCCCAGCGCGAGGACGCCGCGCGCAGATCAGCTTCGCAAAGGCTTGCCGAATCATCGCTGGATCGTGGGTGTCAAACTCGGCGGTATTGCTCAACCGGCTGGGGTTGGTGGTGGGTTGTGGGCGCAGACGGGACAACATGCACGATAAGCATTTTGCGTATTGGTCGAGGCGCAAGTGGAAGCAGATGGTCGCCCCAGCCGATCACGGCTTACGCGCTGATATGGGCGATCCGCCCAACCTCAACCCCTGCCAGCGCGGGCAGTGGAACTGAATGATGCTGGGCGGAGACGGTGCTGGGAATGCTGACTACCGTTGCTCTATCTGAAAAACCTCAGCCACCGGGTGGCTGCCTACCTTCAGGCGCGCTTGGCTTTCTGCATGGTGTTGTTCAATCTCTTGCCCAATGGCATGGGTTGACAGCCGATGAAGACGGATTCGTGCTTTCCATCGTTGAGTTCAGCTTCTATGAACTAGCACCATTGGTTAGGATACCTGATTTTTTCTCTAGAAATGTTATGATTTTGGATTTTTGGTTTAAAGAACTTGCAAAAACTTTAGCGATTCTGAACTTCTCCAACTTGATAAATATAAAGACGACATAAAGTCTTTAAATGAAATTTTAGAAAAGATTGAAGATCACCTATTGCTGTTGAAACTGGCGATTTTTTCATATATGCGATCATATAATATTTTGGAAACTATTGCAAAAACATATAATCATTCTACGGCAATTCCTGGAGAAGATGTAATAATGCAAGTATTCGAAAATGAATATCTCGATATTTTACAATTCATTTCGGCCGACTTGAAGCTTTAAAGAGATAGCATTATGTTCTTCTATACTTTGCCAGATATTGAAAGATATTTGAAAAAACCTAAAATTTTCACAACAACAATAAGAAATAAAATAAGAGAAATGGATAGAGCAGCTTTCAAGATTCCTTGCTTCATGGAAGAAAAAGATAGAAGCAATACTATGGATAAATTTTTCAATGGAGACTATGAGAATGCCAAAAATGAGATTGAAAAAGATAAGAAATGCATTAACCAAAAATAAATTGCTGGATTGTGTCAAAAATAAAAACTTAATTGAGTCAATTAGAAATATCGCTAATTATACAGCAACTTAGCCAAAAATAACTGCTCGAACTTTAACGCCAAATCGTGACCAAAGCTTCTGAAATAGCGGCGCTCACGGACGAGCGCTGTCACGACAACCGCCCCACCTAATGCGTCAGCATCGCGATGCCTTCGCCTACTTCCCACTCCCTGCCACCTGCTCGGTATCACGGGTCAGGTAATAAGCGAGCAAGATAGGAATAAACGTCACCGCGATCACGAACACCGCCACTACGTTGGTCACTGGGCGCTGGCGCGGGCGTACCAGTTCGGTGAGCATCCAGATGGGTAGCGTCGATTGTTGTCCGGCGGTAAATGTAGTCACGATCACTTCGTCGAAACTCAGCGCGAACGCCAGCATTCCGCCCGCCAGCAGCGCGGTGGCGAGGTTCGGGAGCACCACGTAGCGAAAAGTCTGAAAGCCGTCGGCGCCGAGATCCATCGAGGCTTCGATCAATGCTCTGGAAGTGCGCCGAAAGCGCGCCAACACGTTGTTGTAGACCACCACCACGCAGAACGTGGCGTGCCCTAGCACGATGGTCCAGAAACTGAACGGCAGTTCGACCAGATTGAACGCGGCGCGTAGGGAAATGCCGGTGACGATGCCGGGCAGCGCGATGGGCAGGATCAGTAGGAGCGACACCGCCTCGCGCCCGAAAAACCGGCTGCGGGCAATCGCCGCCGCCGCCAGCGTGCCCAATATCAGCGCGATCAGGGTGGAGATCGCCGCGACCTTGACCGACAACGCGAGCGCGTCCCAGATATCCTGCCGAGCCCAGGCCACCGCGAACCATTTGAGGGTCAGGCCGGGAGGCGGGAACTGGTAGGATTTGTCTTCGGTCGTGAAGGCGTACAGCAAGATCAGCAGCAGCGGCACATGCAGGAACAATAATCCGCCGTAAGCCGCGAGTTCCAGGCCAAGCGACGCCTCAGAGCGCATCGAACGCCCCTAGCCGTTTGGCGATCGTAAGATAGGCTGCCATGATGACGATGGGCGTCACCGAAAATGCCGCCGCCAGCGGGATATTGCCCGCCGTGCCCTGGTGGCTGAACACCGCCTGGCCGATGAAAAACCGTGACGAGCCAATCAGGCCAGGGATGATGTAATCGCCGAGCGTCAAGGAAAAGGTGAAGATCGACCCCGCCACCACGCCCGGGAAGGCGAGCGGTAGGATCACTTTGCGCAGCGTTTGCGGCGGTCGCGCGCCGAGGTCAGAGGACGCGTCCAGGAGCGACGCCGGCACCCGCTCCAGCGCCGCTTGAATCGGCAGGATCATGTACGGCAGCCAGATGTACAAAAACACCAGGAAGGTGCCGAGATAACTCACCGACAACGCGGCGCCGCCGATCACCGGTATCGCGAGCACGGTGTCCAGCAACCAGGTGAGGTGAAGCTTGGCGAACACCCAGTTGAGGATGCCCTCTTTCGCCAGAATCAGCTTCCAGGCGTATACGCGCACCAGATAGCTCGACCACAGCGGCAGCATCACCGCCAGATAAAAAAACGCTTTGGCGCGCGGCCCGGTATAGCGCGCCATGTAATAGGCGATAGGAAACGCGAGCAGCGCTGCGGCGATGGTGACGGCCGCCGCCATCAGCGCGGTGCGCAGAATGATGTCGAAATTGGCAGGGGTGAGAAGCTCGGCATAGCTGCGCAGGCTGAACTCGCGCACCACCAGTCCCGAGAACTCGTCGATATAGAAAAAACTCTGGGCCAGCAGCGCGAATAGTGAACCCAGGTAAATCACCCCCAGCCACAGCAGGGGCGGGATCAGCAGGAGCAATAAAAACAGCAGCGGGCGGCGATACAACCAGGTGGAGAATCGCCGCCGCGGCGGAGCCGGCAACGCAGCGGGCAGGGCGCTCATGCGCCGGGCTCGGTGAGTATGTGCACATCCTCGCGCCGCCAACTGAGGCGCACGCGCTCGCCGATCCGCGTGCGCGCGCCGTCGCCGGTATTCGGACGCACGACGGTGAGTTCGCCGCCGCCGTCGAGCGCGACCTGATAACGCGTGCTGGCGCCGTGGTAATAGGCGTCCTTGACCGTCCCTAGCATCCCCTGGCGGCTGCCATCAGGCGCATGGTCGGGCGACGCGAGCAGGATTTTTTCCGGGCGGATGGCGATGGCTTGCGCACCATCGCCCAACAAACGGCGCGCGGCCTGGGCGTCCAACACGTTGGAAATGCCGACGAAGCCCGCCACGAACGGCGTGGCCGGATTCTCGTAGACCACCTCGGGCGCGCCGAGTTGTTCGATCCGACCGTGGTTGAACACCGCGAGGCGGTCGCTCATGGACAGCGCTTCGCCCTGATCGTGGGTAACGAACACGAAGGTGATGCCGAGGCTGCGCTGCAGCGCTTTCAGCTCGATTTGCATCTGCTCGCGGAGCTTCAGGTCGAGCGCACCGAGCGGTTCGTCCAGGAGCAGTACGCGTGGCTTGTTGATCAGCGCGCGCGCCAGCGCCACCCGCTGGCGCTGGCCGCCCGAAAGCTGGCCCGGTTTGCGCTTTCCCATGCCTTCGAGTTTGACCAGCGCGAGCATCCGTTCGGCGTCGCGGCTGCGGCTCGCTTTATCGACGCCGCGCACCATCGGCCCGTAAGCGACATTCTCGGCCACGTTCATGTGCGGAAATAGCGCGTAGTCCTGGAATACGGTGTTGACATCGCGCTCATAAGGCGGCTTGCCTTGCGCGGGCTCGCCGTGGATCAGGATTTGCCCCGTGCTAGGTTGCTCGAAACCCGCGATCAGACGTAAGCAAGTGGTTTTGCCAGAACCGGACGGCCCCAGCATGGCGAAGAATTCGCCCTCCTCGATCTGAAAACTGACGTCATCGACCGCTTTGACCGTGCCGAAATAGCGGCTGACGTTTTGAAATTCGACGGCTGAGGTCATGATTTTGTTATTTTTTGCAGGATACGCTTCGTATGGCATGGCATTTTACCGCATTCATTGCACCCTGCGCTCGCTGATTCCGCCTCACGCGCATTGGCCTCGAACCAGCGGCTAAGCTCAAAGAGGCAGAAGGACAGATGGATAACCCCGATGAAGCGATTGCGGAAATCTTGCAGGCGATCCGCCAACTCATGATGCCGCCCGACCCACCGAAGCGGCGCATCGGCTTTGTGCAGGAGGATTGAGCGCGGCGGCGGCTCAATCCATGCAGCGCATTGCGCTGCGCTTATTGTCGCCTTACTTCCCCCTTACGCGAGTTACTTTCGCCTTACGCACGTTACTGCACACGATACTTCTTCCCACAATCATTTATGTTAGCTGGATAATGGCTATCAAAAATAAATTGAGGCTGTCCGACACAGAACCATTTAACCGACCCTCCAGCTAGTATCGGCTCAAATACTGCTATAAAGTGCGAATCAGCGTCTTCGACAAGAATAGAACCAGTTGAAGTAATATGGCTAAATGTTAAGTGTTTCGAGCTTAGAGAATGGACGTTTATGCTTTTAGGGACATTCTGACTCCCAGAAATGAGAGCATTTTCTATTGAAGTTTGCAACGATGCCACCTCATTCATAATTTCTGGTAGCTTACAGTTACGCAATGAACAAGAGGTAACCAGTGATTGATAAACTAATATCCCCCCCAAAGTAAGTAGTATCGTCACGAGTCCAGCAATGTGATATTTATTCATCCTCGGTTGCCGATCATTTAGATTATTGTTGCTATAGGTAATTTCTAATCTGGACAATTGCATGTGTACTGAAAAAACCGTCTTTTTGCTTCGTCAAGTACAGCTAGCGCATCATCCAGAGCTAAATCATCTAGACGGCCATGCTGAGGGTTATAGGAAAAACTATCTGGGTTGCTTGAGCCAAAGTGACTCGGATGCCAAAATCCGGTCTTACAGTGCCTTAGCTCGTGGGCAATCGTTCCGATATACGAAACCAAATTACCATCGCGTTCCACTTCTTTGTAATATTTGGAGTTTATTGTAATAGTATTGAAAATCGTTACCCCCAGCGCTGGAACCCATCCGCATCTTAAACCACAATTCACCCCACTATATTTCTCTGGAAATCGTTCTTCGAGCAGTTGTTTGACTGGTATTAGAAGTTCAGCACAAAGCCTCTTATCAATTTTGCACAGTATCTGTAGGCCATAGGGATCGACAAACCTTAGTGGGCTATTACCTACATAAGCATACGTATTGAGTCCTCCGTCTAACCCCACCGGATCGGACTGCACATAGCGTCCCGTGCCCGCATCGTAGTCACGGAAGTAGTTGTAACTGAGCCCCGTTTCTGAGTCGAAATACTGTCCCGGAAACCGCAGATGGTAATTGAACACCACCCCATTGCCATCGGCATCCTGGTTGGGCGGTGCGCTGCCAAACAGCTCGCTGTCCCAGCGCCAGAGGAGGGTGTTCGCGGCGTTGGTGATCGCGCGCGGGGTGTTGAGCTGATCGGCATACACCTACTGGATCGTGCTGCCGTTGGCGTCGTAACTGTAGCTGAGGTTCCCATAAGATTCGGTAGTGCTGGCGAGCCGATCCAGGGCATCGTAGCCGAAGCTCTGCGTGCTGCCGTCGGTAGATGGCACTGAACCGTGAGGCAAGGTCGTAGTCGAGCCCGCGCAGGTGGCGCCGAGCGGGTAGCTAGCCCAGATGGAATGCGGTGAGCAGCGGCGAATCGCGTTAATCCTGACCGATGCGGTTCCTGTATCACCGCATCCAAGGGGCTGGCCCCCTGCGCCGGTGCGGCCTACCACATCTCGGTCCGGCAATCCCGCTAATTCTGGCACGGCCAGCGCCCTCTATCTGTATTCCTGGGCGCGACCATTACAGCCTGAACTCACGCCAGCTTCGACTGCAAGCCGAGCGCACCGGCAATCTCGGCGAGTAGCGCCTTCTCATCGGCGCTCACCCGTTCGCCGCCGAAGCCGAGAAATCCGCCTTCTTTCGCGGCCATTGCCACTTGCTCCGCCACCGACAACGCCCACTCTTTGTATTCCGCCGCTTCCGCAGGCGCGGCTTTGCTGCGCAGCAGCTCAACCACGACGTGGATATCGTCGAGCGTTTGCTGGCGCAGCTTCGCCGCTGAGTCGATCTGTTTTTCCTGCATCCGCTTCATCGCCATTTCGCGATACTGCTTGGCTTTCGCCAACGCCTCCTGTCGATTTTCCATCTGCGGCAGCAGCGATTGGATCAGCGCGTTATGGGGATAGGCTTTGACCGCCTCCACGATCGATTGCACGTTCGCCAGCGCCTCTTTCAATGTGCCGAACGCGCCGCTTTTGGCCGAAAAGGCGATGGCGGAGCCGATCATCGATGGCAAGCTGGCCAGCAGAAACATTTCATCGGCGCTGTATGGGCTGCTGGGCATCATGAATTTTCTCCTTATTTCAAGACTGGTTGCGAAGCGCCCTCCGCTCCCGCCGGGTACGCTGCGCGGAGCAGGATCGCGTGCCTCGTTAGACTAAGCGTGCGAAGCACTCTAGCATAGTCGGTTACCGATCCCATCGAACCGCTCTGAATCGAGTGCATGGATACCGTCATCGTCCGGCGCGAACCGCGGGGTAATGCGAATTTGCCGGTTTCGCCCCTGCTCCAGCGCATCAGCGCACACCGTGGCGTGCGCTCGCCACGCGAGCTTGAATTGACCTTGGACGCCCTAGCCGCGCCGGCCTCCTTGAAGGGGATGGGCGCCGCCGTCGAATTGCTTTGCGCTGCACTCGATGCGCGCCGCCGTATTCTGATCGTGGCCGACTACGATGCCGATGGTGCGACGAGTTGTGCCTTGGCGCTGCGGGCGCTGCGGGCGTTCGGCGCGGCGGATGTGCAGTATCTGGTGCCCAATCGCTTCGAGTACGGCTATGGGCTGACGCCGGAGATCGTCGCGGTCGCCGCCGCGCGCGCGCCCGACCTGTTGATCACCGTGGACAATGGCATTTCGAGCCTGGCTGGGGTGGCGGCGGCGAAGGCGCGCGGAATCCAGGTATTGATCACCGACCACCATCTGCCCGGCGCGGAGTTGCCCGCGGCCGACGCCATCGTCAACCCCAACCAGCCGGGCGATGAGTTCCCGAGCAAGAACCTCGCCGGCGTCGGCGTCATCTTTTACGTCATGCTGGCCTTGCGCGCGCGCCTGCGCGAGCGCGGCTGGTTCGCCGCGCGCGGCGGCGCCATCCCCAATCTGGGGCAGTATCTCGATCTGGTCGCGCTTGGCACGGTGGCCGATGTGGTGACGCTCGACCATACCAACCGCATCTTGGTGGAACAGGGCTTGCGGCGCATCCGCGCCGGCCATGGCAGCGCCGGCATCAACGCGCTATGCACGGTGGCGGGGCGCGACCCCGTGCGGCTGCGCGCCGCTGACCTTGGCTTTGCGCTCGGCCCGCGCCTGAATGCCGCTGGCCGCCTCGCCGACATGAGCCTGGGCATTCAGTGCCTGCTCTGCGATGATGCCGGCAAAGCCCGCTTGCTCGCCGCGCGCCTCGATCGGCTCAACCGCGAACGGCGCGACATCGAAGCCGAGATGCAGGCGCAGGCGTTCGCCGACCTCGACCTCCATCTCAGCCGTCGCGAACTGCCGTTCGGCTTATGCTTGTACGACGAGTCCTGGCATCAAGGAGTGATCGGCATCCTCGCCGCGCGCGTCAAGGATAAAACCCATCGCCCGGTGATCGCATTCGCCGCCAACCGCGGCGGTTTGCTGAAAGGCTCCGCACGCTCGGTGCCGGGGCTGCATATTCGCGACGCGCTGGATGCGGTGGCGGCGCGCCACCCGGGCTTGGTCAGCAAATTCGGCGGCCATGCGGCGGCGGCGGGAATGAGCCTGGAAGCCAGCCGGTTCGAGGCGTTTCAAAACGCCTTCGACGCGGAGGTGCGGCGCCACCTCAGCGCCGAGGATCTGCGCGGCATCGTCTGGAGCGACGGCGAACTCGACCCGGCCGACGTCCGCGTCGAAACCGCCGAACAGTTGGCCGCCGCCGGACCGTGGGGCCAAGGGTTCCCAGAGCCTTTATTCGACGGCGTGTGCACCATCCTCGCCATCCGGGTGGTCGGCGAAAAGCATTTGAAGCTTTCGTTGAATATGGCGGGTCTGGCTGCGCCGCTCTCGGCCATCGCCTTTTCCAAGGCCAACCTGGCGGCTGCGCTGGCGCCCCGAGTCCGCATCGCGTATCGGCTCGGCATCGACGATTGGCAGGGCGCGCACGGCTTGCAGTTGATCGTCGAGCATATCGAGCCGGCGTGAACCGGCCCTGCTATCTTTATCGAGCCGCCCCTCTGCAAACCTGAAGGACAATCCGACCATGCGCACGCTGATGCCCGCCGTCGAAGCTCTGTATTTACGCGATTTTCTGCGCACGGAGAATTACACCGAACGCGGCCTGATCGATGCGATCAAGACCTATTCGCCGCCCACCCCACAGATGCGCAACTTGGCGCGGCTGGATTATTTGACGCGCGAGCCGAAGCGCTTGCACGTGCTGATCCGCTTGTTCTTCGGCGGCTTGGCGGCGAGCACGGAAGAAGCACGGGTTTTGCCCGCCGAGTTCACCGAGCTTTGCCTGCGTCATGGGCTGCTGGAACGCGATGGCGACCGCCTGCTGCCGAAGATCCTTATCGAACCCCACCGCGACCTGCTCATCGCCTCCGATACCTACGCCAAGCTCGCCTCGAGCGAGAGCTATGACTACGTGCTGGCGCTGAACCCCACGGCGAGCTACCTCCTCCACTTCACCATCCGCAACCCGGTCAAGGCGGCGCTCGACATCGGCGCCGGCAACGGCATCCAGGCGCTGGTCGCGGCAACGCATTGCGAATCGGTGGTCGCCACCGACCTCAACCCGCGCGCCGTCATGTTCACCGAGTTCAACGCGCGGCTGAACGGCATCCCGCGCATCGAGGGACTGACCGGCGATTTATTACAACCGGTGGCGGGCCGCCGCTTCGATCTGATCGTATCCAATCCGCCGTTCGTGCTGGCGCCCTCCAAGCGCTATCTCTATCGCGATAACGAACTGGAGCTCGATTTCCTGTGCCGCAAGCTGGCTCGCGACATTCCCGCGCATCTGAACGAGGGCGGATTTTTCCAGATGATCTGCGATTCGGTGCAACTCGCGGGTCAGTCTTGGCAGGCGCGCGTCGGCGAATGGTTCGCCGGCAATGGCTGCGACGTCATCGTCTACAAGCAATACAGCCAGCAACCCCTGGCCTACGCCCAGACCCGCCTGCGGGAAACCTTGCACGCCACGCCCGAGAGCGACGCCACCGTGTTCCGCGACTGGATGGACTATTATCACGCCAAGGGCGTGGAAGCCATCGTCGGCAGCTTGATCGTCATGCGCCGCCGCACCGGCGCGAACTGGATCGCGTTCCAGGAACTGGCGAGCGACCTCGACGCGCCCTTCGGCGACGCCGTGCTCCAGCATTTCACCAATCTCGATTTCCTCAACGCCGCTGCCGTCGAGGAACGGCTGCTCGCCGCCAAACCGCGCCTTGCCCCGCACCTCTGCCTCGATATCCAGCAACAATGGGAAGACCGTGCTTGGCGCACCGCGTCGCTGCAGTTGCGCATCGTCAAGGGCTTGCAACAGAGCTTGACCATCGACGGTCACATCGCGGGATTCATCGAAAAACTCGATGGCGAGCGGTCCTTGGGTGAACTGATCGAGCAACTGGGCGCGCAAACCGGTATGCCCGTCGCCGAGATCAAGCCGCAAGTCCTAGGCACGATGCGCAGGCTGATCGAGCGTGGATTTCTGCTGTTGCCCTAGGAACGAACGGCCGTTCCCGCTACCGGTGCGCCGAGACCAGGTAGCCTCGTACCGGTTCGCCATGCTCATAGCGTGGCGTCACCTCCTGGATGGCAATGGCATCGAATCCAGCCAGGCTCAGACAACGCTCGATGTAAGCGCGGCGATGGCTATAACGCCCGCTGCGGGTGATCTGAAAACCGTCCGCGGTGGCATCGTCCGTGCGCTCCACGGTGAACAGCAGCCGTCCGCCCGGGCGCAGGGCGTGATAAGCGGCGTCTAGCACTTCATCCAGGGCACCGAAATAGACCAGCGTGTCGGCGCTGACGATGACGTCATAGGCATCCCCCTGACTCTCCAGGAACGCCGTCAACTCGGCGACCTGGAGGTCGTCGTAGACCTTGCGCGGCCTGGCCCGTTCCAGCATCCCCGGCGACAGATCGACGCCCACCAAGCGCCGCGCGTAAGGCCGCAGCAGCGGCCCGCATAAGCCGGTGCCGCAGCCGGCATCCAGAACATCCCAATCCCGCGCGGGCGCGGACACCGCGGCGGCGAGCGCGGTCGCGATGAGCTGCGGGGCGCAATAATCAAGGCGCGCGAGATGGGCGTCGAAGTCTTCGGCGAAGGCATCGAACAGCGAAGTGACGTAAGCATCAGAGGCACGATCCGGCGGCGCCTCGCCGGAACAGGTCGCCAGCATGTGCAGGGCGACTGGATGGCCGGGCATGAGGGCGAGCCAGTTTTGATAGACTTCGCGCGCGCCGGCCAGGTCTCCCAACCGGTATAGACACATACCGAGCGCTTTGTAAGCCTCGATGTACTTCGGGTTGCGCGCCAGCACTTCGCGGAACGCCCCGGCCGCATCGCCCAAGCGATTCTGCTGGACCCATACCCCGCCCAGGTTGTAATGGGTATCCACCAGCGCCGGGTTGAGCGCGACCGCTTTGCGGCAAGCCTGTTCGGCCTCCTGCAGTCGCCCCTGCTGGCGGCGGATCACACCGAGATTATTCCAGGCATTGGCGTGCTCGGGGTTGAGTTCCAAGGCTCGCCGATACGCCGCCTCCGCGCCTTCGAGGTCGCCACGCGCTTTCAGCACATTGCCGAGGTTACTGTGGGCATCGGTGTAATCAGGGTTGACGGTCACCGCGCGGCGGATCAATTCGACGGCTTCCTCGCCTTGATTCAATTGGTAGCAGAGAATGCCGAGAAAATGCAGCGCATCGGCATGTTCGGGCGCTACTTGCAGAATCTGCCGGTACAGCGCCTCGGCTTCGTGCAAGCGCCCCTGATGCTGAAGCCGGAAGGCCAGTTGGAACGCCTCGTCCAGGCTCACTACCCGCTCCTGGCCGGCCTGCGATGGTGGTTGATCCTGCTGAACCCGGTCAGCGCACATGGCTATACCTCAGTGGTTGGAAAGGCGCGATCAGGCGGGCCAAAATGGCCTCATAGCCCATTTTGGCCCGGTCAAATCAACTGGCGCAATCAGTCAAAGGCATAACCGAAATCGCCATTGCTCACATTGACGTGGATTTTATGCACCGGCTTGCCCTCCATCATGCGCCGCAGGAACTCCTCGCTGATGCGCGGCAGCACGGTGTTGGTGAGGATGGCGTCGATCATGCGCCCACCGGATTCCAGCTCGGTGCAACGGCTGACGATGAGCTTGACCACTTCGTCATCGTAGCTGAACGGCACTTTGTGGTTGGCGTTGATGCGTTTTTCGATGCGCTTGAGTTGCAGCCTGGCAATGTTGGCGATCATGGCATCGCTCAGCGGATAGTAGGGGATCACCACCAACCGTCCGAGCAGCGCCGCCGGAAAGACCTTGAGCAAGGGCTCGCGCAACGCCTTGGCGATGCCCTCGGCGTCGGGCATCAATTCAGGGTCTTTGCACAGGCTCATGATGAGTTCCGAGCCGGCGTTGGTGGTGAGCAGGATGAGGGTATTCTTGAAGTCGATCAAGCGCCCCTCGCCGTCTTCCATCTGACCCTTGTCGAACACCTGGAAGAAGATTTCATGGACATCGGGATGGGCTTTCTCGACCTCATCTAGCAACACCACGCTATAGGGCTTACGCCGCACCGCTTCGGTCATTACTCCGCCTTCGCCGTAACCCACATAGCCGGGCGGCGCGCCTTTCAGGGTCGAGACCGTGTGCGCTTCCTGAAACTCGCTCATGTTGATGGTGATGACGTTATGCTCGCCCCCGTACAGGGCTTCCGCGAGCGCGAGCGCGGTCTCGGTCTTGCCCACGCCGGAAGTGCCGGCGAGCATGAACACGCCGATCGGCTTATTGGGGTTGTCGAGGCGCGCGCGCGAGGTCTGGATGCGCTTGGCGATCATGTGCATGGCGTGATCCTGGCCGATCACGCGCTGGTTGAGGAGGTTCGGCAGATTCAGCACGGTTTCGATTTCATTCTTGACCATGCGCCCGACCGGAATCCCGGTCCAATCCGCCACCACCGCCGCCACCGCCTGCGCATCGACGCTGGGGAGCATGAGCGGGTCTTCACCCTGAAGCTCGTGCAACTGCGCCTGCAAATCCCTGAGTTTGCCCAGCGCCGCCTCGCGCTCGGCGGAATGCACCGTAGCATTCGGTGCAACGGCATTCGCCGCTTCCTCCAAGGCGCTGCCCGTGCCCTCCACCGGCGCGATTTGGCCGCGCAGCTTGGCGCGGATTTCCAGGATTTCGTTGACCAGCGCCTTTTCGTTATCCCAACGTGCTTCTAGGCCCTTCAAGCGTTCGCGCTCGGCGGTCAGATCGGCTCTGGCGCTGGCCTCGCGCGCCGCAGTATCGATGCCGATCGCGCTTTCCCTGGCGATGATATCCAGTTCGGTCTCCAGCGCCTCGATGCGCCGGCGGCTGTCGTCCACCTCGGCAGGCACCGCGTGCAGGCTGATCGCCACGCGGGCGCTGGCGGTATCCAACAAGCTTACCGCTTTATCCGGCAACTGGCGGGCGGGAATATAGCGGTGCGAGAGCTTGACGGCGGCTTCCAGCGCCTCGTCCAGGATTTGCACTTTGTGGTGCTTTTCCATGGTCGAGGCGATGCCGCGCATCATGAGGATGCACTTTTCCTCGGACGGCTCATCGACTTGCACGACCTGAAACCGGCGCGTGAGCGCGGGGTCTTTCTCGATGTGCTTCTTGTACTCGGCCCAGGTGGTGGCGGCGACCGTGCGCAGCGTGCCGCGCGCCAAGGCTGGTTTCAAGAGATTGGCCGCGTCGCCGGTGCCGGCGGCGCCGCCCGCGCCGACCAGGGTATGGGCCTCGTCGATGAAGAGAATGATGGGCTTGGGCGATGCCTGCACTTCTTCGATGACTTGCCGCAGGCGCTGCTCGAACTCGCCCTTCATGCTGGCACCGGCTTGCAGCAGGCCCACGTCCAGGGTGCGCAGGCTCACCTCTTTCAGCGACGGCGGCACGTCGCCCGCGACGATGCGCTGGGCGAAACCCTCTACCACGGCGGTCTTGCCGACGCCGGCTTCGCCGGTGAGGATGGGGTTGTTTTGGCGGCGGCGCATGAGGATATCGACCACTTGGCGGATTTCATCGTCGCGGCCCACGATAGGGTCCATGCCGCCCTTGCGCACCTGCTCGGTGAGGTCGACGGTGAAGCGTTTCAACGCCTCCTGCTTGCCCATCTGCGGCGGGGCCATGGCGCCGCTGGCCTCTCCCGGCGCAGCGCCGCCGCCGACCTGGAAGCCGTCGCTCGCGCGCAAGCTGTCTTCCGGCGAACCCTTCACGACCTCGGCGAAACGCTCGGTGAGGGTATCCGCTTTCACTTTGTCGAATTCACGGGAAATACCGATCAGCGCATTGCGCAAGCTCGGCGTTTTCAAGGCGCCGACCACCAGAGACCCGGTACGCACTTGCGATTCGCCGAACATCAGCGTGGCGTAAACCCAACCGCGCTCGGTCGCTTCTTCGAGGTGTGAAGACAAATCCGAGATCGACGTCGAACCGCGCGGCAGGCGATCCAGGGCGTCGGTGAAGTCCTTGGCGAGGCGCGCCGGATCGATGTTGAATTGCTTGACGATACGGTGTAAATCGGAGTCTTGTAATTGCAGAATCTGGTGCAGCCAATGCACCAGTTCGACGTAAGGATTGCCGCGCATCTTGCAAAATACGGTGGCGGACTCGATCGCCCGGTAGGCGAGGCTGTTGAGCTTGCCGAATAAGGCAACTCGGCTGATTTCGGACATCGGATTCGTCTCCAACTAATCGTTCTGTGATGAAATCGTGCAGATCATGGGCGTACGTAAGCCACCGCATCCAATTCCAGGTCGTCGGCGTCGCACGCCAGGGGCTTGGTTTTCGCCCAAGTCGTCCACCCGAGTTGCCCTGCTTTGCCGAGCACCAGCGGCGGCACTTCTTCTTTCTTGAGGATCAGTTTCAGATTCCAGCTCAGGCCATCATCGATGACGTTGCGCACCAGCGCGACCAGCTTTCTCAGGCTGTCGCCACCCGGCAGCAGGCGCTGGTAATCGGCATAACCCACCGGCCCGACGGTGATGCGGAATTTGTGCTGGCAATCCCATACTTTTTCGCCGATCACGGCATTGATACCCAATAACCCCGTTGCCGGCGACGACCCCAAGCGGGTCATGCTGTCTTCGGCGAGTTCCACCCAATGGCCGACGAACTCCTCGACCCGCACCGGCACGCCGAAATACTCGGCCAGCATGGCGCTCAGCCCGGTAGAATGCCGCGTCTGGCCGGACAGCAAGCCGGCGAAGTACAGCTTGGCGAGATCGGGCAGCGCGTCGCGCTCGCGCAGCGCCGGCATTCCCAAGCCGAAAGTCGACCCGAGATAGAAAGCAAACCGGTCTTCTTCGGGGCGGTCGAAATTGACGGTGGGCTGCGCGCTCGCCCAGGCACGGTAGAACAGCGCCAACAGCCGATGGTGAAACATGTCGGCGAAGCGCGCCAGGGTCTTGTCGGCGGCGTTGCGCTCGCGGTCACGGGCGAATTCGGTGAGGTGCAGCGGCAATGGGCCATTGGGGCCGAACACCCCAAGAAAGAATTGCTTCAAGCGCGGCGGCCGCCCGCCTTCGCCTAAATCGAAAGAAGCTAGCGTCGCGGGCGCGAATGCGAGCGACGGCTCCTGGCCGATGCGGATGGCGTCGTCGGCCGGGCGCAGCGACGTACCGATGCGCGGTTTCTCGCGGAAAAGACTTTCCAGCTTGCGCAAAGCCTGAAAAAAATCGAATTCATGGGGGGCTTGCGCCAACGCCTGGAATAGGCTTACAAAACGTGCCGCCGTCCGCTCCTCACCGGCCATCGCATGATTTCTCCGCGGGTGTCTGTGCGCACCGAGGTTTCGGTAAATGTGTTGATCGAGACATATTTGGCGAAAAAGCGTTCGAGCACGGAGCCGAGCAGAAATACACCCGTTCCTTCGAACGCCGATTCATCGAAATCGACATTGATCGCCAAGCCCCGCCCGAACGCAATGGGGCCAGCGATGGGCATGCGCCGCGTCACGGCCTTGCTGACGACCGAGCGGATGCCGTCGATTTGCTTGCGCAGCGCCGAATCGTTGGCGTCGCAATACAGCTGGAGCATTTCCCGCAACGCCACCGCGCCCTGCCGCTCGTCGCTGTCCAGCAACGACAAATAATTCAGGTTCAAATGGCTGATCAAGCGCCAGGCGATTTCGCGCTCCGCCGTCGAGGCGCGGGGCTTGGTCGGCCCCGCCACGCAGCGCACCGCCGCCACCGGCACGCCGGATTCGAGGGTGAAATCGGTCGTGCCGCGGCCAATCGGCATAGTGAGCGGCAGGTCACGGTTGGTGCACAGGGTATCGACCGCGAGCTGGCGCAGTTCGCTGCGATAGGGCGCTTCCGCGGCATCCACCAGCGCCAGGAATACTTCACTGCCCACATAGCTGGTGCGCGGCCCTTGCCGGCGTTGCTTCTCGGACAGCAGGCGCGGAACCCGATGGGCGGTGTAATAGGCGCGCTGCTCGGCATGGCGCGTGGTATCGTAGGTCGCATAAAGGGCGGGAAGGGCTGCTCCTGCTCCGTTGCTTGCGCCGTAACCGATCACTTCGGTGACGGCATACACCTCGAAATCGAGCGGCCCCGGGTGCGATCCGGGATCAAATGATGCTCGGCGCGGCTGTCGGTGAGATGAATACGGTCGGCGCGCTTGGGAAATAGATTGATCGCTGGTGTGCAGAACAGCGCGGGCGTTTGGCGTCAGGTTGTTCTCGAGCAGTGGATCGGCGCGGTTCAGCAATACCACGATATCCAATTCGTTGTCCGCCGAACGCCGCGCAGCGGGCTGCAGCCCGCCGAGTTCGATGAACAGATAGCTTCAACTCCGGAAACGCGAAATATTCCTGCACAGGCGATAGCCTTCAGAGCAGCGCGGCCCATGGGCAGCAACGCCTCGTTATCCTCGAATCCGGCCTGGCGGATCTGCTCCCTGGCGATCAATACCTGCCGTTTGGCCGGACGCTGGGCCGGCAGCGCGACCATGTCCAGGCTGTTGCCGAGGAACTGCTCATATAAGCGCATCGCGATATTTATCGCCACCGCGCAAGTAAAAGCGTGATCTGGTCAGCGGTAACTTGTCGAAGGTGATCAGCCCGCTCGTCTTGAAGCGCAGCCGTATGCCCGCCCGCAGCCGCGGTCGGTCGGCGATGCCAATGCCGTGACCGCCGCCGAGGTCGCCAGATACTCGGCTTGGATGGTTCGACCGGCCATAAGCGCGCCATGCGCGGTACATACAAGGGTTTGTTCGCCTTTGCCGAGGATGCTGCTGCTCGTATGGCGCGGCACTTCCGGCCCATCCATCAGGGTGCTTTCGCCGGAGTCGGGCTGGAACTGCACCACCGCCATCGAGGGGGTGGGGGCCAAATAATGCGGATAAACCCGCTCCAACAGGTGCTGGGCGAAACGCGGGAACTCGGCGTCAACCTTGAGCTGGACGCGGGCGGCGACGAGAACGCGAACGCTTCGACGGACGCTCGACGTAGAGGTCGGCGACCTCCATGCCATCCATACCCAAGCGCCCGGCGATTTTCGGAAATTCCTGCGCGAATTCCGCGCCCATTTCGCGCAAATGCTGGAGTTCGCGGTTGTAATAACGCAACAGGCGCGGGTCATCGGCAACTCCTCGGCGCCACCGCGTCGGTGACATTGACCGTGCTGAGTTCCAGGTCGACCTCGGTGCGCAGATAAAGCCGCTGCGGCAGGGGCTGCGCCCGCCAAATCGCCCTCGATCTCGAACACCATCGCGCTCATGTTCATTTGCTTGTCATCCACCAGCAAGGCGCACCTTGACCGTATTGCGCAGGGGAATGCGCGGCTCAAAATCGAGAATCGCTTGCTTCAGCATCAGTTCCATCTTGCCGAGGTCTGGCCCGCCAACGCTTGGCCGGACAAGTCGGGCAAACGAAATTCAGCACCGATTGCTGGACCAGGGGATAGCCGCTCAAGTCCTGCACGGTGTTGAGGTTGGTGGTGAAGAGCCATGCGGAAGTCGCGCAGCACCGTCGCGCAGTTTCTTGAGCGACAACACCCGCTGTTCGCGCGATTTCTGCTGCTTGTCCAGCTCATCGTCGATGAGCCGATCCAGGAAACGAGGGCTGCAAGCGCTCCCTGGGCGTTAATTCGGCCCACCCGTCGCCTCGGTCGCCGGATCGGTGGCGATCAGGGTATTCAGCACCACCGATCGCACATTGAGTGGGGGTAATCGTCGCTGTCGGTCGCCAACGGGCGTTGCCCCAAGCCCAGATGCCTTCACCCACCTCGCTCAATCGGTCTTGCGCGCGAGTCGGATGGCGGCGCTGTCGCCGGCCGCTTCCAGACGGGATAGCGGGTCGGTATCAGGCCCACCGTCTCGCCGCCGTTAGCCAGGTGAATTGGGCGGGCAACCACTGCGAAGTCGCGTAGAATTTCGCCGGCGCTTCCAGGGTGATTTTATGGATACGGTGAAAAAGGTACCCAATAATAGCGCCCGTTGATGATGGTCTCCAGCCAACGGCCCCAGGCGCGGATCGGCATCGGCGATCCATTGGATAACAACGCCATCGATGGCGCCACCGGTGGCGGGCGCGGCTTCCAGCGCCTGTGCGCGCAACGCTTGCGCGTCGCCGTGCTGGCCACCGGCGCCAGCCGCAGCGCCTCGGCCATCAACGCCAGCCAGGGCTCAGGATCGCCGAACAGCATGGGCGAACGCCGGCCCGCGAACACATCGGCGCGCAACGCCTCGCAGCGCAAGGCTTCACGGTAGGTCTGCACCATGGCCGGCGTGCTCGCGTCCATCTCGCCGACCATTGAGCTGGTTGAGCGCGCGCTCCCATTGCCCCAGCACCGCCAATAACTGGAACAGAAACACGCGATACTTGGCGTTCGCCGGATTCTTGCGCACTTGCTCTTGCAACTGGGCGAGCGCTTGGTCGAGATCGCCGTTGCGCAGGCTGCTCCGAGGCTAGCATCGTTGGATTCCTCGCTGACTCTCGCCGCCAAGCCTGCCACAGGCAAGCGGCGTGCTACAAAACACGGGCGCGGCCACCGGCGCGAGCCGGTGACCGCCGCGTTGCTCAGGTCTAAGTTTGAACCTGGGTATTCTGCGCGATGTCGAACGACGTTTCCGCCGTGGTGCCAGGAGCGCCGGTCTGATCCTGGGGCGTGTACTCGACCTTGTACTTGGCGAAGTTCAGGGTGATGTTTTCCGTGGTACGGTCTTCACCGCCGCTTTGCCGCCGTCGAGATGCTGCTGATGATCACGTCGTTCATGGTGATCTTGATGTACTCGACAGGGTATCGCCCGCTTGCGGCAGATCAGCTTGGCTTCCGGATAGTGTTTGCCGGTCGCGCACTTGGCCCACAGATCGGTGGTGGAAGTATCGGTGAATGCGGTGATGGACATATCCTGCGTTGGCCTTGCCGCCGCCGCCGCCACCGCCACCCTGATGCATGGTCGCCGATTGCGATACGCCCCAGCTCTCCATGCGAGCACGTCGATCCACTCTTTGTAGGTCGCGTCACGGGCTTCGCCACACATCGCCAATTTTGATAAACATGTCTACAGCCATGATAAATCTCCTGTTGTACCGCTTTGGATCAGGTTTTCCGCGGCTCGCCGCCGCGGTATGAAAAAATTCAATTGGTTTTCTTTGACAAACCCCTTCTTGGACTCGCCTATTCGTTACAGCCGCCAAGCGCGAATCGGTCAGTTGATTTCAATATTGCACAGGGTATGCCAAAAACTTTTATTGTTAAAATCAATGTCATGAAAAACAATGCGCGGCTCATCCAGATAACCCTGCCCGGTTCATAATGAACCGGGGAGTTAATCTGATCAATGGCCGCGGCTTACGCTACCTTTCTGTGAAGGCAGCTTGGAACCAGGCGCAGCGACACGGTCAAGCCTTCCAACTGATAATGCGGGCGCAGGAAGAATTTGGCGCTGTAGAAACCCGGATTGCCTTCCACTTCCTCGACCACGACCTCCGCCGCCGACAAGGGCTTGCGGGCCTTGGTGGCTTCGCTTCGCAGAAGTCTGCGGGTTACCGTCGACGTATTGCAGAATCCATTTCTGCAGCCATTTCTGCATATCGTCGCGTTCCTTGAACGAGCCGATCTTGTCGCGCACGATGCACTTCAGATAATGCGCGAAGCGGCAGGTCGCGAACAGATAGGGGAGGCGCGCCGACAGATTGGCGTTGGCGGTGGCGTCGGGGTCGTCGTACTCGAAGGGTTTTTGCAAGGACTGCGCGCCGATGAAGGCGGCGAAATCCGAGTTCTTCTTGTGGATCAGCGGCAAAAACCCGTTTTTCGACAACTCCGCTTCGCGGCGGTCGGTGATCGCGATCTCGGTCGGGCATTTCATGTCGACGCCGCCGTCATCGGTGGGGAAGGTATGGGTCGGCAAACCCTCGACGGCGCCGCCCGATTCGATGCCGCGGATGCGCGTGCACCAACCGTAGAGTTTGAACGCCTGGTTGATGTTGCGCGCCATCGCGTAAGCCGAATTGGCCCAGGCGTATTTGCTGTGGTTGGCGCCCTCGGTTTCTTCCTCAAAATCGAATTCCTCGACCGGATTGGAACGCGCGCCATACGGTTGGCGCGCCAGGAAACGCGGCATGGCCAGGCCGATGTAACGCGAATCCTCCGATTCCCGGAGGCTGCGCCAGGCGGCGTATTCGGGCGTGGTGAAAATCTTGGTGAGGTCGCGCGGATTGCTGAGTTCCTGCCAAGAATCCATGCCCATCAGCGCGGGATCGGCGCCGGCAATAAAGGGCGCATGGCTGGAAGCCGAAATTTGCGCCATGCCTTGCAGCAATTCCACATCCGGCGGGCTGTGATCGAAATGGTAATCGCCGACCAGGCAGGCGAACGGTTCGCCGCCGAAGGTGCCGTATTCCTCTTCGTAGATTTTCTTGAACATCGGGCTCTGATCCCAGGCAGTGCCCTTGTAGCGCTTCAACGTTCTGGCGAGTTCCTTCTTGGAGACGTTGAACACTTTGATCTTCAGCATCTCGTCGGTTTCGGTGTTGGTGACGAGGTAGTGCAGGCCGCGCCAAGCGCCTTCGAGCTGCTGAAAATCCGCATGGTGGAGGATCTGGTTGATCTGCATGGTGAGCTTCTGGTCGAGCGCCGCGATCATCGCCTCGATGGTCTTGATCGCATCCCTGGACACCACGTTGGCGTTGACGAGCGCCTGCTCGGCCAGTGTGCGCACGGCATTTTCGACCGCTTCCTTGGCCTGATCGGATTTCGGCTTGAATTCTTTGCTGAGCAGCGCCGAAAAATCGTTTGCTTCAAAAGTCGCTACCCCAGGCTGAACCTGGGCTTGGGTGCTTGCTTCTGCCATCTTGCTTACTCCTCGGAACCCTGACTCTGGCTGGCTTCCGGCTTGGGCGCGGAGGCCAGCGCCTGCAACAAGGTCGGATCGGCCAACACTTTGTTGATCAACTCCTCGGCGCCGGTCTTACCATCCATGTAAGTCATGAGATTCGACAGTTGCGTGCGCGCTTCCAACAGCTTGCGCAACGGCTCGACCTTGTTGGCAATGGCCGAGGGCGAGAAATCATCCATGCTTTCGAAAGTGATATCGACGCTCAAATCACCTTCACCGGTCAGCGTATTGGGCACCCGGAATGCCGCGCGCGGCTTCATGGATTTCATGCGCTCGTCGAAATTATCGACGTCGATCAGCAGAAACTTGCGGTCCGCGATCGGCGCCAGGGGGTCTGCCGGCTTGCCGGAAAGATCGGCCATCACCCCCATGACGAAGGGTAACTGGACTTTCTTCTGGGCACCGTACAGTTCGACATCGTACTCGATCTGTACGCGCGGAGCGCGGTTGCGCTGGATAAATTTTTGGCTGCTGTCTTTCGCCATTGCTTATCCTCTCTCTAGGATGGATGTGGGTTGATTGTCGGGACGAATCTACTTCTTCGCCGGAGCCTCTGGTTTACCGCTGATGGCCTCAACCTTGGCGACCGCATCGGGAGCCAGGTCTTTTAAAATGTCCATGAAGTCCTTCGATACTAGGCGCTTAGCGCGCTGCAATAATAAAGGAACAGGGCTGGATGGTTCATGGCGTTGGAAGTATTCGCACATTTTATCCAACATCCGTGCCACATCGTCGCGACTGGTAAACTCGCCGCTGACGGGGCGCGCCGCCGCTGTTGGCGCGGCACCATCCGCCCCGGCAGCCTCCGGCGCCAACGTGCTGGGCTGCTGGGGCAAATGCTCCGCCACCGCGCGGCGGGCATTGGTGAGTTCGGTAACCAGTGCGGTGAGATTCGGTATCTGCCCGGCTCCCAGCGGTTTGGCGAATGCGGCATCGATGGCTTTCGCGCCATCGATCGCGCTCGCGAGCGCCGCCGCTGTCGCCTGCACCTCTTCGGGCGGACTATCCCTGAACGCGGCGTTGATTTTCGCGGGATCGGCCAATACCTCGTCGGCTTTCGGGGTGACCTTCAGCTTGCCACTGGCAATTTCCATGTCACGCAAGCTGAACCGACCGATGACGCGCGAACTGACCAGCGGCACCTCGCGCAGGCGCGTAATGAATGTCTCGGACTGCATCGGCGTCGGAGTCTGCGCAAGCGTCGCGACCGCGTTGATCCGTAGGGTGGGATCGTTGTCTTCCGGGTCGATGCGCGGGTGGATGGCAGCCCAGTAGCGTTCCAGAAGCTTCTGTATCAGAGCGAGGCCCTCGCTGAACCCCGACCAGCCGTTGGTGATCAACAACGCCTGGCTCAAATAAACGGCCGCTCGCAAATCCTTGCTCCGGCCCAGGACCTCGATCGCTTTCGCGCGTACTCCCCCCCAGTCAGGGGGCTCGGCGGCGGCGAACTGCGATTCCGGCTTACCTTGCGCGGCGCGCTCCATTTCCTGGAATAGCGCATCGTATTCGAGGTCATCGCCGCAAGGATTGTCGGCTGAAATTTCCTTTAGTAACGCATCGATGTTGATGGCGCTCATAGTCCCATTGATGATTTGTTATCCACAATCGTTGGTGTGGTTATACTATAAACACTGTTACGGCTTTTGCACGTCATTATGCCATGAATCGTAACGCCGGGCGGAGCTTTCGGGTAAAATACCTAGCGATGGCATAGATTATGCTAATTTTGTTTCAAAATAAAGTTTGATCTAAACAGCCTCGGCGGCCAAATCCATATACCCCGCTTTCGCCGTGCTTTATAGTGATGGATGAGATCGACCTTACTGACGATTGAATACCCATGCCGCTCACCTTGACTATTACGAGTTACCAGCGTCTGGCGCCGGGTCAAAATACCAGCAAGACGTTTGACCGCTGCAATGCCTCGATCGGCCGTGGCCCGGAAAACGACTGGGTCCTGCCCGATCCGGAAATGGTGCTGTCACGCAAGCACTGCATGATCGAATATCGGGATAGTCAATATTATTTGATCGACAGTAGTGTCAACGGCGTGTTCGTCAATCAATCCCAGGAACGGTTGGGGCGCGGCAACGCGGTGCTGCTGAAAGATGGCGATGAGCTGATCCTCGGCGATTACGAAATCATCGTCGGCCTCAGCGAGCCTGGCAATTTGGCGGCGGGACCTCTCCCTTCTTCCGGCCCCAAGGACTTTCTCAACGAGAACTCGGATATTTTCGCCACTGCCAAACCTCCACCGACTCCCGGCCCCGGCCCCGGCGTACCCGGTCCCGGAGCGAGCCTGGGGCTCGACAGTTTGATCATGGCCCCGGTCGCAGCGCGCAACAATCTCCCTCCACCCGCCGAACTCACCTCTGGCGAGGCCTCGGGGCCATTCAGCCTGGGGCTGGATAGCCTGGGGCTGGGGCCAGGGCCCGCTGGGAATCGACCTGCGCCGCCGTCCACGGCCAGCGCGCCCGCCAATTCTCCCGATCCATTGGGATTGAACCAACCGGCAAACCCCTTATGGAAGCAGCATTCCGGATTCGATCACCTACCTTCGGATCAGGAATTCTTCAGGCCGCCGTCGGCCGTTCCCGACAATGCCAATGGCGCCGCGGGATCTGATCCCGCCGGATTGGGACAAGTCATGATAATGGCGAAACCGGCGCCAGCAGAACAAGCCCTTCCGCGCGTCCGGAACCCAAGCGCGCATCCGCGCCAGCACCCGCGAATGAACCGCCCATCGGGATGAAGACCGAGCAGATCGCACAGCTCGACCTCTCCGATATTCTCGGCACCGACATCCTCAAGAAAGAGCCCCGCAAGAGTGAGCCGCCGCCCGCCGTCCAGGCCGCCAAACCGGCGCCGCCGCCCGCTCAGCCCGATGCCGCGTCCTCCCCGCAGCCGGCTAGCGCCAGCGGCCCTTTCGACCTCAACGCCATGCAGGCCTTCTTGCAGGGCGCCGGTCTGGAAAAACTGCGCTTGCCAGACCAGGATGCCCCGCGCTTGATGCACAACATCGGCGCGATTTTCCGGCAAACCGTGCAGGGCATGATGGAATTGCTGCGGGCACGGGCCACGATCAAGACCGAAATCCGCATCGACCGCACCATGGTAGGCCCGATCGAAAACAATCCGCTCAAGATTCTGCCGAGCGCCGACGAGGCGATGTACGCGATGCTCACCAAGCGCGAACATACCTGGATGCCGGCAACGCAAGCGATCCGCGAAAGCTTCAACGACATCCGCGCCCATGAACTGGCGATGATGGCGGGCATGGAGGCGGCGCTCAGCCATTTATTGAAGACCTTCGATCCCACGCAGCTGGAACAACAATTGGGCCAGAGTTCCGCACTGGGCGCGATTCTGCCGGGCGGGCGCAAAGCCAAGTATTGGGATGCGTTCACCGCGCTCTACAATAAAATTGCCGAGGGAGCGCGGGATGATTTTCGCGATTTATTCAGCAAGGAGTTCGCTCGGGCCTATGAAACTCAGCAGCGCAAGCTCAAGAATCAATAACCTTTGCTCCGCGCTCGGCCTGCGCGCGCGTTTTCGTTAATCAGGTTTACCATGTCTTGGAACAATAAAGTCGTTTGGTCAGAAGGAATGTTCCTGCGCCCGCAACACTTTCAGCAGCAGGATCGTTATATTGAAGCATTGGTGCGCGGGCGCTGCGGCTATTTGCGCCCGTACGACTGGGGCATCAAGCAACTCACGCTCAATCAGGACAATCTCACCCTGGGCAAAGTCGCCATCGCCAGCGCGCGCGGGGTGTTGCCGGATGGCACGCCGTTCCGCATTCCCGAAGACGACGACCCGCCGGCACCGCTGGAGATCGAAGACGATCTGCGCGATACCGAAATCGTGCTGGCCTTGCCGCTGCGTCGCCCCGGCGCCACCGAGGTGGACCGCGAAGGCGGCCTGGAATCGGTCGCCCGCTATCGCATCTTCGAGCATGAGGTCAGGGACAACATCGCGGGATTCGATACGAGCGTCCAGATCGAGATCGGCAAGCGCCGCCTGCGCCTCCTGCCGCGCCAAGGAAACTTGCGCGAATACGCCACGGTTGGCGTGGCGCGGGTGATCGAGAAGCGCTCCGATCAAATGGTGGTGCTCGACGACAAATTCATCCCCCCGTGCCTGGATTGCCGCAGCGTACCCCACCTCGGCGGCTTCATCAATGAAGTGCTGGGGCTTTTGCACCAGCGCGGCGAGGCGCTGGCGGCGTTCGTAGGCGCCTCGGGTCGTGGCGACGTTGCCGGCATCACCGATTTTCTGTTGCTGCAGATGGTGAATCGGTTTGAGCCGCTGTTCGCCCATCTCGCGGAAATGGCGGGGTTGCATCCCGAAGCGTTCTATCAAATCGGCCTGCAACTCGCCGGCGAGTTCGCCACTTTCACCAGCCGCTCGAAACGGCCGACCAGCTTTCCGACCTACAACCACGACGACCTGAAGAATACCTTTGCCCCGCTGATGCGCGAGTTGCGCCAGGCGCTCAGCATGACGATCGATCGCAACGTCATCGAGCTGCCCCTGCAAGAGCGCCGACATGGCATCTATGTTTCGCCCATCGCCGACCGCAGCTTGCTGGCCAACGCCGTATTCGTGTTGGCGGTGCGCGCCGACGTACCGGCGGAAACATTGCTCAATCAGTTTCCCAAACAGATCAAGATCGGACCGGTGGAGCATATCCGTGATCTGGTCAACGCCGCGCTCCCCGGCATCGAATTGCGCGCCTTGCCCGTCGCGCCTCGCCAACTGCCGTTCCATGCCAGCACGACTTATTTCGAGATGGCGAAGAGTGGCGAACACTGGCGGCAGATGGCGAATTCCGGCGGATTCGCTTTTCATGTCACCAGCAACTTCCCCGGCATCAAGATGGCTTTCTGGGCCATCAAAGGATAGGCGCTCATCATGAGTAGTAACGATCCGTTCGCCACCTTGGACGGCTCCGACCCGACCTTCATCAAACCTACGCCGGGCGGCCGCCGCGTCGGCGCGCCCGCGCCCGAAGTGTCCGCGCCGCGGGCCAATCCATCGGCGCAGGACAGCGTGCAATTGCCCGCGCGCTCCGGTCTGAATCCGTTGGAAAACGCGGCCTCGGCGCTACTCGATTTGGTCGCCAGCCTGAAAAACACCCACTCCCACAGCAACCCTGGCGCTCTGCAACGCCAACTGATCAGTGAAATCCATGCGTTCGATTCCAAGGCGCGAGCGCTCGGCGTCACCGAAGATCTTACGTTGACGCGGGCGCGTTATGCGTTGTGCACCACGATCGACGACATCATCCTCAACACTCCCTGGGGCCACGAATTCGGCTGGTCCAGGAAAACCCTGCAAGGCATGTTTTTCAAGAAGGAATGGGGAGGCGACGAGTTTTTCCAGCTGACCGACAAGCTGATCCAAGACCCCACTACCCATCGCGATCTGCTGGAGTTGATTTACGTCTGCCTCGCGCTCGGCTTCAAGGGCGGATATCGCGTTTACGGGCGTGAGAATGAGCTGGAAGACCGCCGCCTCGACCTCTACCGCCGGCTGCGCGCCTTGCGCGGCGAACTGGAACAAGAGCTGTCACCGCACTGGCGCGGCGTGACCGACCGCCGCAACCCGATCATGCGCTATGTGCCGTTGTGGATCGTCGCGGTGTTGGCGGCGCTGGCCTTGCTCGGGATATTTTTGTATTTCTTCTACAAGCTGAGCGGGTTATCAACCCCGGTATTCGGCAATTTGCAAAAAGTCGGGCGCGATGTCGTGGTGCTGAGCCGCGACCCCGCAGCCCCGCCGGTCACCACACCAACCGCCCCTCCGGACGATGCGCAGAAAGCGCACCAGGATTTGCGCAAGCGCTTACTAGCAGAAAACTGCCTCGATACCGGTGATGTCATCATCGGCACCAACAAAGTGGTCGGTACTTATATCCGCACCAGCGTCGCCTGCGGTATTTTGTTCGATTCCGGTAAATTTGACATCAAACCGCAATTCGACGTGATATTGCAGCGCATTGCCGCGATCCTAACGGACACGATCAAGCGCGCCCCGGGCCGTGTGCTGGTCACGGGCCACACCGACAACGTACCGGGGCGTTTCATCGACAACGACGAACTGTCGCAACGCCGCGCCGAAGCCGTCAAACAACGGCTCATCACCCTGCTCGGCAACCCTGGCCGCTTCACCGCCGAGGGGCGGGCCGATAAAGAGCCGGTCGATCCCAAAGCGGACAATAATAACCCAGACGTCCGCGCCCGCAATCGCCGCGTCGAAATCATGCTGCTCTTCCCGAACGTCAATCTATGAACAGCCAGGCCATTCTCCTCATCCTGCAACTGCCGTGGCTGCGCTCGCTGGTCGGTGTCGGGGCGCTGATCACGCTGCTCTATCAGATTGGTCCAATCATCTCCTTTTCGGGTTATCGACCGCTCAGCACCGACCCAAGCCGCACTTACATCTTGGGCGGCATCGTCGCGTTGTGGGCGCTGTATCAACTGGTCAAGCACCTGCTCGGCAAGCGCAAAACCAAGCGCATGGCGACAGACCTTGCCAAAGGCTCGCCCGACCCGGTCGCCGCGCAGACCGCTGAAGAATTCTCCATCCTGCAGAAAACGTTTCAGGAAGCCCTGGAGGATCTGAAAAAGGCCAAACTCGACAGTGCCCAAGGGCAGCAGCTTTATCAATTGCCCTGGTATATGATCATCGGCCCGCCCGGCGCCGGCAAAACCACGGCGCTGGTCAATTCCGGCTTGAATTTTCCGCTCGCCAAGAAGCTCGGCAAGAATAAAGTGCGCGGCGTCGGCGGCACCCGCAACTGCGATTGGTGGTTCACCGATCAGGCGGTGCTGCTCGATACCGCCGGTCGCTACACCACCCAGGACAGCCAGCAGGAAGTCGATAAAGCGGGTTGGACGAATTTTCTGGGCTTGCTGAAAAAATATCGCAAGCGGCGACCGATCAATGGCGTCATCGTCGCGATCAGCCTCGCCGATCTGATGCAGGAAACCGAAAGCGAACGCGCCGCCCACGCCATCACCATCCGCAAGCGCATCCAGGAGCTTTATGAGCAACTGAAAATTCGCTTTCCGGTCTATGTGCTGTTCACCAAAGCCGACCTGATCGCCGGTTTTCTGGAATTCTTCGACGACCTCAGCCGCGAAGAGCGCGGCCAGGTGTGGGGCATGACCTTTCCGCTCGACGATCTGGCCAAGGATTCCGAGCCCGCCGTGGAAAACTTTGGCAAGGAATTCGACCTGCTGGAACAGCGCCTCAACACACGCCTGCTCAAACGCCTGCAAGACGAGCGCGATCCGCAGCGGCGTGACCTCATCTACATTTTTCCTCAGCAATTCAATACTCTAAAAGGCATCGCGATACAATTCCTGGATGAAGTATTCCAGCCGAACCGCTTCGAGGAGCGCAGTTTTCTGCGCGGCGTATACTTCACCAGCGGCACCCAGGAAGGTAATCCCATCGACCGCATGCTGGGCGCGCTGGCGACCACCTTCGGTCTCGCCCGGCAGACGCTGCCGAGTTTTTCCGGCGAGGGCAGGAGCTATTTCCTCACCCGCTTGTTCAAGAATGTAATGTTTCCCGAAGCGGGGCTGGCCAGCACCAACCCACGCCTCGAACGGCGCATGGCCTGGCTACGCCGCGCCAGTTACGCGGGCGTACTGGCGCTGACCGTGCTCGGCGCCGGCGCCTGGTACAACAGTTATGCGCGCAATCAAAGCTTCGTCCAGGACATCGACGCCAGACTCGCCTCGCTGAACGCCAACATTACCGCGTTATCGAGCAACAAGGATCGCACCCCGATCGCGACGCTGGCGATGCTGAACGAAGCGCGCGCGTTGCCAGGCGCAACTGGCGCGGTCGGCTTGCCGTGGCTATATCGGCTGGGCCTTTATCAGGGCGACAAGATCGGCTCCAGCGCGCAAAACGCTTATCGCCGCTTGCTCGACAAAGGCTTACTGCCACGCCTCATCCTGCGCTTGGAGCAGCAATTGCGTGGGAACGGGGGAAAAAACGAGGACCTCTACAACACGCTCGCGGTCTATTTGATGCTGGATCGCAACGATCCTGAACGGCCGTTCGAGGTCGAGACCATCCGCAACTGGTTCGCGCGCGACTGGGATAGCGATCCCACGCTCAAACCCGAACAGCGCCAGCAACTCAAGGATCATCTCAACGCTTTGCTCGAACAATTACCAGTGCCGTTGCCGCTTGCCCTCGATGAAACGCTCATCGACCAATCACGCAAGCGCCTCACGGAACTGCCCTCGGCGGAACGGCTGTACAACCAACTCCTGCAAGCACGCTCCGATGTTCCGGACTTCCGCCTCAGCGACGCGGTGGGCCGCGACGTCGCCACGGTCTTCATCCGCCCCAGCGGCAAACTGTTCAGCACCGGCGTCAAAGGATTGTTCACCAAGCGTGGGTTTGAGGCGTTCACGGCGCAAAGCCAAAGCCGCATCCAAGCCCTGGCCTCGCAGGGTTGGGTGTATGGAAAGTACACCGTCGGCGCCGATCAGCTCGAGCAAATCAACAGCGAAATCCAGCGCCGTTATCGAGCCGATTTCTGCCCGCAGTGGAAGGAATTGGTCAACGATATCGACGTGATCCGGCCTGAGAATCTGCAAAAAGCGGTGACCACGCTCAATATTCTGAGCGGCCCGGAATCGCCGATCCGCAATCTGCTGAAAGCGATCGCGGCGGAGATCGCCGATCTGCCACCGACCAAGGACTGCTTGGTGGAACTCAACCGCCTGGTACAGGGCGACAAACCGCCGCTCGACGGCGTTCTCACCCAGCTCAACGAGATCGCGGTGGTGCTGGCGCCGCTCGCGAAAGCGGAGGAGCGCGCCGAAGCCATCGATAAAAACGTTGGCAACGACGCCGTCACTCGCCTGGAAACCCTGGCCGGCCAGCAGCCGCCACCGACGAACCGTTGGTTCCGCACTCTGGCCGATGAAATCTCCCGGCGCATGCTGGGCGGTATTCGCGCTTTTTTGGATGGGCTTTGGCGTAGTAGCGTGCTGCCGGTTTGCGAGCAGGCACTCAACAACCGCTATCCGTTCGACCACGGCAGCAACGGCGACACGCCGTTACAGGATTTTGGCCGTTTTTTTGGCGCCGGCGGGCTGATCGAAAATTTTTTTAACAGCGATTTCAAGACATTCGTCGATATGACCCAAGCGGTCTGGAGCTGGCGTAAATTCGACGGCAACACCGGCATTCAGAAAAAAACTGGCCCAACTGCAACTTGCCACCAAAATCAATCAAGCCTTTTTCTCCCAAGGCGGACAAATGCCCAACGTCCGCTTTCAATTGCGCCCGCTGTCGCTCGCCTCCAACGCCAGTCGTTTTGTCCTCGACCTCGACGGCCAGGTCATCGCCTATGACAACACGCCGGCGCCACCCACCGCCGTGCAATGGCCCGGCCCCGGCGGCGTAGGTCGGGTGCAACTGCAATTTTTTCCAGCACTTGGGGAAGACAAGCCCGCGCAGCTGGAGGTCAGCGGTCCCTGGGCTTGGTTCCGGGTGCTGGACAAATCGAACCTCAGTTCCACCGGTCAACCCGAAGTGTTCAATGTCACGTTCAACGCCGGCGGATTTTCGGCGACTTACGAACTGCGCGCCAATAGTGCGTTCAACCCCTTCCAGCTCGACCTGGAGAGCTTCCAGTGTCTCCAGAGCCTCTAGCATTGCCGGGCTATTACGGCAAACTGCCCGCACGCGGCGATTTCGTCACTCGCAATCTACCGGCTAGCTTCATTGGCACTTGGGATGGCTGGCTACAAGACGCCATCACCCAGAGTCGGCTGCAACTGCGCGAACGCTGGCTGGATTGCTATCTCACCAGTCCGTCGTGGCGTTTCTTGCTGAGCGCTGGCATCGGCGGCGCCAGCGCGTTTGCTGGTGTCATGATCCCGAGCGTTGATCGCGTGGGCCGCTATTTCCCACTGGCGGTGGCTACCGCGCTCGAGCAAAACCTCAATCCACTGGATTTATTGACGCGCGGTCAGCCGTGGTTCGAGCAGGCGGAAGCCGTTGTTCTCGATGCGCTGGACGACCGCTTGGACTTGGAAGCCTTCGCCGGGCGCGTGCAGGCATTGGGCTTACCGCCTACCGTTACGCTTCGCGCCGGCTTATCAACCGCGGGCGCGGGCAACGGCTGGTATTGCCCGCTGGACAAGCTGGAGAATCTGGGCAACATTCAATCAGCGCTGGTCTGTCATCTGATGGCGAGCCGTTTCCCACATTGCAGCCTGTGGTGGTCGCATGGCTCCGAGCGCATCGCGCCGTGTTTGTCGATCTGTTCCGGATTACCGCCGCCCGCTCACTATGCAGCGTTTCTGGCGGGCCAATGGTCACAATGGGGATGGACCGAACAATCGCTAAACTGCACTCACTCTGCTACCGCTCAGCCGTTCGAGGAGACAAAGTGACAATGGCTAGGCGCTTGGTCTGGACATCGGCTGCGCGCAGCCATGTCGGTACGGTACGCAGCATCAACGAGGACGCTTTTTTGGAAATGCCACGCCTCGGCCTGGGCGGGCTATGGGCGGTCGCCGATGGCATGGGTGGACATGAAGCAGGAGACGTGGCCAGTCAAACCATCATCGACATGCTGCGCCAAGTGCCGCCGCCATCCAATCCAGCGACCTTCATCAACACCGTCGAACTCGCGCTGCAGCGCGCCAATTACTTGCTCCAGGAAAAATCCGCCGCCGATTACCAGCGCCGCATCATTGGCAGCACGGTGGCAGTGCTGATCGTATTCGGCAATCAGGCCTGTTGCCTGTGGGTCGGGGATAGCCGCGCATACCGCTTGCGCAACGGTCAGTTGCAGCAATTGACGCGTGACCACAGCCACGTCCAGGAACTCCTGGATCGGGGCCTCATCACCTCCACAGAAGCGCTCAGACACCCGATGGCGAATGTCATCACCCGCGCAGTGGGCTCTTCCGATACGCTACGCATCGACAAGAAGAGCTTTACCCTGGAGCCGGGCGATGTATTCCTGCTCTGTAGCGATGGCCTGAACAAGGCGCTGGCCGACGAGGAAATCGCCCAATTGCTGGCGGCCGCCAACCATTACAGCGTCGTGCAAGCGCTGATCCATACCGCCTTGATCAGGGGTGCCAATGATAACGTCACTTCGGCGGTCATCCGGATCATCCGCGAAGAGCCCGATCTCGAAGCCACCGCCAAAACCGTGCCGCTGCAAAAGCCGCGCTTCTGGCGCCGCTAACGCAACGCTTCCAATCTATGGGTGGTGGGCTCCACGCCGCGCTCTCGATACTGCCGAAACCGCTCGCGTGAAGCACGCAATACTTGCGAGTCCTGGTCGACAACCTCGGCCACGCGCTGGAACGTATCGAGGCGCGGCGGTAGGTCATCGTCTAGATTGATCAAAACTTCCGCTTTCTGCTCTTCGATGGTTTTTCCCCAACCGATGCGCACCGGGGCCGCCGCGGCGTCGGCGGTGCCGGCCAGGGCATGAGGGATGAAACTGCTCTGCCGGAATGTCCACAATAAGTCGTCGAGTTCCGCGGCCTGGGCCTCGGATTGCGCCTGGATATAGACCGTATGCTCCATGGTGAAGGCTTTTTCCGCCAGCCGGCATGCCAACAGCAGCCTGCCTTGCGCGGTATGATCGGGCAAGATGTAAAAATCGACGCGCATCGTCGTCACCGCGTCGCATCGGCTGCGCGATCAAATAAATATTGCGCCAGCAGCGCCACCGGCCTGCCGGTCGCGCCTTTGCTTTTGCCGGTTTTCCAGGCGGTGCCGGCGATATCGAGATGGGCCCAGCGCAATTTTTTGGTGAACCGCCACAGAAAACAAGCCGCCGTGATCGCTCCGCCCTCGCGGCCACCCACATTCGCCATATCGGCGAAGTTGCTGTCGAGGGCCTCCTGATAGTCCTCCCATAACGGCAACCGCCAGCAGCGGTCCCCCGCCTGTTCGCCCGCTGCGTTCAGTTCGCTTGCGAGCGTATCGTCGTTACTGAACAGGCCGTGCGGATGATTACCAAGGGCGACGACGCAAGCACCGGTCAGGGTGGCGATATCGATCACCGTTTCCGGCTCGTAGCGCTCACAATACGTCAGAGCATCACACAAAATGAGCCGGCCTTCCGCATCGGTATTGAGGATTTCCACGGTCTGCCCGGACAAACTGGTCACGATGTCACCGGGTTTAACCGCTTTACCGTCCGGCATGTTTTCCACCGCCGCCACGACCCCCACGACGTTGAGAGGCAGATCAAGCTGCGCGCAGGCTTGCAAAGTACCGAGCACACTCGCCGCGCCGCACATATCAAATTTCATTTCATCCATGGCGGCGCTGGGTTTGATGGAAATGCCGCCGGTGTCAAAGGTAATGCCTTTGCCCACCAGTGCGTAAGGCTTATTTTTGGGGGAGCCGTTGCGATATTCGAGCACGATGAACCGCGGCGCTTCGGCGCTGCCGCGCGCCACCGCGAGCAAGGCTCTCATGCCGAGCTTTTCCATTTCCGCTTGATCCAACACCGTGATCCGTAGTTTCTTGTGAGCGGCGGCCAACGTGTGCGCCTGCTCGGCAAGATAAGTCGGCGTGCAGATGTTGGCGGGCAGATTGCCGAGGTCCTTGGCCAACGCAACGCCGGCAGCGACCGCCGCACCTTCCGCGATGGCGTTGGCGGCGTCACTGACTCCCGCGCGGTCGGCGATGGCCAGTATCACCTTGGCAAGCGTGCGGCGGGTGACATCGGGTTTGCTTTTCAGGCGGCTAAATCGGTAATGGGCGGCTTCGATGCCCTCTACGATTTGGCGGATTTTCCAATGATTGTCGCGCGCCTTGACCGGCAGTTGGGAGAGCGTCATGAGCATATCGGCGGCGTTGGTCTTCACCAACGCGTCATAGGTATGTTGGATGATTTGGCGAAAACGCCGGTCGTCGAGTTCGGCTTCCGCGCCACAACCTACGAGCAGCACGCGCTCGCAACGCGCGTTAGGGATTTGCCGCAATAATAGCGACTGGCCCACTTTTCCCTCTAGGTCACCGGTGCGCAGGATGGCGGTCAGATAGCTATCATGAGCGGCGTCGAACTGCGCCGCAGCGGGCGTCAGCTTGTGATTGTCGAATACGCCGAGCACTAGGCAGGCCGTGCGTTGTTTGCCTGGATCACCGATTTTTGCCGTGAACTCCATCACCTCTTCCCCTTGTTGCTGACCGAGTCTATGGTTCCGTACCTGCGGACTGCGCCGCAGGCGCGCCTTGCGCTGCTGAGAATGCGTAAAATAACGAGTGTACCTGGATTGTTTTTACGTTCACAATGGCGCGCCCAAGTCTATCCAAGGCCATACCTTGTCCATTATCGATCGCTATCTCATTAAAGAGGTCAGTCAGACCCTCGTCGCGACCGTGGCGGTCTTGCTGGCGATGGTGCTCAGCCAGCGTCTTGCCAATTACTTGAGCCAGGCCGCCGGCGGCAAATTGGCGACGGAATCGATACTGCTGTTGCTCGGCCTGCAAGCGATTCGTTTCTTGATCGTGCTGATTCCACTCGCCAGCCTGATCGCCATCATGCTTGCGCTGGGCCGCCTGTATCGAGATCATGAAATGGCGGCCCTCAATGCCTGTGGATTCGGGCCCGCCGACATCTACCGGCCCCTACTTTGGATCACCCTCCCGCTGATGATCGTGCTGGCCGTCCTCTCGTTTTGGGTCGTGCCGCTCAGCATGGATCTGCTATATAAGCTGCAAAATCTTGCACGCAAAGAGGCTGAAGTGTCATTTCTGACACCAGGCATTTTCCGGGTGCTGTCAGGCGGCGAACACGTCGTATACATTGGCGCCCTGTCCGACAACAATACGACACTGCGCAATATCTTCGTGCGCAGTAAAACCCCGAGCGGAATTGCCGTTACCACCGCTCGCGAGGGCCATCAACAGATCGACACCGAAAAAGGCGCGCGCTACATCGCGCTGGACCGTGGGCATCGTTACGAAGGCGCGTTAGACCAAAAAAACTATAGCAATGTCCAATTTGATCGCCTGACGGTGCGCATCGACTCGATCCCCAAGGACGATACCCGCTTGCGTCGCGAAGCGCTTCCCACCCACCTGCTGCTCAATACGGATGAGCCCGCGCTACGCTCCGAATTGCATGTGCGGCTAAGCGGTCCTGTGTCATTATTGTTGATTGCGTTCATCGCTCCATTGCTGGCTCGTGCCCGACCCCGTGAAGGCCGCTATGGCCGCTTGATCGCCGCGATTTTGGTTTACACCATCTATGTCAATTTGCTTGGCGTCGGCCAGGCCTGGTTAGAGCGAGACAAAGTGCCGCCCACTCTCGGCTTATGGTGGGCGCACGCCACGCTGCTGCTGTTGGGCATCGGCTTGTGGATCTATTACGAACATCCCGAATGGCTGCCCTTCCGCTATTTCACTCCTCGTCTCAAGGCATCGCCTCTATCGTGACCAGCATCATCGACCGCTATTTGTTCAGGACCATTTTGACCACCATTTTGATCGCCTTATTCATCATGGTAGTTCTCAATACCTTTTTCAATTTCATCAATGAATTGGAAAACTACGATGAGGGCCGATACGGGCTTACCGCGGTGTTCCAGTATTTATTCCTGACCCTGCCCCGGCGTGTATACGAAACCCTGCCGGTCGCGCTGCTGGTAGGCGGACTGCTGGGCATGGGTGGGCTTGCCAACAGCAGCGAACTCGTCATCATGCGCGCCACCGGCTGGTCCAAGCTGCGGCTCTCAGGCTCGGCGCTGCGGGCGGGGCTGGTGCTGAGTATTCTTGCGCTCCTGCTCGGCGAGTTCATCGCACCCTATACCGAGCGCATCGCCAATGAGCAGCGCTTCCGGGCGCAATCGGGCAACGCCGCTGTTCATTCCGGGCACGGTTTCTGGGCGCGGGACGGCGATTATTTCGTCAATATCGGCGCGATTCTGCCAGGCCCTCAACTGATCGACATCACGATCTTTGAGGTGGACCGCGACGCAGAGCTGAAATCCATCACCCAGGCGGCGAACGCATCGTTCCGGGAAGGTCAATGGTTGCTGAACAACGTGCGGCGCAATCGAATCAAGGCGGATGCGGTGCTGACCGACAGCGTTCCACAGATTATTTGGAGTTCGGTGATTGGACCCGATACCCTCAAAGTATTGGCCGCCGATCCCATCGACCTCTCCATGCGAGATCTGCTGACCTATATCGAGTACCTGCACAGTAACGCGCTTGATGGACGCATCTACGAACTAGCGTTTTGGACCAAAGCCATCGCGCCCTTTACCCATCTGTCTTTACTATTGCTGGTCATGCCGTTTGCATTCGGCGCCCAGCGCAGCATCGGCATGGGTCAACGACTGCTCATCGGGGCTCTGCTAGGGCTGGCTTTTTTCTTGATTAATCGTATGCTGGGTAATCTTGTATTGCTGTACAACTTCCAGCCGTGGCTGGGCGCGAGCCTGCCAACCGTGCTGTTTTATGTTATTGGCGCCAGCGCTTTGCACAGGCAACGCTGATCGAACGCGCTGAATTTCACTATCTTGTCATTCCGAGATGATCCAGCCACCAACGATCCATATTCGTTTCTTGTACTGCAGCGACTGCCTATCCCACGCGCAGGCGCTGACGCGCCTGCGCCAAGCCCTGGCCAGCGAAGGGCTGCAAGCCGATATCGAAATACTCGAGGTGCAAAACGAAACACAAGCGCGGAAACTGAACTTCTTAGGTTCGCCGACCATCCTCATCAACGGCCGAGACATCGCCCCTGGCCTCGATGGCCCGGTGCATGCGCTCACTTGCCGCGCTTACCTTCAGGAAAATGGGCGGATTTCGCCTTTACCGTCGTTGGCGACGATGGAGCGGGCATTGCGGGATGCTCTATCATCATCGCTTTCCTCAACCATGGAGAAACCGCATGACTGTTCTTAAACAGGGAGACGCCGCACCCGCGTTCACCCTGCTCGGTATCGACGACCATCATCATTCGCTGGCGCATCACGCCGACAAAAACGCCATCGTCATCATCTTTAACTGCAATCATTGCCCGTTCGTACGCGCTTGGGAAGACCGCATGATCCAAATTCAACAGGATTACCGCAACCGCGGCGTGCAACTCATCGCGATCAGCGCCAATGACGCCATCCATTATCCTAGCGACAGCTTCCTCAATATGAAGCTACGTGCGAAAGACAAGAAATTCAATTTTCTCTACTTACACGACGCAACCCAGCAAACAGCCCGCTCCTACGGCGCAGAACGCACCCCCGAGGTGTTCGCGTTTGATAAATACCAACGGTTGCGCTATCACGGCGCCATCGATGACAACTATGAAGACCCCGGCGCCGTGCGCAAGCCCTATTTGCGCGATGCGCTCGAAGCCATACTCACCGGGCAAAACCCCACGGTATCCGAAACCCAACCGGTGGGCTGTACGATCAAGTGGAAGTGACGACGGCTTTTTACGTTTATCTCTTGCTCCATCCGCCGATCTTGGCATTACCCCCGTTGGGTTGCTGCTGTAACCGTTGCCAAAACGACGATGTGGAAGACGGATCGCGTTGCGGCGACGGATTTGCGGTCTGGGGCGCAACTCCACTAGCCGCCGATGGGCGCGTCGATGCCGATGAAGTCAGCGATGATGCGCGCGCGGGCGAAGAATCTGCCGGCTGGTTTTGCCTGTCCGCCAAGGCCAAAGCGGCTTCGACATCGCGGCGCAATTTTTTCAGAGCGTCGTTCTTGGGTGCGATTCCCAAACCGCGCTTTACATGCTGCAAGCTCTTGCGCAGATCGCCTTGCTGTTTCGCACCCAACGCCAAATTCAGATAGGTATCGGCGATATCATCGAGACCCGCCAACGCTTCAGGATTCGTGGGATCGAGCGCCAATACTTTCTGAAATGTCTCGTAGGCGTTATCACCCGCGGGCGAAGTCAAACGCCGCGCGGAAAGCTGCTGGCGTCCCGTGCTCAGCAGCTCTTGAACGCCGGCGGATGCGCCTTGATTCTCAGTCTTGGACTCACCGCCGTTATCGCCACGGGGGTTGGTGGGTTTCGACTCCAGCATGGCGACCTGGTCGGATGCGTTGGTCGCGGCGGTAGCCGTTGAGGCGGCGCTGTTATCGACCTTGCCTGTCGGCTTCAGGGCCGAGGAGGCCGGATCATCTGCTGGCGTATCGACCGCCGGATCGTCATTGCCTTGTGCCGCCACCGTGGGGTCATCCTCTATTGCTTCGGTGCCGCTGGTAGCATGGCTAACTACCGCCGCGCCGGCCGTTGCGGCAGGCGTAACGCCGGCGTCTTTGGGCCGATTGGCGCTCACCGAAACCAAGTCGATGCGGCTGAACTGTGGACCGAAATCCACTGGGTTTGCTTCGGCTTTCGCCGGCTGAGCAGGTACGGTGTTAACCGACTCCGCGCCGGTCGAAGGTGGAGTTGCAACGGCAGGCGGCGGATCGGTATTTTCGCTGCCAGCATCCTGCGTCGTGTTGAGGGCGATGGATGAGGAACCGGCTTGGCTACCCGTCGCCGAATGTGTACTGGGCTGCCCAGCGACATCTTGAGTCGCGGTCGCGGTATTCGTTGGCTCGGAATGTGTCGTTGGCGCAGGCGCTGCTTGCGTGGACTGCTGAGGGCTAGTGACAACCGGCGCCGTGGGGGCCGTCGCCGTAGATGCCACCGCGACCGGAGTCGTTTGGGCTGCGACTTTGGCGGTACGTGTCGATGGTACCGACGCTTCACTGCTGGCGGGCTTTGCTGCGGCCGCGTTGTGGGTGGATTGGGTAAGATCGGTCGCTGCCAGTGGTTTGGTGACGCTCTTTTCCTGCGCCACATAAGTGCGTACGGCCGGTGCAAAGTAAATACCGGCGGTTGCCAACGCCGCCAGCGCCACCGCTATGGTCCCAACTCTACCCGCGCTGCCACGGCGTGCTTGGGGACGGCTACGTTCTCGGTCGTTCTATGGGTTTGACGAGAGTCTGGGGACTGTTAACTGGCTATAGCTGGGGTGTAGGTGCTGATATTGCGCTTCATGTCATAGAGGATCTCGGTCAGTTCAGCGTCGCTTTCGAAGCGACCATTGCGATCCTTAGCCATGAGCCGGTTGAGCAACGGCTGAAAAATCGCCAGCTCCCCGGACAACGTGGGAATCGGTTCATTGATGTGTTTCAGGGCAATCGCGAAAGGATCACTTGCAATATAAGGTGCCTGCTTGGTCAGGCACTCATACAGGACAACCCCCAGGCCATATTGATCGGAGCGAGAATCGAGTTCCTCGCCGCGTGCTTGTTCGGGGCTCATGTAGGTAGGCGTACCAGCGGTCGTCGCATTGACCGCGGTCACTACGGTATTACCATCCAAGGCCTTGGCGATGCCGAAATCGGTCAATACCGCGTTGCCATTGGTCCGAAACATGATATTGGCCGGCTTCACATCACGATGCACGTAGCCATGCTCATGGGCTAGCGCCAATGCTTCGGCGACCTCGCGGATGATCTTGAATACGCTGTTGAGCGGCAACCCCTGACGTATGCGCTGCTTGAGGTTGCCTCCTTCCAGATGTTCCATGGCCATGTAATGCCAGGTATCCGCCACGCCAATATCGAAAATCGTCACGATATGGGGATGGGTGAGGCGCGCAACGATTTGGCCTTCCTTGAGGAACCGTTTGGTAAAAGACTTATCGACCGCTAACGCGGGCGACATGATCTTTAGTGCGACTTCGCGTTCAAGCGACTGCTGCACTGCCAAGTAAACAGTGGACATCCCTCCTCTGCCGATTTCCCGTAGTATTTCGTATCCCGGTATATTCATTGGTCTTGTCCGAATTCATCAATACGGATGGCGGACCGGTGCTGCGCTAGAACGTGACGCGCTTTATGGCAGCAATCCGCACCTAAATCCCTACCCATCCCATATTGTTAGCCATCGCTGCCCTATTCCTTAGGCCGATGGGATCAATTGATTCAATGCTCCTGATGTGAAAACCAAAACAAATATTCAATCATTAGACAAATTCTGTTGCCGCAAGTGCCATTCCTCGCACCAGCCAAGGCGAACGCAAAACAAGTTTTCTATTGCGTGTCTTGCATCCTCCATGCCATCACTCAAAATTATATGAGGATTCCATCCAATACGGCGCAGTCCCTGTGTCGAAAAAAACAAATGACTTACCGATCCATTATGGATGGGCTTGGCGATCAATTAAATAACGATTTGAATATATTAAAATAAATTAAGGCCCCGGTCAACAAAAGGCGTTTGCGATGGGGCACTCGATTTGCTCGGCGCTCAGCACTCCAAAAAAGATCTGCCCGCGCTATCTCTATGATAGCGCGGGCAGGTGCATGCGCTGGACGGATCGTTCAGAGGCTAGCGGTAAGGAGGATACGGCGCGTAACCGCTGTTGCGATCGTAATCGTAGTCCTGACTGCGATAGGGATAAGACTGCGTATAACCATCAGCCGCGGGATAGCTGGAACTCGAGTAAGGCCGGCGATAGGCGCCCTGGTTGACTTGATCGGCATTGAGCCCGATAGCGCCGCCCAACAAAGCGCCCAACGCCCCACCAACGTAACGGCCGTTCTTATGGTTCAACTGATGGCCGATGACCGCTCCGGATACCCCACCGATAGTCGCACCGGCAGCCGTATACTGATAAGGGTAGTCGCTCGCGCAACCGGCCAGCGCAATAGCAGCAACAATCGCGCTTCGTTTCAATAGTTTAGGTACATATCGCATGTTACTATCCTCATCAATGAATGACGCATATCAATAACTACAGCATGCGCCAACCATGATGAACCTAAGCTGAATGAGAATTTTGACCCAACGGCAGACCCACCATCAGCGGTTCAGATTGACCTGATCCATGTCCCAGCGCATACCCGGCACTGGCCCTTTTCTAAAACAACCAGCCATCGTAGCCCGCCCACAAACCCATCAGCAGCAAGGCGAGCAATGCTCCTAACAATATGCTCCACAGGCGAACCCGCGCCACATCGGATACCCCGCTGCGGTGAATAGCGCGGTGCCGCCTTTCGCCACCGCCGCGCCGGTCGGCGCCACGCCTGCGCTCGCGCCCCTTCCATGCGATGGTGCGCTGCGAGCCTTTGGCTGGTACGCGTACCGATGCCCGTTCCATAATGGCCCGCTCATTTTCGCTCGCATTCGCCATGGCGCCGTGTTCGCCAATGTAAGCCGGCAGTGCTTGTTCGTCCGCCGTAGCCGATGAGCGCGCATCATGCGCCGGAAATGCAGTCAGAACCTCGGCAGCGGCGGCATCGAGCAGTTCGACCGTCACCTCGGTTTGTTCGAAACGCTGAGCGATCAGCAGCGCTCGATCACACAGTAAATTAATGGAGCGCGGATTGCCTTGAGCGTGGCGGGTTATCCGCTCGATCACCGTGGCCGGAAACAAGCCTTCTGGATCGCCAGCGATGCGCAAATGGTGATGGATATACGCCTTCACCTCGCCGTCGGTAAGGCGCACGAGTTGGGCATGAACCGCTTTCGCTACGCCGGGATGCAGGGGACTATGACGCACCAGGTGCTCCCTCAATCCGGGCTTACCACTCAGTATGATTTGTAGGGAATGGCGTTGCTTGAAACCGATGCGTAACAGCGTCAGCAGATGATTCAGACTGTCGTGGGGCAGTTCGTGCGCATCATCGATCAGCAATATCAAACTGGACCGGCGCTGACGCACGGACGCCACGTATTCGCCGATGGCCTTTAATTTCCGCAGCCGATCATGGCCACGTTGCGCGATTCCCAAGCGCTCGCAGACCAATCCTAACAATTCATCGAAACTCAATCTGCCGTTCGGAAAGAAAATAAACTGATAGCGCTCGGCGTTATCGCGCATGAGCTTACGCAGCAGCAGGGTCTTGCCCAATCCCGGAGCGCCGGTCAGCGTCAATAAGCCGGTGGCGCTTTCCAAACCCTTCAGTAAACGTTCGAATGCCAATGCGTAACAGGAGTTGCTGAAATAGCTATCGACATCGGTGGCACTAAAGGGTTTGCGACGCAGCCCAAACCTGCCGAGACTCATGGTCTCGTCCATCGAAGCATCCGGTATATAACTATCCATAGCTCAAATCCTCTGAATCAATGCGCACATGGTGCTAACCAACCGCCACCAGAACCCATCGGCGCGCTACTCTTAGATGTTGCGCGCGGATTTCGCGGTACGCGCCGGCTTATTGAATTCCATCACGGGCGGATGGTCGGCGGCGCCATAAACTCCAATCACCTTGGCCACATAAGCTTGGGTTTCCGGGAAAGGCGGAATGCCTTTGTACTGTTGTACCGATTGCTCGCCCGCGTTGTAGCCCGCCAGGGCCAACTGCAAATCGCCCTGAAAATACAACAACAACCAGCGCAGATACGCCATGCCGCCGCGTAGATTCTGCAGGGGATCGAATACGTCTTGGACACCGAACCGCTCGGCGGTGGCGGGGATCAGCTGCATCAGGCCCTGGGCGTTCTTCGGTGATCGGGCGGCCATGTCAAATGCGGATTCCACTTGAATGACCGCCAGCACCAACTTGGGGTCCAATCCATAATTGGGCGCCAATTTGTGTACCCATGCGGCAATCTGTTTCGGAGGAACGACCGGAGCCACACGCGCCAGCAAAAGCTTGGGCGAAGTCGCCTCGGGTATGGGGCAAACCGCGTTCAGCTTGCGCTTGGGATCATCGACGAAACCGAGCATACGCCGGGCATGCGGATCGCCTTGTTTGGCCGCAAGTCGAAACCAGGCCGCCGCTTGCGAATCGTTTCTTTGCACCCCACGACCGTTGGCGTAAAGCCAACCCAAATTATACTGGGCCTGCGCGGAACCGCGTTTACCGGCAGCGCAATACAGCTTGATCGCGCGCGCAAAATTCTGCTCCACCCCTTCACCGTGCTCGTAACGCTGTGCCCACTCGGTTTGCGTATCGGTATCCGTAGAGCGCAGCAGTTTTTTCCAGTCAGCATTATCACTTCCCAGAGCGATCCACGGCCATGCAGCGCCCAACAGCGTTAACCATCGATAGACGAAACGCCCTGGTTTCAGAACTCGCATTATTCTGCTTCCTTGTTATCGACCATGTCGGGAGTTACGAACATCAAAAGAACCAGTTTACCAGATGAATGGACTTATGCCGATCGCGTGGACATCTCGAAACCAGCAATTGTCATGCCGGACTGCGCTGATCACTACCCAATGCCGTGGGCAAGAGCCACGGAGGGACGACTATTTGTGTTTTCCACCCGTGGCCTGGGGGCAGGGCGCGGAAAAGCCAGAGCGAAAAATTCGCCTGCCGATTGCGGCAACAAGCTTTATACTGCTGCAATAAGCCTGTCACAAAACCATGAGCCACAGCGAGGAGACATACATGGCCTATACGACCGAAAGCATTCGCAATATCGCCCTGATTGGAAATGGCGCCTCGGGTAAAACGACCTTGACCGAGGCGCTACTATTCCACGCTGGTCGAATCAGCACCATGGGCTCTGTTGAAAAAAAGAACACTATCAGCGACTTCGACGCACAAGAGAAAGAGCATTTGCATTCGTTGGACAGCGGAATCGTCAACTTCGACTATGGTGGCGTTCATGTCAATCTCATCGATACCCCGGGTTTTCCCGACTTCATAGGTCAAGCGATCTCGGCGCTGGCGGCGGTCGAAACCGCCGCCATGGTCATCAATGCCCAAGCCGGCATCGAGAACGTCACCCGGCGCTTGATGGATGCCGCCAAAGAACTCCGGCTCTGCCGGCTGATCATCATCAACAAAATCGACGCCGAAAACATCGATCTGCCGGGGCTGATTACGCAGATTCGCGAAACTTTCGGCCCGGAATGCCTGCCCGTCAATTTACCCAGCAATACTGGCAAGGACGTCATCGACTGCTTTTTCAACAGCACTGGCACCAGCGATTTCGGCAACGTCGCCGACACCCACACCGCGCTGATCGATCAAGTCGTCGAGATGAACGAAGTGCTGATGGAACAATATCTCGAAAAAGGCGCTGATCTAAGAGCTGAAGACTTGCACGATACGTTCGAGCAGGCGCTGCGCGAAGGCCATCTGGTGCCGATCTGCTTCACTTCAGCGCGCAGCGGCGCGGGCGTCAAGGCTCTGCTCGACGTCTTCACCCGCCTCTTGCCTTCGCCGCTGGAAGGCAATCCCGAACCGTTTTACAAGGGCCAAGGGTCGGACGCCGAGGAATTGCTCCCCAAACCTGATCCCGATTTGCACGTCATCGCCCATGTCTTCAAGGTCAACATCGACCCCTTCATCGGCAAACTCGCCACCTTCCGCATCCACCAAGGCACCATCACCAAGGACAGCCAGTTATTCGTGGGCGACGCCCGCAAACCGTTCAAGGTGGCCCATTTGTTCAAATTGTTCGGCAAAGATCATCAAGAAGTTGCCCAAGCCGCGCCCGGCGATATCTGCGCTGTGGCCAAAATCGATGAAATCCATCGCGACGCGGTACTGCACGATTCCCACGACGAAGACCATATCCATCTGCGCCCGCTGCATTACCCCATGCCGTTGTTCGGGCTAGCGATCAATGTGCAAAAACGTGGCGATGAAGGCAAGCTCTCGGACACCCTCAACAAGCTGATCGAGGAAGACCCTTGCGTCGCCGTCGAGCATAGCCAGGCGACCGGCGAAACCGTGTTGCGCGGCCTGAGCGACCTGCACTTGCGCATGACTCTGGAGAAAATGCGCAACCGGTACAAACTCGAGATCGACACCAAACCGCCGAAGATCGCCTACCGCGAAACCATCAGCACCACCGCCGATGGGCACCACCGCCATAAGAAACAAACCGGCGGCGCCGGCCAGTTCGGTGAAGTCTATCTACGCGTCGAACCGCTACCCCAGGGCAGCGGCTTCGAGTTCGTGAGCGAAGTCGTAGGCGGCACCATTCCCGGCCAATTCCTGCCGGCGGTGGAGAAAGGAATTCGCGATGCACTGCACCACGGCGCCATCGCCGGTTATCCGCTGCACGATATCCGCGCGGTTGCTACCGACGGCAAACACCACCCGGTGGACTCCAAGGAAGTGGCGTTCGTCACCGCGGGCCGCGAGGCGTTCATCGACGCGGTGCGCAAAGCCCGACCCATGGTGCTCGAACCTATCGTCCACTTGGAAGTGCTGGCTCCTTCCGACGCCATGGGCGCCATCAACGGCGATCTGTCCAGCCGTCGGGGCCGCATCAGCGGTACCGAAACCCGTTCCGGTGGCCTCATCGCCATCAGTGGCCAGGTGCCGCTCGCCGAGTTGGACGGTTATCAATCGCGGCTCACCTCGCTTACCGGTGGCGCCGGTTCTTACACTATCGAATTCAGCCACTACGACCCGGTACCTGGCGATATCCAGAAAAAGCTGATGGACGCTTATCAGCGCGAACTGCATCACGTCAGCGAGTAGGCTCGACGGCGCGCATACGGAACTCCACCATGGTCCACTCCTATCCCTTCCACGGTGTCTATCCCATCCTCTATGCGTTCTTCGATGCGCGCGGCCAGCTCGACCGTGCGGCCATGCGCCGCCAAGTCGATGGCTGCCTCGCCAACGGCGCGCACGGTATCGCCGTGCTCGGCCTGGCTACCGAAGTCAGCAAACTGTCCGAGGCCGAGCGCCATCGGGTCATGGAATGGGTAGCCGAGGACGTGGACGGGCGGGCGCCGCTCGCGATCACCGTCTACGGCAATTCGGTCGAACAGCAAGTCGAGTATGTACGCGCCGCCAAACGCCTCGGCGCGAACTGGGTCATCTTGCAGCCGCCGCCCACCAAGGGTCTACCGGAGAGCGAGTATGTGCGCTTTTTCGGTGCGATCATGGACCAGGCGGAACTACCGGTGGCGATCCAGAACGCGCCCGAATATCTCGGCGTCGGCCTGTCGCCCGCCGGCCTCAATACGCTGCTGCGCAATCATGCCAATTTCACCTTACTGAAGGGTGAAGGGCCGGTCCTCGTCATTCGCCGGGTGATCGAGGAAACCGCTGGTAAACTCGCGATCTTCAATGGCCGCGGCGGGCTGGAACTACCCGACAATCTCCGCGCTGGCTGCGCCGGCATGATCCCGGCTCCGGAGTGCTTCGACCGCCAGGCGCGCATCTACGAACTTTGATGCGCACCAGCAGGCCCCGCCGATGAAGCCAAAGCCGAGCGTATCTACCGGGATATCCTGCGCTGTCATTTCGTCACTGTCTCGAAACGTTTCTGTGTTACGGCAAGCGCATCGCCGCGCGCCGGCAGGAGCTAAGGGCAGGTCTGCGACCGCGCCCGGCGCTTGCGCCGACCGATTTCGGGATGGCCTGCGCCGGGCAGCAGCGGCAGGTTTAGGCGCGCTTGCCAGCGAGCGAATGAACGGCGCATAGAGGAAGTTAAAATACGCGCCAGTTCCTCCAGCTCAACCACCGGATCAACCAGCATTGATGAATACGCGGGTCCCGTTCGAAATCGCCAGCAATGGTGTGACGAGTAATGTCTTCCAGATAGAGATAGTCGAGCGCCGCGCGACCAATGTAGGCGCCGATAATGGGTAGAGCAATATCCGGCCCACCCGGCTCAGCCGGTGCATAGCCAACTGAATGAGCGCAACATGGTCCCGCTGCGCATCGAAATCGTCAGGCAGCGATTTGGAATTGGAAAACGTCGGTGGATCGATGAAGATCAAGCCGTAATATCCCCGATCTTCAGTCAACCACTGTTAGCAATCGGCATGAATCAGCCGATGCTGGCGGCCAGTACCGCATTCAGCTCGAAATTGCGGCGCGCCCAATCGAGATACGTCGCCGATAAATCCACCGATGTGGTGGCGGTCGCGCCGCCCAGCGCGGCGTACACGCTGGCGGTGGCGGTATAGGCGAATAAATTCAGGAAACGCCGATTCTCGGCCAGCGCGCCGATACGCTGGCAGGTCAGGCGGTGATCGAGGAATAGCCCCGGTATCCAAATACTCGCCGAGATTCACCAGAACGCGCCGGTCCTTCGCGCACTTCCAGAAAACGGCCCTGGCCGGCGCTTTTTCGATATTTGGCCCGTGGCCGGCTGGCGACAGCGGAGTTGATGAAGTAAAGATGCCGGCAGGAATCGCGCTTACCTGGGGAATCACAGCCAGCGCTTCGCGCAGGCGGGTCTCGGCGCGCATCGGATCGATACTCGCCGGGGCGGCGTACTCCTGAGCGTAGGCGGCATCGCCATAGACATCGACAGCCAAAGCGTACTCCGGCATGTCGGCGTCATAAAGGCGGTAGCACTCGATGCCTTCACGTTTGGCCCAGCGCCCCAGCGTGTGGAGGTTTTTGCGCAAGCGGTTGGCGAACATCGTCGCCCCCGCGCTGGTCGGCGCCTGGTCGATGACCACGGCCGGCTTGTTGGCAACGAAATAGGCAGGCGTAACGCTGAACTGTAGCAGCTTGCACGGCAATGCACCGTTGTAAAAAGCGTTGGTCTTGCGCGCCCGCAACCCCATGCGCTTACCAAGATCCGGATTGCCCGTGAACACCGCCGCCTGCCAACCTACAAACCGCGCTTTGAGCACTGTTCCCAGCTCTGCATAAAGTGTTTCCAGCTCAATCCGCTCGCCCAGGCGCTCGCCGTAAGGGGGGTTAGTAATCAACAAACCAGGCGCGTTGGCGGACGGCGGCGCGGCGCTCACCAGTACACCTTGCGCGAGTTGGATCAGCCCACCGAGCCCGGCGGCTTGGATATTGGCTCGCGCCGCCGCGAGCGCGCGTGGATCGGCATCTCGACCGTCAATACGCGGCAATCGCCGCAGGCCCTGTTCGCGGCGCTGCCGTGCTTCCTGCGTTAGCGCTTCCCACAGCGTCGGGTCATACTGGCGCCAACCGCTGAATCCCCAGTAAGAGCGCAGTAATCCAGGCGCCACATCGGCGGCAATCCAGGCGCCCTCGATCAGTAATGTCCCTGATCCGCATAAGGGATCGAGCAATGTACCGCCCTGCGCCGCGATCTCGGCCCAGCCGGATTTCAGCAGAACAGCCGCGGCCAGATTTTCCTTGAGCGGCGCCAGCACGGTTTCCCGGCGATAGCCGCGGCGGTGCAAGCTGGCGCCGGATAAATCGATGCTAAGGGTGATCTGATCGCGCAGACTATGGGCGTTGATGCGCAGCGCGGGCTGTTCGCGTTCGACCGAAGGGCGCCTACCAAAACGCGCGCGCAAACGGTCCACGACGGCGTCCTTGACCCTCTGCGCGCCGAACTGGGTGTGGCTGAGGGTGGAATCGACCGCCACGTAATCGACCGCCAATGTGGCGTCGGGGCTTAAGTGGTCTTCCCAGGGAATGGCCGAGGCACCCGTGTAGAGCGCTTCGCCATCGGCGGCGGAAAAGTGGGACAACGGCAGCAGAATACGATTGGCGGTGCGCGTCCAAAGGCAAGCGCGATAAGCATCGGCGAGATCGCCCGCGAACTCGACGCCGCCCCGCCCCGCTTGCACGGCACGCGCTCCCAGCGCCTCCAATTCAGCGCTGAGCAGCGGCTCGCAACCCTTGGGCGCAGTGGCAAAAAACGTTAAGCCCGCGTCAACCGTGCAGAACGTCCTCGGAGAATCCTTCGCTTTCGAGAATAGCGCGCATCCGGCGCAGGGCGTCGATCTGGATTTGCCGCACCCGTTCACGGGTCACGCCGATTTCATTGCCGACCTGCTCGAGGGTGGCGCGCTCCCGGCCATTCAGGCCAAAGCGCCGCTCCACCACGATGCGCTGCTTGTCGGTGAGCTGACTCATCCACATCGCGAGCTTGTTGTTCAAATCCTCGTCTTGCAGAAATCGTGAAGGGTCGGGGTTGTTATCGTCAGGAATGGCGTCCAGTAGGGAGCGGTCTTCGTCCTTGCCAATCGGCATATCGACGGATGCGATGCGCTCGCTCAAACCGAGCATCCGCTTCACTTCCTCGCCGGTTTTTCCGATGGCCACGGCGATATCCTCGGCGGTCGGCTCGTGGTCCAGTTCCTGCGCCAGGCGCCGCGCCGTGCGGATATAGGTGTTGATCTCTTTGATGATATGGATAGGCAATCGAATCGTGCGGGTTTGATTCATGATGCCGCGCTCGATGGTCTGCCGTATCCACCAAGTGGCATAGGTGGAAAAGCGAAAACCCCGTTCCGGGTCGAACTTTTCCACGGCATGAATCAGACCAAGATTGCCCTCTTCAATGAGATCAAGCAAGGTCAGTCCGCGATTGATGTAACGCCGCGCGATTTTGACCACCAGTCGCAGATTGCTCTCGACCATGCGGTTACGCGCTCGTCCATCCCCTTTCTGGGCACGGCGGGCAAAATACACTTCTTCCTCGGGAGTCAGCAGCGGGGAGAATCCGATCTCACCGAGATACATACGCGTGGGATCGAGGTCATCGGGATGAAATTCTCGCGCTTCCGGCGGCGCGACATCAAGCGGCGCCTCGCTTTCCACACTCACCTCCAGAGTGGCACCCTCCAACTCCTCCGCAACCTCGTCATCGACATACGGCAAGATTGCCGCGCTACCGTCGGCGCCGAAGTAAGGGCCGCTGGCAATATCCTGCGAAGATTGACTAACCCGCCGCAACATGGGAGACCTCCTCGATACGGATGGGATCATCCTCGACACACCATCATTCGTAGCGCGATGCCCGAACGCTGGCCGCGTCTTATGAGTTTTTTGTTAGATCGTAATCAACTTGTAATTATGAGAGCCTTCACTAAACCAACGACATCAGTACCACTAGCTTCTTAAATAGCGCATGGGATCAATCGGCTTACCGTTCTTTCGGATTTCAAAGTGCAGAATGGCTTGGTTGTTGTCGCCACCCATTTCCGCAATGGTCTGGCCCGCTTTGACACTGTCGCCTTCTTTTACCAGCATCTTGCCGAGATAGCCGTATGCGCTCAAGAGTGATTCAGAATGTTTGACGATGATAAGCCTTCCATAACCTGGAAGTCCACTACCACTGTAGACAATCTCACCTGGTGATGCGGCGCGTACCGGCTGCCCGATATTGCCGCTAATGCTAATGCCTTTGCGACCCAACGCGTCGGGCTTGAAGCCGCGCACCACGCGGCCCTGGGTCGGCCACTGCCAGCTGCGCCTATCGACGATTTCCATTTTGGCGCTGGAGAATACGCCTTCCCCGCCGTCGGCGCTGGCTACCGGATTATCATTATGCTTTGACGGCTTGCGCTCAGCGCGTGACAGAGGCGCCGGCTGATCATGAGGGGTGCTGTCGCGCGCGATCGGATTGCCGGTCATTCCGGGCGGGGTGAGGCGTAGGCGCTGATCCACCAGAATCCTGTTGGGGGAAGACAATCCGTTCCACGCAGCGATGTCGCGATAATCCAAACCATAACGCCAAGCAATAGAGAACAGCGTATCACCGCGCTGCACCCGATAAACCCCCGGCCCATCCACCAGGTGCTGGCGCTCGGACACCGGGGCGATCTTACCCGCGCAGCCACCGAGCGCAAACAATAGGGCCAGCATCAAGATGCGTATCGCGTTGACAGGAATCATGGTACAGACTTGATTGTGCTATCGTTCATTGTGTTGTCAAAGCCTTCCGCTCAGCAACGGCACGAAACTTACCGCCTCCAGCAGGCGGCGCTCGAAACCGTGCGCTCTGCGCTCAACGCGGATCAGTTGTTGCGTGTTGGGGCTACCTACCGGTGCGATCAAACAGCCCCCTAAGGCCAATTGCTCCAGTAGGGGCTGCGGCAATTCGTCAGCCGCGGCGGTCACGATGATGCCGTCATACGGGCCATAGCGCGGCCACCCCAGACTGCCGTCATCGTATTTCAAACGAACATTGTGATAACCCAGGGCGCGCATGCGCTCGCGCGCCAGATCCAACAACTTGGCGATGCGCTCGATGGAATAAACATGCCCTACCAATGGCGCGAGGACCGCCGCCTGATAACCGGATCCCGTACCGATTTCCAGTACCGCCAGCGCTTGGCCAGTTCACGTCCGCCCAGCAATACTTCGGTCATGCGAGCAACGATATAAGGCTGTGAGATGGTCTGTCCGAAGCCGATAGGAAGAACCGGTATTTTCATAGGCGCGGCTCGCCAACGCCTCGTCGATAAACAGATGGCGCGGCGTGGCGAGCATCACTTCGAGCACCGCGGGATTGCGTATCCCCGCGTCGCGCAAATCCTGCACCAACCGCTTGCGGGTGCGCAGCGAGGTCATACCGATGCCTAAACTCGTCTTGGCGCTCGCGTTCATGGCGTAGGCAACCAATGCGCGATCTGCTCAATCGCACTGTAGCGCGTCAAGTCTACTTGAATCGGCGTCACCGAAACATGGGCTGTGCGAGTCGCGTGGAAGTCGGTGCCTGGGCCAGCGTCCTGCTCGGGCCCCGCCGGACCGATCCAGAAAATCGGACGCCCGCGCGGATCGAGCCCTTTCACCACCGGCTCGGAACGATGGCGATTGCCCAGCCGTGTCGCTTCAAACCCAGCGATCTGCTCCCACGGCAAATCCGGCACATTGATGTTCAGAATCGTATCTTGCGGCAACGGCTTGTCGCCCAACCGCGCCACCAGGATTTGGGCGACACGGGCAGCGGTCGCGAAATGCTGGGGCTTGTCGGACACCAGGGATATCGCCATCGCCGGCAATCCCAGATGACGACCTTCCATCGCCGCCGCCACCGTGCCGGAGTAAATCACATCGTCGCCTAAGTTGGCGCCGCTGTTGATGCCGGACACCACCATGTCGGGTTCTCGATCGAACAAGCCGGTGATGGCAAGATGTACGCAATCCGTGGGTGTGCCGGCCTCGACGCTGATGAAACCGTTATCGTGATGGGCAATGTATAGCGGCCGGCGCAAATTCAAGGAATGGCTGGCGCCGCTGCGATCCCGATCCGGCGCGACTACCACGACGTCGGCAATTTCCTTGAGCGCCGCCGCCAAATAGCGTATGCCCGGCGCCAGGTAGCCATCGTCGTTGCTGACTAAGATCCGCATAGATTATTCAAGCTTATGGTGATTCCATTGAACGGTTGACATCACCGGCGGCTACTGGCCTGCCGACAGATATCCGGTTGATGGAAGGGTTAGCGCAAGGCGATAGGTCGAAATTTTCAACTGGTCTCCATCGTGGCTGATGGCCAGCAAATGTGCCATTCCAGTAGTCAATACGGCCTCCGATGCGATGTCTTTGTCAATGTGCTCGATAGCATTGCGAATAGGCGTTCGGTGACTCTGCCTCGTTTGCGTTTAAGCCGTCGCCGATTTGTCATTCGATGGCTACCACAACCGCGCCTAATTAATTGATATATTCTCTTGTCGGCGACGTTAAGCGCAACCCTATCGTGCGCCGATTCTAGCGATTATTGCGCTACTCAACACCTAGTCTAGGCCGCCATGACCGACAAACCACGCCTATCCACCGTACGGAAGATAGTGAGCTGTTTTACCGCCATATCGGCCCGATAAAGCGCCTCCAGCGTCGCGCGAACTCAGCAGCAACGACGCCCGCGCGCCCGTTCCGCGCTCGACTCTGGCCGATGAGCGCCAAGTGTTGACCGATCTCCTGACCGCCCACTTCGAGGCCAGCGAATGGGATGCCAGCGAAACTCTGTGTATCGCGAAGGCGTTCAACATGCCGTCGTGCGTAGGTTGCGACGCGGCCAGTTCGAGGTCGGAGCGGTGCCTGGTTGCATGGCCTGAACGTCACCGCCGCGCGCCAGGCGCGCGCTGATTGTCAATCCGCCAAGCGCGGAAACATGAGCTGCGTGCGCATCATGTCCACGGTAAGGGCAGGCGTTCGCGCGCGCGCGGCCCCGGTCTTGAAGGCCAAAATCAATCACTGGCTGCAACAACGTAACGATGTGTTTGTGACGCCAGCGCGCCCCAATGACGGCGGCACCGGCGCCCTGTATGTGCTGCTAAAGATTTAAGCATTCACATCGCCCGTAAACTTGCCCCGCCTCCAGCAAGACCACGGCGTGGGCAGCGATGCCCTCGCGCCGGCCTGGCGCGCCCAAACCTTCTGAAGTGGTCGCTTTGATGTTGACTTGGTCGATGGCGATGGCGAGGTCTTCGGCAATATGGCCGCGCATGGCGTCGATATGGCGGGCGAGCCGCGGCGCTTCGGCGAGCACTGTACGCCGACATTTCCACCCGCCAACCGCGCTGGCGCGCAAACCCATGACCCGGCGCGGCAATACGCGGCTGTCGATGCCGGCGAATTCGGCGCGCTGGTATCCGGGAAATGCCGCCCGATGTCGCCGAGTGCTGCGGCGCCAGCCAGCGCATCGCACAGCGCGTGCAGCAGCACGCCGTCGGAATGGGCGCGCACACCGTGGCTATAGGAATCCGCACACCGCCCAGGAATGCCGAGCACCCGCCCCAAGGCGTGAACATCGACACCATGGCCGATCCGCATCGCCGTCATCCGGCGCGGCCAGCCCGCACGTTGCAAATAGAAATTCGGCCAGCGCCAAATCCTCGGGGCGGGTGATCTTGATATTGTCGGCGCGGCCCTCGATCAACCGCGGCGCAGCCCCAACGCCTCCACCGCCGACGCTTCATCGGTCACCGCCAGGCCGCGTCGCGCGACGCGATCAGAGCCGCCGTCAGCAATTCGAGCCGAAACATCTGCGGCGTCAACGCATGCCAAAGTCCAGCGCGCTCCACGGTCTCGATGCCGTCCGGCGGCATCAAGCGCCGCTTCATGATGTCCACGCACCGGCGTCGCCAGCACTCCGCCGATCAGGTCTTGCGCGAGGCGGTTCAGCACATCGAAGACCGGCGCGGCTCGGGCACGGCTTCGCCGCATCGTGCACCAGCACCCAATCATGTGCCGCCGCACGGGCTTGCAGCACCTGTAGCGCGTTGCGCACCGGCCAGCTCCGCTCCAGCGCTGCCGACGGCGCGCAACATCCGGCTTGTCGGTCGCAAACCGGAGCCCGCAGCCACCAGGCATCTTCCAGACAGGTCGCCACCGCCACCGGCAATCAGCGGATGTTCGAGCAGCGGCGCCAAAGCATGTTTCGATCGCCATGCGCCCGGCCAGCGCCAGATATTGCTTGGGAACGGCGTTGCCCATGCGGCTGCCGACGCCGGATGCCGGCACCACTGCCCAACAGCGTATGCTCGTCATTGGCCAGGCGCGGATGGACTGCTTCTTGCTGGTCGGCGGGGGTGCGCGTTCAAGGATATGGTAAGCTTCACCAAGAGGCGGATCATGCCGAGCTTGGCGCGCGCCTGCTCCTCCACCGCCACTGCACCGCTCTTGAGCGCACGACGATTTCGGCCTTGAGCCCGGCATTGCGCGCCTCCAGGCGGGCGTTGCCGACGCGCTGCGCCTCGATTACGCTCCGCAAGCGCCGCACTTCGTTGACGCCGCGTTGGGCGCCAACCACAATAAGCCAACTCAGTGACAGCACCGCGCCAGCACTGCCCGCATCAAACCATGGGCAGCAGACAGCGAAGGGCAATGGCGCCGGCTGCCTCGGCGCCGCTGGCGGGGCTGACTCGCCCGTGTCGGCGGGTGCTGCGGAAAGCTCGGCGTCCGACATAACGGGCGGCTCCTCCCAGTTCATCTTCGATTGCCAACAAACGATTGTACTTCGCCACTCGATCCGAGCGGGACAGCGAACCAGTCTTGATCTGGCTCGCCGTGGTTGCCACCGCCAGATCAGCGATGGTGGTGTCTTCGGTTTCGCCTGAACGGTGCGAAATGATGGATTCGTAACCACCCTCGGCGGCCATCCGAATCGCCGCCAGGGTTTCGGTCAAGGTGCCGATCTGGTTGAGCTTGATCAGAATCGAGTTGGCGATGCCGCTATCGATGCCGCGCTTGAAGATTTCGGTATTGGTCACGAACAGATCATCGCCCACGAGTTGGACGTGCGACCCCAGACGCTCGCTGAGGAAGCGCCAACCCTCCCAATCATCTTCGGCCATGCCGTCTTCGATGGAAATGATCGGATAGCGCCCGGCCAGCGCCGCCAGCCATTCGACAAACTCGGGGGGCGCGAACGATTTGCGTTCTGACTCCAGATGATAACGCCCATCCTTGAAGAACTCCGAACTCGCGACATCGAGCGCCAGGTAAACGTCCTTGCCTGCCTGATAGCCCGCTTTGGCGATGGCCTCTAATACCACTTCTAGAGCGGCTTCGTTGGACGGCAAATCGGGCGCGAACCCGCCTTCGTCGCCGACCGCGGTATTCATCCCGCGCCCCTTCAGCACTTGCTTGAGCGCGTGAAAGATTTCCGCGCCCCAGCGCAGCGCTTCGGCGAAGCTCGGTGCCGCGACCGGCACGATCATGAACTCCTGCAAATCGACGCTGTTGTCGGCGTGGGCGCCGCCGTTCAGGATATTCATCAGCGGCACCGGTAAATCCCACGGCCCGGTTGGATTGAGGTGGCGGTAGAGCGGCGCTCCCGCTTCCGCCGCCGCCGCCCGCGCCACCGCGAGCGATACGCCGAGCAAGGCGTTGGCGCCGAGCCGGGCTTTGTTGGATGTGCCATCGAGCGCGATCAATTTGGCATCGATGGCGGCCTGATCATTGCCCTCCACCCCCCGCAGCGCGGCTAGAATTTCGCCGTTGACATGGCCAACGGCTTTCAGCACGCCCTTACCCAAGTAACGTTTGCCGCCATCGCGCAACTCGATGGCCTCGCGCTTACCGGTGGATGCACCCGAAGGCACCGCGGCATAGCCGCCCGCGCCCGATGCCAGCCGCGCTTCCACGGCGACCGTCGGATTACCGCGCGAGTCTAGGATCTCACGCCCGTGGAGTTGAGTGATTACCGACATTCGAGTCCTCGCTGTCGTATTGACTGATGATGTTCGGTTTCAGTTTCCAAAAAACCGTGCTGTTTGACCACCGTATCCAGTGCTTTTAAAGTAGAAAGCAGCGCTTCCATTTTCGCGAGCGGCCAGGCATTGGGGCCGTCGCTCAGGGCCTGGTCCGGATCAGGGTGGGTTTCCATGAACAGCCCCGCCACCCCTGCGGCAATGGCGGCACGCGCCAATACCGGCACGAATTCACGCTGACCACCCGACACCGTGCCCTGTCCACCCGGCAACTGCACCGAATGGGTAGCGTCGAACACCACCGGACAACCGGTCGCGCGCATCACCACTAGCGCGCGCATATCGCTCACCAAGTTGTTGTAACCAAACGATGCGCCGCGCTCGCACACCATGATGCGGTCATTGCCGGCGGCGCGCGCCTTGGCGGCGACATGCGTCATTTCCCAGGGCGATAGAAACTGGCCTTTCTTGATGTTGACGGGCAGTCCTTGACGCGCGACGCTCTGGATGAAGTTGGTCTGCCGGCACAGAAACGCCGGCGTTTGCAGCACATCGACCACCGCTGCGACCTCGGCCAGCGGCGTATCCTCGTGGACATCGGTCAGCACCGGCACGCCGATTTGTTTTTTCACTTTTTCCAGAATCCGCAAACCTTGCTCCAAGCCCAATCCACGGAAGCTCTGGTGTGACGATCGGTTGGCTTTGTCGAAGGAGGATTTGTAAATGAATGGAATCGCGAGGCGTATGCTCAGTTCCTTCAAAAAGCCTGCAGTGTCCAGCGCCAATTGCTCGCTCTCGATGACGCAGGGCCCGGCGATCAGGAAAAACGGCCGCGTGAGCCCTGCCTCGAAGCCGCATAAGCGCATACTCAAGCGGCCTCCGATGCCTTGCGCCTTTCGTACCGATAGGTCAACGCGGCGCGAATAAAGCTCTTGAACAGCGGATGGCCGTCGCGCGGATTGGACATGAATTCTGGATGGAACTGGCAACCCAGAAACCACGGATGATCAGGCAGTTCGATCATTTCTACCAGTTGCTGATCCTGCGACCAAGCCGAGAACGCCATTCCCGCCCGCTCCAGCGCCTCGCGATAACCGTTGTTGAATTCATAGCGGTGGCGGTGGCGCTCGGTGATCGCGTCTTTCCCGTAGACGCGGCTTGCCAGAGAGTGCGGAACGAGGTGGCATTGTTGCGCGCCGAGGCGCATGGTGCCGCCTTTGTCGGAATCCTCGCGGCGATTTTCGACGGTGCCGGCGCCGGTCGTCCATTCGGTGATGAGCGCGATCACCGGGTGCGGCGTGTCGCGCTGCAGCTCGGTGCTATTGGCGCCCTCCAGGCCGACTCGATGGCGCGCGAATTCGATCACCGCCAGTTGCAGCCCCAGACAAATCCCCAAATACGGAATGCGGCTCTCGCGCGCATGGCGGATCGCGGCGATTTTGCCTTCGGCACCGCGCTTGCCGAAGCCGCCGGGTACTAGGATCGCATCCGCGCCGGCGAGCGCCGCCAAACCCTCGGTCTCCAAAACCTCGGAATCGACGTAGCGGATATTGACCCTGGTAGCGGTGTGGATACCGGCGTGGAACAGCGCCTCGTTCAGAGATTTATAGGCATCGACCAGATTCACATACTTACCGACCATCGCCACCGTGACTTCATGCTGCGGATGGTCGATGGCCTGCACCACCCGCTGCCACTCGCCGAGATCGGCGGGCCGGCAGGTCAGGCGCAGCTTATCGACGACGATGTCGTCCAGGCGGTCGGCATGATACAAGAGCGGAATGCGGTAAATGGTGTCGGCGTCCCGCGCCGGGATCACCGCTTTTTCCTCGACATTGGTGAATAGCGCGATCTTGCGGCGCTGGTCGAGAGGGATTTCACGGTCCGTGCGGCACAACAGGATATCCGGCTGAATGCCGATGGAGCGTAATTCCTTGACCGAATGCTGGGTGGGTTTGGTCTTCAGTTCGCCGGAAGATTTGATATAAGGCAATAAGGTAAGATGAATGAACAGCGTACGGTCGCGCCCCAGTTCGACACCCATCTGGCGAATCGCCTCCAAAAATGGCAAGGACTCGATATCGCCCACTGTGCCGCCGATCTCCACCATCACCACGTCGGCGCCATGGACACCGGCCTGGATACAGCGCTTGATTTCATCGGTGATGTGCGGAATCACCTGCACCGTCGCACCCAGATAATCACCGCGCCGTTCCTTGCGGATGACGTTTTCATAGATGCGCCCGGCGCTATAGCTGTTGTCACGGCTCGCGGTCATACGCACGAAGCGCTCGTAGTGGCCGAGATCCAAGTCGGTCTCGGCGCCGTCGGCGGTGACGAACACCTCGCCGTGCTGAAACGGACTCATGGTGCCAGGATCGACGTTGATATAAGGATCAAGCTTGATCAGCGAGACTTTCAGGCCGCGGGCTTCGAGGATAGCCGCCAGCGAGGCAGCCGCGATGCCCTTGCCGAGCGAGGAAACGACGCCGCCGGTGATGAAAATAAAACGCGTCATCATGTATGTTGTTTGTTTCAATCCACGCCCAGCTTGGGTCTGGGCTTGGCAATAAAGACCACCCAAGTCGGGCTTACAGCCTACCAGAACGCGGCAAATTTGGCTATTTCCACGGTGGGCGGGTTTCCGAACGATGAGGCATCTTAATGGATATTCAATTCTGGGGCGCGGCGGGCGAGGTCACCGGCTCGTGCCATCGGATTCGCGTCGGTGACCGCCAAATCCTGCTCGATTGCGGTCTGATCCAAGGTAATCGCCGGGACGAAGCGCGCAACCGCGAGCCATTTCCGTTCGACCCTGCCGCCATCGACGCCGTGATCCTGAGCCACGCCCACATCGACCATTGCGGGCGGCTTCCACTCTTGGTCAAAGCGGGTTTCCAAGGCCCGATTTACACCCAGAGCGCGAGCCGCGACCTGTGCCGGATCATGCTGAAGGACGCGGCATTCCTCAATGAAAAAGACGCCGAATGGGAAAATCGCAAGCGCGAGCGCAAGGGCCTGCCACTGGTCGAACCTCTCTATACGATGGCGCAAGCCGAGACCACGATGGCGCAGTTCAAGGGCGTTGCTTATGGCCAGCGTAAAGAGATAACCCCTAGCCTCGCCATGCGCCTATCCGACGCCGGCCACATGCTGGGTTCGGCCATCGTCGAAGTCTGGCTGAGCGCGGGCAAAGCCCAACGCAAAATGGTATTCAGCGGCGATCTCGGCCACGCCGGCGCACCGATCCTGCGCGATCCTGCCATCATCGAGGAAGCCGACCTGGTACTGCTGGAATGTACTTACGGCGACCGTCTGCACCGCTCACGCGCGGACACCTGGCGTGAAATGCAGGAAGTGCTCGCCGCCGCTCTGGATGCCCGTGGCAATGTGCTGATTCCAGCTTTCGCGGTCGGGCGCACCCAGGAGCTTTTGTATTTATTCAGCCAACACTATCGGGAATGGGGTTTGGATCGCTGGCAGATTTTTGTCGACAGCCCGCTGGCCATCGAAGCCACCGCCGTGTATATGCGCCACCCTGAATTGTATGATGCCGAAGCGCGCGACTGGTTCAAGATCTACCGCCGCCACCCGCTGTTGCCCAACCTGCATTTTTCCCGCACCAGCGCGCAGTCGATGGCGCTCAACCGCATCCGCTCGGGGGCCATCATCATCGCCGGCAGCGGCATGTGCGACGGCGGGCGCATTCGCCATCACCTCAAGCACAATGTGTGGCGGCGCGACTGCCATCTCGTCATCGTCGGCTACCAGGCCCAGGGCACATTGGGGCGCTCCCTGGTGGACGGCGCGCGCCATATCCGCTTATGGGGAGAGACCATGCAGGTCAATGCGACCGTCCACACGCTCGGGGGCTTCTCCGCCCATGCCGATCAGGCGGAACTGCTGGCCTGGTATCGCCATTTCAATCAGCGTCCAGCGCTGGCGCTGGTGCATGGCGAGACGCGGGCGAGCGCTGGCCTGGCGGAGAGACTCCACGCCGAATTTCACATCCGAGCTTACCAGCCGAAACTGGGAGAACGGCTCGATCTGGACGGCCTCGGGTCGGCGCCCTGAGCGCAGCCACGCCAGCGCTCGCTAACCGGCCTGATAACAGGCGACGCGCCGGCGCGGCTGTGGATCGCTCAGCGGCGGATAGGTTTTGTTGCAGGCATCCTGGGCCCAAGGACAGCGCTGATAGAGGTGACAGCCGGGCGGGAGATCGATCGGACTCGGAATCTCGCCGGCGAGCATGAATCGCGACAGCGTCTGGTTCGGATCGGGATACAGCACCGAAGACAACAACGCCCGGCTGTACGGATGCAGCGGGCGCTGGAAGATGTCCTCGGTGTCGCCCTCCTCGACGATCTTGCCGAGGTACATGATCGCGATCCGGCTGCACACCCGCCGCACTGCCGTGAGGTCGTGCGAGATCAGGAGGTACGCGAGGCCGAGGCGTTGCTGCAGATCGGCCAGTAGATTCAGGATTTCGGCGCGCACCGACACATCCAGCGCCGAGGTCGGCTCGTCGAGCACCACCAGTTCCGGCTCGGTGACCAGCGCGCGCGCGATGCCGATGCGCTGCTGCTCGCCGGCGCTCAACTGGTGCGGATACTTGGCGAGCACCGCGGCGTCGAATTGCACCATGTTCAGGACTTCCGCCACCCGGCCGCGGCGCTGCCCGGCGTTCATCTTACGCACCAGTTTGAGCGGCTCTTCGATGATGTGGCCGATGCGCATGCGTGGGTTCAGCGAATCGTAAGGCTCCTGAAACACCATCTGGATCTGGCCGCGCAGCGCGCGGAATTCGGTGGCGCTGATGCGGGTGATGTCGCGGTCGCGAAAGCGAATCGCCCCGGCAGTCGGTTCCAACAGCTTGAGTATGCAGCGCCCCGTGGTGGTCTTGCCGGAACCGGATTCGCCGACTAGCGCCAGCGACTCACCGGGCGCGATGTGGAACGATACGCCGTTGATCGCCTTCACGGTACGCCCATGGTTGGCTGGGAAATGCTTCACCAGATCGGCGACGTCGAGGAGCGGCGCCAGCATCAGGCGGTCACCGCGCCGGCGGCGATCTCATGGCGGCGCAAGCAGCGCGCCCAGTGCGCTTCCGCCACCGGTTCGATGTCTGGCATGCGCTCCGCGCACGGCGGCACAACGAGGGGGCAACGCCGGGCGAACGCGCAGCCGGCGCCGGTTACCGCCGCCGCGCGCACCGCGGCCTTGGCCTGGGCGCTGTCACGGGCAGCGGCGGCGGCGCGGATCAGATGGCGGCTATAAGGATGGGCGGCTTTGGCGAAAAACGCCGGCACCTTGGCGATTTCGACGACTTGGCCGGCGTACATGACCGCCACCCGCTGGCAATAGTGGGCGATCACCCCGAGGTCGCGCGACACCAGCACCAGCGCCGAATTGAAATCGCGCACCAGATCGTGCATCAGATCGAGAATCTGGCGCGAGATGGTGACATCCAGGCCGGCGGTCGGCTCGTCCGCCAGCAACAGCTTGGCGGAATGCACCAGCGCCATGGCGATGACCACGCGCTGGCACATGCCGCCCGAGAGTTCGTGGGGATACGCCTGGAGCCGCGCCTTGGGGTCGGGAATGCCGACCGCTGTAAGCAACTCGGCGGCGCGCGCCAGCGCCGCCTTCCGCGGGATTTGACTATGCGCCTGAACGACATTGACGATTTGCTCGCCGATGGTGAGCAGCGGATTGAGATGCTTGCGCGGCTCCGGCGTGGTGAGCGCGATCTCCTTGCCGCGGATACGCTGCAATGCGTCTTCGTCCTTGCCGACCAAATCATTGCCCGCATAAACGACCTTGCCGCGCTCCACCCGCCAGGGTGATTGCAGAAGCCCGAGGATGGCGCGCACCAGCACCGTCTTTCCCGACCCCGATTCGCCGACGATGCCTAGCGTTTCGCCCGCCTCCAGGGTGAAACTCACGCCATTCAGGACAGAGACACTGCCCTTCTCGCCGTGAAACGCCACCGCCAAATCCTGGATGTCGAGGAGCGCGGGCACGGTCAGCTCCGATTCACCGGGTCGAGATAATCGCGTAAACCGTCGCCGACCAGCGCGTAGCCGAGCACGGCGATGCCGAGCGCGACGCCGGGGAAGAACGCCGTCCACCACTGCCCGGTCATCATGTTGGGCGCACCGATGGCGATCATCGAACCCCACTCTGGCGTGGGTTTCGGCACCCCCGCGCCGACAAAGCTGAGCGCCGAGGTCAACAGGATGGAGAAACCGATGCCCGGCGAGATGTTCGCCAGCGCCGGGGTCAGCGCGTTCGGCATCACATGGGCGAAGGCGATGCGAAGCTCGGAATTGCCCGTACAGCGCGCCGCCTCGACGAACGGGCGTTCGCGTACCTGCAACACCGCACCGCGCGTCACCCGCAGGAAATACGGGATGTTCAGAAACGCCAGCGCGGCGATCACGTTTTCGGTGCCTGGCCCGCGGAAACCGACCAGTGCGAGCGCGAAAATGAATACCGGAAACGCTTGCAGGATGTCGGCGCTGCGCATGATCGCCTCACTCACGTAACGCCCGCCGCCCGGCATGCCGGCGAAGAAACCGGAGATAATGCCAAGCACCACGCCGATCACGAAGGCGATGAGCGAGGACACCAGTGCGATGGTGAGGTCGATGCGCGGCGCCGCGATCACCCGCGAGAAGATGTCCATGCCGGATACGTCGGTCCCCATCCAATGCTCGGCCGACGGCGGCAGCGACGCCGCGCCGGGCAAGGCGCGCTCGGGGTGATAAGGCGCGAGCGCTGGCCCGAAGATGGCGAGCAAAATACTGAGCACGACGATTACCAGGCCAATCATGAAACTCGGGCGCTTGCGCGCGAACGCGGTGAATCCACCGCCCGTGGAAGTCGTGGGCAATGCAACAGCGCTCACACCTTGATCCTCGGATCGATGAGAAAATACGCCAAATCCACAAGCAGGAATACGAACAGGGTGAACACCGCGGCCAGCAACACGAATGCCTGTAGCGGCGCGTAGTCGGAGTTCACCACCGACTCCACCGCGTATTGCCCCAGCCCGCCCCAGGCGAACACGGTTTCTACCAGCACCGCGCCGCCGAGCAAAAACCAGAACACGATGCCGATTACCGTGATCACCGGCGGCATGGCGTTGTGCAGTGCATAACCCAAGAGTTTGCGCTGACTGAGGCCGAGGGCGCGCGCGTGCTGGACGAAATCGGATTTGAACATTTCCTCGACCGTCGATTTGACGTTTTTGATGATCAGCGTCATGTACACCAGGATGAGCGTGGCGACCGGCAGGATCAGATGCTGCGCCGCCGAGTTAAAGGTTTCCCATTGGCGCGCGAGCAGGGCATCGACCGCGATCATACCGGTCACACGCGGCGGCGTCTCGAAGATCGGGTCGAGTTGGCCGATCGGGCCGGGCACGATGCCGAGCTTGGAGAAAAACACATAGATGAAGATCAGCCCCAGCCAGAAATCCGGGATCGAGCCGGCGAGCATGCCGTACACGAACAGCACTTTATCGCCGACGCCTTTGCGCTTGACCGCGGTATAGACGCCGATGGGGATGCCGAGCGCAACCGAGAGAATGCCGGCAAGCAGAATCAATTCCAGGGTGGCCGGCAGGCGCTGCTTGACGTCCTCGACCACGCTCTGCGAGGAACGCCAGGAAGTGCCGAAATCGCCCCGCAGAACGTTTTTGATGTAAATGAAGTATTGCTCGTAAACCGGTTTGTCCAGGCCGAGTCCGCGCCGCACTTCCTCGATGCGCTCGGCGGTGGCGAACTGGCCGGCCATCAAGTAGGCAGGATCGCCGGGCAACAGGCGCACCAGGAAAAACACGATGATGGAAACCGCAACCAGTTGCGGCAGCAGGAACAGCAGCCGCTTACCGGTGTATTTTAGGAAGCGCATGACGACTCAAGTTTTTGATTTCGCCACACCCTCAAATTCCTCCACTGTCAAATCCGCGAACCGAATCAAGCTGCGCAACGTACCCTTGGCTACCTCTTTATGGTCGAGAACCGAGAGTGTAACCATATGCCCATCCTTTAACATCACGGCATGGCTCCCTCTCTGCCGCGCTACTCTTCAACCGAACCTCTCGAACACCCGCACAGCTTCCCTGCCGCTCAATACCGGCAATCCTGGCATCAAAGAGCAACCTCAACCTGTCTTGTCTCCACGGTAAACGGCAATCCCTGCTCGGCGCGCACCTCCAAGCAGAGCTGGATGGCTTCTCTCATGTTCTCCAGGGCTTCGCTCTTGGTTTCCCCTTGGCTGACGCAGCCTGGAACTGTGAACATCATCTTTTCATAGCCCTCATGCTGCTGCTTTGACCCGCCCCGCCTGGGCGTTTTTCGGCATGCCCCGCAGGCTGTCGAAGTGCTGCATCGCGAGATGGGTGAGTTCACCAGTGAGCGTCGTGTAATCGCCCTCCGGCAAGCCGGCCAGCGGGAAGCCGATAAACTCGCCCCAGGAACGCTCCTGCAGCAACTGGTCGCCGTATTCGGGCGGTTCGCCGCACGGCCAGCCATAGGTGTACCAGAATACGCCGCTGACGGGATCGATGATCTCGGCGCTCACGCTGCCCCAGGCGGGTTTCTTGGCGTCCAGCGTCTGCCCGCGCAGGCTGCCATGGTTGCAGATCGAGTAACCGTGGCCGGGCAGCCACGGATTTTCACCGGCGAAGCGCTCCTTGTGGGCATGGTCGCTCAGCATCGCCGCGAGCGTGGCCAAGTCCATGGCCTTGCCGGATTGGGCGAGCATCTCCTTGGCGCGGTAATAACGCGAATGATTCGGTACGTCGCGATTTTCCAGCGCGCAAATGGGGTTGCCCTCGGCGGCCTGCATACCGATCCAGCAATTGACGTTCACCGCGGAGCCGAACGCCTTGCCGCTCAGCTTTTCCGTGACATTGACGCGCTTACGGCCGATTTCCGCCAGCGCCAACGCCCCGCCACGGTCGGCGAGCATCCCCGCGCCGCTGAACCCGCGCGGTAGTTCCTGAAGAAGAGCCAACGCATCATCCACCGTCGCCGCCCGGCGCATGACCGCATCCCAGCAATCGTGCGGCTTCAATGCCCCCGCCGGGGCCTGGTTTTCCGGTTTCTCCAGGGCCAGCGTCCAGGTGAACGCCAACCCTTGCTCGTTCAGGCCGCGGGTAGGCGCGCCGCTTACCGAGTCGGCGTACTCGGCGGCGGATGCGGTGCCAGGCAAAGGCGCGAGATAAGTGCCGATGTAGGCGTAACCCTTCTTGGGGCGGCGCACGATGAGCTTGGTGCGGATGTCGTAGGGGTCATCGCTCACGCCGCCGATGAGAACGCTGGCCTTGCCCAGCCCCAATGTCGCGCCGATGTTGGTGCACATACTCGATCCTCTCCAGCGGTAACAGATGGATGTCTACTTCACCCGTTTCATGAAACGGAATCTGAGCTGATTGTCCGGGGTCCATACCACGCCATCGATTTCCTTCTTCGCCGCCACCGACCATTCGAACCACGCGACTTGGATCCACGGCACCTCGGCGGCGGCGATTTCCTGGACCTTGTCGGTCAGCGCCTGGCGCTCGGGCGAATCGAGCATGCGCATCGCTTTCTCGATGGTGTCGTTGTATTCCTTGTTGTTGTAATTCACCGCGTTGATGAAGTTGTCCGGACCGTTGGCGAGATACACCCAAGACGAGTAGCCGGGATCGCCGGTCCACGGCCATTGCTCGTTCTCAGCGAAAGCCTGGAGCTTCTTGCCGTATTTCTGTTCGGCGTAGACCCCCGGCGGCATGGCGCGCAGCGTGGTGTTGACGCCGATTTGATCCCAGCTACTTTTCAGCAGAATCGCGAACTCCTCGGCCTCGCGCTGGGCGGAGTTATAGGCGAGCGTCAGATTGAAGCCATTCACCCCGGCCTCGCCCAACAGCGCCTTGGCCTTGGCCAAGTCATACTCATAGGAGTAAGTGGATTTATAGCCGGCGTAGATGTCTGGCACGGTGCTGGTCATGCGCCGCGCACGGTTGTAATAGACTTTCTCGATGATGTCTTTATACGGCGTCGCCCACGCCAGCGCCTGCCGCACTTTGATGTTGTCGAGCGGCGGCGCTTGCGTCACCAAGCCGACATAGAGTTGTTTGTTGGAGGGTGCGCGCACCGTTTTCAGCTTGGCGTCGGTTTCGACTTCCTTGAGTTCGCGTTCGCTCAGGTTCCAGGCGATATCGACTTGGCCGGCCTTGAGCAGCGACAGGCGCGCGCTCGATTCCGGCACCGCCTTGAGGATGATGCGCTTGAAATACAGCTCCGGCCCACCCCAATTCGGGTTGGCGACCAGGATGGTCTCGCTGCCTGGCGTGACTTTTTCGACGTGATAAGGGCCGTAACCCGCCGAATGGGTGCGCAGGAACTCCTTGCCCCACGGGTCCTTGTCGCTGGCGTGCTTCTTGACTTCGGTGGCGTCGAACGGCCCACCATAATAATTCTGGGCGAGGAGCTTGAAGAAGATCGGGCTGGGGCCGCGCAGGGCGACGCGCACGGTATGGTCATCCACGACTTCCACGGCCTTGGCGCCATCGATGCCAAGCACGTCGCCGACGAACTTGCCGACCGCTTTCATCTCGAAGCGCCGCTCCCAGGCCCATTTATAGTCGGCGGCGCTGAACTCGTTGCCATACGGGCTCTTGACACCCTGCTTCAGCTTGATGGTAATGCTCTTGCCATCCGGGCCCATCTCCCAGGATTCGGCCAGCAGGCCGTCAACGCCTTTGTCGCCGGTCGCTTTGAGGTCGACTTCCTGCACTTTGTACTGCGGATTTTCGATAATTTTGTAGCTGAACAGGTCGCCGCCGTGGATGTTGGCCATCATCATCTCGCCCTCGGCGGTGAGCGCTTGCTCGCCGTCGATGGAGGCGGGTGTGGCCGGCACCGCCACCACTAAGGTCTGTTCGCGGCTGGCCTGCGCCAGTACGGCGCCGGGCGCCGCCAAACTGGCCGCTAGCCCGGCCGCCGCTAGGCAATGGACAACAAACGTTCTTCTTCTCATGGAGCTTATCCTCTGGCTGGGGGAGTTAGCGAGCATACTCATCCGCTCGATTCTTGTAAAAAACATAGCACACCGCGGCGCAGTCGCAATCCACTCTAACCAAAAGTGATTACGATGTTTCCGTAGCGATCCAGCCTGGCTTCGGCATCCGGCGGCACCACGCAGGTCGCGTCGTATTCCTCGACGATGCACGGGCCGCGGCGCGGAGTGGCGAGGTCGGCGCGCGCCAGCACCGGCGTTGGCAGCCAGCCCTGTTCGGGGCCGAAATAGGCCGAGCGTGACGCCGCGCTTGGCACGACCTGGCGATCGGAGCGCACGGCCTCCGGGACTTGCGGGCGATCCGGCAAACCCTGCCCCACCACCTGGATATTGACCAATTCCACCGGCTCCTCCGGGCCGGCGCGGTGGCCGTAGGTGCGCTCGTGTTCCTGGCCGAACGCCTCGGCCAACTCGGCCACCGCCGCGACATCCAACTCACCGCCCGGCGCCGGCACGGTCAACTCGAACAACTGGCCTTGATAGTGCAGGCTGGCCGAGCGCCGCAAGCGCTGCTGCTCGGGGCGGAAACCGTCGGCGGCGAGTTGCGCCAGCGCCTGGCGATCGAGCGCCTGCCAGGCGTCGCTCAGTTCCACCGGATCGACGCTGGGCAACAAGCGGCGCAGGGTGCGCGAGTAATGATGCTCGACATCGGCATACAACAGCCCGAACGATGAGAATAAGCCCGGTGCGGGCGGAACGACGATGCGGCGCATGCTGAGCGCCTGCGCCATGCCGGCGGCGAACAAGGGGCCGTTGCCGCCGAACGCGAACAGCGTGTATTCGCGCGGGTCGCGCCCGCGTTCGGTGGACACCGATCTAAGCGCGCGCATCATATTGGCGATGGCGATGAGGTGGGCGCCGTGCGCGGCGCGCTCCAGCGGGAGTCCGAGCGGCTCGGCGATGCGTTCGGCGAAACCGCGGCGCGCGCGCTCGGCGTTGAGCTTGAGTTCGCCCCCCACTAGATGATCCGGATTGAGATAACCGAGAATCAGATTGGCGTCGGTCACGGTCGGCTCGTTGCCACCGATGTCGTAACACAGCGGCCCGGGTTCGGCGCCGGCGCTCCGGGGGCCGATGCAGAGCGCGCCGCCGGCATCGATCCAGACGATGGAACCGCCACCCGCGCCGACTTCGGCGAGGTCGATAGCAGGGAGTTTCAGCGCATAGCCCGCCCCGGTCATCAGCCGCGAGCCGCTGATGATGCCGCCGCCGACCTGGAATTCCGGCGAGCGCGTGAGCGCGCCGTTCTCGACGATGGAGGCTTTGGCGGTAGTGCCGCCCATGTCGAAGGTAATGATATTCGGCAACGCCAGCCGGCGCGCCAGCGCCTGCCCGCCGACCACGCCCGCCGCCGGCCCTGATTCGACGATGTGTACGGGCTTTTGCGTCGCTACCTCGCTGGTGGTGAGGCCGCCGTTCGATTGCATCAACAACAGTTGGGCGGTGACGCCCGCTGTATCGAGCTCTCGGCGCAGCGCCGCGAGATAGGTTGCGACCACCGGCAGCACATAGGCGTTCACCACCGTGGTCGAGGTGCGTTCGTATTCCTTGATCTCCGGCAATACCTCGAAGCTGATCGAGCACGGCATGCCGGGCGCGCGCCGCTGCACCGCCTCCTTCACCAATAACTCGTGGACGGGGTTGGCGTAGGAATGCAGCAGGCACACCGCGATCGCCTCCACGCCCTCGGCCAGCAGCTTATCCACCGCGCGTTCGGCGTCTTGCGGGTCCAGCGCGATCTGGACCTGGCCGCGCGCATCGATGCGTTCGCTCACCGTCACCCGCCAGCGGCGCTCCACCAGCGGCGGCGGCTTCTCCCAGGCAAGATCGTAGAGGCGCGGCATGCGCAGCGTGCGGATTTCCAGCACGTCGCGGAAACCTTGGGTGGTGATCAAGCCGGTCTTGGCGCCCTTGAGTTCGAGGATGGCGTTAGACGCCACCGTTGTACCGTGGCGGATTTCCTCGATGTCGCGCCCGGCCAGGCCGGTTTCGGCGAACAACTGGCGCAGGCCCTCGACGATGGCCTGGGCGTAGTTGCGCACGCTGGAGGAGATCTTCTTGGTATGCAGGCGGCCATCCGCCGCCAGCAGCACGATGTCGGTGAACGTGCCGCCGATATCGACGCCTATCCGAAAGCCGCTCATGGCGTGTCCTCCCATAGGATCGTCGGCGTCTCGCGCCAGCCGCGCCGGGCGCGCATCTCCTCGCGCAGGCGCGTGGTCGCGGCGGCATCGACACGCCAGCGCGCCGGGTCGATCACCACGCCGTACTCGCGCCGCGCCGCCGCCAGGCTCACGAACTCATTGCGCACGTCCTTCAACACCTTGAGCGGGTCGCGCTCCAGCGGATCGCCCCAACCGCCGGCGCCGGCGACTTCGTGGCGGAACACCTCGCCGTGCTGGAGGGTCATGGTGAGCTTGCTCGGCAGCGCGCGGTTCTCGGCAGCCGGATTCAGATAGTTCATGGACGGCTTGCCAGGCTGGCCGCCGTAGAGTCCATAAGGGCGAATGCGATGGCGGTCGGCGCGCACCTGCAAGATCGCCTCCTGCTCCAGAAAGCGGTAATCGCGCCGATACGGCGCGCCGCCGCGGTATTTGCCGGCGCCCGCTTTGTCGGCGATGAATTCATAAGCGAGGATTTGGATGGGCTGCTCGGCCTCGGTGATCTCCACCGGCTGCGAGGCCATGTTGGCGAACATGTTGGAATTACCGTCGAGGCCGTCGGCCCACGGCCTGCCGCCCCAGGTGCCGCAAGTGAAATCGACGTAGATGAAGGGTTTGCGCTCGGCTGTGTAGCCACCGATGGTGATCCCGGTGTTGCCGCCGTCGGAAGCGGCGAACACTTTGTCCGGCAGCATCATCGCCAGCGCGCCGAAGCAGCAGTCGACCATGCGAAAACCGGTCAGGCCACGCGCCGCGCAGGCCGCCGGCAGCACGGCATTGGCGATGGTGCCGGGCGGGGCGATCACTTCGATCACCCGGAACACGCCCTCGTTGTTCGGGATACCGGGCGGCAGCACCGAACGGATCGCGGTGTACGACGCGGCTTTGGTGAAGGACAAAGTATTGTTGATCGCGCCCTTGACCTGGGCGGCGCTGCCGGTCCAATCGACGGTCATGCGCTCGCCCTGCTTGCGGATGGTCACGAACAAGCGGATCGGCCGCTCGCGGTCGATGCCGTCGTCGTCGATCCAATCCTCGAAGCTGAACTCGCCGTCCGGCAGTTCCTTGACCGCGGCGCGGGTCATGCGTTCGGCGTAGTCGATGATGTCTTGCATCGAGGCCTTGATGGTCGCCGCGCCGTGGCGGGCGACCAGTTCCAGAAACTGCTTTTCGGCGATATGGCAGGCGGCGAGTTGCGCGCGCAGATCGCCGAACAACTGCACCGGCAACCGCACGTTGCGCTCAATGAACTGGAACAGGGTATCGTTGCGCTTGCCGCGCTCGTAAAGCTTCAAGGGCGGAATGCGTATCCCTTCCTGATAGATTTCGGTCGAGTCGGACGCATTCGAGCCTGGCACCCGTCCGCCGACGTCGCAGTGATGGCAGATGGTGGCGGCGAACGCGAGCCGTTCGCCGTCGGCGAACAGCGGCTTGAACACGAAAATATCGGGCAAATGCATGCCACCGTCGAACGGATCGTTCATGATGAACACGTCGTCCGGCGCGATGTCGCCCTTGAAGCGCTCCACCACCACCGCCAGCGCGGTCGGGATCGAACCGAGATGACCCGGCAAGGTGAGCCCTTGGGCGACGAGCTTGCCGTCGGCGTCGGCAAAAGCCGTGGAAAAATCCATATTGTCGCGCAGCACCCCGGAATACGTGGTGCGGCAGACGGTGAGCGCCATTTCGTCGGCGATGGCGAACAAAGCATTCTTCAATAACTCGAAAGCGATGGGATCTTGCATCCGCGGCATCGTGCTGGTTCCTTTCCGCTGTTGGGGTGGATATTCGAGGCCCATGCGTAAAGATAGCGCATCGCCTCGCTAGTCGCTAACCGAGCAAGGCCGCTACCCACTTCTCCGCCATTCCAAGATCAATCCCTCATTCGGCGTGGCTGTCACAAAGCCGGCGCTGACCCATAGCCCAGCCACCGCCGCCAATTCTTCGCCGACATAAAGCAAGGGAATACGGCCGCGCTCCCAAGGCGGAACACCCGCCTCCTGCAAGAGCTTCTTGAGTTCGTGGACGTGACGGCGACCAGCGGGCCGCAAGCGCTCGCCACCTCGGCGAAACCGCACCGTGATTTCTTTCTGCCGCAGCGCTTCACCGCACAAGCCTGTGCGTGCGGCGGGCGCCAGCATCAACGTACCCAAGCCGGGGATCGACAAAGGCTCCAGCCCCGACCAAGGGATGACCTGCCCGGCGGCGTGCGGCGGCAGCGGCGGCAATGCAAACAGTTCATCCCGATAGCGCCGCACTTCGCACCCTGGCCAGCGGATCAGCGGTTCTCGGTCGCCAGGCGCGGCGATGACATCGGTCAAAATGCGGTCGAGATGGGTGTGTTGTGGCGTGGACAGGCCGAGGCGCTGGAACCACAGCCTGAGCGCATTGCGCTGGCGCGATGCACTCAGCTCACGCAGCACGCTCACCCGCAGCCGGTCCAGATGAAGACTCGCGGCGCGCTGCAAATCCAGCGTAGCCAACTCATCCATGAGCGCCGCCGCTTCCGCGCACAAGACCGCGGAGCGCGCCAGGGTACGGCCTGCGGCGGGCCAGCGAGCGACAATCTGGGGCATGACTTCATGCCGAAGGTAGTTACGATTGAAATCACGCTGGGCATTGCTCGGATCGCTGATCCACGCCAAACCGTGTTGCCCGGCGTAAGCCAGGATTTCGGCGCGCCCGAACTCCAACAAAGGCCGCACCAGCAAACCCTGGCCTAGCGCCGCCACCGCCGGCATCGCCGCCAGGCCACGCGGCCCGGCGCCGCGCAGCAATTGCAGCAGCATGGTCTCGGCTTGGTCGTCCTGATGATGGGCGGTGACGAAGGCATCGTGCTCGGTCAATAGCCCCGCGCAAGCTCGGTAGCGCGCGCGCCGCGCCGCAGCCTCCGGGCTTTCGCCGCGTTGTGGCTGGGCATCGATGCGCAATTGCCGGTAGGCAATTCCCAACGCTTGGCAAACCGCCGCGCAGTGTTCGCCCCAATGCCGCGCCTCCGGCTGCAAACCATGGTCTACATAGATTGCGGTTACCTGCTGCCCCGGCAAAACGATGCGATGGTTGGCAAACCAATGCAAGAGAACATGGGAATCCACTCCACCGCTGTATCCCACCAGCCAGCGGCGGACGCGCGGTTGCGCCGACAGTAAGGCCAGGATGCGCTCGCTATCGAGCACTGCATCAAGCCACGCTAGCGGCGGCTCCCTCCTTGAACACACCGTAATCCATCAAGCGCTGATGGCGTTGCTCCAGCAACGCGTCGATGGCGAGACCATCCATCTCGATAAGCGCCGCCAGCAACGTGCTCTTCAAGGTTTCCGCCATTTGCGCCGCATCGCGATGGGCGCCGCCCAAGGGTTCTTCGATGACCGCATCGATCAATTTCAGCTGTTTGATCCGATCCGAGGTGATGCCCATCGCGTCGGCGGCATCCGGCGCTTTATCGGCGCTCTTCCATAAGATCGAAGCACAGCCTTCCGGGGAAATGACCGAATAAGTGCTATAGCGCAGCATGTACACACGATCGCCGACGCCGATGGCAAGGGCGCCGCCCGAGCCGCCTTCGCCGATCACCGTGCAGATAATCGGCGTTCTGAGCCTGGCCATCTCGAACAGATTGCGCGCGATGGCCTCGCTCTGGCCGCGTTCTTCGGCGCCGACGCCGGGGTAGGCCCCCGGCGTGTCGATGAAGGTCAGGATGGGCAGACGGAAGCGCTCGGCCAGCTTCATCAAGCGGATGGCTTTGCGATAGCCTTCCGGCCGCGGCATACCGAAATTATGGCGCAGCTTGTCCTTGGTGCCGCGCCCTTTTTGATGGCCGATGACCATCACCGGGCGTCCTTCGAGGCGCGCCATGCCCGCCATGATCGCAGGATCATCGGCAAACGTGCGGTCGCCGTGCAATTCCTGAAAATCGGTAAAAATGCGCTCGATGTAATCGAGCGTGTAAGGGCGGTCGGGGTGACGCGCGAGCTGCGCGACTTGCCAGGGCGTGAGATTGGCGAAGATGGACGCGGTCAACGTCTTACTCTTGGTCTCTAGTAGCGCCATTTCTTCGCCGATGTTCAGTTCGGAGTCGTCGATCAGCTTGCGCAACTCGGTCAGCTTCGCTTCCAGTTCCGCGATCGGCCTCTCGAAATCTAAAAAGTTTTGATTCATCGCTTGTCTCTATGGGTAGTGCGCACGAATTCAGTGCCGCCAAGGACCGGCCAACCCCGACCCATCCGCGGCGATGGAATGCAGCGCGCGTAAGCGCACGGTGTTGCGATCCCGATAACTCTGCAAAGCCATGATGCCGCGCGCGGTCATCGCTTGCGCGGCCCGTTCCGAGAGAAAAATCTCGGCGCAAGCGAGGAGTTTTTTTTCGCCTCGTTCCTGGTAGACGTGGGTGGGCAAATCGATGAGGTCGAACGGCCCATCCAAGCGCAGGTCCCAGCCCTGCTCGGTAAAAGCGGCAGCAATCCATTGCGCGCAGGCGAAAGCGGGATTGCCCCACAGATAGTCCTGATGCCGGCGTTCGGCGGTAAGTTCCTCGAACGCGAACGCTTCGATGGCGTCGGAGCGCGCGCCGTATGGCGCGCGCAGCAACAGGCGCGGGAGCGCAAGCCCGATCCAGTGCGCGATCGGGCTGGCGCGCAATGCTTGCCATTGGCTTGCGACCGCCGCTGGCAAGGGCTGCCAGTCGGCGGGGTCGGGCGTCGCCTGCCAAACTTTCGCAGCCCAGCAAACCGGCCGCCGCCGCGGCGACGAAGGGCACGCCGCTTCGCCGCGCGCAGTGCCCAAACAACTCCAGACAACGCAAATCCTCGGTGGTCGCGCCGAATTCATAGGCGCCGATGACCAGCGCCCACGGTTCGGCATCGGGGCCAGCGCGACTCTCCTCGACCAGCAGGCGATGCAACACGGTTCGGTCGGGATCTCCGCCAGCGCGGGCCAAATCGGCCAGCCATTCCAGCTTGCCGGCATCGAGGAGGTAAACGCGCAATTCATCTCCGGTTTCGATCCGACTCAGCAATCCGCAGGCCGCGCCACAGCGCTTCCACGGCCTTGCCACTCGGGCTGGTGCAACAAGGCGCGCATCTGCTCGGTAATCGCAGTATCCACGCCTACCAACGCGCTACGGGTATCGGTCTTGTGTACGACGTGCGGCGCCACCAGATTGCGCAGCAATTGCTCCAGAGGCATTTCCCGCCGCCGCGCGCGGCGCCGGTTCGGCGGGCGCGCGCCCCAGTAAGCGGGCGAAGGTGTCGGCATCGTGCTCCGAGGTCGGCTGCGCCGCCCCGGACCAGGGCGTGGTTGCAACTCGGCCAGGGCCTGCGCGGCGGTGACCGGGTCCTTGCAGACGCTTGCGCATTTGCTGCAAGGCTTTGAACAGTTCGAGTTCGCGATAGAGGTAATCGGGATGAAACTCATCGAAAGAAGCGAGCGCGAACGTCGTGCCATCGGCGCCCGAACAGCGGGGTGCGATCCGCCGCAATACCTCATCCAGATTATCGATATCGACGCCGCGCGGCGCGCGCTCCGCGAGACTGCTGGAACGCATCTGCGCGGCACTGAAATCGCCTAGCACGAGAATACGCATGGGCATACTTGAGATCGGGCAGCGCGCCGCGCTGCGACGAAGCAATCTGAACTCGAATTCCGTACGCCCCGGCATGGCGCACCTCCACCGCGTTGACTGATTGCCGTTATTGTAGCCCGGCTCGAATCGCGCGTGTATGTTGAGATAGGATCATGCGCCGCGCTTTACTACATGGTGACTGCCGCCGGACGCCACCCGCAATCCCTCATGCGACCAGCCAGCCATTCGCCGAAGTCGTCCGCCGCCAGCGGCCGTCCCAGCAAAAATCCCTGCACTTCGTCACAGCCGTGCTCACGCAAGAACGCCAGTTGGGCCGCGTCCTCCACGCCCTCGGCGACGACGGTCAAGCGCAGATTGTGGGCAAGATCGATGGTGGTCGTCACGATCGCCGCATCGTCCGAGTCGGTCGCCAGATCACGGATGAATGAGCGATCGACTTTGAGCGCGTCGATGGGAAATTTCTTGAGGTAGGCCAGCGATGAATATCCCGTGCCGAAATCGTCGATGGCGATGTACAACCCCAACGCCTTCATCTCGCCAAGCTGGGCGATGCCATGGTCGGAATTCTTCATCATCGTGCTCTCCGTGAGCTCGATCTCCAGGCAATGCGCCGCAAGGCCGGTTTCATCCAAAATCCGCCTGATGGTTTGCGTGAAACCACGCTGATTGAACTGCACCGCCGACAGATTCACCGCCACGCGGATGGAGGGCAAACCCCGTTCCTGCCATTCCTTGGCCTGCCGGCAAGCGTTGCGCAACACCCATTCCCCGACACTGACGATCAAGCCAGTCTCTTCAGCCAGGCTGATGAAAGCGTCCGGCCACAGCAAGCCACGGGTAGGGTGGCGCCAACGCAGCAGCGCCTCGACCGCGACGACCTGGCCGCTGTCGAGATCGAAGCGCGGCTGATAGTGCAAAGCCAGTTGGTCACTCTCCAGGGCGCGGCGCAACTCGGTCTTCAATATCAGGCGCTGGCCCATGCGGGCGTTGACCGATTCGGCGTAGAATTGATAACCGTTTCGCCCTTGTTCCTTGGCATGGTACATCGCCACGTCAGCGTGCCTGAGCAAAGTCTCTTGGTCGGCTCCGTCAGACGGATACAGGCTGATGCCGATACTGGTCGTGACATAGATTTCATTGCCGTCGATGACAAAAGACGGCGCGAGCGCGTCGATGATGCGTTGCGCGACGTCGGCGGCGTCTTCGTCGCGGCGGATCGTTTCAATCACCACCACGAATTCGTCGCCTCCCAGGCGCGCGACCGTATTCTCCACCTCCATGCCTGGCAGCCAATGCTTGCCGCCAAAGCCAGGACGCGCGACTTCATCATAGCCACGTACGCTGTCGAGAAGACGTCGCGCCACTTGCCGTAACAATTCGTCGCCGGTGCTATGGCCCAGGGTATCGTTGATGAGTTTGAACTGATCTAAATCGAGGAATAGCAGCGCCGCCATGCCAGACTCACGCGCCGCGCGGGTCAAGATCACTTCCAGCCGCTCGCGCAAATGGGCGCGATTAGGCAACGCGGTCACGCTATCGTAATAGGCGAGATGGCGAATCTGCTCCTCGGCGCGGCGCCGCTCGGTAACGTCTTGGATCGTACCGAGCAACGATACGACCGCACTATTCTCGCCCATCACCGCTTCGCCCTCGTGATGCACGACACGCTCCGCTCCGTCGCCGCCGACGATGCGATGTTCGATGCTGAACGAGCCGCCATCCCGCAAAGTTTTCCTCAAGACTTCCGCGACATGCTCGCGATCCGCCGGATGCACGAAACCAAGAAAGGCACCGTAGCCGCTCAATGTCTGGTTGAAGGACAGCGCTAGGAGATGCCCGATCTCCGCCGACCACTCCATCGCTCCGCTGCGCGCGTCCATTTGCCAATGACCGAGGCGAGCGGTGCGCTGCGCCGCCGCCAAGCGCGTCTCGCTCTGGCGTAGCGCGCTGGCAATGCGTAGCGAACGCAAAACGTAACGCAGCCGATGGGTCAGCAGGGCAAAATTGATCGGTTTGGTGATGAAATCCGTCGCGCCGACATCGTACGCGCGATTGATGGATTCGATGTCGTTGAGCGCGGTCATCATCAGGATGGGGATATGCTTGCCATGCGCCAGGTCGCGGATCGCCAGGCAGGCGCCGAAGCCGTCCAGTCCGGGCATCACCACATCCATCAATACGATCTCTGGCCGGTATTGGGTGAATGCGGCAATGGCGGCGATCCCATTGTTCGCCTCGATGACCGCAAATCCGTTCAGTTCTAGCGCCTGCTTGGCAAGATAGCGCCAGCTATCATCATCGTCCACGACCAGTAGGGTGGCGAGATGATCGCTTTGCTCGCGTAGATGCGGTTGGAAATCGAGGCCAGACTCCTGGCCCAGCCATGCGCGTACCGCGCCGTAGGCGGAATCGAGCTCAGCGCACCAGGACGATGCGTCGATTGGCTTCCCCTCCCGCGCCAACCGTTCCAGTTCCGCGCACCGCGCGGCCAAACGCACCGCGCCGAGATTGGCGCTGCTGGACTTCAAACTGTGCGCGGCTCGCATCACCGCATCCAGATCGCGCTTGCTCACTCCTTCCTTGAGGGCGGCCAGCAGCTTGGGAGAGCTCTTGAAGTAAAGGCTCACGACTTTCCGCAGAATATTCTGGCCATCGCTTTGATGGAGCGCGCGTATCCCGTCCAATACTTTGCGATCCATCGCGTTTTCGGCTGCCATCGGGCCTAGCGACGGCTCCTCTTGCAGCCGGGTGGATAGCGGCTCGTCCGCGCGCGCAGGAGAACGTCCCGCGAACCAGCGCTCGCTGGAGTTTTTGCGCCAATTGATCCTGGCTGAAGGTTTGCTGAGGTAGTCATCCATACCCGCCGCCAGGCACTCTTCCTCGGCACCCTTGATGGCGTTCGCGGTCAGAGCGATGATCGGCAATCGCTCGGCCTGTGCGTCGGCTTCACGTTGGCGGATGGCACGGGCCGCCGCGTAACCGTCCAGCTTGGGCATCTGGCAATCCATGAGGACGATCTCGAAGCGGCTTTCCGCAACAGCGTCGAGCGCTTGCGCGCCGTCTTCGACCACGGTTGTTTCGCAGCCCAGGCAATCCAGCATCGCCACCACTACGGCGCGGTTCACGGGGTTGTCTTCGGCCACCAATACGCGCTTTCGCACAACGCCGATCGGTTGACCCGCTGCACTCACCAGATGGCCGGCTTCCAGCTGCGCGGGTTCGGACCGTGGTTCGGCCAGCCGCCGCAGAAAAGCGTAGAGCTCGGCCTGCCGCACCGGCTTGATGAGCTGATGCTGAAATCCTGCCGCCGTCGCCAGCGCCGTTTCGCCGGGTATGCTGCTCGACGCCAACAACAACAGTCGGGTCGCGGCGATGGCCGGGTCGGCTTTGATCTGGCGCGCCAACTCCAACCCGTCCATGCCAGGCAGATGGCGATCCAAGATCGCGATGTCGAAAGGCCTATCGGCCTGCGCCGCGGCATGCAAGGCATGCAATGCTTGTTCGCCATCGGCGGCGGCGCTGCTCGACATGCCCCAGCCACTGACTTGACGGTGCAAGATTTCGCGGCTGGCGGCATTGTCATCGACAAGCAATACGCGCAGGCCGTGCAGGGCTTCACACACTGGCGATTGCAGGCCGGCATCGTCGGCGCGCTGCAGGGCCACGTTGAACCAAAAGCGCGCACCCGCGCCTGCGGTGCTCTCCACGCCGATTTCACCGCCCATGAGCTCAACCAAACGACGGCAGATCGCCAGCCCCAAACCGGTGCCGCCAAACCGTTGAGCGATAGAGCCATCGGCCTGGGTGAACGATTCGAATATTTTGGCTTGCAGGGCTTTGGCGATGCCAATACCGGTATCACTGACCTCGAATCCCAGCCTGATCCGCTCGCGTTCCTCGGCCACCACCGCCACACGCACGACCACTTCGCCACGCTCGGTAAATTTGATCGCGTTGCTGAGCAGATTGACGATAATCTGGCGCAACCGTCCGGGGTCGCCGCGCATCATGATCGGCATGGCGAGCGGCATGTCCGTCACTAGCTCAATGCCCTTGCTGTGAGCGCGCTGAGCCATCATGGCGGCCGTCTCTTCGATCAACTCGCGCAAATCGAATGCGATGGATTCGAGTTCGACCTTGCCCGCCTCGATCTTCGAGAAATCCAGAATGTCGTTGATGATACCCATCAGCGAATGGCCCGAACGCTGGATGGTCTCGGCGAATCTGAGTTGGGTCGGATTGAGTTCAGTGCCGAGAAGCAATTCGGTCATCCCGAGCACGCCATTCATGGGGGTGCGGATTTCGTGGCTCATGTGCGCAAGAAATTCGCTTTTGGCGCGATTGGCTTCCTCCGCCGCCTCTCTTTCCAAACGCTCCTTGGCAGCCGTCGATTCTATCGCGTGCAATATATTCTTCTTCAACTCGGTGCGCATGTAGACGAATGACGATGCCAGTCGCCCCACTTCGTCTTGATACTTGACCGGCAAGTCGTCGATGGCATGGCTATCGTCTTGCTCGCTGATCAAATCGTGAGAGGGCAATTCTTTGGCGTACGAGGCAAGCGTATTCAATGGCTTCGATATCTTCGACACCAGGAAATAGGCGGCGATCAAACTGCCCAGGAATATGAGGGCAATGATGATGCTTTGGCGTGTCACCAAGGCCTCGGCGGGCGCTTGTATTTCGCGGACCGGCACGACAACCGCGAGGTACCAGTCGAATGCCTTGAAATAGCTCAAATACGTTTTGACGGGCTGGGAGTTGTCTTGCAGTATGTCGAGGTAACGGGTAGCGCCGTCGGTGGCTTTCGCCGTCACCATTAAATTTTCTAGCAGTGTATTGACGTTCGCATCCGTTTGCGCATGAGCCGCCTCATACCGTGGCGGCGGGATCAACATGTGTTTTTGGCCGTTGAATAAAAATACATAGCCGGTGTTGGCGATCTTGATCTTGGAAAACGTACTTTTAAGCTCGTCTACGATGACTTGCATTTTCTTCTGGCTCTCGGCTTCGATGTCGCTGAAATCGATCACCGCGCCCAGCGTCCATTGCCATTTCGTTATCGGTAGGAAATATCCCTTTTTCTTGCTAAGAGTATGGTCTTTCCCGCCGACCCAGGGGAAAACCGCCGAATCGCCATCGCCGTCAAGATGATCGTCGCGCATGGCTTGGGCGATCAGGCGCCCTTTCAAATCTCGCAGGCCGTCGATCGAGGTATTTTCCAGTCGTTCATCGGGATGTCCGATCACGATGGAATTGCGGTCGATGACGAATAATTCGCCTTTGTCGAAATGCGCGAGCTTTAACCACTGTAACGCCCGTTGCCGGGCTTCGCTTCCGGTCAGCCGACCGGCTTCACTGAGCGCGATGAATTCTTCCAGAACCGAGGCCCCTACCGTGGAAATATGACGCAGCTCTTTTTCCAAGCGCGCGAGGATTTCGATCTTGTCCGATATCACCCGATTATAGCCGGCTCTGATTTCCAGATTGACCAATTGCAGTACGTTCTTGGCGGAGGCTTCTTCTGCGTTGAGCATCGCCTGTCCCACATCCCTGTGGGTGGAAACCATGATGGCGGCGGCAGTCGTCGCCATTACGAGAGTAATCAAAAAGATGATTTTCGATTTCAGCGACGTAAACATGCGGGCAGCGAAAAATCGTTTTCCGAAAATTGTTTTTGGTCAAATGATCGTCATGCCGATGGCAATCCACAACATCCCTGAACCGCTCATTTTCATTGCCATGGGATAAATACAAAGGAGGGAGTAAAACACGTTTCATGCCAATCGGAAATGCCCGGTTAATGCACCCGGAAAATATTTTATTTAATTGTTTAAAATGACTATTTTTTGTTATCTCGTGCAATCCATGGAAGACCGCATCGCAACAAGCGCGCACTAATGCAAATAGCGCGTCAGCCTATGACAAAAATCGGTTTTATCAGGGTCTCGCCCATGAGGTTTGGCGAATGAAAAGATCGCTGCCAGCGATGCGCCATGCAGCGATCAAAATGCCGGAAAAGCTAGACCATTGCGGCAAATGCACTTACGCGGGTCAAGGCGGGAGTTCGATATTGCGGTAAATTTCATCGGCGGCGGCTAGTACATCGGCATAGAGGTATAGGCCAATTGATTCCGCCGTTTTCAGGTTGAGGGCGATATTAGGCGCTTCTTCAAAAAGCTGATTGAGTTGCTGAGGTTTAGCACCATTGAAAATCTTGGCAATAGTGGCTGCCAAGAAAACGCCGACCGGCTTGAAACCGCCCGCCCGCGATATGCTCATCAGGAAGCCATATTTGACCTCTTCCGAGCCGAGCTGAGAGAAAGTCGGTATGCGATTTTCATTGGTGATTTTCACCAATTGTGGAATCGATTGGGCATTGACCCCGCCCTGAATCGTGACATAAATCGCATCGACTTTACCGGCTAATTCTTGGAAACACTTGATGACGCTATCACCCGCTACTCTCTTATCGGCAATATCGCTTTGAGTAAAGCATCTCACGACTTCAAAACCGGTCTCTTTGGCGACTTTTTCGATCAAATCGACCGCGGCATAACTTCTGCCATATTCGGAATTTTCATAAGCTACCCCTAGCTTCTTGAAACCAATGATGTCGTGAAAAATTCGCACTTGCCGTTCATAGCGCAGTGGATCAACGCGGGCATGAACATGCTGCAACCCGGAATCTTCGATACTCTTGATGATATGCGATCCGACAGGATCACTGGTGGACATGACAATCGTAGGTACTGAATGTTTATTATTAGCGAGATCGATCCCTGCCCAAGTTCCCATTGCAATAATGAGATCGATATCCTTTTTGTTGTTCAACCGTTCGATAATTTTATTAGACGTGGATTTTCTTTTATCCACATCCCATTCGGCGGTGTAGTATCCATCTCTTACAAACTCGATATAGTCGCTCTTAACATTGCCTAGCCAGCTCCAGACCAAGGCTGTATCTTTATCGGTTTTCTCTGGAATCTCTACGCTATCGATCCAACCCAGGTCCATGAGGCCTTTGATAGTCGCGGTTAAATAATAATAATAATTATTTTGCGGCCCTCCTTCATAATAGGCTATCCGCCACTTGTTGCCTTTATTGGATTGCGGAGAAGTACTGTACTTATCCTGCTCTAGGCCAAATACCAGGCTATTGATGAAAAGCAAGGTCAACAAAAAAAACGCACCAGCCTTTTGACGAATATTCATACATTTTCTCTAGTCAATGTATTCCAAGAAATGCAGCAGGCTTATCATCTCTTTAGGAATTTATATTGAATTATCGATATATCATTCTCTAAAAATCTCGTCGGCAGCACCTAACAGTACAATGGGTGGATCAAATCCTATGCTCTCCGCGGTTTTCAAGTTGATCGCGATTTTAGGGGGCTGCTCGAATAATTGATCGAGTTGATAAGGTTTGGCACCATTAAAGATTTTGGCAATGCTTTGGGCATTAAACTCTCCTTCATACTTAAAGCCGGCTTGCGATAAGCTGACTAGAAACCCAAGCTTCACCTCTTCCGAACCTGATTGCGAAAACGTTGGAATTCTGTGCTTATTAGCGATCTGCGCAAGCTCAGGGATGCTATGCTGATTGAGCCCGCCTTGCTGGGTCACGTAAATGGCGTCAGCGGATAGCACCAATTGATCAAAACAAGCAGCAAGACTGGTTTCAGCCGATCTTATATCGGCGACATCGCTGATGGTAAAGCACTTAACGACTTCAAAGTTTCGTTCTTTTGCAACTTTTTCGATGACATCAATGGCCGCATAGCTCTTGCCGCTCACCGAGTCTTCATAAGCAACTCCTAATTTCTTGAAGCCAATGATCTCATGAAAAACTTTGACCTGTCTCTCGAAACGATTGGGATCGAAGTAAGCATGAATGTGTTCGAATCCGGAATCATCGAGGCTTTTGATAATCCCTGCGCTGATAGGATCACTGGCGGTAATCACAAGGGTCGGTATACTGTGTTTATCATTGGCCATATCTTGGCCAGCCCGAGTACCCATCGCGATCAATAAATCGATATCTTTCTTCTTATTGAGGCGTTCGATAATGCTTGCTGTCATTTTCGGTCTGAGGGTATCGTCCCAATTAGCGGAGTAATAGAAATCTTCGATAAATTCAATGTAATGGCTCTTTGCCCCGGTTGCCAACCAGTGCCATAATTCTTTTGTCTGCTCGCCTTTTTGTGGTGGAATTTCCGCTGTTTCGATCCAGCCCATTTTCATTAAACCGCGCACGGTTTCCGTGAGTGTTTTTTGATAATCGAAGTATTCTCCTCCTTCGTAATACCCTATTTTCCATTTTTTTTCATTGTGCATTCTCGGCTCAGTAGAAAAATTTCCTTTATCGGCTGCACGCCCGGCTGTCATTGCCGAAACAATAAAAATCCCCATCAATGCGAGGGTCAGCGCAGCCGTCCTCAGCATCATGCTCATTGACTTGTCTCCCATGAATAATTCTGAATGATAGTGGCGGAAGTATTATGACAACTTTTTCACAATAGCCTGTTGTTTCAAATCTTCATAACAGCTTATTACCAAGGATTGTTTCCAGCCAGGGCTAGCGGTTTCCCCGGACGCAATGTCAGGAATCGTTTCCAGTAGCGAGGCCTTGTGCGCATCCCGCACCGACAGCATGAGCATCCGTTGCAAATCACCGTCATCGAGGCCACCGGCCGCGATGATTTCTATCACGCCGGCAGGCACCAGGGCATTTCCGCCAAGATCGCACATGACCGCCTGCATTCCTGCAAGATAGCTCGCGGTCGGGGTACACGCTACGGCATCCGCGTAGCGCCGATGGTTTTCGCTGTTGCGCAGCGCCGCCACGATGCCGCGCTGCATCGCCGGCAAGTAGTCGGCCTGATAATAACCACCGACACAATTCACCCCACGGGCGAGGGCAATGCAGAGAAAACAGGTAAACAGCGAAGGCAATAGCCGATTTTCTGCAAGTCCACGCATCACCGCGCCCGCCGTCAAAGGCGATTGCCAGCGGTTTCCGTGGTCGTCCACACCGCACAGCATGGCGCTACCGCCAGCCTGATTCTCGAGGCTGAGGGCAACGCGCTTGCGGTCCGTAGCGATCCCCCAGAAAAACACGGTGCCCGCGCCCGCCGCGGACGGTTGTTCTCGACCCACTTGCCGCAGGCGTTGCCCGAGTTTGGCCTGGTCCCAACAGCCTTGCTGGCCATCCAGCGCAGCCACTACCGCTTCCCGCAAGCGCGGATCGAATAGAATGTTCCACGCTAGACTCGCGGGATTGTCGAGATCCAATTCCAACAACCGGGCGGTAATGGTTTCGATTTCAAGATAAATCAATTCCGGCGCCCGCGCTGGATTCGCAAACAATCGTTTCCACAGGCGATGGTTCAATAACACGGCCTGGCGTGAATAATCGGGCTGAGCCAATACCTGAGGCGAGCGGTAATCGTTCATCATGACTTGCGCACAGGCCGATCCCACGGCAGGGAAAATCTGCTGGTCGGCGCATAGCTGTGCTAGGCGTTTCTCGGCTTGCCCTAGCATTGCCTCGTCCATTGCCGGCGCCATGCACACCATGTCGCGCTTGAAACGGTCGGGGAATATCGGCGCTTTCAGCGGCAGATGATCCCATTGTTGCGCCGGCAAACCATACAGCAACACACCGCGCGGGTAGGTCAGATTATTGAGTGCCACACTGCCGCATGCGAAAATCGGAACAGTGCTCAAGCAGCGGCTGTCGGCAAGCGCGTTTCTGAGCGAAAACAGCAAACTCCCCTGCACCGACTGGGCAAAGAAATCGACTCCGTGGTGATTGGTGGTGAGCACCGCCGGGTAGCGCTTCAAATCCTCGCGCACGCGTGCCGCAACGGCGTCTCCCAGCAACGGCGCGCAGTATCCCTGAACGACATCGAACAAATCGTCACGGGATTGCACCGGCTCATGGCTGTATTGGCCGATATGCTCAAGATAGCGCGCCAGCGGCGCGTCACCAAACTCGGCCAGCGTGCGCTGAATCACCGCCGATTGACGGCAAGCGATGGCGAGGTAACGATTCCCGGCGCTCATGCGCGCGCTGCGCCCCTAAGCTGCCACAGCAAGCGCTCGCCGTTTTTCATATCGCGCCCTCGGGCAATACGCGTTTGTCGTCTTTATCCGTCAACAGTAAGAATAGCAGCGCGGTCAATAAATAAATGGCGCCGATATGGGCAACGCTCTCGCCGATATTGCCACTTGCGGCGAGCCCGCCAAATATCATCGGCCCCAACATCTGGCCGACGCGCCCCGTGGACCGAAAGATACCGATCGCCTTGCCTTCCCCCAGATCCTGGGTAACCCGGAGATTCAAGGCGTAGGCGCTCTGCGAGGACAAGATGAAGCTGCTGGAAAGCCCCAGCAAGAATACCGCCACCGCCGCGGCAAGCAAGCCATTGAGCACGTTGAAGGTGAGAAACGCACAGCTCCCCAATACGCATCCAAAGAAAATATATCGCTTTTTATTATGAGAAGCGTCGACGAAACGGCTGACCCACGGCCCCAAATAAATCATGCACAGGCCGTAAATCATCATGATTTGGCCGATGGCCGATTGCGAAGCGCCCATGCGGCTGAGATACACGGGGCTGAAGTAGTTGATGAACCCGACCACGGCGATGGACGCCGGCAAGCTACTAAAGAAAATCAATCCGATTACGTTACGGTTCAACAAGAAATTGACGAAGCGGCCCTTAGGCTTGGAGCCTACGATGGCACGCGCCGTGGTGGCGGTGCGTGACTGCACGAGAGCGGGCCGCATGAACAGCCAGGCACAAGCAACGGCGCCGATCAGCAACCATACGCCGATGAGGAACACCGTTTCATAGCCAACAAAGTCGGCCAGCATCGCGCCCGTGGCGCCGCCGCACAAGCTGCCCGCATATACCCCGGCGAACAAATGGGCAAGCCCCTGAGCCTTGCGGTTATTGACCGTGTGGGCGATCACGAAACCCTGCGCTGCCATCAACGCCAGGCCATACCCAAAGCCGACCACTGCCCTGGAGACGATGAAATGCAAGACATCGGGCGCCAGCCAAGAATACAAGCCACCACCGATTGCCAGCGCCAAACCGATGACGAAAGGCTCGTGCCAACCTCGGCGGTCGAGCCAGAAGCCAGCGCCAAGGATGGCGGCGCCGGCGCACAGAAACTCCACGGAAATCGGCAATCCCATCACGATGGGCTTGGCAAGGCCGAACAACGGCGTATACAGCCGTTCGGCGTGCATGGGCATGAAGGCGACGGGAATATCGATACCGAACAACAACAGGAATATGACGGGTCGCGCCAAACTGAAATGGATCGGCGCGGACTGCCGTACCCCAAATGTTGCTTTCTCCACGACCTGACTGGCTAGAATCAGCAGTTCGCCGAATACCAGCAGCGCGATGACGATCACCGTCAACGCGCCCGCCGCGACCTGCCAAAGCTGGTCTTCCACTGCATCGCCAACGGCATGAGTCGCGATCTCCGCGTCACGGCTCGGCCTATCCGCCGCGTGGGCGAGCGCCGTGCCGGGTAACCCGTTCGCGGCTGCCAATGCGCTCGGCAATCCAGCGCTGGCTTGGGCGATATACTGGCAATCGACTTTGGCATCGATGATACTCGAACCCAGCGCCAGCGCCTGCACCAAAGCGAGCGCGCAAAACACGGCAATGCCGAGCCTGGCGTTGGATGGTCCCTGGCCATTGACATTGCCGAGCAGCAGCCTGGCCGTCACTGTTATCAACCCCCCCAGCCCGATAATGAGCAACAGCACCGTTTTGACGATATTGGCCTGGACTGCGCTCGTTATGAGTGGCGCAACTATTTGCGCATCGATCCGCATCCATAAGTGGCGTGGATTGGCCCGCCCGGCGCCATCCAACGCGAATCTCAGATAATAATGCTGGCCCGACTTGCGATATTCTTCGCCGCTCCATTGCTTATGCGTTCCTTCGCCAAGAACGAGTTCCTTGGGCAAGAGCGTCCCGATTAACTCGGTGTTCGAGCTGGACACGATCATCCCCTCGGCTTGGGCGAGGAGCAATGCGATATCCGCTTCGGTTACTACCGATGCGTGCGCCGGCTGCGCTTCCTCGGGACGCTTCAGGGCGTCGATGATGGCGAACTTGGCGGCACGCAATACGCGGTCGCTTGCCTGGGTCCCGGATGCGGCTTGAGCGTTATCGGACCCGGTCGCGAGATTGGCTTGTAGCATCTTGCCAACTTGGCGATACGCGCCGAGCGCGGTCTTCTCATAGAGTTTGTACAGCGCCAGATAATCGAACAGCGCCCCCAACCCCAGTACCAGCGCGAGTAATATGCCGGCGCCGATCAATAACCGATATCGACTTGGATGGGTCATGGCTGTCGTTGCCATCGTGAACGCCGCATTGCACGCTTGCCCCAGACGACCCCTGGCGCTGCGGGAAGCCGTAGCGCTTCCTGGCGCATACTATGCCACCGCCATGCGTATCTGCCCCAGGCTTTGCCGCGGTGCATCGGCTTCCACGTTGCCCCGGGAACTGGACTGCCTGAATGCACCGGTGTACAAGAGCGTAGGGTTGCCGTGGATGATCCAGCCGCTGTCGCCTTCTTCGATATGCAGGCGCGCCGCCGGCTCATACCAAGTGCAACGATGCGGTACGACCGCCGTATACTTGTCGTTGACCAGCCCTAAGCGCCGCGCGATGTAAGCGACCGCCAACGCACCGGTGCCGCACGCCAGGGTCTCACGGTTGATGCCGCGCTCGAAACAGCGATATTCGACTTCGTGGGTGATGCGATTGAAGCGAACAAAATTGACATTGATGCCTTGCGGGAAAATCGTGGCATAACGCTTGTTCAAATAGCCGCCGATATGGTCGATGAGCCACGAGCCGAAATTGATGCGTTTCTCCAGATGATTGCCAGTCTCGTTATCGAGAGAGGCGAACAAGGTTCTGCCCAGACCGGCGATCAACGCTTGCTCGTCGATGAGAAACACTAAGTGGGGCTCGCCGGTAAACACCAGATAACCGTTCAGTGACAAAGCAGTTTCATCGGTGAACGGCTTCAGATCGTGGCTGCGGAAAGTGATCTTGAGATTGCCGATGGTGTCGATATCGGCGCTGAACGCCGACAGCGCCGAGCGATCGATCAGCGCCTGCGGTGTGCGGCGTGGATAACCCATATTCGCCCAACTGCTCGATTCGGACCGAGAACCGATGCGCACCACGTTGGGTTTGCCGAACGGAATTTCCGTCATGATCTGGGTGGCTTCGATCCCATATTGCTGAAAAAGATAATTCGCGATACAGATCAATCCATTGCCGCAGCACAGCGCTTCTTCACCATTGGGTTCGAACATCCTGAATACGAAATCGGCCTGGCCGCAATCCGGCTGTTTGTCCCAATAATGTCTAGCCTGATTGATCTCCGCCAATACCTCGGCTCGACACGCCTGGACGATGAGCAAATTGTCGGCGCCAATGCCGAAACAGGTATTGGTGGCGCGGTAAGCAAACGCCGATTTCTCCGCTTCGGTGAGAAGGGATTGAACGGTTTCGTCGACGATGACGAAATTATTTCCATTTACCGTATATTTTACGAAAGGTATATTATTCATTGAAATCGTAATTTTTATGATCCATCCATGCTTCACAGGGTTCCGCAGCAGCGCGGCTGATGCCTCGGGGAGCTAGCAACATTTAAGCCAGCATTTTGTTACAGATTGTAAATAATTATTTACAATAAAATCATTATATTAAGAATTCTTCTCGACTGTTTTTTCACGTTTACCACGGCTGCGAGCAGAAAAACACACACGGGTGCCCATTTCCGTCAGCATCGGCGCGCGCAACGGAAGCAGCGCGTGGGTCGGCATTGCTCTCCCTTGTAATCGTCCTCATAATCGGCAAGCCATTCATTATCCGCAGGCTAGACGATGTCGAAATCCCGTATTCGCGTAGGCGTGCTGTTCGGCGGACGCTCGTGCGAGCACGAAGTGTCCCTGCTATCCGCGCAGTCCGTCATTGCCGCCATGGATCGCGATAAATTCGAGGTGATTCCGATTGGCGTCACCAAACAAGGCCAATGGGTCACCCTCACCGATCCCCGGCTCACCCACGGCAAGCCGGTAGTCCCTGAAGCCGGCACCTTGGTGGCGATGCTGCCCAGCCCGAATCAGAACAGCCTCATGCTACTGCAAGCCAATACGCGCACGGCGCAAGCGCCGCAACTCGACGTGATCTTCCCGCTGATCCATGGCACGTTCGGCGAAGACGGGACGGTGCAGGGCCTCTTCGAACTGGCCGGCATACCTTACGTCGGCGCGGGTGTACTGGGTTCGGCGGTCGGAATGGACAAAGCGGCGATGAAGGCCTTGTTCGAGCAAGCGGGCCTGCCGGTCTCGCCGTACCGGGTGATCTTGCGCAAACGCTGGCGCAACGCCGCCGACGCCGTGCTCGCCGAATGCGAAGCCACCCTACCCTACCCCTTGTTCGTGAAACCCGCCAACCTCGGCTCCAGTGTTGGCGTACACAAGGTTCATGGGCGCGCCGAGTTTACCCCGGCGATGGATGGCGCCGCCCAATACGACCGCAAGATCATCGTCGAAGCCGGGGTCGAGGATGCGCGCGAGATCGAAGTTTCGGTGCTCGGCAACGACGAAGCGCGGGCCTCGGTGCCCGGCGAAATCTTCCCGTCGCGAGAATTCTACGACTACAACGCCAAATACATCGATAACGCGTCCAGGCTGGAGATACCGGCGCGCTTGCCTGCGGAGGTGACTGCGCGCTTGCAAGACTACGCGGTCAGAGCCTTCCATGCCCTCGATTGCGCGGGCATGGCGCGCGTCGATTTTCTGGTGCGGCGCACCGACAACGCCATCTTTTTGCTCGAAGCCAACACCATTCCCGGCTTTACCCCGATCAGCATGTATCCTAAGCTTTGGGAAGCGTCGGGTATCCGTTATGGCGAACTGATCGAGAAGCTGATCGATCTGGCGCTGGAACGCCACCGCGACTGCCAGAGCAATCGCACCAGCTACGACTGAGGATAGGCCCATGCCGGAAATCATCAACCACGCCAAACAGCGCCTGCAAAATGGACAACTCACCGTCGGCTTCGGCGTGAGCCGCTTGCGCACGCCGGAAATCGCGACCATCGCCAAAGCGTGCGGATTCCATTGGCTGTTCATCGATATGGAGCACAGCACCGTGGATGTCGATCGTGCCGCCGAGATATGCGCGGCGGCATTGCCCACCGGCGTCACCCCGCTGGTGCGGGTGCCCGGCATGCAGCACTTCCACATGACCCGGGTGCTGGACGGCGGCGCGCTCGGCGTAGTGGTGCCGCATGTCGATACCGCCGAACAAGCGCGCGCCATCGTCGCCGCCTGCAAATATCCGCCGGCTGGACATCGTTCGTTGATGGGCGCGCTGCCGCAGCTCGGCTACGCCAACGTGCCCATCCCGCAAGCGATCGAGCAGATCAACGCCGCGCTCCTCATCGTGGTGATGCTGGAATCGCCGCAAGCCATCGCCAACGCCGACGAGATCGCCGCCGTTCCTGGCATCGACGTGCTGCTGATCGGCAGCAACGACCTCGCGGCGGAATCCGGCGTACCCGGCCAGGTCGGCCACGAACGCATCGAAGCCGCGTATGGCCAGGTCATCGCCGCCGCGCGCAAACACGGCAAACATCCCGGCATGGGCGGCGTGTACGAGCACAAACTCATGGAGAAGTACATCCGCATGGGGGTACGCTTCGTGCTGGGCGGCGCCGACCTCGGCTTCATCCTCGCGGGCGCGCGGAGCCGCACCGAGTTCCTGCGCGGCATCGTGCCCGATTGATTCGGCCTCAATCCAGCGGATCGACCACTTCCAGCAGCGCCGGAAAGTAGTTGCGCGCGTACCCCCGCGCCGCCGTTTCGCGCAAGATCGCCAGCGCCGCGTCCGCGCCGCGCGGCGCCAGGCCTTGCTGGGCGGCCAGTTCCAAGGCGTAGGTCAAATCCTTGATCGCGTAATCGGTGGCGAAGGCGCGTTCGGGAAATTCCCTGGGTAGCATGGCTTTACGCCCGTGATTGCGCAATGCAAAACTGTCGGCGGAGCCTTTGCTGAGCGCCTCGGCCAGTACATTCACATCGATGCCCGCGCGCCGGCCTATCGCGAACGCCTCGGCCAGCGCCAGCACATTCTGGAACAACACCATATTGTTGAGAATCTTGGCGATCTGGCCGCACCCTACCGGCCCGCAATGGGTGATATCCGAGCCCATGCAGGCCAGCAGTGGCCGAATGCGCGCGCATAACGCCTCGGTCGCTCCCACCATGATACTAAGCTCGCCGCGCTGGGCGGCCTCGCGCGTGCGCGCCACCGGCGCATCGGCATAATCCACGCCCTTGGCGGCAAACGCCGCCGCAAGCTCGCGCGTGAGCCCTACCGGCGAAGTGCCCAGATCAATCACCGTCTTCCCTGCCTGCGCCGCGGCGAGCAGCCCGTCCCTGCCCTCGCAAACTGCTCGCACCGCGTTACCGTTCGGCAGCGCCATGAACACCACCTCGGCTTCGCGCATGATCGCCGCCGCCGCCGGCCTCGCCGTGACGCCGGCCTGCGCCAGCCGCGCCAGTGGTTCGGATTCGACATCGAAAGCCAGCACCGCTCGCCCGCTCTTACGCGCGAGGTTGCCGCACATCGGTTCGCCCATCACACCGAGGCCGATGAAACCGAGGGATTGGTTCGCCATTACGCCGTCCTGTTCCAGGGTGGAAGGCCAACGATTCTATACCGACCGGGCCTGCCGCTTCCCGCTTTCATACCCTCTTTTATCAAGAATGCCTCGCCGCATTCGGCCAAAGCGGGCCATTACATCGGCTTTTTTTGACACCCCCCTGGTTTTGTCGTAAAAGTGGTTCATCCCCCCCCAAAACCGCAATGGCATTAAGTTAAGCGTTTGAGGATAGGGTAAGCTAATGATTTTAGGTAACCGAGTGGATACGTTTCAAAAAACGCTCAGGCGATCATCGAGCACCTTCAGCAGGTATTGGGTGCGGCAGAAACCTGTCAACGCTTTCGCCAGCGCTCGGGGGATTTCACCCGCACGCGGGTACTGACCTTTGCGCGGGTCGTGATCTTGATTGTGCGGGGGCATAAAGTGTCGCTGCAAAATGCACTGAACAAGTTCTTTACCGAGTTGGGGGCGGTGTTCTCCGTGCCCACGGCCAGCGCCTATTGCCAAGCGCGCCAGAAGCTCAAGCCCGACGTGTATGTCCACCTCAATGAGCTCGTGTGCCGCGACTTCTACCGGTTGTACGAAGCTCAGGGGCAAGTGCGACGCTGGCGTGGGCATCGGCTGCTCGCGGCCGACGGCACGACGCTCAATCTGCCCGACACCGCCGAGACGCGCCAGCGCTTTAGCGTGCAACGCAATCAGTTTGCGGGCAGCGAGTGTGTGCAAGCGCTCGCCAGCGTCTTGTATGACCTGCTGAACGATCTGGGCTTGGCCGCCGGGTTGGGCGCCAAGCAGGCCGAGAAGCGCTTTTGTTTGAGACCCACTGGGGTGCCACCGCACCGGGCGATATACTGGTATTGATCGGGCCTATGCCGATTACACTGTTATTGCCTGGGCGGTGAAGGGTCAACGCCAAGTCGTCATTCGCTTTCCCCGTCGCAGCTTTGCCGCTGTCAATGCCTTCTGGCACAGCGCGCAGCGCGAACGCTGCGTGACGCTGTACGCGCCGCCACCGGCGCGCGCGTTTGTCAGGGCCCATCAATTGTCCGCTCAGGTCAAGTGCCGGCTGCTCAAGGTGCAGTTACCGAGCGGTGAGGTGGAAGTCTTGGGCACCACCTTATTGGATCGGTGCGCCTATCCCAGCGCCGAGTTCAAACAACTCTATGGCTGGCGCTGGGGCGAAGAGACCTATTTTGACCGCCTGAAGAACGTCTTTGAGTGGGAGCGCTTCAGCGGCATCGGGCTGCACGCGATGGAACAAGATTTCTACGGCGTGGTGTTCTTAGCCACGCTCGACAGTGTGCTGAGCCAACCGGCGCAAGCGGCCTTAAGCGCTCACCCACCCGCCGCACCGCCGGCAGGCACGCTGAGCGCCATCCGTCCACCGCGGCCCGCAAAAGTGAATCGAGCGGTCAGCTATGTCGCCTTGCTCGAACGGGTCGGGGCGTTGCTGGCACAGCCGGGCCGTTCGCCTGAGCACGTCTTGGCCGAACTTCAGCATTTGCTGCAAACCACACCCACCCGCCCCCGACCCGCCCGCCAGGTGCCACGCCCCAAACTCTCTCATGCCAAGCGGCTGTGGTTTCAGCGCTATGTCAAGCGCCTTATCGCTTAACTTAATGCCATTGCCCCAAAACCGCCCCCCAGGAAGAGGCCCATGCCCCACCCTCACCTCTTTACGCCCCGCCGCACCCTGCTCGCCACCGCCGTGCTTGCCGCGCTGGGCAGCGCGCCGCATGCCTGGGGCCAGGTCGTAGAACTCGGCTCTGAACGGCGCCAACGGCTTCAAGCTCAGCGGCGCGGCGGCGGGTGACCAATCGGGCTTGGCGGTGAGCGGCCTTGGCGATGTCAACGGCGACGGCGTGGACGATTTCTTGATCGGCGCCAACCTCGCCGCCCCCAATGGCCCCAACTCCGGCGCGAGTTACGTGGTGTTCGGCTCGAGTACGCTCAGCACCCTCGGCGCGGCGGGTCTGCCACTCGCGACCGTCAACGGCGTGAACGGCTTTAAGATCAGCGGGGAGGGGCCGGGGAATCAATCGGGCCGCGCGGTGAGCGGCCTTGGCGATGTCAACGGCGACGGGCGGGCTGACCTCCTGATCGGCGCCCCTCTGGCCAATTCCAACGGCCCCAACCTGGGGCGAGCTATGTGGTATTTGGCTCGACCGCACTGAATACCCTCGGCGCAGCGGGTTTGCAACTCTCGACCCTCAACGGCGCGAACGGCTTTAAAATCAGCGGCGTAGCAACCGGTGACCGCTCGGGCATTACGGTGAGCAGGCTGGGCGATGTGAATGATGACAACCTGGCCGATTTCCTGATCGGCGCGAACGGCGCTGATCCCAATGGCAGCTATTCCGGCGCGAGTTACGTGGTGTTCGGCTCGACCGCGCTCAGCGGCCTCGGCGCGGCGGGCTTGCAACTCTCCGCCCTGAATGGCGCCAATGGCTTCAAGCTCAGCGGCGTGGCCAGGAATGACTCCTCGGGCCAAGCGGTGAGCGGGCTCGGCGATGTCAACGGCGACGGGGTGGCCGATCTCCTCATCGGCGCTCCTGGCGCCACCCTCAACGGCGCCTACTCCGGGGCGAGCTACGTGGTGTTCGGCTCGAGTACGCTCAGCTCCCTCGGCGCGGCGGGCTTGCAACTCTCCGATCTGAACGGCGTGAACGGCTTCAGGCTGAGGGGCGCAGCGGCGAATAACGCCTCGGGCTATGCGGTGAGCGGGCTCGGCGATGTCAACGGCGACGGGCGGGCTGACCTCCTCATTGGCGCTCCCGGCGCCGACGGCTCTGGCGCGAGCTACGTGGTGTTCGGCTCGAGTACGCTCAGCACCCTCGGCGCGGCGGGCTTGCAACTCTCCGCCCTGAACGGCGTGAACGGCTTCAAAATCAGCGGCGCGGCGTCGGGTGATAGTGCGGGCATCGCGGTGAGCGGGCTTAATGATGTCAATGGCGACGGCGTGGCGGATCTCTTGATCGGCGCTTCCTATGCTACCCCCCACGGCAGTGCCTCCGGCGCGAGCTATGTGGTGTTCGGCGGAAGCCAGCTCAACAGCCTCGGTACTGCCGGCTTGCAGCTCTCGGCCCTGAGCGGCGTGAACGGCTTCAAGCTGAGCGGCGTGACAGCCAATGACTACTCAGGCCGCGCGGTAAGCGGGCTTAATGATGTCAACGGCGACGGCATAGCGGATCTCCTCATCGGCGCTCGCGGCGCCGACCCTAACGGCAGCTTATCCGGCGCGAGTTACGTGGTGTTTGGCAATCAAGCGCCGACCATCAGTGGAGCCGGTCCGGCGACACTAGCGGCGGTGCTGGAAGACAGCGCCAACCCCCCCGGCGCGACTACCAGCGCTTTGTTCGCCAGCCGCTACCAAGACACCAGCCAACCCTTTGGCGGCGTGGCTGTGATCGTCAACAACGCGAGCGCCGCCCAAGGCAGATGGCAATTCAGCATCAACGGCACCACTTGGAACAATGTCGGCGCGGTGAGCAACGCCAGGCCCTTGGTGCTGACGAACACCGACAAGCTGCGGTTCCTGCCAGCGCCGAACTTCAACGGCACGCCGGGCAGCCTCGGCGTACGCTTGTGGGATGGCTTCAGCGGCTTCAGCAGCGCCAGTCTCGAACTGACGACTAGCGTCACCGCCGTGAACGACGCCCCGAGCTTCACCTGCCAAGGCCGGATCAAACCGTCAACGAAGACGCCGGCGCGCAAACCGCCAACGCCTGGGCCGCCGATCTCAGTGCTGGCCCCGCCAATGAAGCGACGCAAACCCTGGAGCTTCCAGATCACTGGCAATACCAATGCCGCGCTGTTCGCCGTCGCCCCCAGCGTGGATGCGAGCGGCGCGCTCAGCTATACCCCAGCGACCAATGCTAATGGCAGTGCCACGATCAGCGTGGTGATCAAGGACAATGGCGGCACCACCAACGGCGGCGTCGATACCTCATCAGCGCAGACCTTCACGATTACCGTCAACCCCGTGAACGATGCGCCGAGCTTCACCAAGGGGCCGAATCAAACCGTCAACGAAGATGCCGGCGCACAGACCATTGCCAACTGGGCGACGGCCTTGAGCAAAGGCCCGGCCAACGAGGCCAGCCAAACCTTGAGCTTCCAGGTCACTAACAACACCAACCCTGCGCTGTTCGCCGTCGCCCCCAGCGTGAGTCCGACCGGCGCGCTCAGCTATACCCCAGCGACCAATGCTAATGGCAGTGCCACGATCAGCGTGGTGATCAAGGACAATGGCGGCACCGCCACGGCGGCGTCGATACCTCATCAGCGCAGACCTTCACGATTACCGTCAACAACATCAACGACGCACCGAGCTTCACCCAAGGGCCGAATCAAACCGTCAACGAAGACGCCGGCGCGCAAACCGTCAACGCCTGGGCCACCGCGATTTCTCCAGGCCCCAGCGAATCCGGCCAGACCGTGAGCTTCCAGATCACCGGCAATACCAATGCCGCGCTGTTCACGGTCGCACCCGCCGTCAGTGTGACCGGCGCGCTCAGCTACACCCCGGCGGCGGACGCCTTTGGTTCGGCCACGATCAGCGTGCGGCTCCAAGACAATGGCGGCACCGCCAATGGCGGGGTGAATACCTCCGCCATCCAGACCTTCACCATCGCCGTCAACTCCGTAAATGACGAGCCAAGCTTCGTCCCAGGGCCAGATCAACATGTCAATCAAGACGCCGGCCCCCAAACCATCCCCAATTGGATCGCATTCATGAGCGCTGGCCCCGCCAATGAAGCCAGTCAAACCCTGAGCTTCCAAATCACCGGCAATACCTTCCCCGAGGCGTTCTCGGCATTACCCAGCGTGAGTCCGACTGGCACGCTCAGCTATACCCCATCGCCCGACCTCACCAACACCTTCGGCGATGCGCTCATCAGTATAGTCATCAAAGACAACGGCGGTACGGCCAACGGCGGCGTCGATACCTCGATGGTCAGGCAGTTCCGCATCTCGGTACTGCCCTCGCTCGGCGCCATCTTCCGGGATGGTTTCGAGTAGCTTGTCACGATGTAAATCCAGCCACTCGGCAAAAACTCATAGAGACACGCATGCCCCACCCTCACCTCTTTACGCCCCGCCGCACCCTGCTCGCCACCGCCGTGCTTGCCGCGCTGGGCAGCGCGCCGCACGCCTGGGGCCAGGTCGTAGAACTCTCGGCTCTGAACGGCGCCAACGGCTTCAAGCTCAGCGGCGCGGCGGCGGGAGACTACTCGGGCCAAGCGGTGAGTAGGCTCGGCGACATCAACGGCGACGGGCTGGACGACCTCCTCATCGGCGCGCCCTATGCCGACCTCAACGGCAACTACTCCGGCGTGAGCTATGTGGTGTTTGGCTCGAACACGCTCAGCACACTCGGCGCGGCGGGTCTGCAACTCTCGGCCCTGAATGGCGCCAAGGGCTTCAAGCTCAGCGGCGTGGCGGCGTATGACTTCTCGGGCGCGGCGGTGAGTGGCCTGGGTGATGTCAACGGCGACGGGCTGGATGATCTTCTGATCGGCGCTTTCGGCGCCCCCAACGCCAACGCCTTCGGCGTGAGCTACGTGGTGTTTGGCTCGAGCACGTTCAGTGCCCTGGGCGCGGCGGGCCTGCAGCTCTCGGCCCTGAACGGCGCCAACGGCTTCAAACTCAGCGGCGCAACGTCGGGAGACTTCGCGGGCAACGCGGTAAGCGGACTGGGTGATGTCAACGGCGATGGCGTGGCCGACCTCCTGATCGGCGCAAATGGCGCCGACCCCAATGGCAGCGGCTCCGGCGCGAGCTACGTGGTGTTTGGCTCGAACACGCTCAGCGCGCTCGGCACAGCGGGTTTGCAGCTCTCGGCCCTGAACGGCCCCAACGGCTTCAAACTCAGCGGCGTGGCCGCGGGTGACGAACTGGGCTTCGCGGTGAGCAAGCTTGGCGATGTCAACGGCGATGGTGTGGCGGATCTCTTGATCGGTACCTCCTCGCGCCGCCCCCAACGGCCTCGACTCCGGCGCGAGCTACGTGGTGTTCGGCTCGAGCGGCCTCAGCACGCTGGGCACGGCGGGTTTGCAGCTCTCCGCCCTGAACGGTAGGAACGGCTTCAAGCTCAGCGGCGTGGCCGCGGGTGACGGCTCGAGCATCTCAGTGAGCGGCCTGGGCGATGTCAACGGCGACGGGTTAGACGATCTCTTGATCGGCGCCCTCAACGCCGACCCCAACGGCAGCGCCTCCGGCGCGAGCTATGTGGTGTTCGGCTCGAACACGCTGAGCGCTTTGGGCACGGGGGTCTGCAACTCTCGGCCCTCAACGGTAGGAACGGCTTCAAGCTTAGCGGCGTGGCGGCGGGTGACGGTTCGGGCTTCGTGGTGAGTGGGCTCGGAGATGTGAACAGCGACGGGCTGAGTGATCTCCTGATCGGCGCCCCTGGCGCCAACCCCAACGGCCTCGACTCCGGCGCGAGCTACGTGGTGTTTGGCTCGAGCACGCTGAGCAGGCTGGGCGCGGCGGGCTTGCAACGCTCTCGAATCTCAACGGCGCGAACGGCTTCAAGCTCAACGGCGTGGCGGCCGGTGACTATTCGGGTGCTCGCGGTGAGCGGGCTCGGGGATGTCAACGGCGACGGGGTGGATGACTTCCTGATCGGCGCTTCGCTTGCCGACCAACGGCGCCGATTCCGGCGCCGGCTATGTGGTATTTGCAGAGCCTGCCGCAGCAGCGCCTATCCCGGCGCTCAGCCAATGGGGCGCAGATGCCGCAGCGCTGCTGCTCGGCGGATTGGGGTGGTTGAAAATACGGCGCCGCGATTCTCAGCGTTCCTGATGTCGGGTGGCGAAGCCGAACACCTCGCCGCGCAAAGGGGGGTTGTGAATCCGCTTTCTATGACACCCCTGGTTTTGCGATAGAGGAAGATCCATGCCCCACCCACGCCACTTCACCCCCCGCCGCACCCTGCTCGCCAGCGCCGTGCTCGCCGCCCTGGGTGGTACACCGCACGCTTGGAGCCAGGTACTGGAACTCTCCGCCCTGAACGGTGTGAACGGCTTCAAGCTCAGCGGCGTGGCGGCGTATGACAACTCGGGCATCGCTGTGAGCGGGCTGGGCGATGTCAATGGCGACGGCGTGGCGGATCTGCTCATCGGCGCTCACCGCGCCTCCCCAACGGCAGCCAATCTGGCGCGAGCTATGTGGTGTTTGGCGGAAGCCGGCTCGGCACGCTGGGCACGGCGGGCTTACAATTATCGGCCCTGAACGGCGCCAACGGCTTCAAGATCAGCGGCGTGGCGGCGTATGATCTCGGGCCGCTCGGTGAGCGGGCTGGGCGATGTCAACGGCGACGGAGTAGCCGACCTCCTCATCGGCGCTCACCGCGCGGACGCCTATGGTTACGACTCCGGCGTGAGCTACGTGGTGTTTGGGTCGAGTGCTCTGAGCGCCTTGGGCGCGGCGGGCTTGCAACTATCGGCGCTGAACGGCCCGAACGGCTTCAAGCTCAGCGGCGTGGCGGCGTATGACTACTCGGGCTATGCGGTGAGCGGGCTGGGTGATGTCAATGGCGACGGCCGGGCCGATCTGCTGATCGGCGCTCACCGCGCCGACGCCAACGGCAGCGACGCGGGCGCGAGTTACGTGGTGTTTGGGTCGAGTACGCTAAGCGCTTTGGGCACGGCGGGCTTACAACTCTCTGATCTCAACGGCGCCAACGGCTTTCTCCTCAACGGCGTGGCGGCGTATGACTACTCGGGCGGCGCGGTGAGCGGGCTGGGCGATGTCAACGGCGACGGCGTGGCGGATCTGCTGATCGGCGCTCACCGCGCCGACGCCAACGGCAGCGACGCGGGCGCGAGCTACGTGGTGTTCGGCTCAAGCGCGCTGAGCACGCTCGGCACGGCGGGCTTGCAACTCTCGGCACTGAATGGCGTGAATGGCTTCAAGATCAGTGGCGCGGCGGCGCTTAACCTATCGGGCATTGCGGTGAGCGGGCTGGGTGATGTCAACGGCGACGGCCGGGCCGATCTCCTCATCGGTGCTCCCGGCGCGAGCTATGTGGTGTTTGGGAATCGAGTGCTCTAAGCGTTTTGGGCGCGGCGGGTTTGCAACTCTCCGCCCTGAACGGCGTGAACGGCTTCAAGCTCAGCGGCGCAGCGGCGGGTGACTTTTCGGGCTTCGCGGTGAGCGGGCTGGGCGACCTCAACGGCGACGGGCTGGCGGATCTGCTCATCGGCGCGCCCTTCGCCTCCCCCAACGGCAACTCATCCGGCGCGAGCTATGTGGTGTTTGGGTCAAGCACGCTGAGCACGCTCGGCACAGCGGGCTTGCAACTCTCCGATCTCAACGGCGCCAACGGCTTCAAGATCAGCGGCGTGGCGGCGGTGACCGCTCGGGCAGCGCGGTGAGCGGCCTTGGCGATGTCAACGGCGATGGGCGGGCCGATCTCCTCATCGGCGCCAGCGCCGCCGACCTCAACGGCGGCTACTCCGGCGCGAGCTACGTGGTGTTTGGCAACGGAGCGCCGACAGTAACCGGCAGCGGCCCGGTGACGCTCGCGCCAGTGCTGGAAGATGCCACCAACCCCGTTAGTGCGATCGCGAGCAGCTTGTTCGCCAGCCGCTATCAAGACCCCGAGCCCTTCGCTGGCGTGGCTGTGGTCGCCAATACCGCCACCACCGCGCAGGGCAACTGGCAATATAGTCTCAATGGCGTGACCTGGGTCAATATTGGCGCGGTGAGCGCCACTAGCGCGGCGGTACTGGCGAGTACCCACAAGCTGCGCTTTCGCCGGCGGCGAACTTCAACGGCGCGCCGGGCAGCCTCAGCGTGCGGCTGTGGGATGGCACGGGCGGGTTCAGCGCGGGGACGGGACGCGACATCAGCGCGAGCATCGGCGGCATCGGCGGGTTCAGCAGCGCCACGTTGACCCTGCAAACCAGCGTCACGGCGGTGAACGACGTTCCCAGTTTCACGAAGGGGCCGAATCAGACCGACAATGAAGACGCCGGGGTGCAAACGGTGTCCACCTGGGCGACCAACCTCAGCCGAGGCCCGGTCAACGAGGTGGGGCAGACGCTGAGCTTCCAGGCGACTGGCAATACCAACGCCGCACTCTTCGCCGTCGCCCCCGCCGTGAGTCCGAGCGGCACGCTCAGCTACACCCCCGCTGCCAACGCCAACGGCAGCGCCACGATCAGCCTCGTCATCAAAGACAACGGCGGCACCACCAACGGTGGCGTCGATACCTCGGCCCCGCAGACTTTCACGATTACGGTCCTTGCCGTCAACGACCCCCGAGCTTCACCAAAGGCCCGAACCAGACGGTCGCTGTCAACGCCGGGCCGCAGAGCGTCGCCACCTGGGCGACCAACCTCAGCCGTGGCCCGGCCAACGAGGTGGGGCAGACGTTGAGCTTCCAGATCACCGCTAACAGCAACGCGGCGCTGTTCGCGGTCGCCCCTGCGGTGAATCCGACCGGCACGCTGAGCTACACCCCGGCGGCCAACGCCAACGGTACGGCCACCCTCAGCCTGGTGATCAAAGACAATGGCGGCACGGCCAACGGCGGGGTGGATACCTCGGCGGCGCAGAGCTTCACGATCACGGTTGGTGCGGTATCGCCTGGTTTCATTTTCCAGGATAGCTTCGAGTAGCACCTGCAAGAGAAGCCCACCGCCGCGCCCGATGCGGCGGTCTTTTTTTCGAGATGTGCTGGTGTTTGTCCAAGAAAGGCGTAAGCTGGCCGAGAAAAAAATAAGCAGGAGAGTATATGCCCCGCAACCGCGTCTTCACCCCTCGCCGCGCCCTGCTCACCACCGCCGTACTCGCCGCCTTGGGCGGTGCGCCCCATGCCTGGGGTCAGGCGCAACTCTCCGCCCTGAACGGCGCGAACGGCTTCAAGATCAACGGCAATTCGGAGAATGACCAATCGGGCCGTGCAGTGAGCGGGCTTGGTGATGTCAATGGCGACGGGCGGGATGATCTTCTCATCGGCGCGCCCTTCGCCTCCTCCGGCGGCAGCCAATCCGGCTCGAGCTACGTGGTGTTTGGTTCGACTGCGCTCGTCGCTGGCGGGGTGAGCTCACTCGCCGTGCTCAACGGCGCCAATGGCTTTCAACTCAGCGGCGTGGCGAGCGGTGACAATTCCGGCTGGGCGGTAAGTGGGCTTGAGGATGTCAACGGCGACGGGCTGGACGATCTCATCATCGGCGCGCCCTTCGCATCCGCCAACGGCATCTACTCCGGTGCGAGCTACGTGGTGTTTGGAAAAAGTAATCTCGGTGCGAGCGGATCGTTCTTCCTCGGGGGGCTTGATGGCGTGAGGGGCTTTCAGATCAACGGCGCATTGTCGCTTGACCAAGCAGGCCGCGCAGTGAGCGGGCTAGGAGATGTCAATGGTGACGGGGTGGCCGATCTCCTCATCGGCGCGCCCGCCGCATCTCCCAACGGCAGCCAATCCGGCGCGAGCTATGTGGTCTTTGGCGGGACCGCTCTCGGCGCGGGCGGGGTGCTGCAACTCTCGGCCTTGAACGGCGCCAATGGCTTTAAGATCAGCGGCGTGGCAGCGAGTGACCGCTCGGGCATCGCGGTGAGCGGGCTCGGGGATGTCAACGGCGACGGGCGGGCCGATCTCCTCGTCGCTGGCACCGGTACGAGCTAGGTGGTGTTTGGCTCAAGCACGCTCAGCACGCTGGGTGCGGCGGGCCTGCAACTCTCCGCCCTCAACGGCGCCAACGGCTTTAAGATCAGCGGTGGCTCGGGTGCGGTGAGCAGGCTGGGAGATGTCAACGGCGACGGGCGGGCGGATCTTCTCATCGGTGCCCCTTATGCTTCCCCCAACGGCGCCAGCTCCGGCGCTAGCTACGTGGTGTTTGGCTCGAGCACGCTCAGCACGCTGGGTACGGCGGGTCTGCAACTCTCGGCCTTGAACGGCGCGAACGGCTTTAAGATCAGCGGAGAGGGGCCAGGTAACCAGTCGGGCCGCGCGGTGAGCGGGCTCGGAGATGTCAACGGCGATGGGCGGGCGGATCTTCTCATCGGCGCCCCCTATGCCTCCCCCAGCGGCGCCAGCTCGGGTGCGAGCTACGTGGTGTTTGGCTCAAGCACACTCAGCACGCTCGGGACGGCGGGTCTGCAACTGTCGGCCTTGAATGGCGCCAAAGGCTTCAAACTCAGTGGCGCGCAGGCGTTTGACCAATCGGGTTTTGCGGTGAGCGGGCTGGGCGATTTTAATGGCGACGGGCGGGCCGATCTTTTCATCGGCGCACCCTTCGCCGATCCCGTCGGCGACCCGCAGCCTCGCAAGTTTGGCGCGAGCTATGTGGTGTTTGGCGGCGCTGTCACCGCGCCAACCGTGACCGGCAGCGGCCCAGCCACCCTCGCCGCCGTGCTGGAAGATGCCGCCAATCCGCCCGGCGCCACCGTCAGCAGTTTATTCCAGAGCCGTTACAGCGCCCCCAGCAACGCCTTCGCGGGGGTTGCGGTGGTCGGCAATCCTGTCATCGAAGGTGACTGGCAGTCGAGCCCCAATGGCACGACCTGGACCTCGCTTCCAACCGATCTCAGCGACAGCAATGCCACGCTCTTGAGTCCTACTCATCGCCTGCGCTTTGTACCTGGCGTAAACTTAAACGGCGCCCCAGGTAGCCTCAGCGTGCGGCTGTGGGACGGCACGGGTGGCTTCACGGTGGGCACGGGCCGTGACATCACGGCTAGCACCAGCGGCTTTAGCAGTTTCACTCCCACCGTTCTGGCGCTGGATACCAACGTCACCCCCGTCAATGATGCCCCCCAATTCACTGCCCTCAACCCCTCTTCGGTGCTCGAAGACGCGGGGGCGGTGTCCGAGTTCATCTTTATTACGTTCTTGGGCCCAGGTGGCGGTAATGATGAAGCGAGCCAAACGGTAGCCTTTATCCCCCTCAGCGCCATCAGCAACCCCGCGCTGTTCTCGGTGCCGCCCGCCGTCAGCTCCGACGGCACGCTCACCTACACCCCCGCCGCCAACGCCAACGGTTCTTCGACCTTCCAGGTGCGGGTGAAGGACTCGGGCGGCATCGCCAACGGTGGTGTGGACACCAGCGCCCCGCAGACCCTCACGATCACGGTCGACCCCGTCAACGACGCGCCGAGTTTCACCAAAGGCCCCAATCAAACCGTCGCTGTCAACGCCGGAGCGCAGAGCGTCGCCAACTGGGCGACCGCGCTCAGCAAAGGCCCCGCTAATGAAGCCAGCCAAACCCTGGGCTTCCAAGTCACCAATAACAACAACGCCGAGCTGTTCGCGGTCGCCCCCGCCGTGAGTCCAACCGGCACGCTCAGCCTACACTCCGGCGACCAACGCCAACGGTACGGCCACCATCAGCCTGGTGATCAAAGATAATGGCGGCACCGCCGACGGCGGGGTGGACACCTCGGCGGCGCAGACCTTCACGATCACTGTCGGGGCAGCGACCCCCGGTTTGATCTTCCAGAACAGTTTCGAGTAGCGCGTCAAGAAATACCGAGCGCGGTGCGGTATCAACGGCACCGATGAAAATCGACAATCTGTTCTATCGGCTGTTTCAAATCTTGCCGAGCCTGCTGTTTGGGCTGCTCGGCGAGTCTCCCGCCGACGCTCGGCGCTATCGCTTTGAGCCTCGCGCACATCGAAGCCTTGGCCGAGGCGCTTCTGGATTTCAGCGGGCGTGCCGATCTGGAGCGCTGGCTACGGGAACCCACCGACAAGGCTTGCATTACCCCCCATATTTCTTCTTTAGCGCCGAGGGGATTTCGATGTAAACTGCCGCGTCACCGAGGCTATTCCTTCTTTCGGCATTGGTTTCGCCTTCCGTCGATAATGGCTTAACCCCGTGAGCAAACAACCGCCCTAAGAGGATAACCCCATGTCCCGCACCGCGTCTTCACCCCCGCCGCACCCTCCTCACCAGCGCCGTGCTCGCCGCCCTGGGCAGTACACCGCACGCCTGGGGCCAGGTACTGGAACTCTCCGCCCTGAACGGCGTGAACGGCTTCAAGCTGAGCGGCGTGGCGGCGGGTGACCGCTCGGGCCGTGCGGTGAGCGAGTTGGGGGATGTGAACGGCGATGGGGTGGCCGACCTCCTCATCGGCGCTTACCTCGCCGATCCCAACGGCAGCGACTCTGGCGCGAGCTATGTGGTGTTTGGCTCGAGCACGCTGAGCACGCTCGGCACTGCCGGCTTGCCGCTCTCGGCCCTGAACGGCACGAACGGTTTCAAGATCAGCGGCGCGGCGGCGGGTGACTTCTCCGGTATCGCGGTGAGCGGGCTCGGGGATGTCAACGGCGATGGGCGGGCCGATCTCCTCATCAGCGCCTTCCGCGCAAACCCCAACGGCAGCTACTCCGGCGCGAGCTACGTGGTGTTTGGCTCCAGCACGCTGAGCGCGCTGGGCACGGCGGGCTTGCCACTCTCCGCTCTGAACGGTACGAACGGCTTCAAGCTGAGCGGGGTGGCGGCCTATGACTTCTCGGGCCGTGCGGTGAACAGGCTTGGCGATGTCAATGGCGACGGGCGGGCCGATCTCCTCATCGGCGCTGACGGCGCCGATCCCAACGGCAGCGACTCTGGCGCGAGCTACGTGGTGTTTGGCTCGAGCACGCTGAGCGCGCTCGGCACGGCGGGCTTGCCACTCTCCGCCCTGAACGGTACGAACGGCTTCAAGCTGAGCGGCGTGGCGGCGGGTGATGACTCAGGCTTCGCGGTGAGCGGTTGGGCGATGTCAGCGGCGACGGGGTGGCCGATCTCCTCATCGGCGCCCTCAACGCCGACCCCAACGGCAGCTACTCCGGCGCGAGCTACGTGGTGTTTGGCTCGAGCACGCCGAGCGCGCTCGGCACGGCGGGCCTGCCACTCTCGGCCTTGAACGGCACGAACGGTTTCAAGCTCAGCGGGGTGGCGGCGGATGACCTCTCGGGCGGCGCGGTGAGCGGGTTGGGCGATGTCAACGGCGACGGGGTGGCCGATCTCCTGATCGGCGCCTTCCGCGCAAACCCAACGGCAGCGACTCCGGCGCGAGCTACGTGGTGTTTGGCTCCAGCACGCTGAGCGCGCTGGGCACGGCGGGCTTGCCACTCTCCGCTCTGAACGGTACGAACGGCTTCAAGCTGAGCGGCGTGGCGGCGGGTGATGCTCAGGCTTCGCGGTGAGCGGGTTGGGCGATGTCAACGGCGATGGGGTGGCCGATCTCCTCATCGGCGCCTTCCGCGCAAACCCCAACGGCAGCTACTCCGGCGCGAGCTACGTGGTGTTTGGCTCGAGCACGCTCAGCGCGCTCGGCACGGCGGGCTTGCCACTCTCCGCCCTGAACGGTACGAACGGCTTCAAGCTGAGCGGCGTGGCCGCGGGTGACTTCTCGGGCTTCGCGGTGAGGGGGCTGGGGGATGTGAACGGCGACGGGGTGGCGGATCTGCTGATCGGCGCCCCTGGCGCCCCCAACGGCAGCTTCTCCGGCGCGAGCTATGTGGTGTTTGGCGGCGCCAACACCGCGCCCATCGTGACCGGCAGCGGCCCGGTGACGCTTACCGCTGTCTTGGAGGATGCCGCCAATCCGCCCGGCGCCACCGTGAGCAGTCTGTTTCTGAGCCGTTACAGCGACCCCGGCAACGCCTTCGCGGGGATTGCCCTGGTCGGCAACGCCGCCGTCGCCGCCCAAGGCGTGTGGCAATCGAGCCCCAATGGCGTGACCTGGACCGCGATCGCTACCGCGCTCAGCAACAGCAACGCCACGATTTTGAGCCCCACCCAGCGGCTGCGGTTTCTCCCTGCCGCCAACTTCAACGGCGCACCCGGCAACCTCAGCGTGCGCCTCTGGGACGGCACGGGCGGCTTCAGCGCCGGCACGGGCCGCAACATCGCTGGCAGCGTCGGCGGCTTTGGCGGGTTCAGTAGCACGAGCCTGGAGTGGTCACCAGCATCACCGCGGTGAACGACGCCCCGAGCTTCACCAAAGGGCCGAATCCAGCCGTCAACGAAGACGCCGGGGCGCAGAGCCTCCCCAACTGGGCCACGGCCTTGAGCGCCGGCCCGGCTGATGAGGCGGGCCAAACCCTGAGCTTCCAGGTCACTGGCAATACCAACGCCGCCTTGTTCTCGGTGTTGCCCGCCGTCAGTCCCACCGGCACGCTCACTTACACCCCCGCCGCCAACGCCAACGGCAGCGCCACGATCAGCCTGGTGATCAAGGACAACGGCGGCACCGTCAACGGCGGCGTGGACACGTCTGCCGTGCAGACCTTCACCATCACCGTTAACCCTGTCAACGACGCGCCCAGCTTCACCAAAGGCCCGAATCAGACGGTCAATATCAACGCGGGGCCGCAGAGCATCGCCAACTGGGCGACCGCGCTCAGCAAAGGCCCGCCCAACGAAGCGAGCCAAACCCTGAGCTTCCAAGTCACTAATAACACCAACATCGCGCTGTTCTCGGTCGCCCCAGCGTTGAGTCCCACCGGCACGCTCAGCTACACTTCGGCGACCAACGCCAACGGCACGGCCACGATTAGCCTCGTCATCAAAGACAACGGTGGCACCGCCAACGGCGGGGTAGACACCTCGGCGGCGCAGACCTTCACCCTCACCGTGAATGGGTCTGCCGGCAATGCCATCTTCCAGGATAGTTTTGAATAGGCCGAAAGTATGCCAAGGTTTTCATGGGCAAACGGGCCGCCGCGCCGCCTTCGGAACCCATGATACGCGGCAAGATTGACGGAATCATTCCATTGCTAGGCGAGAATCCAACATGTCCCCGCAATATGATGTGATCGTGGTCGGCGCCGGAAACGCCGCGTTCTGTGCGGCCCACGCCGCCGCCGAACAAGGCGCCAAGGTGCTGATGCTGGAACGCGCGCCGCAAGCCGAGAGCGGCGGCAACAGCCGCTTCACCGCCGGCGCGGTGCGCTTTGCTTATCGCGGCGTGGAGGATTTGCGCGCCATCATGCCCGACTTGACCGATCAGGAAATCGCCAACACCGATTTTGGCGCGTATCCACAGGAACAATTCTTCGACGACCTGGCGCGCGTCACCCAGGATCGCAGCGATCCCGATTTGGCGGAAATCCTGGTCACCCAAAGCTTCCCGACCATGCAATGGCTGCGCGCCAAGGGCCTGCGTTTTGCGCCCATTTACGGGCGCCAGGCGTTCAAGATCGATGGCCGGTTCAAGTTCTGGGGCGGGCTCACCGTCGAATTCTGGGGCGGCGGGCCGGGGCTGATCGACGGCCATACCGCCATCGCCCAGCGCCATGGGGTCGAGATTTGTTATGGCGCGCGCGTGCTCGGCCTGCTCTATGACGGCTTACGGGTGGGCGGGGTACGGGTCAAATCCGCGCAACAAATCCACGAGTTTCACAGCCATGCCGTACTGCTCGCCTGCGGCGGCTTCGAGGCCAACGCCGAGATGCGCGCCCGTTATCTGGGGCCGGGCTGGGAACTCGCCAAGGTGCGCGGCACCCGCTTCAACACCGGCGACGGCATCCGTATGGCGCTGGAGATCGGCGCCGCGCCTTATGGCCACTGGTCGGGCAGCCACGCCGTGGGTTGGGATCGCAACGCGCCGGAATTCGGCGACCTTACGGTGGGCGATGGCTTTCAGAAACACAGCTATCCGTTCGGCATCATGGTCAACGCGCGCGGCGAGCGCTTCGTGGACGAAGGCGCGGACTTCCGCAATTACACTTATGCCAAGTACGGCCACGACATCCTCAAACAGCCTCAACAGTTCGCCTGGCAAGTGTTCGACGGCAAAGTGCGCCATTTATTGCGCGATGAATACCGCATCCGCCAGATCACCAAGGTCAGCGCCGACCGCCTGGACGAACTTGCTGCCAAGCTGGAGGGCGTGGATCAGCGCGGGTTCCTCAACACCGTGCGCGACTACAACGCCGCCGTGCGCCAAGACATCCCGTTCAATCCGAACGTCAAGGACGGGCGTGCCGCCGTCGGCCTCGCCATCCCGAAGTCGAACTGGGCCAATACCCTCGATACGCCGCCGTTCGAGGCGTACCAGGTCACTTGCGGCATCACCTTTACCTTTGGCGGGCTGCGCATCGACCGCAATGCCCAGGTGCTGGACAGCGACTTACAGCCGATACCCGGCCTTTACGCGGCGGGCGAACTGGTCGGCGGACTGTTTTATTTCAACTATCCGGGCGGCACCGGGCTGATGTCAGGAGCCGTGTTCGGGAAGCTCGCCGGCGACTCGGCGGCGCGCGCGGCGCGATCCTGAACCGCGTAACCCATGGACAATGGTACAATCCATCGATGTTCGCCCTTCCGATGGAGTTATGCCATGCACGTTAAGCCGTTTTGTAAATCCAGCCTCGCAGCCGGCGTTTCGCTGGTCGCCGCCAATTCCACCAGCTTCGCCCAGCAGCCCCAGCCGGGGCTGGAGGCAATCACCAAAGATAACGCCATCAAAGGCGAAATGACGATCCACTTCAATCTGCGGCAAACCCGCCGGCAACGAGCCGAAAGTCGATCTTTATCAGTACAAGCTCAATATTGCCGACTTCCTCAGCCTGGATGGCACCAGCCAGCGTACCCCGCAAACCCAGATCGAGTACAACGTCAAGCTGCTCGCGCATAACCCCAAGAACGTAGCGCAGACCAAACACGTCGCGCAGATGAAAGGGGTGATGGGAATCGACAGCCAAGGCAAATACCTGTTGCGCGGCACGCCCAAGGTCGAGATTCCCGACGCGCAACGCCTGCAAATCACCATGCTCACCGCGGTGCAGGGCCTGGCCAAGGACAACTATTTCGACGGCGCAATCCAGGGCAAGCAGCCGAAAACCAAAGGCTGGTTCCAGCGCTTTAAAGAAGCCGCCAAAATCGCCAAGGAATATACCCGCAATATCGGCGGCAAAACCGTCAAGCTTACGGTGCAAAATCCTGACATCATGCGCTTCGAGGATTTGAAGCTTGCCGCCGGCCCATGGCCGACGCTCACCGAAGTGACCGTGGGCGGCAGCCTTGATTTCGATTACGCCTCCAGCAACTGGCTGACCGAGGGCATCTCGATGAAATACACCCTCGACGGCAAACCGGTCGAGGACATCATCACCGGCTCGATCCGCTTCGTTGAAGAAACGGGCAAATTCAAGGCCGAAGATGGACAGGAAAAAGACTACAACGGTTATTACGACTTCAACTTGCGCTACAACGAAGCGCAACACGCTGGCAAACCGGTAGATGAGGCGTTTTTCGGCGACGGCAAGGAGGATCCGTTTTTCGCCGAAGACAAGAACGTGCCGGCGCTGCTCGGACGAATTTATTACTACGACACCGACCAGATCGGCAGCGGCGACGAGGAAGTGCCTGGCCAGTCGCAGATTTACTATGCGCTCAAGGCCAACCAGTTGAATGCCGTGCAGCTTGCCAACTTCACCAAGCTGTGGCTGCTGGCGATCGGCCCGACCAACGACGAGTAATTGCCCCCGGTTTCACCATCTTTTTGCCAAATCCCCCCGCTCGCCGCGCTCAACCCCCCTTTAGCAAAGGGGGGTCAGGGGGGACTTCACAACGCCGAACGTCTGATCGTCGCATCCTTCCGCTTCAACACCTCCGGCTGCAACTTCGTTCCCAATCCCGCGCCCTGCATGGGATAGACATAGCCGCCCTCGATGCGCGGCAATGCGGTAACGAGTTCCTGGTACCAACCCGTATAGAATGCCCGCACCGACTCTTGGATGAGGGCGTTGGGTGCATTCAATGACAAATGGCAGGAGGCGGTCAGCACTACCGGCCCGGTGCAATCGTGCGGCGCGACAGGCAAGTGGTGAGCTTCGGCCATGGTCGCGATTTTCTTGGCCTCTGAAATCCCGCCCACCCAGGCCAGATCCAGCATCACGACGCCGACCGCATGCTTGGCCATCAGCTCACGGAACGCCGGACGTCCGGCCAGGGTCTCGCTGGCGGTAATCGGCACTCGAGTGCTGGCGGCGAGTTCGGCGAGCGAATCAAGATTATGCATTTTGATCGGGTCTTCGAACCAAAACGGATCGAGCGGTTCGAGCGCCTTGAAGATGCGCTTGGCGGCAGGCAGGTTCCATAGCGAATGGAACTCCACCATGATGTCCATTTTGTCGCCCACGGCCTGGCGAATCTTGCGAAACGGGGTGAGCGCCTGGTCGAGTTCCTGCGGCGAGATATAGGTACCGTTCGACGCCTCGGCGGGTGGATCGAAGGGCCAGATCTTCATGCCGGTGATGCCTTGTTCGAGCAGGCTCTGGGCGAGTTCGTCGGCACGATGGAGAAAGGCATCCAAATCTTCATACGGGCCCTGCTTGGCATCCAGGCCCCAGTTGTTGATCACCTGGCCCTTGCCCTGGCGCACATAGCGGTAGCCCGCGCAGGTGTTGTAAGTGCGGATGCGTTCACGGCTCAACCCACCCAACATCTGGTGAATGGGTTGATTGGCGGACTGGCCGAAGAGGTCCCAGAGCGCGATATCGAGCGCGGAGGCGCCGCGCATTTCCGCGCCGGCGCTGGAAAACCCCAGATAACCGTTCATCAGCTTGTAGGAATGCTGATCGATGCGCAGCGGGTCTTTGCCGAGCAGCCACGGCGCGGCGGTCTCATGGATGTAGGCGGCGGTCGCATCGGCGCCGAAGAACGACTCGCCCAGGCCGATCAGCCCCTGGTCGGTGTGGACGTGTACCCAAATGAGGTTGGGGAACTCGTCGAGTTGGATGGTTTCGATAGCGGTGATTTTCATGTTGGCTCCTCTCAGTTCAGCTCGGTTGCTGCTATCCTAATAGCCTAGCAGGCTCATCAACGAATGCACCCGACGCAGGCCCGGCCAATCCTTATGTTGCTCTATCCACCCCAGCCGCTGAAAGATGAAACCCGCGCCCTGCTCGCCCAGGCGAGCACCGCGAGTCTGACCGTGCAACTCAGAAAGCGCGGCATTCACAGCGTCTTCATCGCCGGCGTGCGGGCACTCAATCCGTCCGCCGCGCGCTTCGTCGGGCCGGCGTTCACGCTGCGCCATATCCCGATGCGCGAGGACATCACGCGCTGGGAGATCCGCGGCCACCCCGAGTTTCCGCAACGCCAGGCGATCGAAGGCACACCGCCGGGCCATGTGCTCATCATGGACTGTCGTGGCGAAACGCGCGCCGGCATGGCCGGCGACATTCTGGTCAAGCGCTTGCAGACGCGCGGCGTGACGGCGCTGGTGGCCGACGGCCCGATGCGCGACGCCGGGGCGCTGGCGCAATTCGACTTTCCGATTTTTTGCGCGGGCGCCGCGGCGCCCGCCTCTCTTACCCGCCATCACGCCATCGCCGTGCAACAACCCATCGCCTGCGGCGGCGTCGCGGTATTGCCGGGTGACATCCTGGTCGGCGACGCCGACGGCGTGGTCGTCATCCCATCCAACATCGCCGATGACATCGCCCCCGCCACCGTCGAGCAGGAGCGCTTCGAGCGTTTTGCCCAGATCCAGGTGGCACGCGGGCTGGCACCATCGGACTTTATCCCCCGACGAAGCCACTTTGCGCGGGCCGCCGAGATGGCGAGAATGGAAGTAAACCATGACCAGCGCAATCAAATTCGAGTTGGGTAACCGCGGCGACGCCGAACCGATCGCCACCATGTCGCGCTATCTGATCGAGGCCGGCCTGGAGTGGCGCTGGACGCCGGCGCGCGTGATGCAGCAAGTGCTATGCGTAGACAGCATCGTGCTGATCGCGCGCGGGCGAGTCGGTATCATCGGTTTCGCGATCATGCATTTTCTCGCCGAGGACGCCCATCTGTTGCTGCTCGCGGTGCGCCCCTCGCATCAACGCCAGGGCTTGGGGCGCGCCATGGTGGCCTGGCTGGAAAAGTCGGCGCGCGTAGCGGGCATCGCCCGTATCCATCTGGAAGTGCGCGCCACCAACCCGAGGGCGCGCGCCTTTTACCGCGCGCTCGGCTTCCGCGAAACCCAGTTCATTCCCGGCTATTACTATGGCCGCGAGGGTGCGGTGCGCATGATGCACGAACTCAGGGTATCGGCTTGAGCGGTTTATTTCCGCGGTAGACATCATCTCTGGGAGATCGCGCGGAACCCACGACTATCGCCCCAGCACCGAGGCCTAGCAACGTCATGCACCCATCCGTCAGTTTCCATGAGCTAGACAAACTGCAACCCAGCCAACGCGCCGCGCTCTTGCAACGCGCCGAATCCGATCTCACGCCATTCCTCGATGCGGTAAAGCCCATCATCGAAGCCGTGCGCGTCGAAGGCGATGCCGCGCTGGTGCGTTTTGCCAAACAATTCGACAAGGCCGACATTACCGCCGACACCCTGCGCGCCGGTGAAGCCGATTTCGCCAAAGCCTTCGCGACGCTCGATGCCGATGTGGTCGGCGCCATCGAATACGCGGTCGATAATATCCGCCGCTTCCACCAGGTGCAGAAACCGGAGGCGATGTGGATGAACGAAATCCGCCCAGGCGCCTTCGCCGGTGAGCGCTATACGCCCATCCCCTCCGTCGCCTGTTACGTACCACGCGGCAAGGGTGCGTTTCCAAGCGTGGTCATGATGACCACCGTGCCAGCCGTAGTCGCCGGGGTACCGAGGATCATCATCGTCACCCCCCCGGGCGCGGATGGCGGCTTCGACGACGCCACCCTGGTCGCGGCCAAGATCGCCGGCGTGGCCGAAGTCTACAAAGTCGGCGGCGCGCAGGCGGTGGCAGCGGTCGCCTACGGCACCCAAACCGTGCCCAAAGTCGATAAAATCGTCGGCCCAGGGAGTCCCTACGTGGTCGCCGCCAAACGCCTGTTGTCTGACCGCATCGATCCGGGCATTCCCGCAGGGCCGAGCGAATCCATCGTCCTCGCCGACGCCAGCGCCGACGGCCGCATCGCCGCGCTCGATCTAATCATCGAATCAGAACACGGCCCCGACTCATCCGCCTTCCTCGTCACCGACAGCCGTACCGTCGCCGATACGGCGCGCACCGCGATTCCCGAATTCTGGCGCCAGATGGGGCCGCAGCGCGTCGGTTTTTCCTCTGCCGTGCTGGGCGGGCCGCGCGGCGGCGTGGTGCTCGCACCGGACATGGAAGCCGCCATTACCTTCGTCAACGATTACGCGCCGGAACACCTGGAAATCCTTGGCGCGGAGCCATTCGCCCACCTCGGCGCGATCCAGCATGCCGGCGAAATCCTGCTCGGCGAACACTCGCCGCTGGTGCTCGGTAACTTCGTGCTCGGCCCGAACGCCGTGCTGCCCACCTCGGGCGCGGCGCGCACGGTGTCGCCGCTGTCGGTGTTCGATTTCATGAAGCGCAGCTCCATCGGCTACGTGACTTCGCAGGGCTACCCCGACCTCGCCCGCCACACCCTCGTACTCGCCACCTAGCGAAGGCTTGACGGTTACCGCCAACGCGGTCTCGGCAAATCCCGCGAACGCATCTTTCAAACACGCAAGAGATGACAGCCCCATGACTGACAGGCGCAAGAAAAACCACCTACAAAGTATTGTTCCTGAATCAGGGCAAAGTGTTCGAGCTCTACGCCCACAGCGTTTCTCAGGGCAATCTGTACGGTTTCGTGGAAGTCGAGGAATTGGTGTTCGGAGAGAAAACCGCGCTCGTGGTCGATCCCAGCGAGGAGCGCTTGCGCAGCGAGTTCACCGGCGTCAAGCGCACGTTCTTACCGATGCCTGCGGTGATCCGCATCGATGAAGTCGAGCAAGAAGGCATTAGCAAAATCCGCGCGACGGAGAACCCGCCGACAATGCCGGTGTTTCCGCTTATATTGCTTATAAACCCAAGAGCGACCGCAAGGAATAGGCCGGCTCGCTTTCAGAATTTGCGCAGCGTGATCTCTCCATAGAAAGCGCTGGGTTTTGCAAAGCGTCCTGCCGTCTTATCGGGCTCGGTCACTTGCCGGCGATGCCGAAATCTCCGCTGATCGATGAAGCGGAAGTCAGCGCATTCGTTTTCAATGCGTTGCGCGTGTGTCACACCGCCGGATACTGGACGCTCAGCCAGGTTCTGAGACCCTGTTACTGGTCAGCGTTACATAAACGTCGATGCGCAGGCCCAGGCCAGTCGTGATAGCCCAATCGATCCGCCGTATCGCCCTCAGCCGTTTGGCTTCGACCCGCCGCCATTCATGGAACAATATCCAGTAATGTCTGTTGGCCGAAGATTCCGTCGACTTGTAGGGTTGCACCAAGCGGTTTATTGATTTTAATTTCTGATAGCGCTCGCGTAACAGATATTGCACAAGCAGCACATCGTCCTGCGCATTGGCGTGCGTTCTCGAGCTACCCTATAGCCAACGCTCTTGCTGACCGTATAAAATGCGCTGCCCGGACTTGAGGGTAATGATCGCAGCCACCGAGTGAGTCCCTCCAGCCAGTCAGTTATCAAAAAATTTTGTTGACAATCAGCATAGCGTAGCGCGCCGGTCGATTCATAAAGAAGCGGTAAAGTTTTGCAAAGCCGCCCCGCCTCCTGCGCGCTGGGATAATCTCCACGCCGGATACCATGCTGAGGAAATTTATCAGCGAAGGGCACCCATCCATGCGATTATGCATCATCGGCGCCGGCGCAATGGGCGGCATTTACGGTGGCCTGTTGGCCAAGAAAGGCTTTGACGTCACCCTGGTCGATATCCGCCGCGAGCACGTCGAGGCCATCAACCGCAACGGCTTGCGCCTGGATGGCATTACCGGCGACCTCACCATCCAAGTTCCCGCCACTACCGACCCCGACACCGGCTGGGCCGACGCCGCGTCTATCCAGACCGACACCACCCCACCCAGGCCGCGGCCGCGGCCGCGCGCAAAGCCTCAAACCTGATGGCTACGCCATCACCCTGCAAAATGGCGTGGGTAACCTCGAAATCCTGATCGAAGCTCTCGGTAAAACGCGCGTGCTCGGTGGTTTGAGCTATCACAGCGGCGCGCTGCGCGGCCCTGGGCACGCCAGCCACACCCACGCCGGCCCGACTTGGCTGGGAGAACTCGACGGCAGCCGCTCGGCGCGGGTCGCGCAACTGCACGAGATGCTCGCGGCAGCGGGCTTCAAACCCGAAACCGTGGACAACATCATCGGTTATATCTGGAGCAAGTTCATCCACAACTGCGCGATCAATCCGATCTGCGCCGCGACCGGGCTCCGGGTCGGCGAACTCGCGCGCGTGCCTGCCGCCGATGCCTTGCAAACCAAAATCATCGAAGAAGCCCTCGCCATCATCCGCGCCAAGAACATCGCCATTACCGAACCCGACCCGCTACCAACGATCAAGGCGTTCTGCAAGATCAAGTTCAACAAACCCTCGATGCTCCAGCACATGGAAGCCGGCAAACGCACCGAGATCGACGCGCTGAACGGCGCCATCGTGCGCGAGGGCCGCGCGCTCGGCATCCCCACCCCTTACAACGAGGCCCTGAGCTGGATCATAAAAGCGATGGAAACCAGCCGCATCCAGTTATTGCACGGCGAACCCATTGACTACGAGGCCTTAGAGCGGAAAATGAAAAGCGCAAACCCCTCATGATCGGCGTCATGCCGTTCCCCTCTCTATTCCTCGCCACGGAGCCTCGCCATGAGCAAAGCACTTGATCTCTACTACTGGCCTACCCCCAACGGCTGGAAAATCACCATCTTGCTGGAAGAGCTGGGTGTCCCCTATGAACTCAAGCTGGTGAACATCACCAAGGGCGATCAATTCAAGCCCGATTTTCTCAAGATCGCCCCTAATAACCGCATGCCCGCCATCGTCGATCCCGACCCGGCAGACGGCGGCGCGCCGATCGAAATTTTCGAATCTGGCGCAATCATGCAATATTTAGCCGAAAAACATGGACGGTTCATGCCCGTGGACACGCGCGGCAGGTACGAAGTGCTGAAGTGGCTTTATTGGCAGATGGGCGGGCTCGGGCCGATGGCCGGCCAAGCGCATCACTTCCGCCAGTACGCACCGGAACCCATCCCCTACGCCATCGACCGCTATACCAATGAAGTGAATCGGCTCTATGGGGTGATGAACAAACGCTTGGCGGACCGCGAATGCCTGGCCGGTGCTTATTCCATCGCCGACATGGCGTGTTGGCCGTGGGTGGCCCCGCACGAACGCCAAGGCCAGAACCTGGATGACTTTCCCCACCTCAAACGCTGGTTCGAGGCGCTCAAAGCGCGCCCGGCGGTACAGCGCGGCCACGCCATCGGCCAGGAACTGCGCAATCAAAACCCAACGGTTTCCGAAGAAGCGCGCAAAGTGCTGTTCGGCCAACGCGCCCGTGCCTGAGACTCAGCGCGCCGCGATGGCGTATTTCTGCATCCGGTAGCGCAGCGTCATGCGGGTGACACCGAGCTGGCGCGCAGCCTCCGAAACATTGCCGCCGGCGCGCGCCAGCGCCTGGCGGATGAGCGCCGCTTCCGCCGCTTCCAGCGTCATCCCTTCCGTCGGCTCCACTAACGCCGTCAGCGGCTCGGC